>NZ_RYYS01000001.1 GCF_004138215.1 Anaerophilus nitritigenes
ATTATTTATATAAAAGTTACTATTCGCTTTAATAAAGGAGGAAAAATAATGTATCGTATAAAGAATAAATATTTTAATATATTAACGTATATAATTTTCCCTATAGCTTTGATATACTACCATTTTATTGCTCATAAAACGATAGTTGCACATATTATAAGATTTATATTTTTAGTTTTTTTACTTACAGATACTTTATCTATAAAATACTTTAAAAAGTAAATAAAACTAACCATTAGTTTAACGCACAATCAGTATCTAATTATACCACAAATTAGTTCCATTTATTAACATATTTTCAACTTTTAAAGGTATATTCATCCCATCAAAAACAGCCGAAAACATTATAAATACCAAATTATAATAAGCTAAGGAGAGATACTTGATGAAACGAAACTGGGAGATGGATGAATTAATCGAAAATTTTACTTTTTTACCTAATGAGTATACTTTGTTAAGCAACAAGTCAGGAGCAACACGGTTGGGTTTTGCTATTTCTTTTAAATTTTTCCAACAGGAAGCAAGGTTTCCAAATCATAAGAATGAAATTCCTAAAATTGTGATATCTTATATTGCAAAGCAGCTTGATCTTAAAAATACTCTTTTCGATGAATACGATTGGCGTGGCCGTTCCATTAAATATCATCGTGCTCAAATAAGAGATTTTTTTGGATTTAAGGAAACAACAAATAAGGACATTGAAGCAATAACTAATTGGTTAATAAAGCAGATTCTTTATCATGATGCTGAATATGAACATTTAAAGGTATCAGCATATGCTCGGTTTCGTGAATTACAGCTAGAACCACCTACTATTGACCGAATTGATCGAATGATTAAATCTGCTATTTATGCCTATGAAAATCAATTTTTTAATGAAACATTTCGTAAATTAAACAAAGACTCCATATTTAAAATAGACTCCCTTCTAAATGATTTAACTGCATATGAAGAATCTGAAATAGACTTTGATGAAGAAGGAGATAATCTATCATTTAAAGAGTTAAGAGCTGATCCTGGACGCATTGGATTAGAAAGTATCTTTAAAGAAGTTGTGAAATTAAAGACTATCCAACAATTAAACTTGCCTGAGAATCTATTCGTCAACATTCCCTATAAAACATTGAAAAAGTATAAGCAAAGAGCTGTATCAGAGAAACTACCAGAATTGCGAAGGCATCCTAAACACATACGATATACTATGTTAGCAGCTTTTTTTTTTGGTAAGATCAAGAGAAATCACAGACAATCTTATAGAACTCCTTATCCAAATAATTCATAGAATAAGCGTTAGAGCTGAGCGAAAAGTAGAAAAAGAACTTATCAATGATTTTAGGCAGGTTAATGGAAAAACAAATATTCTCTTTCAGATGGGAGATGCAGCTTTAAACAATCCTGATGGAATAATAAAAGAAGTCTTATTTCCCATTGTTAGTGAAAAAACTTTAAGTGCTTTGATTAAAGAATTCAAAAATACTGGTTCTGCATATCGTAAAAAAGTATATACAGTTATGAGATCTTCATATGGTAGACATTATCGGCGCATGGTTCCTGAAATATTAAATATATTGGAATTTAGATCTAATAACGAAGTACATCAACCAGTAATAAAAGCTTTAGAAATAATCAAAAAGTATTATAGTATAGGCACTCATTATTTTACCAATACATATGAAATTCCCCTAGAAGGAGTTATACGTCCTACAATGAGAGAAGCAGTTATTGAAAAAGATGATAAAGGGCAAGAACGGATTAATAGGATTAATTACGAAATTGTAGCTTTACAAGCATTAAGAGATAAATTACGTTGTAAAGAAGTATGGGTAACTGGTGCAAATAGATATAGAAATCCTGATGAAGATCTACCAACGGATTTTGAAGAACACAGAGAAGCCAATTATAAAGCTTTAAAGCAACCGTTAGATACTGAAAAATTTATTAGCACACTTAAAGAAGCCATGTATGCAGCTTTATCACAGCTAGATAGAAATATTCCTAAGAATCCAAAGGTACGTATATCCAATAGAAGTAATGGATGGATTACTGTTTCGCCAAGCGAACCACAGCCGGAACCTATTAATTTATCACGATTAAAGACAGAAATTATGCGCAATTGGCCTATGACAAGCTTACTTGATGTATTAAAAGAGACAGATCTACAGGTAGGCTTTACTGATCATTTTAAAACAGTTGCAACCCATGAAAGATTACCTCGCTTCACTATTCAAAAACGTCTTATCTTATCACTCTATGGTTTAGGCACCAATACTGGATTAAAACGTATTGCTTCTGGTAATCATGGTGAAAACTATCAAGATTTACTTTATATCAGAAGAAAATTTATTAATAAGGATAACTTAAG
>NZ_RYYS01000010.1 GCF_004138215.1 Anaerophilus nitritigenes
AAGCATTATAAATTATTGTATTATATAATGATTTATAACTTTTTATAAGTTTTCAGTAACGGAAGTTAGACTGATTAAATTAAGTAATATACAAATAAAAGTTATAAAAATTATATTATTTTTATAGTCATTATGGGAGCTTTATTTAAAATCCCATTAGAAGTTTTTAAATATTTTATAAAAAACAAATAGGGGTATAGTCAATTTGGGGTGCGAAAATGATTCGTGTAAAAACTGCAATAGAAAATCTAGAGTAACGATCTATTCAATTAAAATTCTCGTTCCACATATATTTTCTAAGATTACTATTACTGTATGATATTCATTTTGAATTGTTCATCTATATTTCATATAAATAATAAGCAGAATGAAAAGAAAAAGGATTTTGGAGTAGAGTTTTTGGAAAGTAAAATTTTATATAAAAAGAACAAATAAAAGCTCCTAGTCATTTAGGAGCTTAAAAAATATCCTATTGACAAAACTAAACTACGAGTGTAGTCTATATATAGACTACACTCGTAGTCAAAAGGAGGTGAGAACATGAATAAAATTCCGCAAATATCTGAATCAGAGTGGAAAGTGATGAAAGTTCTTTGGGAGAAATCACCTATTACAACTAATGAAATGATTGATGCTTTAGAAAAAACAACCCAGTGGAGACCTACTACTGTAAAAACATTAGTGAGTCGATTGGTAAAAAAAGAGGCTGTTGGTTTTGAAAAGAATAATCGAACCTATAGGTATTATCCTTTAGTAACAGAAGATGCTTGTGTAAAAGCAGAAAGTAAATCTTTTTTAAAGCGTGTATATGGTGGAGGATTGAAAATGATGATCGCAAACTTTTTAGAAATAGAGGATTTGTCTAAAAAGGATATTGAAGAGTTAAGACGTATGCTTGATGAGAAAAAGTGAGGTACGTGAAAATGGAGCTACTTTTTAAATGGTTAATCAGTACATCTATCAAAGGGAGTATTTTAATAGGATGCATTCTAATTATGAAACATCTACTTAAGAATAAATTAGGGGCAAGATGGCATTATTATGTATGGTTTTTAGTATTGGCAAGATTGGTTATGCCTTTTGCACCAGAAAGTTCAATAAGTTTTTTCAATTTACTGGGTTTTAGCAAACATACAGAAATGATAACAAAAAATGTATTAGTATATGACCCTAATATAATCATTGGTTGGTTCAAAAGTGGTATACAAATAGATGGATGGATAAATGATCATCAAACATTGACGCAAGCTTTATTACAAAGTAGCATTTACTTTAAATTGATGATCATTTGGATCATAGGGCTAATCCTGTTTAGCTTTTACACAATAAAGACAAATATAAGATTATGTTCAAAGATAAAAAGAGGTAGCTTATGTGAAGATGCACAAATCCTAACAATTCTTGAGGATTGTAAAGAGAAATTGGGAATTCATAAAGATCTTCTAATATTTAAGGTAAAAGGAATACAAACACCTGCTATTTTTGGATGGATTCGACCACGTATATTACTGCCTATAGACATAGAGAAAAAACTTAGTCCAAAGGGGTTAGAGCATATAATCCTTCATGAACTCGTTCATTTTAAAAGAAAAGACATTGTTCTTTTTTGGATAACAGGAATTTTGCAAATTATTCATTGGTTTAATCCTATTATATGGTATGGTTTCTATGAAATGAGGCAGGATTGTGAGATTTCCTGTGATAGTATGGTTTTGTCATCCATTGGACATGAAGAATGGAAAAATTATGGTCAAACTATGATTACGTTGTTGGAAAGTACTATAAATAGTTTTCAATCTGTAGGAGTCGTTGGATTTTCAACACAAAAGACTCAACTGAAAAGGAGGATAAAAATGATTACTTTATTTAAGAAAAATACATATAAGATATCCATAATATCTGTAATACTTTTAAGTTTTGTAGCATGCACATTTTTAACAAATGCAGATGATTCAATTTATGAAAAGAAAAACAATTTAGCAGTAAGTGCCAATGAAGTTAGTACAGATAAAGAAAACATAGTCATTGAAGGATCAGATGAAAAGGAAAATCTTCAAGAAAAAGAAATGCTTTGGCCTTTACCTGATTATAAAATCATTACAAGTACTTTTGGAAAGAAAAAACATCCTAAATTTAATAAAGTATCTATGCATACAGGTATTGATATAGCGGCTCCTAAAGGAAAAACTATTGTTGCAGCTGCTGACGGAACAGTTATACATTCAGAGGAACTTGGAGCTTATGGAAATACCATCATTATTGATCATGGCAATGGGATTGCTACTTTATATGGACATTGTAGTGAACTTGTAGCAAAAGAGAATACTACAGTAAAAATGGGAGATGAAATAGCAAAGATAGGATCTACAGGTGCTAGTACGGGTCCTCATTTACATTTTGAAATAAGAAAACAAGGGGAGGTAGTTGATCCTTTAAAATATGTTGACGATAAATAATGATTAAGATAGGGGTTGTATGAATATCGTCCTCACTAAGGACAAAATAAAATACAAATTAAGTGGTGTGAGTGCTCTAAAATCTTGTAGAGTCATTAAATCATACCACTTTTTCTATGGCAACACTTACAACATTTTTAAAATTTCATCAATATATTTTTCTCCTTTTTTAACAATATCAAATTTTCCATTTGAAAAACACCATGAAGCCATAATTCCTCTTACAAAACTTTCTAAGTATAAAAATATTTCTTCTTCTGTTTGGTCTGTCTCAAATACCTTTTGATGAATCCCTTCTAAAATTAATATCCTTAATTCTTTTGTAAAATCTCGTCTTTCAAAATGGTTGCTACTTTCCGATATACATTCGGTTAAATTAGTCACATAAGCACGACATGTCATTGTATAGCCAACATGATTAGTAAACATAAGTTCTGATATAAGAAACTTTCCTATTTTATCCTTAATACTCATATTTTTATCCTGTGAAATAAAATTTTGGTATTGTTTTAAAACAAACTGACTCATATCAGAATAGTAACTTTCTTTCACGATATCTTCTTTAGATTTATAATGAACATAAAAAGTACCCTTTGCAACTCCTGCTTTTTCGCATATCTCGCTTATGGTAACATTATCATATCCTTTTTTTTTAATTAGTCTAATAGCAGTTTCAAACACCTTATTTTTGGTCAAGATAGATTGTTCTTTTCTTAACATATGTATTCCTTTCTTGATTTTTTTCTATTATCAGTGTAAAATAATGACTATAGTCAGTGACTTTGGTCATTATTATATTAAACTATTTAAAGGAGAAAATCAATATGTTTATACTAAATCTTACATATATCAAACCTATTAATGAAGTAGAAAGATATTTGCCTAGCCATATATCATTTCTAGACAAATACTATAACGCCGAAAAATTTATCTGTTCTGGAAGGAAAAATCCACGTACAGGTGGAATCATTCTTTGTAATGCCGAAAATATTGATGAAGTTAATGCTATACTACGTGAAGACCCCTTTTACAGAGAAAAAATCGCTAATTATGAAATTATCGAATTTCTTCCTACCAAATATGCAGTCAATTTCAAATCTTTTATTTGAATCAAGGTGCCTGTCCCCTTGATTCTCTTCCCTTGATTCTCTTTAATTGTAGAATATTATGAATACAAAAGGAGTGCTTGATTGATGAGAATAAAGATAAAAGATGCAAAATTACAAGATGCACAAACTATTAGTAATATTTATGCTTTAAGCTGGAAAGCTGCATATCAGGGCATTATTCCTCAAAGGTATTTAGATCAACTCAAAAATAATTTTTGGGTAGAAGTTTTTCAAGACTGGATAAGTAATAACATATTTAAGGTAAAACAAATTTATGAGAATAATATTTCAGTAGGATGCATTGTTTATGGTAAAGCGAGAGATGCAATGCTACCTAAGTGGGGAGAGATTGTTTCGATTTATATTCATCCTGATTATTTTAGAAAGAGTTATGGACAAAAATTATTAGATGATGCATTAGCAGATATGAAAAAAGATGGTTATCAAAATATTTATTTATGGGTACTACAAGAAAATAAGAATGCACAACTTTTCTATGAAAAGAATGGTTTTCAATGCAATCAAGATGAATATAATTTTGAAATTATGGGAAAGCAATTCACTGATATAAGATATGTTATTGATTTAAGTTAGCCCAACATTAATATGATTCTCATTTCATGTTAAGTATATATTATTCTTAAATTAGAAATCAAAGGGACAGATACCTTACAAACTAAGTAGCTTTTCATATAGTGTATAATAAGTATTAGACATTATGAAGTATTTAGATAATAGGAGGGGTAATATTATGGCATATAAATTAGATCAAATAACAATAAGAACAAATAATTCCAAAGAAGGAATGCAAATTATTAGCGATATTTGGAAGGATATTACAAGTGGGGAATTACCTATTCTTTTTGATAGTGAACATGTATTCCAACAGGGTATTTCTCCAGTCTCAAAATATAGTAATTATTCCAGTGATGAAAATGGAGATTATGACTTAACTATAATGGCTGTAACAGGGGACTTTTTTCAAAAGATGGATGTAGAAGTAAGTAAAGGCTTTTATAAAAAATATGTCGAAAAATGTGAAGACGGAGAAATCAGTGTTTGTGCGAGAAAAGCATGGGAAAAAGTATGGGATGCGGAAAAATCAGGTCATATACATAGAACCTTTACAGAAGACTTTGAGAGTACTGTTCCAAGTGAATATACAAAAGATGGGAAAGCACATTGCTATTTATATATTGCAATTCAGTAGATTTAGAAAATAAAAGTGGGATTATGAGTAATGTAAAAATCAAAAGGCCAGGCACCTTGGTTTATAGAATCCCCAGTCATATTATAATGAAACTGGGGATTTTTCAATGGGAATTTTTAATAAACTAAAATAGTCTATATGTAAGAGTAACTACTAACTCTCCCATGTAGATTATATAAAATAAATATTTATTAAAAAATTTTACAATGTTTGTTATTGGGAGTTTAAAAATGTCTTATTTTAAGTATGAAAATATTAATATATATTATAGAGTATCTGGTGAAGGGAGACCTTTAGTTATTATACATGGAGATACAGCTTCCTCAAAAATGTTTATACCAGAATTAAAATTCTATTCTAAAAACTTTAAAGTAATTTTAATAGATTTGGTAGGTCAAGGGAAATCTCAGAGAGTAGATAAACTCCCCTTAAATTATTGGCATTTTAATGCTATTTTAGTTATTGAATTATGTAAACATATTGGTATTAGCGATGTTAACCTGTTAGGTACAAGTGGGGGGGCTATTGTTGCTTTAAATGCTGTATTGGAACAAACTAATTTATTTAACAGAATAATTGTAGATAGTTTCATAGGAGAAAATTTATCTTATGAGTTTGCTAAAAAAATTGTAGATGATAGAAAAATGGCAAAAAGCAAGTTAGGTTCTAAATTATTTTGGTTTATAATGCATGGCTTTGATTGGAAAGATGTTATTGACCAAAATACAAACTTAATTATAGATTTTTCAAGAAACATAGGTAATTTTTTTAATTATGAACTGAGTAACATAGAAAATAATGTTTTAATTACAGGAAGCGCGAAAGATGATTTAATACCTAATATCGAAAGTACATTAAAAGGTATTCATTTAAAAATGAAAAATTCTAAATTGGTTATTTTTAAGAATGGAAATCATCCTGCTATGTTTAGTAATAAAGAAGAGTTTAGAAATTTAGTTTTGGAATTTTTGTCCTAAATCATAATAAAGTACCGTATTATTCAAAACTGAGACAGGAATCAAGGGTGAATCAAGGGGACAGGGACTTTGATTCCTTTGATTCTTCATAGAAGGGGTGGTGGAAGTAATGAAGAAGTGAACTATAAGAGGATTAATTTTACTTGCATACTGCATACCATATGTTTTTCTACTTATCTATAATGATTTAAATAATAGGGCTGCATTGGAGTATGTAGGAATAATTATTGTTCCATTAATCCTTATATGTTTATGTATAATGACTAATAATATTGTTATTGGAATTATAGGAAATATCATTACATTTTTAATATCCTATCTATGTATATCAAATGTAGTAACAGAAAGATGGAGTTGGTATTTTAAACCGTTTTCTTCACTTGATATGTTGATATTCATAAGTGCAATATTATTATTTGTTGAAATTTTATTATGGATATTCATAGAAAGAGGAAGAGGAAACTAGGCGTCTCACTAATTAGGACTAAGACTAATGAATAATTTAGGATAGAAGATCTAAAGCTCCTTTATTTTTTACCAATTTTTTTTAATAGAGGTGATTTTTATTGTTAAAAGGGTTATTAAAATCTATTAGTTACTATGCTGTTATGGGAATGTTGGTAGTATTCGGGAAACGTTGCCTTAAATATAGATTTTCTATTGATATTATAAGAGGTGATTTTCCCAAAGATTTTGTTATTGGAATAACAGTTTTTGTTATTATGGCAATAATTTCAGAATTAATAAAAAGAAAAAAAGCATATCAACAATAATATTGAAGCACATGTAAAAGCTCCTAATCATCTAGGAGTTTTTTATATATGGTAAAATAAGTATTATACAGTTATAAAAAAATGAGAAACAATGATTATTAATAGGTTACTTAGGAGGAATAAAAATGAAAACATTATTTTCAGTGCTATTGATATTATTAATGATAGTAACTTTAAGTGTAGGATGTAGCAAAGAAAAGCCACAGGAAGATAAAAAAACTGCAGTTGAAAACACTAGTGAATTAGAAAAACCATATACTTTTAAAGGAGAAACCCATAGAATCAATGTGCCTGTCCCCCTGATTCACCTCTGATTCATTTTCTTATTTATATTCTACTTTGCCTTTGAATATACAGATACTATCATTACCCCTATCTTTATTTTGATTGTTTATATTTTGTAGTATATTGTATCATTTTAAATATTTTTGTTATATTTGTAATTTATTGGATAATGTGTGTTATATTTGTATTGGGACAAAATCAGCGATAAGTGAATATATTTTAAAAAATCAAGGAGGAATTTTTATGAAAAAAAATTTTTTATCTTTGTTTTTAGTATTAACGTTTGTATTTACTCTTAGTATTACTTCTTTTGCTGATTATGGAAAGGTTTATAATTTCAGCCTGGTGAAGAGCGAGTTGTTAGAACTTTAGGATCTAGTGAACTTCAAAAATTTAAGAGCTACAGCAATATATACATAGGTACTGTTGATGTGAAAGGCAACAATCTTAAATATAGTTTACTGATAACTAGCGCAAATGATCTACGTCTTAGCAGTGACTATTTTAGAGCATCATCTGGTATGCATTTTTTTGGACAGCCATTTAGTAGTCAAGGTCCTTTCCACCTAATAGTAAGAAACAAGGGGGATTCTCCAATTTCTGGAAGGTTAGTATTGGTAGCGGATTAATACTTAACCCTCTATCGTTGATTTTGTTAAAATTAAGAAGGAGAAATGTATTGTGAAAAGAAAAATAATATCCATGTTAATGGTAGCAGTATTTTCATTAAGTATTGGTACCATGTCTTTTGCTAATGATTCCATAAATACTAATTCAACACCTGTTACAAGGGGATCATATTATGAAATTTGGAAAATAAAAGATTCTTCTTATGAAGGAACTAAATATGGTAAATATCAACATTTAACTTTATTGGGTCCTGCTGATGCCGATGGAGAAACTTTTTCTGTAGCACAAGAAAGAAGTGTTGCTATATCTATAAATGGTTCTTTACAGGTTCCTAAATCAGCATTAGGAAGTGAATTAGGATTTGATGTAACAGAAAGTGTTGGAGTTGTTATAACAAAAAATTCAAGACCTTTAAAAAAAGGTGAAACAATTAAGGTTGATTATCGTGTTAAAGAACATAAATATAATGTTATACAAGAGTGTACCATCCATATGGATGGTCAAACTATAAAAGGTAAAACATCACGTGTTACAGTATCTAAACCTGATCCATATGCTAACGTAAGATTTACTTATATTTCAAGTAGAGGAGTTCCATATAGATCAGAAGAATATAAAGCCTATCCTAATGGAGTATTGAAATTAGTAAGCGAAAAAAATTTGTAGTAAATGTAGTTTAACCAATTAGAATCAGGAGGATTTATTTGAGTAAAAATATCAGGGGATTTTGTTGTTGTATTGTTGGCAGTTTAGTACTTTCTTTAGATTTATTTATATTAAAAGAAATTCAGAGTATTGATCGATTAGTAGCAACTCGAGTTATAAATTACCAATCATATTCAAATATTTCTGGATATTTTAAACAACCAGTTGTTTTCATGGGATTAGCTATTCCCATTATAGTAATTATAATAGGAATTATATTTTTGACAGATGATTTTAAGAGATAGGCAAAATAAAAAGAGGACAGCACACTTCCTATCAGTAAAGTGTACCCTATGTCAAGGACGTTTTAAAAAAAGAACTAGCTAGCCATAAGATGATTTCTGTATTTAACAGGAGTCATCTTATTTAAATTCC
>NZ_RYYS01000099.1 GCF_004138215.1 Anaerophilus nitritigenes
ATATTTATTCCGAAATATACGAAAAAAGTAGTCTACAAATATGCAAAACCTTTAGAATAAAATGAAACATAGAAGTTATTTCATTCCGAGTAGAATATAAGTACATAAAAAAACAATAAATTATTTGAACAACTTTATATATATTTCTTCAGAGACAATACTCATTCCAAAAAAATTAGAAAATGACTTTAAAAGGAAATATTCCTTAGAAAATTTTCATCCCTTTTTCTTACGGCTCTTTCTTTTCTTTCTTGATACAATTTTTATGAGGGGGCGAGGATCATTCATGATTTGTATTTGATTTCTGATTTAATTGGCAGAGAGAATACAAAAAAGCTTATGAAAGAGTTTGGTGGTAGCTCTATTTATATTCCTAGAGAGGATCGAGTAAGTAGAAACAAAAGAATCATAAAGGAATACAACGGCTACAACTCTCGTGCGCTTGCAAAGAAGTATGATCTTTGTCATAAAACCATTCAAAAAATTGTAAAGGAGGGGTAAGGATGGCTGTGAATGTAAACCAATCACCTAGTAAACTAACTATTGTTTATGATCATGGACTTGATGAAAACGGAAAGCAAAAGAAAGCTTCCAAAACTTATGGAGGAGTAAAATATGATGCTTCCAATGAAGACATTTATGATGTAGCCTTGACACTTGTTAAACTTCAAGAAAACAAGGCAATAGAAATTCACAAAAAAGCAGATTATGAAATCAGCAAAGGAATCTAGGGGATAGGCAAAAAAGAAAAAGGGGGTAACAGGCTGTGAGACGATTAGAGATGATTTTTAAGAATGAAGAGGGTAAGAGTGCAAAGCTAACAGTTGAAGACTGTAGAGAGGATCTGAAAGCTTCTGATGTACAATCTGCAATGCAGACTATTATCGACAAAAATATCTTTTCTATGGGTAACGGAGAACTTAGAGAAATATTATCCGCAAATATTATCACAACAGATACAGAAGCAATTATTGAAAAACAATAAAAATAGAAAATCAAAAGCCCTTAGGGGCTTTTTTAAATGGTAAATGTTTCACCTGGAACAAAATAAAAAATAATACCTTATCATTTATAAAAGGGGGCTATATTATGGAGGAGCTTATGAGTATTATTGCAAACGTTGGTTTTCCAATCGGTATATCTGTTTATTTATTGGTGAGAATCGAAGGGAAAATAGATGATCTTTCTAAAAGTATTAAAGAGCTTGATCATACTATAGAAAATTTGTGGAATAGTCTTTAGGAAATGTGGTATATTTCACACCAAACATAAAGTAAAGTGTTGATTGATAAAATAAAAAGATTTATGCTTATCCAAGGAGGGAGTGGACTATGAAAAATTCTAAAAAGAAATTATTTGTTTTATTTTTTTGCATATCCATACTTTTAAATGCTATATTATTTGCTAAAATAATTTCACCAAGCAATTATGAAAGACCTATAACTGGATGTTATCAAAATAATGGATTCACTTTTAATTTTTTTTAAGATAATACTTTAAGAATATCTAATAATAAGTATTATGTAAAAACAGAATACAATAAGATTGGTGAAAATATGTATGTATTTAAAGAAAAAGAAGATGTGTATTTTGTTTTTTGGTATGACGAATCTTTTAATTTATTTAATAGTAATTCTAAAAGTATTATACAATTAGAAAAAATAAGTAATCAAACAATGATTAATGTGAATTTAAAAGAAAAAAAGATGGATAATCAAGGATGGTGAAAATAAATGAAACGAATTTTTTTAGTTGAAGATGATTTAAGTTTAATAAGTGGGCTGTCTTTTGCTATCAAAAAGCAGGGATATGAGATAGATATTGCCCGTACAAGCCTGGAAGCAGATACCTTATGGGCGGACGGAAAATATGAGTTGATAATTTTAGATGTATCGCTTCCCGACGGTTCTGGTTTTGATATATGCACAAAAATACGCCAAACATCAAAAGTACCCATTATGTTCCTTACTGCTGCTGATGAGGAAACAGACATCATCATGGGGCTTGATATTGGTGGCGACGACTATATTACAAAACCCTTTAAGTTGGCTGTGTTTATGTCGAGGATAAACGCCTTGCTTCGCAGAAGTAATAATTTCAGTCAGGCAGATACAGAACTGAACTCTAATGATATAAAGGTACAACTGCTAAAAGGAGAAACATATAAAAATGGGAAACAGCTTGACTTAACGGCAAATGAATATAAATTGCTGTGCCTGTTTATGGAAAATCCAGATATTGTACTTTCACCAGAACAGATTTTAAGCAAATTATGGGATTGTAATCAAGACTATATAGATAACAATACCATTACTGTCTATATACGCAGGCTACGCACAAAAATTGAAGATGAGCCAGGTAACCCAAAAAGAATAATAACCGTCCGCCGTATGGGTTATAAATGGAATACTGCTAATTGAGATGCATAATGAAAATACTGTCGAACAGAAAAATCAAAGCCCTATTTTATAAGATATTGATGTGTATACTGATATTTACCTTACTGTCTGCGTCTTTTATGATCCTTAAATTGGAAAATGCAACATTATATATATTGATATGTTCTCTATGTATGGGAATTGGAATATTGATAGCCTGTTACAGATATTTCAAGGAACAGAACAAAATCATGGAAAACGCCGTGACGCAAATTACAGAATATATTTCCGGCAATCGTACAGCGCGTATTGAGTGCGATGATGAGGGCCAGTTATACAGACTATTTCATGAAGTAAATTCTCTGGTTTCCATTTTGAACGCCCACGCTGAAAATGAAGGGAAAATGAAACAGTTTTTGAAAAATACAATATCCGATATTTCACATCAACTAAAAACGCCGCTTGCAACCTTAAATATTTATAACGGGCTGTTACAAGGTGAAGCAGAAGAATTACCTACGATTAAAGAATTTGCCACGTTATCAGAACATGAACTCGACCGGATTGAAACGCTGGTACAAAATCTGCTGAAAATTACAAAGCTGGACGCGGGTTCCATTGTGATTGAAAAGGCTCCTGAAAATGTGTCAGATATGATGAATGACATTGAATTACATTTTGCATACCGAGCTAAACAGGAACAAAAGGAAATTGTCTTATCTGGTAATGAAAACATCTCGCTTCTTTGTGATCGCGATTGGATCATTGAGGCCATAGACAATATCGTAAAAAATGCTCTCGACCATACTCAAAAAGGGGATTTCATTCATATTGAATGGAAACAGTTTATGACTGTTGTTCAGATTATAGTGAAAGATAACGGGAGTGGCATCCACCAAGAGGATTTACACCATATTTTTAAGAGGTTTTATCGCAGCCGCTTTTCAAAGGATATTCAGGGTATCGGACTTGGTTTGTCGCTTGTAAAAGCAATTATTGAAGCACACAACGGCACGGTTGAGGTTGACAGCGAATTAGGAATAGGTACTTCTTTTGTTATAAATTTTTTGATTCCTACAAAATTGTAGTCTTACAGTCATCTTGCTGTAGGATATAGATGATATTCTTTCAATATGATTCAATAGAAAAAGAGGTGCTTATACTATGAATTTATTAGAAGTAAAATCAATTTCTAAAACTTACGGCAGTGGAGAAATAGCCGTTGAAGCATTAAAAAACGCCAGTTTCTCCGTTCCGAAGGGCGAATTTGTGGCAATAGTCGGAGAATCGGGTTCCGGTAAGAGTACGCTTCTCAATATGATAGGTGCGCTTGACACCCCAACCTCCGGCGAAGTGCTGATTGACAGCAAGGATATTTTTGCTATGAAAGACAGTGCGCTTACGATTTTCCGCCGCAGAAATATCGGGTTTATTTTTCAGGCTTTCAACTTAATTCCAGAACTGACAATCGAGCAGAATATAATTTTTCCTGTATTGCTGGACTATCAAAAGCCCAATAAAAAGTATCTGGAAGAACTACTGACGGTACTAAATTTGAAGGAACGCCGTCATCACCTGCCCAGTCAATTATCAGGCGGTCAGCAACAGAGAGTAGCAATCGGACGTGCACTGATTACAAGGCCGTCTCTGATTCTTGCGGACGAGCCGACAGGTAATCTGGATTCTCAGAACAGCAGCGAAGTAATCGCTCTACTGAAAGAAACCTCAAAAAAGTATGAGCAGACGATTATTATGATTACGCATAACCGCAGTATAGCGCAGACCGCAGACCGTGTATTGCAGGTGTCAGACGGTGTCTTGACCGATTTTGGGAGGTGCCGTGAATGAAAAGCTATCTTAGCCTTATTCCGATTTCCGCAAAAGTACACAGACGGCAAAATCGTATGACGCTCCTATGTATCATCTTTGCTGTGTTTTTGGTAACGGCTGTTTTCAGTATGGCAGATATGGGCGTCAGAATGGAGAAAATAACTTTACTTAACAAACATGGTAACTGGAATATACAGCTTAAAAATATATCTGAAAGTGTTGCAAAGCATATTAGCTCACGCACCGACATTGCCACCATGTCATGGTATGATGTGATAAATTATAATCGAGAAGATGATTATTATATATGCGATAGAAAAGCGGTTTTATACGGTGTTGATGAAACATATATCACTAATATACGAAACTGCTTGGCAGAGGGTTCTTATCCGCAGAGCAATACAGAAATCATGCTTAGTCCAAATGCCAAAACTGTTCTCGGTATCAATATAGGCGACAGCATTACAATAAATACCCCTTCTGGAAGCATGAATTATACGGTATCCGGCTTTGGTGAAGACGATGTAGGTTTCAATTCGCTGTATGATACAATTAGCGCATATATGAACCAAACAGCATTTTATAAAATTGGTACCATCAATGATAGAGATCTTGCCCCTGTATATTATGTTCAATTTCATGAGAATACAAAAATAAGCAAACAAATTGCAGATATAAAGGAAAAATACGGGTTGACAGACGAAAATATAGATGAAAACACAGCCACTTTAGGATTAGCGGACTTTAGCAAAAATGCAACTGTGCAGACATTATATTCTACCGCGGTAGTACTGTTTGTCCTGATACTGATTGCAGGGGTACTGATGATTTCAAGCAGCATAAACAGTAATGTCGCCCAAAGGACAAAATTTTTCGGGATGATGCGCTGTATTGGAATGAGCAGACAACAGATTATCCGTTTCGTAAGGTTGGAAGCTCTTAACTGGTGCAAAACTGCGGTTCCAGTAGGTGTCATGCTCGGAATTGTAATCACATGGGGATTATGTGCTGCTCTACGGTTTATTGTCGGCGAGGAGTTCTCTGATATGCCTCTTTTTGGAGTTAGTCCAATCGGCATTATTAGCGGAGTAATTGTGGGGGTTGTTACGGTACTCATTGCAGCTAGGTCTCCAGCGAAACGGGCCGCTAAAGTATCAGCTGTGGCAGCAGTATCGGGTAATTCAGAAAACGCAAAAAATATGCACCCTATGGTGAATACCCGTTTTTTTAAAATTGAAACTGCTCTCGGAATTCATCATGCAGTATCGATAAAGAAAAACCTATTACTTATGACAGGCTCATTTGCACTCAGCATTATCCTTTTTTTGAGTTTTTCGGTTTTGATAGATTTTGTTGGTTACCTTATGCCCCAGTCATCGAATGCTTCCGACATTAACATTTCAAGCAATGATAGTTCAAATTCGATAGACAACGCATTGCTTGATAAGATTAGCAATAAGGCAGGTGTAAAACATGCTTTTGGTCGCAGGAGCTGTTTTGATATTCCGGCAAAACTAAATAAAGATAGTCAGCTGTCGAGTACGATTGATATTATTTCCTATGATGAATATGATTTAGACTGTCTTACAAAGGATAAAGAACTTAGAAAGGGCAGCGATATTTCAAAGGTGTATGGGGACAGTAATTATGTACTTACAACATGGGACAAAGATAGTCCGTTAGAGATAGGTGATAAAATACGGGTAGGAAATGAGGAGCTTGAAATTGCAGGCATGTTGAAATTTGACCCATTCAGCAGTGACGGTACTACGAATGGAAAAATAACGCTTATTACTTCTGGAGAAACCTTTACACGCATAACGGGTGTAACCGATTATTCACTTATTATGATACAGACGACAAGAGACGCGACGGACGAGAATGTTAAAGCAATCCGTAATGCAGTAGGTGAAGAGTACAAGTTTAGTGACCAGCGCGACCAGCGAACTACCGGCACATATATTGCATTCCTGTTGTTTGTATATGGATTTTTGGCAATTATTACTTTGGTTACTGTATTAAATATTATGAACAGCATTTCTATGAGTGTGTCCGCAAAAATAAAACAATACGGAGCAATGCGTGCGGTTGGTATGGATGAACGTCAGATAACAAAAATGATAGCCGCCGAAGCGTTTACCTATGCTTTGTCCGGTTGTGCTGTCGGTTGTACATTTGGTCTGTTGGTTAGTAAGATGTTATATGACAATCTTATTACTGCTCATTTTAACTACGCTACTTGGAGCTTACCTGTTATACCAATAATGGTTATACTTCTGTTTGTTTTTGTTGCGGCTATCGCTGCGGTTTATGCTCCGGCAAAACGGATTCGGAATATATCTGTAACGGAAACGATAAATGAATTGTAATAGCATTATTAAAGAATCATGTGGAATCATGGGGACAGGTACCTTGATTCTTCCTTATCCTAATTCTTAAATTCTTTGGAAGTTTTTATTTAGATATTAATATGTTTAAGGAAATATTTAAATTGAAATAGATGGAGAGATAATATGTAAAAATGCAACTCTTTGATTTTTTATATTCAATAGAGTTGTATTTTATTTTTTTAATTTATAAACAACAGCTCCTTTTATGTTGTTTTAAAAAACTTTTAAATGTTTTAATATGTTTTAGGGAAGCTGAACAAGTTGAAAAAACTAATGTTGACCATCTGAAAAGCTACAAATTTACGGTAAAAGGCTACAAATTTACGGTGAACAGCTACAGAATTACGGTCAAAAGGCTACAAATTTACGGTGAAAGGCTACTTTTTTAGGGTTAAAAGCTACAAATAAAAAAGATGTAGCTTTTAATTAGGTTTTATTATAAAATGAATCCATCTAATTACAAAGGAATGATTGAATCATGGAGAAGATAAATATTAACGATAATTATCTTGTAACAAAGTCAAATAAGTTGATGGAAGCTTCTTATAAGTTGACTGTAAATGAACAAAAATTTGTTTTGATTTTTGCATCTTTAGTTGAAAAAGATGATGAAGATTTTAAAAAATATAGGTTAGAAGTAAAGGATGTTATTGAAAAATTAAATATAGACCATAAGAATGCTTACAGGGAATTAAAGAAATTGACAAAAACAATATTATCTAAACCATTTACAATAAGAGTTCCCAATAGAAAAGATCCTACAAAATTAGATGAAATTCAATTTAGTTGGTTTTCAAGTATTAGATACTTAAATGGAGAAGGGGCATTGGAGGGAAAGTTTGATCCTGATTTAAAACCATTTTTATTAAATTTAAAAAAGCATTTTACGTCATATCGATTAAAAAATATTATTCAGTTAAACAGTGCATATAGCATAAGGATTTATGAGCTATTAAAGCAATATCAATCTATTGAAGAAAGAATTATACATATAGAAGATTTAAAAAATATGTTGGGTATACAGAAAAATCAGTACTTAAAATACTCTAACTTTAAAAAAAGGGTACTAGAATCTTCTTATAAAGAAATCAATGAAAAGACAGACATATCCTTTGAATTTGAAGAAATTAAAAAAAGTCGAAAAGTAGATAAAATCAAATTTCACATAGAATCAAAAAATAAAAAAATCCCTAAAGAGAGTGCTTTTGAAGAGATTGCTGCTACGAAAGAAGTTGAGTTTGATCCTTTTGTTTTTTCTTTAAAACAGATTATAAAAGAAGAGTTAACAGATGATGAATTAAAAGCTATATTAGAAGCTTCTAAGTATGATATGGCAACGATTATTAAAAAATATGAAATATCAAAATCATCTACATATGACAATTTGGTAGGATTTTTGATTAGTGCGATAAATAAAGATTACAAGGAGCCAATCAAACAAGAAAAAAATAATAAATTTCACAATTTTGAAGGAAGGACTTCAAAGTATACAAAAGAAGAGTTGGAGGAAAAGTTAAAGAGAAAATAAAAAACGATTTTGAAAAAACTTAATTGATTAAGAGGTGTTTAAATTGCAATTTAACCTTATACCTTTTGAAGGGACAGATTTCTTAAAACTTGGTTTAACACATGAAGAAAATGAAAAAGCATTATTCATGTTAGCAGAGAGGTTTACAAAAGCTTTCGGAAGTAATGATGTGGATGATTTTGGTTTTTGTCATATATTTTATGATGAAAATGGTAAAAGTGAAGCAATAGAATTTTTTGAACCTACA
>NZ_RYYS01000100.1 GCF_004138215.1 Anaerophilus nitritigenes
CAATTGCCTATTTTTTTTATGAAAAAAGTAGATAATAATACAAATATAATGATTAATCCTGTTTTAATTAATATTTGACTTATACTCATTCTTTCAATAGAAACTACAATCCCAAAATAAGTATAGGTAAAAGCAATAATTCCAACAAACAATAATAAGTTAGCTTGCTTAAAGTTCAAATAATCACCCCTGCTTTTTAAATTCTTAACTTCTAAAGAATTTTAATTCTTAAATTTTTAAGAAGTTTAATATAAACCTTCTTAAATTCCATATTACCTAATTTTAACATTATATAGTAATCAATTCTAGAGTTATCTACATTTTAATTGTTCTTCTAGTCTGATTTTTTTCTTTTTTATTTTAAATATTTTCATTATTTCTACAGAACAAGGTGTTTTATAGAAAAATTGAATAAAAACTAGCTAAAATCAAAATGATTTTAGCTAGTTTTTATTTAAGATTGGTTTTAATCCAAAATTTTAATATTTGATAACCAGTATGCTCCTTCTTTTCCATCTTTTCTTCGGTATCTGTATTCTAACTCTACTGTGTGACAATCCTTAGCACCTGTTGCCATCTTATCAAATTTTTTACTAAGTGTACTACCTACTCCAAAGTATGATGCTGCAACACCTATGGCTGTTCCAGTAGCGATAGAATAACCTACAGCTGCTACGGTACCTGTAATTGCCCCACCCATTATAGATGTTAATATTCCTACTTGTATAGGTAAACCATTTTCTCTATCTTGAATCATATTTCTTAACCTAGTTGAATCATCTCTACTAAGTGAGTCTTTTTTCGTAAATGAACTCCCAAGAATCTTGTAATCTGCTGTTGTAGCATAAAATACTGTTGTTGACATAATAATCTCTCCTTATTATTTTTTTATTTCTTACATAATCCTTTTTTATGTCAAAGCTTTAACCGGCTAAATGCTTTACATCTATAAAAGGCAATTTTTAGAACCAAAATGTAAACCCCTATTTTTAAATTTTTTCAAAAAAGTTTTTTAAATTTACTAAAACATAGTAAATTACACACTTTAAGCTTTCTTTTTAAAACATAATCTTTTTTGCCATTTCTTTTGCTTTTCCAATCAATTAATCATGATAAAAATAATTCTATCTTTAGTTACAAAATCAAAATACCTATCCCTTTCTAATTCTTCATTGATGTGTATTGTAAATGCTTCGCATGGATACGAATTGTCTCATATAGTGCAGATAATAATATTCCTGTATTTTTTGCTTCTTTAGCACTTTTTAAAAGATGTTAATATTTTTTATTAGCATATTCTAATGTTTTTCTAGAACATGAGCGAATTAATGCAATTATATTCTCCTGCGGAGCAGTTAAAAAGGAATCAGGTGAAGGGTATTCAACTAATAGGGCGATAGCCGTTTTTGAAGATACATTATTAAATATTTTTGTGAAACTTGGCATTACTTGTTCAATACTAGCTACTAATTGATTAATAATGCATACTCGCTGTTCAGAGATGTGAAAATAAGTACGAGATAGTATTTTTAGGTTTTCTAAAGATTCATTAGAAAGTTTAAATTCTCTCAAATCTTGAAAAAAGTAGAGTTTGGCCAATTCCTCAGCATCAACTTTATCTGTTTTAACTTTTCTAATTGTAGAATTTTTGATAGAATGAGATAAAAGTGGATTAATTAAAAACACTTTTAAACCATTTTTCGGAAAAAAGTGGACGAGGCGATTGGAGTAGTGGCCAGTTGATTCTAGTACAATTATAGGTGTACTAGAAAAAGCCTTCTCTGCTTTTTTTATTTCTTTAAGTACAAAAAGCAATCCTTTATTATTATTTAAAGCTTTGAATGGTTTAAGATAAGTTTTTCCTGTTGGTGAAAGGACAGAGTAAAAACAAAATTCTTTAGCAACATCAACACCTATTACAGGATGAATATTTTCCATAAAAAAACCTCCCTATACATGTAATTTTGAAGGATTATCCACTCCACTCCCCAAAGTTCACAGCCTTGCACGTTAAACGGGAATAACAAGTCCCAACCAGCCAAAACGTATATACTTTTGAAATGGAATAATAGTCTAAGTACGGGTATAGAAAAATCTTCGAAAAATCTTCCCTGGGACAGGTACATTAATATTCTTCAAAAATACATACCCATTTTGACTATTGTTCGGACTTTTTAATTTAAAAATGAATAATCCTTCTAATTCCATATTACAAGTCATTTAACTGATGTTATTGATGCAAAATTTTTCAAGAATAACTTTACAATGAAAAAGAAAGGGCTATCTATTGTTATGGTTGTAA
>NZ_RYYS01000101.1 GCF_004138215.1 Anaerophilus nitritigenes
TATCCTATACTTGTCGATTTGTTAAGAAAATCTATTTTATGATATCCAATTACTCCAGCTAGTTGTCCTTTATACCATATGCCTGCTTGGAATCCATTATTGGATGCAAATTGATTCATTGAAGATTCAATAAATGATTTTGTATCTTCAAATGTTTTTGAACCATCTACCCATGGTAACCACATTCTTAAATAATCTCTACAACTATCAACCAATAAAAACAATTCTTTAGCATCTTTATCTTGTAGCAATCTAAGCTCTATATCATTATCAATTAAATATTTAAACATTACTTCATCTCCCTAGTTAAGAATTACAGATACCTTGATCTTTTTATACTCCTTTTTTTGAATGATTAAATCAGCATTCTATCACATAAAGTATATCTATGTTACCTTTAGAAAAATGTAATATTTTGTATCATTACAAATACTTAATATATTTTGGAGTTAAAGATGTGAAAGAATTGTTTTTATTATTAAATTAGGGTATAAGTAATTTAGCTGTAGGATTTAAGAAGGGGGTGTGCAGTTGTGAATAACGTATTATTTGCTTTTGGACTTACATTATTTGCAGGGTTATCTACAGGGATAGGAAGTGCGTTGGCTTTTTATACAAAAAAAACGAATAAAAAGTTTTTATCTATAGCATTAGGTTTTTCTGCTGGTGTTATGATTTATGTTTCTATGATTGAAATATTTGTAAAGGCAAGAGAGTCTTTAGAAATTGTTTATGGACCAACAAAGGGATACTATATAACAACTTTATCGTTTTTTTTAGGAATTGCATTTATTGCAATAATAGATAAATTGGTACCAAGTATTGAAAATCCACATGAAATACGTGATGTAGATGATATGACAAAGAATGAGGAAAATGATAAAGCATTATTAAGAATGGGATTATTTTCAGCTTTTGCCATAGCAATTCATAACTTTCCAGAAGGCTTAGCTACTTTTGTAAGTGCTATAAAAGATCCTACTCTTGGAATTAGTATAGCTTTTGCTATAGCAATTCATAATATTCCAGAAGGAATTGCAGTATCAGTGCCAATTTATTTTGCTACAGGCAATAGAAAAAAAGCATTTTTATATTCCTTTCTTTCAGGATTAGCAGAACCTTTGGGAGCTATCATTGGTTATTTTCTTTTAATGAAATTTTTAGATGAAACGATGTTCGGTATAATATTTGCTAGTGTTGCAGGAATCATGGTGTATATTTCATTAGATGAACTATTACCTACTGCTGAAAAATATGGCGAACACCATATTGCTATTTATGGACTAATCGCTGGTATGATGGTTATGGCATTAAGCTTGTTAATGTTTGCGTAAACTTCAATAATTTGTTTAATTTTTATAAAAAAGGATATCTATTAGAGAGTAAGACAAAATAAGGAGGCGTTGACCAATGCAATTTTCAAAATTAGTAGAAGATATGAGAAGTATAAGAGATTATAAAAATGAACCTGTAGATAGAAATCTAATCAATCAAGTGATTCAAATAGGAGAACAAGGGAAAAAATTAAAGGATGAAGAAGCATATATTTTGTTTTTAGAAAATGGAGAAGAATGGTGTAATAAATTATCTGGAAAAGTTGGATATTTTGGAAATATCATTGAAGCACCTCATTATATAGTTATGGTTTCCAATGAATTTGAAGGATTTATGGAAAATACAGGTTATATTATGGAAAATATGAGAATGAAAGCATGGGAATTAGGATTAGGAACTTGTTGGCTTCATATAGAAGATGAGCAGGAGTTAAAAAAGATTTTAAACATAGAAAATAGAATAACAGGAGTTATAGCTATAGGATATCAATACAAAGGAATATTTAAAAAAGATAAATCTAAAAAAAGCGAAAGATTTGGCGTAGAGGAATTAGTTTATAACAAAGCTTGGGGAGAAGAAATTTCTTTAGAAGAATTACAACAAAGAGGATTTGCAAATGTTTTATATTATGCAAAATTTGCACCATCATGGGGAAACCAACAAAGATGGAGATTTATTATTGATCAAGATAAAATCGTACTAGTAATAGAATCAAACAAAGATGAAAAAAGCAATATCGATGCAGGAATTATGATGTTATACTTAGAAAAAGCTGCTTATGAGGAAAATATTCAAGGAAATTGGGAAATAGAGTACACATTAAAAGATAATTATAATATTCCTACGCCATATAAAATAGTAGGATTCTATAGTGTATAAAGGAGAATCATAGGGACAGATAGTCTTTTTAAATTCTTTATCTTTATATTAAAAGATGGTCAGTGTGATTTTAGTAATAACTCTGTTGAGAGGCAAATAAAATCATTTGTAATAGGTAGAAAAAATTACTTGTTCTGCAAGAATGTAAATTAGAACTAAAATCCAAAGAATAAAGAAAGTCCTATTTATGATTATTATCTCATAGATAGGACTTGTGTTATATATGGGCTGTATTTGACGGATACATACAATAAAGTCACAATTCATCCTCTGAGATAAACAACGGAGGTTTTTTTGTGCCAAATTCTATAAAATCCTTATTCACTGGCTTTATAACTTTCAATTGCCTATTTTTTTTATGAAAAAAGTAGATAATAATACAAATATAATGATTA
>NZ_RYYS01000102.1 GCF_004138215.1 Anaerophilus nitritigenes
ATCAGCTTTTAGAACACAAACCTATAATCAAAGTGTTGGTGGAGCAAAGAAAAGTCAACATTTGCTTGGACGTGCTGCAGATATAAAAGTATATGGAGTATCTCCTGAGAAAGTAGCTAAAATTGCAAAGGAAATAGGTTTTAGAGGAATAGGAGTTTATAAAAACTTTACTCATGTAGATGTGAGAGTCGGAAAAAAAGTACTTTGGCGAGAATAAATAAAAGCTCGTGGTGATTTAGGGTCTTAATTATTTTCTAAACATATATTTGAGTAATAATTAAATTTAAAATTAGAGATATATAACCATATAATGTTAAAAGGGGTTTAGGTATGGAAACCATTCGTGTAAAACAGGATTGCTTTACAAATACTGCAAAAAACATATACTTCTATCTTAGTTTGATTACCATAAACGGTTGTTTATAGTCCCTATGTACCCTTTTAGATTTTTAATAGTTCCATAACCTAGTACTATAATTAAAGCATTGATATACCTATATTTTAACCTTTGAAATTAATTTCTATATTTTATTTTAGAATGAGTTTGGTTGGAAATTTATAATAATTTAGTTCCACAATAATTCAATATAATTATTAACAAGTAAATCATGCCCATGCATCGATAAAAGATAATATTTTGATGAGTAATTACATCTTTTTTCTCGAAAAATCTAATAACAAATGTAGGATATATAACCATTACTAGTCCAATTATTGCCACTATAGTATATGTTATAAGTGAAAATATATTTTTATTATGTGAAAATGAAAACAACATAAATATAGTAATAATTGTCCAAAAATTAAAATTTATTTTATACATGCTAATCTCCTCTCTGTTCCGATTAAGTAAAATTGTAGTAGTTTATGCTAAGATGATTATATCAGCTATTCGACTGAGTTGTTACAATGTAAGTATACCATTATAGTATGTAATGGCATACTTACATTGTGATATGTTATTATTTTTTAATTCGGGATCCAGTCACTATTAGAGCATTTGAGTTTTTTGGTCTATATACGTAGGACACCGAGATACGTGTAAAAAGTACTGGATTTTGTAAATAATTGTAAAGAATAAGTCATACTCCTTATTAAGGGGTATATTTTTGTCTTTTTATATAAAAGTCCCTTATTCGTCTTGCTACTAAAACCTGCTAAATTATATAATATAATAAATATTCTAACAAATTAAAGATAAAATCTAGTAAATGTAAGGATTGATGAAAATGGGCTTAATAGAAAGAACTATATATCCAAAACTCGCTAACAAAATTTCTAGAAAAGAATTAATCCAAGAATATACTCCCTCATCAGATGAATTAAATGTGGTATATTCTTCTTTTAAAAACGGGAACAAAGTTTTTACTTTTATAGTTTTATTGAAAGTATTTAAAAAGCTTAGGTATTTTCCAAAGCTAACAGATATTCCTACAGAAATTATTGAATATATAAAATCGAAACTAAATCTCATGGATACTGTATCTATTGAAAATTCAAGAAATATAATTTATGAATATCAAAGAAAAATCAGAGAACAACTTAGTATAGTTTCTGATAAAAAATGTATAAAAAATATCATAGTTAAAACAGTTCAAGAATATGAACCCATTATGGAACACCCTGCAGATATATTTAATGCTGTAATTGAGACGCTAATTAAAAACAATTGTGAATTACCCGCTTTTAGTACTCTAGAACGATTGATCAATAATAAAAGAACAGAAATTAATCAAAAAATATATGATGATGTAAATAGTAAATTAACAGCATCTGAGAAAAACTTTTTAGATTTGCTATTACAATCTAACGAAAAAGGAGTATCCCCATTTAATTACATTAAAGAATTACCTAAAAGCCCAACATTGAAGCATATGAAAGAGATTAAGGAAAATTATCTATATCTTAAAAGTCTCAATTATGGAGAAAACATTATAAAAACCATTCATCCTGCTAAAATGAAATATTTTTCTGCTCAAGGAAATGCTTTGGATGCTTCAGAAATGAAGGACTTTAATGAAGCTAAGAGATATACCATCTTAATCTGCTTTATATACAATTGCACCATAAAAACTTGTGATGACCTAATTACCATGTTTATTAAAACAATAGGGAAAATACATACCCGTGCAAAAGAAAAATTACAACTTATCCTAGAAAAACAGAGAGATAAAACAGAAACTATTGTAGAAGCGTTCCAAGGATTTCTAATATCTTCTTATAACTCTAATGATAGCAATACTATTGCAGATAATTTCAAAAAAATGATACAGAATAACGGTGGTTATGAAAGTTTACTCAAGGATTGTGAAGAAATAACAGCATATAATAACAATAATTACTATCCATTGTTATGGAATAGTTTTAAAAACCATAGAAAAACTCTTTTTGAAACTATAAAAATGATATCTATCAGCTCTACTACTTAGGATCATCTTCTTATTGAAGCAATCAATTATCTATTAGATAATGAGCATAAAAAATCTGATTATATTGATGCTCTAGTCGATATATCTTTTTCTAATCAAAAATGGCAAAAGATTGTTAAATGTAAACATAAAGGGAAAGCAGTTTTTTCAAGAAGATATTTTGAAATGTGTGTTTTTTCATATATTTCATCAGAATTTAAAACAGGAGACATTTCTGTAGAAGGATCAGAAGAATATGCAGATTATAGAAAACAATTGCTTTCATGGGAAGAATGTGAACCTTTAATTAAAGATTATTGCCTAGAAATGAATTTACCTACAAATAAGAAAGACTTTATCATCCATTTAAAAAATATGCTAAAGAAAAAAGCTTCTTTAGTTGATAAAAATTATCCTAAGAATAGCCAATTGATCATAAATGAAAAGGGTGAATCTATATTAAAGAGAACAAAAAGTACAAGAAATACAGCCAAAATACAAGAATTTAAAAGGCAATTAGAAAAATATATGCCAGAGAGAAATATAATGGAAATTTTATGTAATGTCGAGCATTGGTTAAATTATACAAAGAATTTTGGACATATATCTGGTTCAGAACCGAAACTACATAATCCCAAAGAAAGATATATTATATTGATCTTTGGATATGGCTCTAATATGGGTCCTGCTCAAACATCAAAGCATATTCGTCAAGGTATTACACCTCATATGATACATTTTACAAATAAAAGGCATATCAATGAAGAGAAGCTAGATCGTGCAATAACAGACATCATCAACTGCTACAATAAGTTTTCTCTTCCCAAGTTGTGGGGAGATATAAAAGTTGCCGCTGCTGATGGGACTAAAATAGATTTATATGAACAGAATCTACTTTCAGAGTACCATATAAGATATGGGGGCTATGGTGGTGTTGCTTATCATCATGTATCAGATACATATATTGCATTGTTTAGCCATTTCATTCCCTGTGGTGTATGGGAAGCCGTTTATATTATTGATGCTCTTCTTAAAAATAAATCTGATATTCAACCAGACACAATCCATGCAGATACGCAAGGACAATCTACACCTGTATTTGCTTTAACTTATCTATTAAGAATACAATTAATGCCACGAATACGTAACTGGAAAAATCTTAAATTCTACAAAGCAGAAAAAAACTTAGTATATAAGCATATAGAATCTCTATTTAAAGATACAATAAATTGGGACATTATAGAAACCCATTATCAAGATTTATTTCAAATAATCTTATCCATAAAGACAGGTAAAATTCTTCCTTCTACATTACTTAGAAAGCTAAATAACTATAGCAGGAAAAATAAATTGTATCAAGCTTTTAGAGAACTTGGAAATATTATAAGGACTGTTTATCTCTTAGATTTTATATCCAATACACCCCTAAGAGAAAGAATTACTGAACGAACCAATAAAGTAGAAGCCTACCATGGATTTTCAAAATGGTTTTTCTTTGGTGGAGAAGGAATCATCTGTGAAAATGATCCTGAAGAACAAAGTAAGATCATAAAATATAATAATTTGTTATCCAATGCTGTAATACTGCATAATGTAATTGATATTAGTATAGCTCTTAAAAAATTAAATGATGAAGGAATAATACTTTCAATAGAAGATATCAAAGCTTTAAGTCCTTATATGACAAAGCATATTAAACGATTTGGAGAATATATAGTAAATTTAGATGAAATTCCTGAACCTATAAAACAAGTTAATATTGAAGAAATTATAAAATCATCTTGATGGATCACTGATCACAAAATATTAAAAAAACATTTTTTGTAAAGTCAATGTTAAAATATGGTATAATTTAGAAATATCATACGTTAAACTAATGGTTAGTGCTGCTAGGAGGATTTTAAAATGTTTAAATTTCATAAGCAAACAAAAATTATAAAGTTCATATTATTTATATTTAGCTTATATCTTTGGAAATTGGTAATTGCAACTCTGGCACAAAATAATATATTAATATATACAAGTAGTTCTTCATATGAATATTTCTTAAAATTAATTATTTTTGTAGTAATTATGGGAATAATATTTAAAATCCCATTAATAGTCTTCAATTATTTTATTAAAAAAAATAAATAGCAGGCAAAATGCCTACTATTTATTAATCTTCAACCCATTGTCCTGGATTACTTGGTGTACTATATAAAACTTTAAAATCAAAGTCGTCTATTACATAACCACTATTTCTTCCAGCATTACGATATCTTAAAGTCATATTATATCTTAATCCTTTTGCACTTCCATTTTTTAATTCCTTCACTGCTTTTTCTACTTTTCTTT
The DNA here is from genome assembly GCF_004138215.1 of Anaerophilus nitritigenes. Taxonomy (GTDB): domain Bacteria; phylum Bacillota; class Clostridia; order Peptostreptococcales; family Thermotaleaceae; genus Anaerophilus; species Anaerophilus nitritogenes. Next base: position 4,746 of record NZ_RYYS01000102.1, read on the forward strand.
GTTGGTCTTCTAATGCGCTTTCTACAATATATTTATATCCAGTTAATATAATTCCTGGTCCTACACCTGCAAACCATCCTGCTCCTGCAATTAAATCATTAGTGAAATAGTAAAGTTTTTTTGTAATGGTAGGCATATTTTCTTCAATTTCTTCTAACCTTCCCATCTCACTTAAAATTTGACTTTTTGTGGCATCAATATGAACATTCTTATATTTGGGTGGAAGTGAACTACCTCCGTGATCATGATATGGCATAATAAATCTCTCCTTTTTATTTGTTTTTTATTTTTTACATAATCTTTAATACTTGATCTTTATAGATCAAACTATTCTTTAAATTATTCAACTTTATCAGTTCATTGGCTGTCATGTTAAATGATTTTGATATAGACCATAGAGTATCTCCTGCTTTTACAGTATAAGTATTAAAGCTACGATTGTTATCTAAGATACTAAATACTGTATTTTTAACTTCTATTAAAGGAAAGTTTGATAGGATAACCTTATGATCTTTATTTTGTAAAAACTACTTCAACCGGTTGTTTTGTCTTACACCTAATAAAGACAGTTATTTTTACTAAATGTAACCCTCCATTTGAAAACTTTTTCAAAAAAATTTTATAAAATAAAAAATCGCCTTTGATTACAGACGATTCTCTAAAGTATTCTTAAAATTTGATTAGGATAAATCATATCATTTCGTATATCATTTAAAGGATAGTTTTTCATGGACAATTTGTAACGTTAAATTTCATTCTTTTATTA
>NZ_RYYS01000103.1 GCF_004138215.1 Anaerophilus nitritigenes
TCTTCTCTCGAAAATAGCAAAATATATTCTGCTATAAAAGAATCAGCTAATTACTATTTAAAAAGGAAACAAGATTGCTTAGTCAAACTTGTAAACTGGTGTAAAAGAATAATGTATGGAAGAAATAAATTTGATATTTTAACAAAAAAAATATTGTGGTTTGAATAAAATAGAAAAATCAATTAACTATGGAAAGAACCATTCTTATGTTATCACTTATAAGTAACATCAAAATGTTGTTATTTATATGAAAACAAGATTCTATAAGGATAATGAAGAGTCTAGGAAGCTTCATTTATTTATTTACAAATTCCAAAGGTAGCACAACAAAGGTTAGGACGTGCTTTAATATTTACTACAATGGATATTTACTCCCATGTAATTACAGAGGTAGAGAAAGAAGCAGCGGATAAATAGGATGATGGTATATTTTCAAAGGTGAAATTTGTGAGGATGTAAAATATAAGACCTATTTTCTTTGAAGAATAGAAAAGATAGGTCTTATATTTAGGCTCTAATGAAATCGTCTAATATAAGCAACAGAAATTGAAAATGTTAGCCAACCAATGAGGAGTATAATCTTAAAAAATTCTGATATCATTGGTATGTGAAAATCATGTATAAGTATGATGATTATGACAACAGCTAGAAATGTAATGTTAAAAGCTAATGAGTATGCTCGACCACTTATATATGAAGCTCTTTCATCCATACTGGATTTAAATAATTTAACCCCTATATAAGATTGAATGAAAAAGACGCCTATTACAGATAATATACCACCTATTGTTAAGGCAAGATTTAAGTTAACAGGGATTAAAACAATGGTTATCAATATGGTTAATATGATGTAGATAATATCAAGATTATTTTTCATAATTATTCCTCCTCATATAGAAAAATATGTTCAATCGTAGTATTGAATACTTTTGCAATTTTAAATGCGAGGGTTATAGATGGATTGTAGTGACCCTTTTCTAAGGATATTATAGTTTGTCTTGATACGTTTACTAATTTAGCAAATTCATCTTGTGTTAGATTATGGATATCCCTAAGCTGTTTGATTCTGTTTTTCAATAATAATCACATCCTTTTTTATATAATAAATTTGAATGTAAAATAAACTTTACAATTTTAATATACATCTGATTCCAAATGATGTCAAGCATACTTTACGTAAAATTCACTTTACATATAATAATTATATCTGAGAAAAAAGATAAAAGAACAGATAAGGAAGATAATTAATAAGAATTACAATCTATTTTAGTTTGCTCTAAATGATTCTTGGCAGTTTCTCTTACTACGTTGTCAAATCGTCGTCAAAGGTCGAAACACTAAAATAAAACCTAATTTTTCTTGAAAATTCAAGGAAGATGAGGTTTTTGTATTATAAGAGATGATGACAATATATAGGAGAGTGATAACCGATTTTTTCCTAAAGTATCTGGACACTATCCAAGTATGTAATTGAATTGTAAAAAAAATAGCATAATGTTAGAATAAGATAGTTAGAGGAATTGCAAATAAAACTTATTGTTCAACCAATTATGGAGGCTTTATGAAAAAGGGAAAGATCATAATCTTAATTATACTGCTAATTAGTGGTTTCATTGGTATAAGGAAGTTAGACATAAATTTAAGATACAATATAGGGATGCGTGAATATTATAAATACAATACTCCACTAACCGAAAAAGAAAAAGAGTTGTTAAAGAAAAAACCTTTTATTGTAGGGGTTTATAATGATCCACCTTTGGCATTTATTAATGAATTTAATAACTATAATACTGGAATTATGGTGGATTATTTATCTCAATTAGCAATTGAATTAAGTAGTAATATTCATTTAAGAGTAGGATCAAAGGAGTATTTACTCAATGCAATAAAAAGTGATGAAGTGGACATCATGGTTGTGGAAAATACATACAAGAATAAAAAAGAGTTTGATATAAGTCAGCCATTATGTGTTGTTAAGGGGAAAATACTAGTTAAGAATAACTCAAATATAGAAAATATTAAGGATCTAAAGGATATGACTTTAGTGGCATTGGAGAGAGACAATATAGATGGGCGTATAAATAAATATTTTAAATATAAAAGTAATGTTAAAATCATTGAAGTAGACAATATCTATCAATGCTTTGCTTTAATCAATAAAGATAGTGTAGCTGGATTTGTAGGCGATGATATGGAAGCCGCACATTTTCTTAATGTGACCAATAGAGGCGCAAATTTCAGATTTTTAGAACCGACTCTTTATGAAAAAGAGATGTGCTTGGCTGTTAAAAAAGAAAATAGCTATTTTCTGAATATATTGAACAAAGCTATATTAGAATTAAAGAAAAAAAACTTGATAGCACAGACTCAATATAAATGGCTTGGTAATTTTGATACTGATAGTATTGACTTAAGACATATTGAGTTAGCTTATAAAGTAGTAATTGGCATTCTATTTATTATAGGTATCTTTTCTAGCTGGAATTATGTTATTACCCAAAGAGTTAACACAAAGACTAAGGAACTATCTGAAAGTAAAGAGGAATTACGCCTTATTATTGATACCATGCAAAGCGGTATTATGGTTATAGAAAGGAATTCTATAATTGTGGAATGTAATGATGCAATTACTAGTATAACGAATATGCCTAGAGAATATTTAATAGGAGCTGATTATAACCAACTTAAAGTATTAGAGCCTTTTGTTGACAAAGATCAAATGAATAAGGTATTAAATGTGGGCAATGCATATTATTATGTTACTAGTCAGAAAATTGCGAGCAATAAAAGTATGATTATAATTGAAAATTATACAGAAAAGTATTTGCATGAAAAGAAGGCTAGACAGGAAGCTAAACTGATAGCTGTTGGACAGCTATCGGCTGGATTGGCTCATGAAATAAGAAATCCATTAGGATTAATAAAAAGCTATATTTATATTATTGAAAAGTATTGTGTGAATGAAATGTGTGAGCATGCTATATTGGTTATCAATGACTCGGTAGCAAGAATTAATAAGCTTATTGAGAACTTATTAAGATTTTCAAAGCTTTCGAATGATGAAATTAAATCAGTGAATATTGAAAACTTAGTAAGCTTAATACTAGATTTGGAAAAAAAGAATATTGAACGAAATGAAATCAATATGATCTGCAAGGTCACTGGGAACCATTCAAAGCCAGTTTTAATCAATGAAGATGTGCTAAGAATGGTACTGCTTAATCTAATAAATAATAGTATTCATTCCTTTGAAGGTGTTGAGAGAGAGGAAAAGAAAATTTACTTAACAATGAACATTGAAGAGAACTATTTAAATATAAAGGTTATAGATAATGGGTGTGGTATAGAAAAGGAAAAGCTTGAGAACATATTTGATCCTTTTTATTCTACCAAAGAAAATGGAACAGGCTTAGGTCTTTATATTATCAGTACAGAAATATCCAATAATGATGGAAGGATATCTGTAAAAAGTAATTTTGGAGAAGGTACAGAGTTTGATATAGTTTTACCAATAAAGGGGTAGTGTATATGGTTAAAAAAAAAGGATACAAAATACTAATTGTAGATGATGAAATTGAGTATCAAAAGGTTCTGGCTTTAATACTTTCAGATGTTGGATATGATATAGCTAGCTGTTCCAATGGGCATGAAGCTCTTGAACATATCGAGAAAAATATCGTAAATCTTGTACTTACTGATTTAAAAATGCCTGTTATGGATGGAGTTGAGCTGATTAAGAGAATAAAAGAAACATACGATGAGGTTGAGGTAATTGTTATGACAGCCTTTGGCAGTATTGAAAGTGCAGTTGATTCAATAAAGTATGGTGCACTCGACTATTTTGTTAAGAGTAGTGATATAAAAGAATTGGTTATGAAAGTCGATCGGTTAGCTAAAATATATAGATTAGAGCGGCAAAGTTCTTTTTTACTTAAGAATCAAAATGAAACTGAATCATTTATTGAGTCTAAAAATAAGGAATACTTAAATCTTTTGGAGATGTGTAAAAGAGTTGCAGATACAGGTATTAACATTTTGTTATTAGGAGAATCTGGAGTAGGTAAAGAGGTCATTGCAAACTATATTCACCGATTAAGTAAAAGAAGGCAAGAACCATTTGTTCCTGTAAATTGCCAAGTTTTCCCTGAAGGAGTCATAGAATCTGAGTTGTTTGGTCATGAAAAAGGTTCATTTACAGGAGCTATTGATACTAGAATCGGAAAATTTGAACAAGCCAACTTTGGCACCTTATTCTTAGATGAAATTGGAGATTTGCCCATTGTAACACAAGGAAAATTACTAAGAGTTTTAGAAAGTAGGAAAATAGAAAGACTAGGAAGTAATAAGTCAATTGATTTAGATGTGAGATTTATTTCAGCAACAAATAAAGACCTTTCAAAACAAATCATTGAAGGAGATTTTAGAGAGGATTTGCTATATAGAATTAATACATTGACGCTGAATATACCACCACTGAGAGAAAGAAGAGAAGATTTGCCAGCACTCATTAATTTTTTCATTAAAAAAATTGAAATGGATCAAAAGAAAAAAATCAAGAAAGTTGATGACAAGGTAATGGATTTTTTATTAGGATATGACTATCCAGGAAATATTAGAGAACTTAAAAATATAATTGAAAGGATGATAGCATTAAGTAAAGATGGTGTTATTACAGTCAATGAAATATTAATGCCACTAGGTTGCGTTAATAAAAAAAAGTTGATAAATAATAATTGTGAAAAGACATTAAAGAAGGCTCGTGCTAATTTTGAAAAGATTTTTATATCAGAAGCTCTAAAGAACAATACTGGGAATGTTACCAAAACAGCAGATGAATTAGAAATAAGCACAAGGCAGCTGTGGAATAAAATAAATCAATATAAGATAGAAGTGGGAAAAGTGTGAATAATTTTTCAGTGTTGAGCATGGAAGTGTGAAAAATAATTCACACTTTTTATTTTTATATAAATATTGATCATCCTAAAATAAGCATTACATTGAGGGTGAAGGGCATTCATTGATTTTAGATAATTGGCATGACAGTTGCAATTATAAAATAATGATAACATCATGAATGTTAAAAATTAAAAGAAAGGATTGAAAAAGATGAAAAAAGGAAAAGTGCTAGCTTTTATATTAACATTGGTATTGGCAATGAGTTTGATGGGAGGTTGTGGAAGGAAGGATACTACCACATCAGAGAATGGACCAATTGTTATCAAAATTGGACATACTGACTCTTCTCAAAGATCGACTCACAAATGGAGTGAAGCTTTAGGAGAGTATTTAGAAAAAGAAGCACCAGGAAAGTTTAAAGTAGAGGTTTATTCAGATGGACAATTGGGAGATACACCAGATTTAGTATCAGGGATTAAACTGGGAACCGTTACAATGATGTTTGACTTATCAACACCAATTACATCTGCAGCAGGACCAGCTTCAACTTGTATTGATTTACCTTATTTATATCCTTCATTTGAAGATTGGGAAAAGGGTACTTTTGAAAATGGTGGACTAGAGTTGTTTAATGAAACTTTAAAAGATTCAGGGTACTATTGTATAGATATGTATTATAACGGGATGAGACAAGTGATAAGTAGAGATAAGATTTATAAAACAAAAGCTGATCTTAAAGGACAGAAAGTTCGTATTGCACAAAATGATTTAAATATTGAAATTTGGAAAGCTATGGGGGCTAATCCAACACCTATGGCTTGGGGAGAAGTGGTAACTTCATTATCTCAAGGACAGATCAATGCATTAGATCACTCTTTAGGTGTATTCAATGATTTTAATCTACATGAAATTGCCCCATATGTAACATTAACAAATCATGCTTCCTCTCCATTCCCAATAATCTGTTCAAGAGACTGGATTGAATCTTTAGATCCCGCAGACAGAGAAATATTGGAAGCAGGAGTTAAAGAAGTTGCGAAGAGCCAAAGAGCAGAGGAATTTGCTAAAGAGCAAAGTTATATAAAAAGATTTATAGATGAAGGGGCACAAGTGTATGAATTAACTCCTGATGAAATAAAGGCATTTGAAGAAGCAGTAAAACCAGTATATGACTATCAACGTAAAATTGTTGGAGATGAAATGGTTGATAAATGGTTAAATACACGTCCTTAATTTAAATAAATATAAGAAGTAATATAGCTATATTACTTCTTATATTTATTATACAAAACCCAGGATGATAAGCCTTGATAAGGAGTTATTTTAAGGTGTCATATGGTTTATAAGATAGTATGAAAGGAGGTTAGGTCATTACTCTTTTACTGGGGTAATGGTATAACATGAAAAATAAAGTTTTGAAAGCTTTAGATAAAATTGAAGATACGGTTTTAATAACTATGTTTATGGCAATGGTTGGAGTAATATGTTTTCAAGTCATTATGAGATACGTCTTTAACAATTCACTATCTTGGTCAGAAGAACTAGGCAAATTTTTATTTGTGTGGCTTTCGTGGCTAGGAATAAGTATAGGTCATAGAAGAAAAGAACATATAAAAATTACATTATTGATTGATAAATTACCGTATAAGTTAAATAAATTGGCAGAAGCAATATCAGAACTAATTGTTATTGTTATTTGTGGCATTACAATGTATTACGGATTTACAATGATTAACATACAAATGAATATTCCTTATGCAGGAATTAAAATAAGTACAGCATGGGGATATCTGTCTCTTGTACTTGGATGTGCAATATTTATAATAAGAGCAGCTGTATACCTTTTAGAGGCAGTTAAATGTATTTTAAAGAATGAAGTAATTTCATAAGGAGGAAAGATATAATGGCAGTACCAGTATTATTTATTGCATTATTTGTGATGTTATTGATAGGTGTTCCTGTTGGATTTGCGATAGGTGGAGCCACTATGCTATCAATGTTTGCCTATTCAGACTTGAACATGGCTATCAATGCGCAATATTGCTATAGTGGAATATTCTCATTTACTGTAATGGCAATACCTTTTTTTATGTTGGCTGGACTTATAATGTCAACAGGTGGAATAGCCAAAAGAATTGTTGATTTTGCATCTGCATTAATAAGCTTTGTAAGTGGTGCTATTGGTTGTGTAACAATTATTGCATGTATGTTTTTTGGTGCTTTATCAGGATCTGGAATGGCAACAACATCAGCAATTGGTGGGATGATGATTCCAGAGATGAAAAGAAAGGGTTACGATCCAGCTTATGCAGCTACGATCGTTTGTTTTGGAGGCATTATCGGTCCAATTATTCCTCCAAGTTTATCTTTTGTGTTATATGGAGCTTCAACGGGAGTATCTATTTCACAATTATTTTTGGCAGGAGTATTGCCAGGAGTATTGATGGGTATTTTGTTTTTAGGTGCAAATATTATAACGTGCACTATAAAAGGAGTTGACTTAAAACAAAAGAGAGTTAACGATTCTGATGAGAAAGTGCCTATTGGGGAAGCTATGAAATATAGATTTTCAGAAATTGCTAAAAGTATGAAAGAAGGTTTTTGGGCGTTATTATCTCCAGTTATTATTCTAGGAGGTATTTATTCAGGAGTATTCACTCCTACTGAAGCTGCTTGTATATCTGTTGTATACTCAATTATAATAAGTTTATATGTATATAAAGATTTAACGTGGGCGGGATTAAAAAATGTATTTTTGGATACAGCAGTATTAAATGGAATAACTTCATTTTTATTAGGATATTCTACCGTATTTTCTACATTTATGACATATGAAAGAGTTCCACAGACGATTACAGAATTTTTGACAAGTGTATCGACGAATCCTTTAATTGTATTGTTGTTTGTTAACTTAATATTATTAGTTGTAGGCTTATTCTTAGATACAGTGCCAGCTATTATTGTTATGGCTCCAATGTTAATGCCTACAGTTCAAGTATTAGGCATTAACCCTGTGCACTTTGGAGTATTGATGACTGTAAACTTAGCATTAGGTTTATGTACTCCTCCTTATGGTTGCAACCTGTTTGTAGGGGCAGCTGTTGCTAAAATAAAAATGGAAAGCATGTTTGTACATATTATGCCATTGTTCATAGTGGGATTAATTGGATTAGCCTTAGTAACCTATATACCGTGGTTATCACTTGTATTTATTAATTAGATTAATAATTGGAGTGGGAGTTAACAAATTCCTACTCCTTTTTTGTTTTAGAAATAGCAAAAAGGAGTAGGAATTTGTTATATAATACTCAGAGGAATAAAAGTACATTTATTTAAAGATAAATACAAAAACGAGGGAGTAGAAAACACAATGCAAATTCAAAATCTTGAAAAATAGAAAAGAAATCATTAACCGTCCCCAAATTTCCCAAATTTTCCATATTTTCCATATTGTTACCCATATTGTCTTATTGCCTATACTTAGTTTTTTATAAAATAAGACAAGGATATTGAAGAATTTTGTTGAAATATTCACAGCATATGTTATGTTTATATAAATAAGGAAGAAGAAAGTATCGATTAATATATAAACAACCTTTAGAGTAAAATTATATTTAGATAATGAAATTGCAGATAAAGAAGTAGGAGGTTTTAATTTATGAATGATAAAAAAGTAAGTATTGTTATATCTGGGGACATATGTATAAATTCACTTCAGTGGATTACAGACCCTCAAAATAATGAAGGATTGAATTGGCAAACCCATTTGAATATGCATACTGTTTTAAAACCTGGTGAATCTTTGTTACTATCAAAGCTTGTAGCTTTGGCAACGGATAGTTCTATATGTTCACCGAAGATCAAGTATTTAGAGTCAGATTTACCAAAAGAATTTCTTCGTTCTAATGCAACACTAGATTTATTTCCTGTATCTTCTAATGAAAAAGATAAGAATAAAGTATATCGAGTGAAACATTTTATGGGATTTACAGGACCATCATCTGGTAAGCCAAAGTTACTTCCAATTTATGATGATGATGAAAATGCTGATCTAGTAATTATAGATGATGAAAATAATGGTTTTAATTCTAATGAAGAGTTTTGGCCTTTGGCAATAAAATCATCTAAAAAATCACCTATTGTATTATATAAAATGAATAATCCTATTTCATCTAGTGATCTTTGGAAGCATCTAGAAAAATTTCATATTGAAAATACCATCGTTGTTATAAATGCTGATGATTTACGTTCAAAGGGAGTAAACATTAGCAAAAGTCTTTCTTGGGAAAGAACATCACAGGATTTTGTTTGGCAAATCAACAATAATCCGAATCTTGCCTTCCTTGCAAAATGTCATCATCTTATAGTACCCTTTGGACTTGAAGGTGCTATTTATTATAGGAATGATAGATCAGTAGCTGAATCTAGGTTATATTTTCTTCCCTATGAATTCGAAGGAGGTTTTGTGAAAGATACACAAGGTAAAATGTATGGATTGACCTCTTGCTTTGTTGCTGGACTATCACGCAGTATTGTTTCCTCGAAAAAGCATAATAAAAAGAAGCTCTCTTATTGGCTGAGTAAAGGAATTCGAGAAGGTATTGTTGCTGCACAAAAATATTTCATAGAAGGTTTTGGTAAAAACATTGAAGAATTTACTTTTCCTAATCCTGCAATATTTGTTGAAGATGAGAACGACTTTATATACAAAGAGCATGTGCAGGATGTAAAAATCCCTAATGAATCTGATATAAACGGGTATTCCCGTTGGTATATACTTGAAGACAAAAGTTCCGCAAATTTAGCAGAAATTGCTTATGATATTGTTAAAAATGGAGAAAGAAAAGTACTTAAATCTATTCCAAGTGCACAGTTTGGAAAATTAAAAACGGTAGATCGAACAGAAATTGAAAGTTATAGAAGCATAAAGAATTTGATGCTAGAATATATTTCCACAACCAATGCTGTTCGTCCTTTGTCCATTTCTGTATTTGGAACACCAGGATCTGGAAAGTCCTTTGGGATCATGGAGATAGCTGCTAGTATTGCACCCAATCTTATTAAAGCATTAAATTTTAATTTATCTCAATTTCGTACAACAGCAGATTTAATTAATAGTTTTCATAAAGTAAGGGATCTATCTTTGGAAGGAAAAGTTCCACTAGTATTTTTTGATGAATTTGATTCTACTTTTGAAGGAAATCTTGGATGGTTGAAATATTTCTTAGCACCTATGCAAGATGGTGTATTTAGAGAAGGGGATGCTATTCACCCTATAGGAAAGGCTATTTTTGTATTTGGAGGAGGTACTAGTAGTTCTTTTAAAGAATTCTGTGGAGAAGATATTACCGATGAAATGGAACAAAAACAATTCTTAAAAGCATTCAAAAGTGCAAAAGGACCTGACTTTATTAGTCGTCTGAGAGGATATGTAAATATCTTAGGACCTAATCAAGCAAATGGACAGTTAGACCAATTATTTATCATTCGAAGAGCGATGCTATTACGATCATTGTTGGAGCGTAAAGAACCTCATTTGATAAATGAAAAGGGAGAAGCTCAAATTGATAATGGTGTACTAAGAGCATTGCTTAAAATTCCAAGATACAAGCATGAATCAAGATCTATGGAAGCTATATTAGAGATGAGTATGTTAAATAAAGCAAAGAAATGGGAGCAATCTTATTTACCTTCTAGAGAGCAGTTAAAACTCCATGTAGACGAAGACCAATTTTTACGTCATTTAATGCATGATGCATTTTTTAGTGAAAAAATTGAAAGTCTTGCAAAAGCGATTCATCAAAAATATATTATGTTAAATAAAGATAATAAAAATATTGATGCAGATTTTATAAGTCCTTGGGATGAGCTCAGTGAAGATCTTAAAAGCTCCAATATGGATCATGCAAAACATATTCCTAGAGCGTTACTTAAAATTAATTATGATGTTGTATCTGTTAAAGAAACACCAAAATATATTGACTTTACAGAAGATGAGTTAGAGATTTTAGCAAACTACGAACATACCCGTTGGTGTCTTCATAGAAAAGAAGCAGGTTGGACTCATGGTAGAGTAAAAGATATAGATAGAAAAACGGATCCTGCCCTCGTTCCTTGGGATCTATTACCTGATGATAAAAAAAATAAAGTATACCAAATGGTTAAGATTTGGCCAGAAATATTGTCTAGTGCAAATTTTAAAATAGAACCATTAAAATTTTCATCTGATAATTATTGAATCTAAAAAATCTTTTAGGGCAATTAAAACAGAGGGACAGTGAAGATGTCCCTCTGTTTTATAGTTATACGTTAAATTTACTAATTTGATTTTTTAATTTACTTACAATTTGTACAAGTTCATCTGTATTTTCTGTAATCGTATTGATTTTATCAGACTGTTCCTTGATATCTGATACTGAGTCAACAGTTGATATAGAATAACCGTGTACTATACTCGCTATTTCTTTTGTATTTTTCAAAACAGATTCAGTACTGTTTAATAGTTCATAGAATATATTTTGAGTTTGCTTTGCGTTAAGATCAGATATTTCTACTTTATCAACAACGGTGGATAACGCTTGACTACAATTAGTAATTATATTTCCTTGTTGCTCAACTGCATACATACCGTTATTCATAGTTTTAACGGTACTTTTCGTATCTTTTTGTATATCTTTTACTAAAACAGATATTTCTTCTGTTGCTGTTTTAGATTGTTCTGCAAGCTTTCTAATTTCATCAGCTACAACTGCAAAACCTTGTCCATATTCTCCAGCTCTAGCTGCCTCTATATTAGCATTTAAAGCAAGTAGATTTGTTTGTTCGGATATATCTTTTATGATAGTTATAATATTACCTATTTGCAAAGAACGATCATCTAATTTATGGATTGCTTCAGTAGCAAGTCTTACAGTTTTATTAACAGAATCAAGATGAATAGTAGCTTCTTTCATAGAAGTCATGCTTTTATATACAAGCTCTGTAGATTCTTTTGTATTTATTGTATTTTTTTCAATTTGCTGTGCACCCTGGTTTACTTGTTTTTCGACTTTTTCTAGCATTTCCATAATATTATTTGTATATGTACTTTGTTTTTCAGCTGTGACTGAAATTTCTCCTATTACATTAGAAACTTGATTCATAGAAGTTTTCACTTCCTGAGTGGAGATAAGCAATTGCTGTGAAAAGTTATCAACATGTCCAAAACCACTACTTACATTACCAACTATTGTCCCAAGATTCTCAAGAAATTTATTTACAGAATTACCGAGTTTGCCAATTTCATCTTGATTTTTCATATGAATACGGGTTGTTAAATCTCCACCTTTTTCTGAAAGATTGTTTAACTCAGTTTCTAAAATATTTAATGGCTTTGTTACAATTAGATTTGTAATAGAATAAATAATACATGTTATAATCAACAAAAGCACTAACAAAACAGCTCCAACAATCCAAACTGATTTTAAAGAATGTTTTATAACTTCCATATTCGATTGTACAAAAACTAGATACCATTGGCTAAGGTAGTTTTCATTCTCAAAATCATATTTTTGTATTGTATAAGTTTTATCTTGGCCATCAAAATTTAGTGAAGTGTAGGTTTCATCTCCAATAATTTTATTGAGTAAAGGCTTGTATGTTTTAACAGCATCCTCATTGAGTATATTTTGTTTTTGTGGGTGTGAAATTAAAAATCCATTTTCATCCATCATGAACATATAACCTGTATCCCCGAGTTTAATATTATTTACAAATATGTCTGTAAAATGATTCATAGGAAGTGCCATATGTGCTGTACCAATTAGATTACCTTCATTCATAACAGGAACGGAGATAACAAATACTGGATTGCCATAGATAAGACTTCGATATACATGAGTAACAACATGATCTTTACTCTTATTATAAATATCTTTTGCCATAGGATGATCTGCACTAGATTTTCCCACAGAAGCTCCATTTGATGAATCTACAAAAAAAACACCTCTCTTGATTATATGATCTTCTCCATCAACAGATGTAATATTTAAACTCGTCTCAGGACTAAGATTAGAAGCTAAAGCAATATTTTCATAATATTTGTTTTGATCAGCTATGGATAAAAGAAATTCATTGGCTTTGGTCACTGCTTCTTTATTAGACGGATTTAAGCAGGCCTCTATAGTACGTGGATCTTTTGAAATGATCAATAAAGTAGACATTTGATCATCGATCCATGTCTTTAAAGTTTTATTAGCTTGGTCTAAGATTTTTACATTAAAGTCTTTATTTGATTTTGTTTGGCTAACTTTATTCAAATTAAAAATTCCTGCTCCAAGTGCTACTAATAAAAATAGCAATATGGGCAGTATCCACATGATATATGTATGTGCTATTTTTTTGCGTTTTACATTTTTTGATTTTAAAATACTTTTAAACATATATTCCTCCCATTAATATTAAGCATGGCTTTAAATGATTTCTTTCTTTTGTTGTGCTTTACATAATATTCCTCCATTCTTAATGTAGTTCCTTTGAGTTTACACTATATTTCCTAAAATTTTAATAGTTCAAGTATACCATATTCATACATTAGGTAATTGATCACCTTGAAAAGCAATTAAGGTCTAATTTATAATTTTGATAGATTTGGAACAATAAAAAATTTATTTTTAGAGAAAAAGAACTAGAATGATTTATGAAATACACAAAAGAGAAAAATAATAATAAATAATTGGAATATGAAGAAAAAATGAAAGTAGCAGATGATATTTCAAAGGAATAGGTGTACTATCTCTTTTTATGATATAATGACAAATAAAAGTTAAGGATTTGAATAGCTAGAAATTAAACAATAATATGGCTACATATTGTAATTTATAAAATATGAGGTTGATGAAAATGAAAATATTTCATATAAAATACATTAAAATTATAGGTACATTACTGTGTTTATGCATGTTGATGACTTCATGTAAACTGGTTTTTAATGGTACAAAAGATTCTGAGAGGAATAAAGAGAAGATTGAAAAAGTAGTAATTAGTGACCCAGTAGAAAAGCAAATGTCTGATTTAGAAAAAGCCCATCAAATATTAAATGAAATGAGCCTTGAAGAAAAAGTGGGACAAATGTTTATTGTTCGTTGTCCTCAGGAAAATGCGATACAATCTATTTCAAAGTATCATTTGGGTGGGTATATTCTTTTTGGTCGTGATTTTAAAAATAAAACACAGGAAGAAGTTTCTTTAAACATCCAAAGTTATCAAAATGCTTCAAAAATAGATATGCTGATTGGTGTTGACGAGGAAGGAGGAACAGTAAATCGGGTTAGTGCATATAATCAATTTCGTTCTTCTCGGTTTAAGTCTCCGCAGAATTTATATAAAGAAGGAGGCTGGGCTTTGATTGCAAAAGATACAGAGGAAAAAGTTACTCTTCTTAAATCTCTTGGAATCAATCTCAACATGGCACCTGTAGGTGATGTGTCTACCAATCAAGATGATTATATGTATGCTCGTACATTTGGAAAAGATGCAAAACTTACTTCACAATATGTCCAAAAAGTTGTAGGAGTGATGAATAACAACAAATTAGGGTGTGTTTTAAAGCATTTCCCAGGATATGGAGATAATTTAGATACCCATACAGGGATGGCTTATGATTATCGTAGTTATGAATCCTTTGTCAAAAATGATTTTTTACCATTTATTTCAGGAATCAAAGCAGGAGCAGATGCAATATTGGTATCACACAATATTGTAGATTGCATGGATTCACAATACCCTGCGTCTTTATCTGCAAAGGTACATCAAATATTGAGGAAAGATTTAAGCTTTGATGGTGTTATAATTACGGATGATTTATATATGGATGCTATTCAGAAGTATACAAAAGCAGAGGAAGCAGCAGTAGTTGCAGTATTAGCAGGAAACGATATGATTTGTTGTACAGATTTTGACGTGCAAATTCCTGCTGTTATTGAGGCTGTTAAAAATGAAATAATTTCAGAGGATACTATTGATCAATCTGTTATTAGAATATTGTGTTGGAAATTGATCCTTGACATTATAGAGTAGTAAAAAAGGCAGATTAAGAAGGATTATTAGAAAATAAAAGAGACAATGAATTTGTCCCTTTTGCTAATTTACTTGAATTTTTATTATTTTCGCCATTTTTTTAAATCTTGGAATGCACCAGAGCCACCTCATATTTCTCCATCTTTTTCCTCCAACATCAAAATGGTACCATTCTTTTACAAAATGAAGTCGATTATCAAAGCATTCAATTTCTTTTCCTGACTTAAATCCAGAATAAAATTCAGATTTTGTTTTTAGTTTGTTCACTGACTCATGATGCTTTGATTTTCCTACCGCCAGGGGATCCATTGCTTCAAAAACAATATATGAATTTGTAAAGTGATCTGCTAATTTCTTAAATAAATTTTTTAATTGAGGTATATCAAAATACATAAATATACCTTCTGCGATTATTAACACATTTTCTTTTTTGTCTATTAAATCCATCCATTCATACTCAAATACTGATTTTTCTATAAATTTAAGTCTATCTGTTTCTTTTATGAATTTTCTTCTGATGTTTATTCCTTCAGCTAAATCTATATCATACCAGCGAATATTTTTAAGATCTATTCTAATAGGTCTTGTATCTAGACCAGCACCTATATTGATGATGGTTCCATTAGGGTTTTTTTCTACATATGCTTTAGTCAAATCATCTAGTATTTTAGTTCTTGCTGCAACACCAACTTGTGTTTTATAAAATTTATTATCATCTCCAAATATAGAAAAATCGTAATCAATTTTTTTTACTATCTCTAAAGATTTAAAATCTTTTATAATACTATCTTCTCTTTTGGTTTCCTGTGCTCTAGCCCATACTGGTATAAGCATGGTCTCTGGAACTCCTACTAATTCTTCTTTATATTTTCCCATATTGATTCACCCTTTCTTTATCCCTTAAAACTTTTATTTTTATACTGTTATAAAATTTATTACAAGATATTGAAAATCATTATCATTACATTTTTTAAAAAAATATGTATTTCAAATAAAATACATAATGAAAGCTATAACCTTAATTTTTAATGTTATTTTTTCATAATAAAATTATTTCTGATTGATAAAATTTTGAGTTAAAATAATCTAATGAAATAATATGGATCTAGTAACTCTACTTTTTTTATGATATCATATAATATTTTTTTTTGCACTATAATAAGTTATTGTATTTTACAATAATTAATTAACTGTCCCTACACTTTTACTACACTTTTACACTTTTATAAAAAAAACAAATGTTACAATTGACACATATGAACATAAATAAAGTAGAGAGGGGGGAGCGATTTTGGATAAGTTTTTTGTCACACTATGTGAAAGCTATCATTCAAAAATTTTAAAATATCTATATTATTCTATAGGAGATATAGAGGATGCCAAAGATCTTACTCAAGAAGTATTTGTTATTGTATACAATCGTATAGATGAATTGCAAAATCATGAAAATGTGGGTGGATTTATTTATCAAACAGCAAAATTTGTAGGAGCTAATTTTAAGAGAAAAGCTATTCAAAAGAATTTAAAGGAAACTCCTATAAATATGGAAATAGGAAGCCAAGAGTCGGATTTGTATGAAAAACTCATTATAAATTATGATCGTAAAATTGATGAAAACCAGTATATTGATAATGTATTATCGTTGCTTTCAGAAGATAAGTACAAGCTTTATAAACTTTATTATATTGAAAATAAAAGCTATAAGGATATAGCGAAAATACTAAATGTTAATGAAGTAAGCTTACGTATGAGATATGTAAGACTAAGACGTGAAATAAAAAAATTAACACATCATATAGCGAAAGAAAAATTTGTTACAAACAAATATTGACGACATATATTAAGTGATAGGATATGAGCTCAATCCTAACAAAAAGGAGGATATTAAATGAAAGGCAATTTTAAAAATACTCCACAATTTCAAAGTATACATAGTAAACTTGACGAAGCCATTGATAATATGGATATGGTTGAAATTGAAAGACAACTTGAAAAATTATCTAAACAAAGGCCTCTACCGTATGAAATAGAAGATAGTAAGATGTTTGCCAAAAGAATTATAAAACAAAATAAGAAAGGAAATGGTATTATGAAAAAGGGTATAAGAAAATCAGGAATATTAGCAGCTTGTTTAGTATTAACTATAGGTGTAACAGCAGCTTATGGAACAGATTTATTTAAAAACTTTAAATTTTACAATAAAGATACAACAGTTGAAATAAGAACAAACCAAAATATAAGTGATAAAGAGGCAGAAAGACTTGCAAAGGAAGCTAAAGACAATTATAACTCTCCAGATAAAAAAGGTATAATTACTGAAGCGAAGACAATGACATTCTCTAACATAAAAGAGGTTGAAAAAGCTTTAGGAGTAAAAGTTATTTTACCTTCATATATTCCAGAAGATTTTAAAATGGAAAAAGATATAATGGTTCAGGAGTCTTTTAATAATAATCACAATATCTATATTACTTATAAATCAAAGGATCAAGAGAATAGATTGTTTGGGGTTACAATCATAACACAAGATATGCTAGAAGATAGTACAGTTGTAACAGTAACAGATTCTGTTCATAAAGATGATTATAAGACTCCATCAGGTACTAAATATTCAATATTAGAGGAAGGTGAAGGGATTATAGCAAATACTGATATTGACAATATAAATTATGGTTTAGTTTTTATGGGAGTAGATGAAAAAGAGATGCATAAAGTGATTAATAGTGCTGATTTAAGTGGCTATATTCAATAAGTTATATATGAGACTGCTTCATAATATAAGGCTAATACCTTACATATGAAGTGGTCTTTTTTATGTTCATTGTTTATTGTTATGGTATAATGGAAAAAACTTAAAATACGAGGTTGATAAAAGTGAAAAAATAATAGTTAGTGACCCTGTAAAAGAGGAGATCTCTAATATAGAAAAAGCTCGTGAAATATTAAATGAAATGAGCCTTGAAGAAAAAGTTGGTCAAATGTTTATTGTTCGTTGTCTACAGGAAAATGACGTACAACTTATTTCAAAGTACCATTTAGGTGGGTATATTCTTTTTGGTCGTGATTTTAAGAATAAAACACAAGAAGAAGTTTCTTCTAATATCCAGAGCTATCAAAATGCTTCAAAGATAAATATGTTGATTGGTGTTGACGAGGAAGGTGGAACGGTAAACCGTGTTAGTTTATATGATGAATTTCGCTCTACTCGGTTTAAGTCTCCACAGGATTTATATAAAGCAGGTGGATGGGATTTGATTGCACAAGATACAGAGGAAAAAGCTATCTTGCTTAAGTCTCTTGGAATCAATCTCAATATGGCACCTGTTTGTGATGTGTCCACAAATCCCTCTGACTATATTTATAAACGTACATTAGGAAAAGATGCGAAACTCACCTCGCAATATGTTCAAAAAGTTGTAGGTGTTATGAATGAGAATAAACTGGGTTGTGTTTTAAAGCACTTCCCTGGATACGGGAATAATTCAGATACCCATACAGGAATTGCTTATGATCATCGAAGTTATGAATCTTTTGCAAAAAATGATTTTTTACCATTTATTTCACGAATCGATGGAGGAGCGGGTGCAGTATTGGTATCCCATAACATTGTAGAATGTATGGATTCTAAATATCCTGCATCCTTATCTTTAAAGGTACATCAAATACTAAGAGAAGATTTAAACTTTGATGGGGTTATTATGACAGATGATTTGTATATGGATGCTATTCAACAATATACAAAAGCAAAACAAGCAGCAGTGGTTGCTGTATTATCAGGTAATGATATGATTTGCTGTACGGATTTTGAAATACAAATTCCAGCTGTTATTGAGGCTGTTAAAAATGGAACAATTTCAGAGAGTAAGATTGACGAATCAGTTATTAGAATACTATGTTGGAAATTGAGTCTTGGTATTGTTGAGTAGTATAAAAAGGACCATAAGAGAGTATATGAAAAACAGGGGAAATTATATTCTAGGTTTAAAAACTTAGGGGGTTTATGTAGGATGAATAAAATAGAATGGATTGATATTTATAATTTACAAATGAAACCTTGTATAGGGTATAGTTTATCAATAATATAATTTGTTATCCTTATAAATAGTTGTAATAATTTATAATATATAGTAATTAAGACCTATTTTTACATATTAAAGGAATCTTATGTCGAATATAATGTTATACTTAAGTAGTTGAAAAATATATTAATGTAAAAAGAGGTGGAAGAATGAAATCAAAATTTAAAAAATTAGTATTAGGTATTATGGTTTTATCATGTATAGCTTTACTATTTGGGTGCTCAAATAGTGTTTCTAAATCTCCTGCTAAAGAATATAGCAATAAATTAAACACTTTTAAAATTTCAGTTGCAGGAGAATGGATTGTAGAAGAAAATACAAATGAAAATAATATTACTTTGGATAATGAAGACAAAAGTTTAACAATTACTATTCAGGGATTTTCAAAGAGCTTTGAAGCTATGGATCAAATAAAAGATGTTGATACATTTATTGCTTTGAAAGAGAAAACAGTACTTGCGAAGCTGATAGAAATGGGAGAAGTATCTGAAATAGAAAATGTTAAAATTGATGGAGTAAAAGCTGCTAAAGCAAATGAAATTGTAGCAGAACAAAATGGTGTAGTTGCAAAGTGTTATAATGTGTATATTGAAACTGAAAAAGCATTCTATTCTGCAACGATTACAGGAGTAGAAGAATTGTATGATAAAAATATTGAATCCTTGAAAGAAGCACTAAAAACTTTTAAGGAAGTAGAATAGATTTATTTTTGATAAGCAAATAAAAATCATGACCATATTTTTATAGTTGGTCATGATTTTATTTGCTTATAAAGAATCCTTTATATTAAAATAGTATTAAAACTAGATACAAAGAAAGGACATATATGGATATAACGTATAAAGATCAAACTATTATATTTGCAATAGAATATAAAAAAAGAAAAACTATACAAATTGAAATTGATCCTGCCTGTAGAGTTAAAGTACTTGCACCTAAAGGGACAAAAGAAGAGAGAATTGTAGAGTTAATAAAAGAAAAAGCTCCTGATATTTTAGAAAAAATTAATCAAATAAGAACAAAAGATGAAATAATAAAAGAGCAAAAGCATAAAAATGAAGGAAGTCTTTTGTATCTAGGAAATAATTACTCTATGCAAGTAATTATTGATGAGAATGTAGAAAAGGAAAGAGTCATCTTGGAGGAAGATACATTTATAATCATAGTTAAAAGCAATGAAAAGCTTATAATTGATATAGTTTTAGAAAAATATTATAAAAGAAAATGTAAAGAAATCATTGGAAAAAGAGTAGGATATTATCAAAAATATTTTAAGACTAAAGTAAAAGATGTGAAAATAGTAGTTTCTCAAAGTAAATGGGGAAGTTGTGATTCTGATAGAAATCTAGAGTTTAATTGGAGATTGATTAGAGCACCTCTAGAAGTAATAGATTATATTGTAGTTCATGAACTGTGTCATTTAGAACATATGAATCATGATAGATCATTTTGGAGATTAGTAGGAAAGATCATTCCAGACTATAAAGAAAGAAGTGAGTGGCTAAAATATAATGGAATGAGAATTTAGTATGTAGACCTGGATCAATATTTACAATGGTAGCTTTAGGATGTTTTTTAATTGATAAAGATAATTATTTGTAAAAATATAGAGGTCTATTTCTTTTTTGTCAAATTATTTTTGTAAGAAGTATTTTTTCTGAAATTAAAAAGTTTACATCTTGGAAATATTCTATTTATCTTTTAGAAAAGAAAAGAAGCTATAATTTTACTATAAGATGATAAATAGGAGGAGAAAACATGAAATTTACAAAAAAAATAGTTTGTACTTCATTGATTGCAGCAATTTCTGTATGTGGAATGACTGCTTGTGATTCAAAAGAAAAAGAAAAGGAGGTCGTAGTACTTAACAATCAACAAGACGAAATTAATGATGTTTTATCCATTAAAAAAATTGATGAAATTGATAATTTTAGAGGAGAGTATTGGCTTGGGAATGGAAAAATTTTAGGAATCGAGAACTTCAGTATTTCACATGATAATGAAAAAATTCCTAATGTAGCTATATATGATATAAATAGTGGAGAGCTTCAAACTTTAAGTAAAAATGAGGATAGTGGTAAAACATTATTATCTACTAGGGATATAATAAAAGATGAAAGATATGTATTGTATACAAAAAGATTCGACTGGTATAGTTGGGATGATAGAAAAAATGTGTATATAATTGACTTAAAAACTGGAGAAGAAAAGAAAATAGCAGAGAAAGTAAATGAAGCATCTGGATTTTTGGATGAAAATAAAATAATTTGTTCAAAAGGTATGGATCTATTTATATATGATGTAGACGGAAATGAAGAAAAAATTAAGCTTCCAAATAAACTAGTTGAAAACTTAAATGATTTTAACGAATATAGCTTTGAAAAACACTTAAAATTATATTATGATGGAGAGTCTCCTGATGATAAGGAGCTTAAAGAAGCAAAAGAAAGATATAAATATGAAAAAGAAAATAACTCTATACGATTTCCTATTAAAAAAGGTGATGAAATTTTACTAGAGACATATACTGAAGCTCCTTTTGTATATAATTTAAAAACGAAAGAATATAAAGCAACAACAAAGGCAGAGGCTAAAAAGTTTTATTATCATAGAGACAAGCAAAATACGGCTAAATTAGAAGAAAATGCTTCAGGAGAGAGAGAACTTTGGGAATTAGATGAAAATGGAAAACATAAAAAAATTATTGCGAAAGGTGATATAAGAGGAAGCGTGCAAGTTTCACCAGATAAGATAAAGGTTGCTTATCGTGTGTATGGTGAAAAAGGAGAAAAGAATATGTTTGTTTATGACTTTGAAACAGAAAAAAGCTTTAAGATTTTTTCACAATGTGTTTCAGAGGCGGATTGGGATAAAGATTCAAATCAATTTTTTATGACATCTTATAAAGAATCAGAAAATCCTCATAATTCTTATGTAACGAGTGTAGTAACTTTAAATTAGGAATATGATTTATAGAAAGAAGAGCAAATGTGCTCTTTTTTCTATTTTAAATATTATGCTAAAATAGGGTTAGATAAAAGAAAGGAGATATATATGGAAATCAAAATACTAGTAGCAGATGATGAAGACAATATAACAGATTCAATTGCCTATGCTCTAAAGCGTGAACAATATATAGTTTATAAAGCTTATGATGGGGAGGAAGCCGTAAGTCAAATACAAAATTTTCGTCCAGATTTATTGATTTTAGATGTAATGATGCCAAAGCTTAATGGTTATGAGGTTTGCAAAAAAATAGAAGATAATAACAATATGGGAATTATCATGCTTACAGCCAAAAGTGATTTGGTAGATAAAGTATTAGGCCTTGAATTAGGTGCTGATGATTATATGACAAAGCCATTTGATATGTTAGAGCTTCTTGCAAGAGTTAGATCCTTAAGTAGAAGAATAAAAAAAGGAAATAGTGACATAGAAAAAACCTCTGATGAAGTTTTAAAGATACATGAAATAAAAATATGTTTAAGAGAAAGAGTGGTTTATATAGAGAATAATATGATAGATTTAAAACCAAAAGAATTTGATCTTTTATCGTTTCTTGTAAAAAATAAGGGAAAAACCTTTACAAGAGATGAGATTCTAGATAAAGTTTGGGGACAAGATTATTTTGGAGGAACAAGAACTATTGATATACATATCCAAAGAATTAGAAAAAAGATAGGAAAATATAGTGAAATTATAAAAACTATACCTAAAATAGGATATAAAGTAGTGGAGAAAATTTATGAAAGCTAGTATAAAAATAAAATGGACTATATTTATTATTTTATTACTTATTTTTAATCTTTTTATCATAAGTTTTTTTATGTTAAAAGGAATAGAAAAAAACCAAAGACAATCTTATGAAGCATTTTTAAAAGACAATAGTAAAACGGCAAATCTTTATATAAGGGAGAAATTTCTTTCTAGTGATTATGAAGATTGTAATAAATTTTATACTGAAAATGCACAAGAAATAGGATTTAATTTAGGGAGAATATTAGATTTGTATATATCATTTTATGATATGAAAGGAAATTTGATATCAAGTATACAAAGTGATATAAAAGATGAAAAAAATCTAAAAATCATGAAGGAAGCTTTAAATAACAAAATCGTATATGAAAAAAATAATGAAAAGATATTGTATCTAGCTCCTGTATATGATTTAAAAAAACAAATTGGTGTATTAAAATTTGAATATGATACGCAAAAAGAAAAAGCTTTTTATAAAGAAATCAGACTGCTTTTCTTAGAAGTTGGAATAGCTTCGATTGTTGTGACTTATTTATTGGCACGTTTTTATTTTTCAAAAATTGTTCATAACATCTTAGGACTTAAAAAATCTGTAAAAGAAATTGAAAAAGGAAATTATGAAGCTGTAAAAATATTAGATGAAAAAGATGAAATTGGGGATTTGAGTAAAGGCATATATTTTATGGCAAGTAGAATAAAAGGAAATATGAATGAGATTCATAATGAAAAAGAAAAACTACAGCTGGCTGTAGAAAAACTTCAAAGATTAGAGAAGCAGCAAAAAGAATTTATAGGAAATATTACTCATGAATTTAAAACTCCACTAACTGTAATAAAAGCACAAATAGATTTGATGACCCTTTATAAAGATGATGAAGATATGGTACATAAATCAAAGGAAATAGCAGAAAAAGAATTAAAAAGATTAGATAGCATGGTAGAGAATATACTTTATTTATCAAGAATTGAAAAATATGATTTTGAATTAAAAAAAGAAAAAATAGATACAAAAAAAGTTCTCATAGATATATGTAATAGAATGAGTGGAAAAGCTTCTAAATTTGGCATAGAAATCATAAAAAATATCCAGTCAGCTTATATTTTTATGGATTGTGAAAGCTTTATGCAAATATTTATAAACCTTATAGACAATGCAATCAAATACAATATAAGTGATGGAAAAATATATATAAGAAGCTATGTAAGAGATAATTACAACTATATTGAAATAGAAGATACAGGGATCGGAATACCCTGTGAGTATAGAGAAAAAATATTTGATCCCTTTTATACAGTAGATAAAAATCGATCAAAAAAGTTCTCGGGAACTGGGCTAGGACTTTCTCTTGTCCATAACCTTGTAAAAAAACAAAAGGGACGGTTAACTATTTTAAACTCTAAAGTGGGAACTATTTTTCAAATTATATTTCCTATTTATAATGAAAAATGAGAAATACCATATCTACTATTTTGGGTATATTATAATATTTAGGGAGGATTCAATATGTTTTATTTAAATAAATTTTATTCAGAATATAAATGGGAGGACATAAAAGAAAAAGGAATATTTAAATATATATTAGTTGATGTAACATTATATAAAATAATTGTTCAAGGAATGATTTTATGTATTCTTAATGGTATTTTTACTGGGGCTATATCAAATGTGAATCAATTTTATTTTAGAGATATATTTATAAAATTATTATTATTTTCTTTATTGGGAGTAACTATTGGATATTTAGAATGGAATTTTTTAAAACAATTAGGAAAGAAAGATTCAAAACTTGATTTTAATATGTTTTTAAGATTTATAGTGATATATGGAGTCCTTAACTGGGGTGTATTATTAGGGATTGCTGTAAGTAATTATTTCTTAAAGGATTTTATTATGAAGTTAATTATTTGGGGAATGGTAGGAATGGTATATGGAATAATATTATGGTGGATTCATTATGATAAATTTAAAAAGCTTTCAAATGGAACAAGGGATGGAACAAGGGACAGTTAAATATTAATATGAACAAGGTGAACAAGGGACGGTTAAATATTAAGAATAATAAATGATAATATGCAGAAACTACTCCTAAAAGAACAAAGGAGTAGGTTTTTTATGCCTAGAGTAGCTCGAGTAAAAAGCGAAGAAGGAATTTATCATATTATGTTTCGGAGTATAAGTGAAGTGAATTTGTTTTTAGATGATATAGACAAAATAAAATATTTCAAATTGTTTCAAAAATATCAAAAGAAGTATCAATTTAAGGTATATGCCTATTGTTTGTTAGATAATCATGGACATATGATCATAGATTGTAATGGAGCAGACATATCTAAAATTATGCATAGTATTAATTTTTGCTATGCTCAATATTTTAATAGAAAATATAATAGGCATGGGCATTTATTCCAAGATAGATTCAAGAGCAAATTGATTAAAGATGAAAAATATTTGATTACATTATCTGCGTATATTCATAACAATCCTAAGGATTTGCCTAATTATAAAAATCAAGTAGAAAGATATCCATTTTCTAGTTTAAATGATTATATCAAAGGAAGCAACAGTTTTGAAATATTAGATATTTCTTTTCTAAGTCAACTACTTAATTTAACTAATAAAAAAAATAAGAAAACTTATATTGAATTTGTAAAACAATGCGAAAATGAAAATGATTCTATTGATGTAGAATTTGAAAAAGTTGAAAATGTATATAAAAGCGAAAGAAGAATTATTCCAAGAAACTATACAGGAGAAGAAGTTGTAGAAATGGTAGCTAAACATTTAAAAATAGAGCAAAATAGAGTATATGTAAAATATAAAAGGAAATACGTAAAATTAAGAGCCATTAGTTGTTTTTTAATGAGCTGTTATTGTAATATGACTCAAAAGAGGATATGTAGATTAATAGGAAATATTACTCAGACGAGAGTTTCAAATTTATCTATGATAGGTATGGAGATGGCTTTTAAAGAAGACGGATTGTTAGAGAAATTTTTAAAAAGTGCTTAAGCTTAAATAAATATTTACAGAAATCAAGGGGTTATTTTGAGTGCCTAAAAATAAAATAGAATCCAATAAAGGAGTCTTTTATCTTGTGATAAAGGATTTTTTTATTGTAATATTAAAATTTATTAACCGTCCCCAAACCCTATTAACCGTCCCCAAACCCGTTCTAAACCCTACAAAACTGCCCAAAACTGAAACCAAAACCCAAAAACCATGTGATAAATCTAAAGTAATGAATAGATATATGAAATAGATATACGTACAGTTAAAGTTATTATTTAAATATATGAGGGAAATATGTTGATTTATGGTAATGGGAATGTTTTAATATTATTAGGCAAGGAATATTTTGTTATTTAAATAGTTGGAATGTTCTTAAAGTTAATACATTAGAGTAAAAAGGAGAGTATCTATGAAAAACATAATTACAATTTTTTTATTATTGTCTTTATTGCTGAATTTATGTGCATGTAGTTTTGCAGAAAATAAAGATTTGCAAGGATCAGAAGAGGAATTATTAAGAAAAGAGGTGCATTTAAAGAAAGTTTTAGATATAGATTTAAGCAAATTTAAATTATGTGATCTTGCTAATGATTTTATTAACATAAAGGAGATGGAGTTTAAAGGAAAATATAATATAGATACACTATATAAAAAAGGAGTCAAAATGGAGGGCGGATTAAGATTTACCAACAGATTTGAAGATAATATTATAGGCAACTTAAAGATGGGAATGAATACTGAGGAGTTTATTCAGAACATAGGGCAACCAAATATTAAGAACGAAAAAATAGAATTATTAGGATATAAAACAGAAAAATATTATTTGATTATTAAGGGAAATAAAAAAGTAGAAGAAGTTTCTTTCATTAAGAGAGATTTCATTTCAAAAGACTATAAGAATCTATTATATGATTTTGTAAAGAATGGAGAAGAAAAAGGTTATTATACTTCTTATGATACTTTTATGGAAAAATATCATAAATATTTATCTAAGTCTCATATTAGAGGCGGAGGATGGCTTGTACGATATCCAGGAATAGAATTTGAGCTTTTTGATGAAATAAAGATACGAGTATATAATGATTTTGATGGAACTTTAGTGAAGGAAAATAAGAATGTAAAAATTACTTATATAGATAAAGATTTCGTATTTAAGGGAGAAGAAATCTATTATTCATGGGAAGAGATTTTACAAAAAGAGATACAAAAAAACGGAATCTTATCTCCTTATAAAAAATATCTTGCTTATAAGGAGGATGGTGGTACTTATGAAAATGCTAGTATTCTTATAAGATATTGTGACTATAGTAAAGCGGACGAAAGAATATATCCTGGATATTTTGTAGATAACTTAAAGTGGATTAGTGATAGATATTTATTTTTTACTGCTGGTTTTAAAGGATTGTTTTTATATGATGTAAAGAATAGTCAATCAATCAATTTAATAGATAGACTGGAAGGGGAAGAAGTATATCCAGAGTATGAATTAAAGTCTATAGATTCAAATAGTATCCAATATATAAACGAACATGGGGAAAAAATTATACTTAATTATGAATTTGATGATGAAGGAAATATTAATATAAGAAATAAAAAGAATAATAAAGAAAATAATAAAGACAAAGTTAAAAAAGGATGAAGATTATATTAATGTTTTAAAGATTAGTAATATTACAGATGCAACGGCATCTGAACTATATCAATAAAATAGACTTATTTTCTTTTGATAAAAATGCCCATCTGCTTATAACATAAGGGTGTTTTTATTTCTTTTGGCACAAGGATCTAAATAAATGAGTATAATGAAATATAAAATTTACGATCTAAAAGGAGGAGATTTCAATGGAGCTTTCAAAAAATGTTCAACATGACTTGTTATTGATAATTACTTCCATGTTGTTTATTCTCTTTGTAACAGGTTGTGCAGGTCCTTCTGAAATATCTGATGAAACGAGAATTATTCCAGTCATATAAAATATTTGTAAAATCAGTTTACAAAAAGGAGGAGGAATTAGTGTCTTCAAAAGATCCAATGGATTTACTTTTAAAAAAAGTCATGGAAGAATTTGGAATACAAGAAGAGTATGAGCGGATGAAGCGAGATCGTAAAAATTGCAATAAAGCTAATTTAACTCCAGGTCAAATATTAGTGATAGCGGCTTTGTTAGGTGGAGTTTTAGAGGTAACTTCTATTTTAATAGATAAAGATCAATTAGTACAAATTGTTTTGAGTGGTTCTTTAAAAAGACCAAAGGCTAAATCCCAGTTAGAACAAATCATGGATCAAGTGGGAGGTATGCCTTTTGATCAAGTAATGAAGAATTTATTGAGGAGATATTGATGAAAAATGGATAATAAAAAAGCATATTTGTAGATGAATAGATGGATATAAATAAAATGATGGACAAGCAGGTGGAATTTTCTGAAAAAAGATATATATATAAATATTAAAATATTAAAATATATCATCTTCAATATACGATCAAATATATTGTAATCAAATCGATAAAAAGTTCAAATAAACTTAGCGTAAAAGTATGGGAAAATGACTAAAAATGTTATATAATAAATTTTTTTGAAAAAAAAGGATATTGTGATATATGTAGAGAATACTCTATTGACAAAAGAAAGATAATGATATGAAAAGTCCGTAATTCTAAAAAGCGTGAATAATTTAAATATTAAACATATAGATTGTTTTATAGATTTGAAGATAGTTATGCATGATTTTTAAAGATTTTCATATATTTTAAAAAAGGGGGGAGCTTTTTTATTGATGATTTTGTAAAACAAAAAAAGAAAAATTAAGGGGGAAAAATCATGACAAAAAAAAAGAGATTATTATCGGGGTTAACCATAGGTATTATGCTTATAGGATTATTAGGAGGCTGCGGTAGTCAATCAACAGATACAAGTAGTGAACAGCCAGAAGAAACAAAACAAGTTTTTGTAAATATTGGAACTGGAGGAACAGCAGGTACATATTTCCCATTAGGGGGAGCTTTTTCTGAAATATGGAATAATAACATAAAAGGAGTAAATGCTACTGCTCAAAGTACAGGAGCTTCTGTAGCAAATATTAACTTATTGAAAGATAAAAAAGTTGAAGTAGTAATTGTACAAAATGATGTCGCTTGGTATACAGAAAATGGAGAAGAAATGTTTAAGGATGCTAAGTATGAAGACATTAGAGGATTAAATACTATGTATAGTGAACCTCTTCAACTCATTACTACAGATCCAAAGATTAAAACGGTAGCAGATTTAAAAGGTAAAAATGTTGCAGTAGGGGCTATTGGTAGTGGAGTAGAAGCTAATGCTAGACAAATTATAGCTGCTGCTGGAATGGATTTTGAAAAAGATATTAAGGCAAAATTTTTATCCTTCTCAGAAGCATCATCAGGACTTAAAGACAAACAAGTAGACGCAGCATTTTTAACAGCAGGAATTCCAACTGCTGCAATTCAAGATTTAGGAGCTCAAAATGATGTACACGTAGTACCTGTAGATGGAGAAATAGCAGATAAGCTATTAGAAAAATACAAATTCTTTACAAAATTCACTATACCTGCAAATACTTATAAAGGACAAACAGAAGATATACAAACTTTAACAGTTAAAGCTATGCTTGCTGTAAATGCTGATTTAGACGAAGAATTAGCATATCAAATGGTAAAAACTATTTATGATAATCACGATAGAATAGTAGCAGCTCATAATGTAGGGAAAAATATTACAAAAGATACAGGACTAGAAGGAATGTCTATCACACTTCATCCTGGAGCTGAAAAATACTTTAAAGAAGAAGGATTATTAAAATAAGGAGATTAAAGTAATTTGGACAAAAAAGGTATAGGGAGATGGAACATAATTATTGTATGTATGTTGCTTGTAGGAGTAATTCTTATCACGGACTCAAAAAGTAAAAAGGTATTAGTCATTGAGGATTTAGACGAAAACATCAAACATGAATTTATTCTTCCGGACTCAAAATTTAGCATTGGATATACACATTCTGTATTATTAACTCCAGTAGAAGAATTTTTTCAGATAAAGAATAAAAATGAGTTATCGCTTTATAAAACTATATATGAATCCTTTGGGGTAGGGCTTCCGTATTCACAACAAGAAGGAGACTTTGAGATCAAGAATGGAAAATTTATATTAAAAATAAATAGAGATTTTCATGATATTCATTTAAGAGTATCGCCAATTCCTAAACATTGGTTATCTGTTGGTGATCATAGGTATGAACTTATAGATTTAGTAAAGAAACCTGATGACTTGATTAAAATTTATATCGTAGATAGATATGATCCATTCTCAAACCTCTTGTAACAAAAGGGGTTTGGGAAGAATTTTTTTATTGAGATTTAGGATAAAAGTATTATAGAGACAAGAGAAGATGTTGAGAAAGGGGATATAAAATGAAACAAAATAAAGATATAAAACCCCAAGGAATAGATGAAATAAGTGCGGGTGATACACAAGATATATTAAGAAAATATGATAAGGGTTCCGATTTTCGTGAACTAAAAGGAGTTGCAGGTAAAGTTATATCTGCTATTTTAATATGTTTTACTCTTTTTCAATTATATACAGGTATATTTGGAGTTATGGATGCTATGCTTCAAAGAGCAGTACATTTAGCTTTTGGTTTATCTTTGGTATTTCTTTTATATCCATCTAGAAAAAGTTGGTCAAGAGAGAAGATGCATCCTGTAGATATTTTACTTGCTATTACAGCAGCAGCAGTGTGCATGTATGTAGTAGTTTTTTACAAAGAGCTCGTATTAAGAGCTGGAACTGTAAGTCAAACAGATATGATTATAGGGATTATGGCTATTATTTTAGTATTAGAGGCTGCTAGAAGAGTAATTGGGTGGCCTATGGTAATTATCGCATTATTATTTATATTATATGCATTATTTGGAATTTATGTTCCAGGGCAACTTGCTCATAGAGGGGTAGATATTGAAAATTTGGTACAACAATTATTTTTTACAACAGAAGGAATATTTGGTATTCCTATAGGAGTATCTTCTACTTTTATATTTATGTTTTTATTATTTGGAGCTTATCTTGAAAAGACTGGAATGGGAGAATTTTTTATTGATAGTGCCAATGCTTTAGCTGGATTTGCAGCTGGAGGACCTGCAAAGGTTGCTGTAATTTCTAGTGGTTGCATGGGAACATTAACAGGAAGTTCTGTAGCAAATGTAGTTGGAACAGGGAGCTTTACGATTCCTATGATGAAGAAGTTAGGGTATAAGAGCGAGTTTGCTGGAGCTGTTGAGGCGACTGCATCAACAGGTGGACAATTGATGCCACCGATCATGGGAGCTGCAGCTTTTCTTATGGCAGAATTTACAAATACTCCATATGTAAATATTATTTCTGCTGCTTGTATTCCAGCACTCTTATATTATTTTGGAGTATTTTCTGGAGTACATTTTGAGGCTAAAAAGCTTGGCTTAGAAGGAATTTCAAGAGATAGACTTCCCAAGTTTGGTAAAATAATGAAACAAAGAGGGCATCTGCTTATTCCAATTATTATTGTAGTTTATTTATTGGTTGCAGGGTATACACCTATTCGAGCAGCATTAGGTGCTATTGTTACATCCATTTTATGTGCATCTATCAAGAAAGAAACAAGACTTAGCTTTAAGGATATAGTAGATGGGCTAGAAAAAGGTGCAAGAGGAGCTTTAACAGTAATTGCTGCATGTGCTTGTGCAGGAATTATTATCGGAGTTGTAACTCAAACAGGGTTAGGACTTAAAATGGGTTCAATTCTTGTTAGTATTGCAAATGGAAAGCTTTTTCTTACTCTATTTTTCACTATGATTACTTCTTTGATTTTAGGAATTGGAGTTCCTACGACTGCCAATTATGTAATCACATCTACTATTGCAGCACCAGCTCTTTTGATGATGGATGTTCCTATAATGGCAGCTCATATGTTCGCTTTTTATTTTGGGATTGTTGCTGATGTAACACCGCCTGTTTGTTTAGCAGCTGTTGCAGCGGCTGGAGTGGCAAAATCTGAACCTATGAGAACAGGTGTTCAAGCTGCAAGGCTTGCTATAGCAGCATTTTTAATTCCATATATTTTTGTATATAGTCCAGAACTTTTACTTATTGATGTTCAGCCTTTAGAGATGATTTTGATTCTTATTACAGCACTAATAGGAATCATATGTGTAGCAGCAGCTCTTACAGGATATTTAAGAGCAAATATGTCTATGATAGAGAGGATGATATTTGCTGTTGGAGGAGTACTACTTGTAACTACAGATATAAGGCTAAATATAGTAGGGATAATTCTCCTGGCAGGAGGATATTGGATGCAAAGAGAAAAGGTGAAACAAGAAATGGTTGCATAACCTATAAAAAGTCAGGCTCACTATAGTTTATAGTGAGCTTGCTAGTATTTATGATATTATATGTAAAAATATTGATTAATTTAGTGTTTGGTGATATACTCAAGGTTAAAAATATTTATGCTTAGAGGTAAAAAATGATAGAAAAATATATGAGAGAAGCATTGAGAGAAGCAAAAAAGGCTATGGAATTAGAAGAGGTTCCTATAGGGGCAGTAATTGTTAAAGATGGACAAATTATTGCAAGAGCTCATAACTTAAGAGAAACATTTAAAGATCCTATAGCTCATGCAGAAATATTAGCTATTCAAAAGGCAGCTAAATTCTTAGGAGGATGGAGATTATCAGGCTGTGATCTTTATGTAACAGTAGAACCTTGCCCTATGTGTGCAGGAGCTATTATTCTTTCAAGAATAGATACTTTAGTGATAGGAACTATGGACCCTAAAGGTGGAGGTGCAGGTTCTTTGTTTAACATTCCAGAGGATAATCGATTAAATCATCAAACAAAAGTAATAAGAGGAATATTAAAGAATGAATGTGCACAACTTATGAAAGATTTTTTTAAATATCTTAGGAATAAAAAAAGTGGTTGTAGCTAATTTGCTAAAACCACTTTTACTTTGTAGAATGTCTTTTGTGAAGCTTAAAACAACGAAGAGATCTAATAAAAAGAGATATTTTACTAGAAATATGAAATTTTAATTGACTTAAAAATTTAATTTTAGAAGTCCATATAGAATATAGTCTAGAAAAAGAAAAAGTTTCTAGTAGAAAGCAAATAAAAATAATTGTTAAAGATAAGATAGCATAATATATGTTGTCTAGATAATTAGAAAGCATTCCTAATATGGCAGCAATCAGTACTAACAGCAAAGTCATGTAAAATTTGTTCATTTATGTCACCTCATCATTTAGCATCTATATTAAAATATATCATTTTTGAATATCAAAAAGAATATAAATTATAAAATATTTATAAAAATTTTTGTCATTTTTGATTCTACTTATAATAAATCAATAGTATAAGAGAAGGAAAATTTGGATTTGATAAGAAGGATTATTTGCTATAGGAGTAAAAGAATAGTTTGTTCCATTGTTTATGTTTTGGATCTAGGGGTATCTTTAATGTATACAAATTGAAAAGAGTAAAGGGGGATTTAAAATGAAAAAAATATTAATTGCTTATGATGGTTCAAAGTATGCCAATAAAGCTCTGTTTAAAGGAAGTGAGATTGCAGAGAAATTTGGTAGCGATTTAAAAATACTTTATGTTATAGACGATACTCCATATCGAAAAGGATTAATAGAAGCAGATGCTGCATTTCAAAAATTAAAAGAAGCTGTTTTAGAAAAAAGTCAGGAAATTTTAGAAAAGGGATTAAAGAATTTAGAAAATTTCAGTGGAAAAATAGATTCTGCAATAGAATTTGGACATCCTGCTCATAAAATTATTGATGTAGCTGAAAAAGAGGAGATGGATTTAATCGTAATGAGTAATAGAGGGTTAGGATCTTTTCAAAAGGTGATGCTAGGAAGTGTATCTCATAAAGTATTAAGTCATTCAAAGGTACCTGTTTTAATTGTAAAATAATGTATAGCTTTTTATAGAGAAATATTCTATTAATGTATGATTTATATAAATAGTATATAGTCAAGTATAAAAAGTCTTCCAAAGGAAGACTTTTTATACAAATTAAATTTCATCCGTTATTAATTGACCCATTTCTTTAGTGCCTACTTGTTTTTTACCTATGCTCATAATATCTTTTGTTCTATATCCATTTTCTAAAACTTTGAATACAGCTATTTCAATTGTGGTAGCTTCTTCTTCAAGTTGAAATGAGTATTTTAACATCATAGCAGCAGACAATATTGTAGCAATTGGATTTGCTAAATCCTTTCCGGCAATATCAGGAGCAGAACCATGTATTGGCTCATACATACCTAGTCCACTTTTACCTAAGCTTGCAGATGGAATGATTCCTATGGAACCTGTGATTTGACTTGCTTCATCAGAAATAATATCTCCAAACATATTTGTTGTAACTATTACATCAAAGCTTGAAGGATTTTTAATCAGTTGCATAGTAGCATTATCAACATACAAATGGTCAAGTTCTACTTGTGGATAGTCTTTTTTAACTTCGAGAATTACTGAACGCCATAACCTTGATGATGCGAGTACGTTTGCTTTATCAATATTTGTAACTTTTTTGTTTCTAAGCATTGCAATATCAAAAGCAGTCTTAGCGATTCGTCTAACTTCTTCAACTGCATACATCTCAGTATCCCAAGCGGCTTGACCCAAATGAGTTTCTTTGATTCCTCTTTCGCCAAAATACATTCCGCCAGTTAATTCTCTCACAACAATAAAGTCTATACCTTTGCTAGAAATTTCATCTTTTAATGGACATGCATCTTTTAATGTATCATATAAGACTGCTGGACGTAGATTTGCATAAAGTCCTAACTCGCTTCTTAAACCTAACAATGCTTTTTCAGGACGTTTTTCTACTGGAAGTGTATCCCATTTATGGCCACCAACAGCTCCAAGTAAGATACTATCACTACTTTTACAAATATCTAAAGTTTTTTGGGGAAGAGGTTCACCAAATTTATCAATAGCTATTCCTCCTGCATCTACTTCAATAAATTTAAATTGATGTCCAAACTTATGACCAATTTTATTTAATACTTTTGTTGCTTGTTCGATTATGTCTGGACCTATTCCGTCGCCTGAAATTACTGATATATTAAAATTCATAAATAACTCCTTTCCTATAATTACGAGATTTGAGATGATACGAAAAAATATTATGAATCTAACTTTTCTTTTAATGTATTGATAAGTCCCTCTTTTGCAATGATATCATTCATAAATTTAGGGAAGGGTTGCGCTTGATAAAATTCATTTTTTGTTAAATTTGTGATGATACCAGTTGAAAAGTCTACTTCAATTTGGTCACCAGATTGAATTCTTTCAGCTGCTTCACTACATTCTAAAATTGCAAGTCCTGTATTGATGGCATTTCTATAAAATATTCTTGCGAATGAGTGAGCGATTACGCAAGATATACCGCAAGCTTTTATTGCAATGGGTGCGTGTTCCCTTGATGATCCACAGCCAAAGTTTTTTGTAGCAACAATAATATCACCTTGTTGTACTTTTTTTACAAAGTCGATATCAATATCCTCCATACAATGCAGAGCCAACTCTTTTGGATCTGAGGAGTTTAGATATCTTGCTGGGATGATTACATCTGTATCAACATTTTCTCCATATTTAAAAACTTTTCCGTTTGCTTTCATTTTTGAAACTCCTCTCCTTAGACGGATTCTGGGTCTTTAATTTTACCTGCCAAAGCTGATGCTGCTGCAACTGCAGGACTGGCTAAATACACTTCTGAATCAACATGACCCATTCTTCCTACAAAATTACGATTTGTTGTTGAAATACATCTTTCACCTTTTGCTAAAATACCCATATGTCCACCTAAACAAGGTCCACACGTTGGGGTGCTAACAGTTGCACCAGCTTCTACAAAATCTTCGATCAATCCTTCTCTAAGTGCTTGCAGATATATTTTTTGTGTGCCAGGAAAAATAATGACTCTTACATTTTTAGCTATTTTTTTGCCTTTTAATATTTTAGCAGCAATTCTTAAGTCTTCCATTCTTCCGTTTGTACAAGATCCAATGACAACTTGATCAATTGTTATTTCTTCAACTTCATCAATGGTTTTTGTATTTTCTGGCAAATGAGGAAATGCCACTGTAGGTCTTAATTTTGATAAGTCAATTTCAATAATTTCATCATAGTTTGCATCATCATCTGCTTCAAAAACTTTAAACTCTTTTACTGAATGTTCTTTTAAATATTCTATTGTTTTTTCATCTACTGGGAAAATACCATTTTTTCCACCAGCTTCAATGGCCATATTTGCAATAGTAAATCGATCATCCATTGTTAAATATCTTAATCCATCACCACAAAATTCCATAGATTTATACAATGCACCATCAACTCCAATTAATCCGATGATATGCAAAATAATATCTTTTCCGCTAACCCATTTAGCGGGTTTGTTTTTAAGTATAAATTTGATTGCAGATGGAACTTTAAACCATGTGTATCCACTTGCCATACCACAAGCCATATCTGTGCTTCCAACACCAGTAGAGAAGGCACCTAATGCACCATAGGTGCAAGTGTGTGAATCTGCACCTATTACAACATCTCCTGCTACAACCAATCCTTTTTCAGGTATTAAGCAATGTTCTATACCCATGGAGCCTACATCAAAAAAGTTATCAATATTTTTATCTATGGCAAATTCACGACACATTTTACAATGCTCAGCAGATTTTATATCTTTATTAGGTGTAAAATGGTCTAAAATAATTGCAACTTTTTCATGATCAAAAACTTTATTTACACCAATTTTTTTAAATTCTTTGATAGCAACTGGAGTTGTAACATCATTTCCTAAAACCAGATCTAATTTTGCTTCGATTAACTGACCAGCACAGACTTCTTTAAGTCCTGCGTGTGTAGCTAAAATTTTTTGAGTCATTGTCATTCCCATTTTATGTCCTCCTTCAAAAGTTTTGCTATGAGTATATAAGAGCATTACATTATTTGTTTCTTATTAAAATTTAAATAAAAGCTTTGATTTTCTTTTCAATATCTTTTATTAACTTGTATTCAATGGAGTCCACTAAAGCTATCCAGCTTGCTTCTATAATATCTTTGGAAACACCAATTGTTGACCAGCTTTCTAAACCATCTGTTGATTCTATCAAAACACGAACCTTAGAAGCGGTAGCACTATTGCTATCTATGACTCTTACTTTATAATCTGTTAAATGAACTTTTGAAAGTTCAGGGTAAAAGATTTCTAATGCTTTTCTAAGAGCTTTATCTAGTGCATTGACAGGTCCATCTCCATCTGAGGCTGTAATTTCCATTTTACCGTCAACTATTACTTTTATTAGTGCTGTTGCAGATTTACCTTTTTCATAAGGTTGTTCTCCTATGATTTTAAAATTTTCAAGTTTGAAAAAAGGAGTATACTTTCCTAATTGTTTTCTTATTATTAATTCAAAAGTTCCTTCTGCACCCTCAAACTGGTAACCTTCGTATTCTAACTCTTTTAATCGAGTCATTATTTTTTCTGTTTCTGGAGAGTTTTTAGTAACATATGGTGCTATTTTTTGAATTTTTGAAAGTATTGTACTACGGCCACCAACTTCACTAGTTAGAAATTTTCTTTCGTTTCCAACAAGTGTAGGGTTAATATGTTCAAAACTATGGGATGCTTTTGCAACACCATCAATATGCATACCTGCTTTATGTGCAAAAGCTTTTTTCCCAACAAACGGTGACTGATCATTTAAATTTACATTAGATACTTCAGCTATAAAACGTGAGGTTGTTGTAAGTGTTTTTAAATGATCATTTTGTACACAATGATAATGATCTTTTAACTGTAAACAGGGTATAATGGTTGCTAGATTTGCATTACCACAACGTTCTCCAAATCCAAGAAAGGTACCTTGAATATGTTCTATGCCTGCTTTGACTGCAATAATAGAATTTGCTACAGCCATTTCACAATCATTGTGGCAATGTATTCCTATTGAAACTTTTTTAAACTTTTCTTTAACGATTTTAGTAATTTCAAAAATTTCATTAGGAAAAGTTCCACCATTTGTATCACATAAAATCACACAATCAGCGCCAGCAGCTATGGCAACTTGTAATACTTTTAATGCATATTCTGGATTGTTTTTATATCCATCGAAAAAATGTTCTGCATCAAAGAAAACTTCTTTATTTTTAGATTTTAGATAAATGATTGTTTCTGAAATCATTTTAAGGTTTTCATTTAGTGTTGTTTGAATGATTTCTGTTACATGGAAATCCCAGCTTTTTCCGAAAATCGTGATAGTATTTGTATTTGCATTTAATAGTGATTGAACATGAGGATCTTTTTCTACGGGGATATCTCGTCTTCGAGTACTTCCAAAAGCAGAAATTTTTGAATTTTTAAGATGGACATCTTTTAATCTTTTAAAAAATTCTAAATCTTTTGGGTTAGAACTAGGATTTCCAGCTTCAATATAATGTACACCAAACTCATCTAAAGCCTTCACTATTTTTAGTTTATCTTCTACAGAAAATGAAATATCTTCTGCTTGTGCTCCATCTCTTAATGTAGAATCAAATATTGTAATTTTTTTTATCAAAGTTCACTCACCCTCATACATATATTTATTTTATTTTTTTAACCAACTCATCATTTTTCTAAGCTCATTTCCAACTTTTTCAATAAGAGTTTGTGATTCGATTTTTCTTATAGCATTAAACTGTGGTCGGTTTGCTTGATTCTCAAGTATCCAATTTCTAGCAAAAGTTCCATCTTGTATTTCTGTTAATACCTTTTTCATTTCTTTTCTTGTTTCTTCAGTAATAATTCTTTTACCTACACAATAATCACCATATTCTGCTGTATCTGAAATAGAGTAACGCATATAGCTTAAGCCGCCTTTGTTGATTAAGTCTACGATTAACTTCATTTCATGCAAACATTCAAAATAAGCACTTTCTGGCTGATAGCCAGCTTCCACTAAAGTATCAAAACCAGCCTTCATAAGCTCTGTTACACCACCACATAAAACGGCTTGTTCTCCAAAAAGATCTGTTTCAGTTTCTTCTTTGAATGTGGTTTCAAGTATACCAGCTCTGGCACCACCAATACCTGCTGCATAAGCTAAAGCTATATCTTTTGTATTGCTTGATGGATCTTTATGAACTGCAACAAGACAAGGGACACCTTTTCCTTCTTGATATTGGCTTCTTACAGTATGACCAGGACCTTTTGGTGCAATCATAAATACGTTTATGTCATCTGGTGGAACAATTTGTCCAAAATGAATGTTAAAACCATGTGCAAAGGCTAAATATTTTCCTTTTGTTAAATTTGGAAGAATACTTTCATTGTATAATTTTGCTTGTTTTTCATCATTCACCAAAATCATGATGATGTCTGCTTCTTTAGATGCATCAAATGCTGTTTTAACACATAAACCAGCTTCTTCTGCTACTTTCCAAGATTTACTGCCTTCGTATAAACCAACGATTACATCTATACCTGATTCGTGTAAATTTAGTGCGTGGGCATGTCCTTGACTACCATAGCCAATAATCGCTACTTTTTTTCCATTTAAAAATTCTAGATTACAATCCTCTTGATAATATAATTTTGCCATAATTGATTACCTCCTATATTTTTATACAAATTTAAATATTTAATAGTCTTTATAGTCTTTTAAGGTTTTTATTCCTCTTTCAAGTCCTGTAATACCAGTACGTACTAATTCGAGGATTCCATAAGGTTTCATCAGTTCTATAAATGCATTGTTTTTATCTTTTTCCCCTAATATTTCAATAACTAATGATTCTTGAGAAACATCTATAATGGATCCTCTAAAAATTTTAACGGTATCAATAATTTCAGCTCTAGCTGTTGAATCAGCTCTTACCTTAATCAAATTTGTTTCTCTGTAAACTGAATTGCAAGGTTTAAGTTCAATGATTTTAATAACATCAACTAGGTTATCTAACTGTTTTTGTATTTGTCCTATAATAAACTCATCACCATAAGTTTCAATTGTGATTCTTGAGTGTTTAGGATCTTGTGTCTCACCTACACTTAAACTTGAAATATTAAAGCATCTTCTACTAAACAAGCCTGTTATTCTACTTAATACACTTGAATGATTTTCTACCAAAATTGATAAAATGTGTTTTTCCATTGGATCACCTCTTTTCATAAAACAGTGTACTAAATCCATACAGGGTATAAAAAACTCACCCCTAGATTAGCTAGGGGTGAGAGTTCATCACACGTTACCACCCTAATTTAATTTTACTTTACAGTAAAAGACTCAAAAGGTTCTATCAAACCTTAGCCAATAACGGAGCTTACCGTTTATTCTTACTATATATTTATAAAAATATAATTTCAGAATAAAGACTCATGAGGGATATGTTTTTTAATTTAGTTACTAGTTTGCACCAAACACTAGCTCTCTGAAAACAAAAATTAAAAACCGGTCTCAATCGTTGCCTTTGAATAATAATATTAATTTTCAAAATGTTATCAAAATTTTATATTCTTGTCAATAGAAAATTTTGAATTTTTATTTAAAAAAATCAAAATTTTATTAAAACAACTTAAAACAGAATATATGGAAGATTTTGCTATGCTATTGCTAATTCCAGATCCATAAATAAATTGATCTTTATATTTAATTTGTAAATAAGTAATAGCTTTTGAATGAGTACTGTTAGATAATGAGTGTTCCATGTAATCTGTAATTTCAAAGTGTAAATCAAATCTAGTGATTAACCCTTTGCAGAAAGCTTCTAACAAGCCTTTGCCTACTGAATTTATAATTTCAATTTCATTTTCAAAATCAATTACAAATTCTAAATTTGTGTTATTGTCAAAGATCTCTTTAAAATTAATAAGTTTAATGGGTGAATGGATGTTTACATATTGATTACAGAATAACTCATATAGATCTTTTGGTGATAATTCTTGATTCTTTTCATCACTAATTTTTGTAACTAAGTTGCCAAAATGTTGTTGCATATTTTTAGGAATATTTAATCCATAATTTGTTTTTAAAATATAAGCAGAACCACTTTTTCCAGATTGACTATTGATTCTTATGACTGGGTCATAATTTCTTCCAACATCAAAGGGATCAATAGGCAAATAAGGAACTTCCCATATTTCTGAGTTTTCTTTAATTTTTTCCAATCCTTTATGGATTGCATCTTGGTGAGAACCTGAAAAAGCAGTATATACTAATTCACCTGCATAGGGTTGCCTTTTGTGTATACTCATATGAGTTGATTTTTCATATGTTTCTATAGCTTCGTTTATGTTGCTAAAATCAAGGTATGGGTTTATGCCTTGCGTAAACATATTTAATGCAAGGGCGGTAATATCAGCATTACCAGTTCTTTCACCATTTCCAAAAAGTGTACCTTCGATTCGATCGGCACCTGCTAACAATCCTAGCTCACTTGCAGCAATAGCAGTTCCTCTGTCATTATGTGTATGCAAGCTAATAATAATATTATCTCTATTTTTTATGTTCCTACAGACGTATTCTATTTGGTCAGCGTAAATATTGGGAGTAGTCATTTCAACTGTTGCTGGTAAGTTGATAATGACTTTATTGTCCTTTGTAGGCTTCCAGATATCAATGACGGCATTACAAACTTCCACTGCATAATCTACTTCTGTACCCGTAAAGCTTTCAGGAGAATATTGAAAGATAAACTTTTCTTTACCATATTTTTGAGCCATATATTTAAGTTTTTCAGCACCAGAAATAGCAATTTTTTTCACTTCGTCTTTTGAAGCATTAAATACAACATTTCTTTGTAAAGTTGAGGTAGAGTTATAAACATGAACAATTGCTTTTTTAATTCCTTCTAATGCTTCAAATGTTTTTTCAATGATAGGATCCCTAGCTTGAGTTAATACTTGAACGACGACATCATCTGGAATTAAATTTTTTTCAATAAGTGTTCTCGTGAATTCAAATTCTGTATCAGAAGCTGCTGGGAAACCTATTTCTATTTCTTTGAAACCAATATTTACCAAATAATTAAAAAAGTCAATTTTTTGTTCTAATGACATTGGAATTTCAAGAGCTTGATTTCCATCTCTTAAATCCACACTGCACCAAATGGGAGCTTTTGTAATTGTATTGTTTGGCCAAGTTCGATCTATTAATTTTATAGGTTCATATCTTTTGTATTTTTTATAATTGAAATGATTCATAGGGGACCTCCTTAATTTTTTATATATAATAAAAAAACTTCCGTCTCAATAAAGAGACGGAAGTTATTCCGCGGTACCACTCTAATTTGTTTTATAAAAAAACACAGCTCTTACGTAAGATTTACGATTGTCGATATAACGGTCGATCCCGACTTACTTACTATAACAAAAGTTATGGTTCAGCTCGTTACTCATAGGCGAGTTCAAAAGTTAATAATAGTTGTTTTGCACCATACAACAACTCTCTGTATATTATTAAAAATTTACTATTCCTAATCACAGTGTTAATATTATTTGATTTTTTAAAATAGTAGCACATTTTTATTGTTAAGTCAACAAATCTTTTGAATTTTCTGTTATAAAATGATCTAGGTTTGAATTAGCGGGTATCATTGGAAAAACTTTTTCATCACAATCAATTTCAAAATTAATGACAACAGGTTTTTTTAGTGAAATTGCTTTTCTTAAAATTTCTTCAACTTGGGATTTTTCTGTAATATGAAAAGCTTC
Source organism: Anaerophilus nitritigenes (assembly GCF_004138215.1). Taxonomy (GTDB): domain Bacteria; phylum Bacillota; class Clostridia; order Peptostreptococcales; family Thermotaleaceae; genus Anaerophilus; species Anaerophilus nitritogenes. The sequence continues at coordinate 42,560 of NZ_RYYS01000103.1, forward strand.
TGCATTGTAAGCTTGAGCAAGCTTAACAAAATCTGTTGTTTTGTTTAATGTGGTATAAGAATATCTAGAGTCATAAAATATACTTTGCCATTGCCGAACCATACCAAGAGCATGATTATTCATAATCAATATGATTACAGGAATATTGTATTCAACAGCGGTTGCGATTTCTATACAATTCATTCTAAAACAGCCATCTCCTGTAATATTCATAATAATTTTATCAGGATTTCCAATACTTGCACCAATGCTTGCTCCTAAGCCAAACCCCATAGTTCCCATTCCACCAGAAGTGATAAGATGGCGAGGTTTTTCGTGTTTAATGTATTGACAGGCCCACATTTGATGCTGACCAACATCTGTTGTTATGATTGCTTGACCTTTTGTAATTTCATTAATTTTTTCCATGATGTATTGAGGTTTAAGCTGTTCATCTTTTTTGTATGTTAGTGGATATTTTAATTTTAGCTGGTTTACTTGGTTGTTCCAATCCTTATGATCTTGTTTTGTTAACATTGAATTTAAGCGTTTTAATATTTCCTTTAAATCTCCAATAACACTTTGATCAATAAAAATATTTTTATTGATTTCAGCAGGATCAATATCTATGTGCAAAATTTTAGAATTTTTTGCAAATTGAGATGTGTTTCCAGAAACTCTATCTGAAAACCTAGTTCCTAGTGCAATAAATAAATCACATTCCATAACAGATAAATTTGAGGCTTTAGACCCATGCATACCTAACATTCCAGTATAACGAATATTGGATGCTGGAAAACCTCCAAGGCCCATAGTACTTAAAGTTACTGGCGAATCAATTAATTCAGCAAATTTTATTAATTCTTCTGTTGCTTTTGAAGAAATAATACCCCCGCCAGCAAAAATTATTGGTTTTTTACTTTTGCATATTAATTTTATAGCATTTAATAAATCATTTTGTTTTATTGTTTTTGTCCTTGGTAAAATTTTTTTAGGTTTTTTATATTCATATTCACAAGTATCACTTGTAACATCTTTTGTTATATCGATCAAAACAGGCCCTGGTTTATTGGACTGAGCGATATAAAAAGCTTTTCTTATCGTTTCAGCTAACATATTAACATCTCTAACGATAAAATTATGTTTTGTTATGGACATAGTAATTCCTTGTATATCAACCTCTTGAAAACTATCTTTTCCTAAAGAGGCTACTCCAACGTTTCCAGTTATAGCGATTAAGGGAACAGAATCTGCATAAGCAGTAGCGATTCCTGTTACAAGATTTGTTGCTCCAGGACCACTTGTGGCTAAACATACTCCTACTTTTCCAGTTGCTCTAGAATATCCATCAGCAGCATGAGATGCACCTTGTTCATGGGATGTAAGATAATGTTTTATTTTATCGCTATATTTGTAGAGTGCATCATATATATTTAAAACAGCTCCGCCAGGATATCCAAAGATTGTATCTACTCCTTGCTCTAATAAACATTCTAGTAAAATTTCAGAACCATTTAATTTCAAAAGCATCACTCCATTTTTATATTAATATTGCACCTGTATGAGCGCTTTGTACAAGTTTTGCATATCTTGCTAAATAACCAGTTTTTACTTTTGGTTCAGGCGGAATCCAATTTTTCCTTCTTTTTTCTAATTCTTCATCAGAAACTTCAAGGTGTATAATACCTGCATTGATATCAATCTGAATAAAATCACCATCTTCAATGAGCGCTATATTTCCTCCAACAGCAGCCTCTGGAGAAGCATGTCCAATACTTGCTCCTCTAGAGGCACCAGAAAATCTTCCGTCAGTAATAAGTGCGACATCTTTATCTAGCCCCATACCAGCTAATGCAGAGGTTGGTGAAAGCATTTCTCTCATTCCTGGGCCACCTTTTGGACCTTCATAGAGAATTACAACTATATCACCTTTTTCAATTTTTCCATCATATATAGCCTTGATTGCTTCTTCTTCTGAATTATATACTTTAGCTTTACAACGTGTTTTTAACATTTCTGGTGCTACAGCAGAACGCTTTACAACACAACCGTCTAATGCGATATTTCCCTTTAATACGGCTATTCCACCAGTTTTGCTATAAGGTGTTTCTGCAGGTTTTATAATGCTTGTATCTAAATTTTTAATGTTTTGAAAATTCTCGCTAAAAGTTTTTCCTGTAACGGTCATTACTTCTAAATTTAAAAGATCTAGTTTTGTGAGTTCTTTCATAACTGCATAGATTCCCCCAGCACGATTTAAATCTTCCATATGATGGTTGCCTGCTGGAGCAAGTTTACATAAATTAGGAGTTTTTTCACTGATTTCATTCGCCATGTCTAATGTAATTTTAATTCCAGCTTCACTTGCTATAGCTGGTAAATGGAGCATACTATTCGTACTACAGCCTATAGCCATATCAACAGTCAATGCATTTAAAAATGCTTGTTTTGTCATAATATCTCTTGGTTTAATATTTTTGTGAATCAAATTTACGATTTGCATACCAGCTTTTTTTGCAATTCGTATTCTTTCAGACATAACTGCAGGAACAGTACCATTACCTGCTAAACCCATTCCTAAAACTTCTGTTAAACAATTCATGCTATTTGCTGTATACATTCCTGAGCAGGATCCATAAGTTGGACAACTATTATTTTCACAAAACTTTAATTCATCTTCATTAATTTTTCCAGAAACAAAAGCTCCAATAGCTTCAAAGGTATTGGAAAGACTAGTATCTTCACCCGTTAAGCTTTTTCCAGCTAACATAGGACCTCCACTTATTAGTATGGAAGGAATGTTAATTCTTGCTGTAGCCATTAACATACCAGGAACAATTTTGTCGCAGTTTGGAATCAAAACTAATCCATCAAATGCATGAGCTACTGCCATTGTTTCAATAGAGTCTGCAATGAGTTCACGACTTGCTAATGAATATCTCATTCCCTCGTGACCCATAACGATACCATCGCATACTCCAATAACAGGAAACTCAATGGGAGTTCCACCATTTGCAAGAATCCCTCTTTTGACAGCTTCTGTTATTTTATCTAAATGGATATGACCAGGAATGATTTCGTTAAAAGCATTAGCAACACCAATAAGTGGGCGACTTAATTCTTCGTCTGTATATCCCATAGCTTTAAAGAGGGATCTATGTGGAGTTCTTTCTATTCCTTTTTTTACTCGATCACTTATCATTTTATCCTCCTTAAATGGTTTATTTTACTTCTCTAATCCAATCAAATTCATCTTTTTCTTTTCCGTATTGTATTCCTGTTAAATGATTATAAAGTTTTTTTGTGAACTTACCAAGTTGACCATTTGAAACTATAATTTCTTTATCTTCCCATAAGAATTTACCAATAGGAGATACAACTGCTGCTGTTCCACATCCAAAAGATTCTTCTAATTTTCCTAGTTGAAATGCTTCATAAAGCTCTTGAATAGAAATTTTTTTCTCAACAACTTCATATCCCCAACTTTTAGCAAGGGTAATAATAGAATCTCTTGTGATTCCTTCTAAAATACTACCATCTGCTAATGGAGTGACTAATTTACCACCAATTTTGAAAAAGATGTTCATAGATCCAACTTCTTCTATATACTTTTTTTCAACTCCATCTAACCATAATACTTGGTCAAATCCTTTTGATTTTCCAACTACTTGACCTTTTAAACTGATTGCATAGTTAGCAGATGCTTTTACATGACCACTTCCACCTTTTACTGCACGTACGTAATTACTTTCAATTGCTATATTAACAGGAGTTAATCCGTTTGAAAGATATGAACCGACTGGAGATAATATTATTACAAATTTGTAAGTATTAGAAGGATGAATGCCTAACATACTTTCTGTCGCAAAAATAAATGGTCGAATATATAAAGCTGTTCCTTCATTTGTTGGGATCCAATCTTTTTCTAATGAAACAAGTTTACAAAGTGCTTCTAGAGCAAAATCAACATCAATTTGAGGAATACAAAGTCTATTGTTAGATTTATTTAATCTCTCAAAGTTTTTTTGGGGTCTAAATAAAGTAATTTTACCATCTGCTTTAGTTTTATAAGCTTTTAGGCCTTCAAAAACTGATTGACCATAATGTAAAATTAATGAAGCAGGGGGAATTTCAAAATTTGAATAAGGAACAATTCTTGGATCGTGCCAGCCTATATCATTGGTATAATCCATTACAAACATATGATCGGTAAAAAATTTACCAAACCCTAATTTGTTAAAATTTGGTTTGGGTTTAAGCTTTTTTGATAATTCTACTTTAATTTCCATATAGATACCTCCTTGTATATTTTTGTAAAAAAGCTCTAGATAGTTCATGTTTTTAGATAAATTTCATTCAATTATAGTATAATCTGTCTTTTCAGTCAAATGTTAATTTTGAGATTTTTAAGAATTGTCATTTTGGAAATAGGATATATGAAAGAAAAACAATAATAAAATAAATATTCTGAAAATTGAAAAGAAAATATTTAAAAAAATCAAAAAACAGAATAGAGATTAAGGTAGTTTATAAAGTGTTTATTGTGATTACAAAATAATGTGGAGGTTTTACATAGAAATACTTTATGAGTTAAGATTTGTACCAATAGCCAAAAAGAAGGAGATGGTTTGGAAGTTGATTGAAACCATGTCCTTCTTTTTGTTTTACAGCAAATTATGTATTTGATAATTATTAGAAAGTAAAGCTTTCTAATAATTATAAGCAATTGGAATATGAAATAAAAAGATAAAAATTATTTTTATAGTATGAATAGTGCAGATCATTATATGTGAAATTAATTAGTATGATTTTCAATTGCTTCTAGGATTGTATCTAAATAGTTGCTAAGCATACAAATATCAGTATCTGCTAAGTCTTCGTTATTATTCATTTTACGAGAAATTAAGTTGTGAACAGAATTCATCAAATGAACAGTAGCATGCATGGCTAGCTCCTCCTTTTCTTTAAATTAAGATATATTTTTATAGCATATAAGAAATGATGTGCTATAAAGAATTTTCTAAAATAAATAATACTTATTCAAGAGCATTTATATAATAGCACATTCTATATAATTTTCAATTTAAAAAGAGATGTTCATAAAAATATATGTTCTAAATTTACTTTTTTAAAAAATAATTTAATGTTCGCATTTAATTCAATAAATATATTTAAATATATAAAAATACAATGAATAACATCCAAAAACACGAACAATATAAAATAAAAATAGAAAAAAGTTGACTTTTGTAGAACTGTGGATTAAAATGACAATATCAATTTAATGTATAGGAGGATGAAAATAGACATGACATCTAAAGGTATTGATTTTTTTAAGCTAGAAGAACATAAAACAAATATAAAAACAGAAGCAACAGCAGGAGTAACTACATTTATGACTATGGCATATATTCTTATTGTACAGCCAAGCATGATGTCTGCTGCTGGTATGGACACAGGAGCAGTTACTGTAGTGACAGCTTTACTTTCAGGAGTATTTACATTATTTATGGCTCTTTATACAAATCTTCCTTTTGCATTAGCACCTGCCATGGGCAGTAATGCTTTTTTTGCTTTTACGTTAGTAGCAGGAGGATTAGTGACTTGGCAACAAGGACTTGGAATGGTATTTATATCAGGGATGATATTTATCGTACTTACTATATTAGGACTTCGTGAAATTATTGTTAAAATGATTCCTAAAAATGTGAAAATTGCAATTGGATCAGCTGTAGGATTTTTTATTGTACTTGTTGGATTTAAAAGTGCAAAGTTTATGATGATTACACAAGACGCTATTAAGATTGGAGACTTGGGAGATCCTATTACCAAATTATCTTTAATGGGACTGGCTTTAGCAGTTATTTTAATGGCGAATAAAGTAAAAGGTGCTCTTTTATGGGCAATGATTGGAACAACTATAATGGGTATTCCTATGGGAATTACAAAAGTACCTAATAGTTTGATATCTATACCTCCATCGATTGCACCTATTGCATTTCAATTAGACATTATGGGAGCATTAAAATGGAGTTTCTTTCCACTCATGTTTACATTCTTTGTAGGAGATTTTTTCTCTACTTTAGGAACTTTACTAGGAGTATCTGCAAAGGCAGGATTTTTAGATGAAGAAGGAAATTTGCCAAATATAGATAAGCCTTTTTTAGTAGATGCCATTGCTACTATAGTAGGAGCTTTACTAGGTTCTACAGTAGTAACTACTTATATTGAGTCAGCATCAGGAGTAGAAGCTGGAGGACGTACAGGACTTACAGGAGTAGTAACAGGAATTTGTTTTTTACTTACTATGTTTTTTACACCTATTGCAGGTATGATTCCAGCAGCAGCTACAGCACCTGCCCTCATTTTGATTGGCCTTTTGATGTTATCAGGAATGAGTGAAATTGATTATTCAGATTTTACAGAAGCTTTTCCTGCTTTTGCAACTATTATTTTTACTGCTTATACATCAAGCATTGCAAATGGAATTAGTATAGGAATTATTTCTTATACTTTTGTAAAATTGGTTTCAGGAAAAGCTAAAGAACTTCATTTTGGACTTTATATTTTATGTATTCCACTGATTTTTTACTTTATTATTATGTAATTATATAGGATATATACAAAATTATAAGAAATAATATTAAATTTTTAATAATTGTTCAGAAGTAAAATGCTTTTGTTATAATATAAGTTATCAACAGTTTGTGGCATGTATTTTATACATGCTATATTCTATTTAATTAGAAATGACTTGAGAAAGGGGCAAATATAATGAAGATATTTCCAAAAGATAAAAAAGCATTGATTGAAGCTGCAATGGGAAAAACACCATGTGATGTAGTGATTCAAAATGTAAATATGGTAAATGTATTTACAGGAGAAATTTATAAAGCAAATATAGGTATTTATGAAGGATTTATAGCTCACATTCAGTGTGATCCAGATGACTTACATAGACAAGAAAATGAATTAGTAGGAAAGCAGTATTATGATGGTTTTGGAAAATATATAATTCCAGGACTTATTGATGCACATATTCATATAGAAAGTACAATGATGACACCAAAAAACTTTGCAAAAGCAGTTGTTCCACATGGAACAACTACCGTTGTTACAGATCCTCATGAAATTGCTAATGTATGTGGAATAGATGGAGTTATGTATATGCATGAATCTAGTAAAAATCTTCCTATGAGACAATATCTTTTGGCACCATCTTGTGTACCTGCTGTTCCTGGCAAGGAAAATGGAGGAGCGATTTTTCAAGATAAAGAAGTAAAACAATTATTAGAACTTAAAAGAGTAATAGGATTAGCAGAAGTAATGGACTATCCAGGGGTTATTCATAATGATCAAAGAATGGTAGATATATTAGATTGTGTAGAAAAAAGAAATCTTTTTATGCAGGGACATGCCCCATTTGTAAGCGGAAGAGAACTGTCAGCTTATTTATGTGCAGGGCCTAATAGTGACCATGAAAGTCGCATAGGCCAAGAAGCAAGAGATAAAATGAGAGTAGGAATGTATGTAGATGCTAGGGAAAGCTCTATTTCAAAAAATGTAGAAGATATTGTAAAAAATATACAAGATTTTAGGTATTTTAATTATCTTACTCTTTGTACAGATGATAGAGAAGCAGAAGATATTTTAAGTAGTGGACATATGAATGATGTAGTAAGAAAAGCAATAAAATGTGGAATGAATCCTATAGATGCTATTAGAAGTGCTACTTTAAACGTAGCAAAAGAAATTGGAATCAACAATTTAGGAGCGATTGCACCTGGATACGTAGCAGATTTAGTGATCTTAGATTCATTAGAAGAAATGAATCCTTGTGCAGTATTTTTTGAAGGAAAGTTAGTTGCAGAAAACAAAGAGTTAAAGGTAGAGATTGTGAATCAAGTTTTTGAATTAGAAAATAAAAATACTATGTTTGTTGAAGATATAACATTAGAAGATTTTAAGATAAAAGCACCTATACAAGAAGGAAAAATAAAAACAAGAGTGATCAAGTATCAAGAGCTTAATTTCTCTACAACAGATTTTGTAATAGAAGAGATTCCTGTAAAAAATGGATATTTAGATATTTCTCATGATATAAATCTTAAGTTTGTGATTATTATCAATAGACACAAAGGACACCAAACAAAGGGGTATGGGGTAGTTAGAAATTTTGGTACGCATATGGGAGCTGTAGGAAGTACAGTATCTCATGATTGTCATAATTTAACGATTGTCTATGATACACCACAGAATGCTTATATAGTTGCTAAGGATTTGATTGAACTGGGGGGAGGAATAAATTGTGCAAAAGATGAAAAAATGATAGAGCATCTACCTCTTTCTGTAGGGGGACTTATGTCTACTAAGCCTTGTGATGTAATTGCTAAAGAAGCTACTAAAATGAAAAAAGCCTTAAAAGATTTAGGACTTACAGAGATAGAAAATCCTCTTTTAAGAATTGCTACATTAGCTCTTCCAGTTATACCAAATGCAAAAATGTCTGACCTTGGAATGGTTGATGTACTTAAACAACAAATCGTAGATTTATTTGTTTAAATCACAGAATTCTCAATAATTGTTTCTTATTTTTATAACTTTGCTAAAATATGCTTTGTTTTTAGTCTGAACCACTGAATTTTTCAGTGGTTTTTTAAATTACAATGTTGCTAAAGATCTTATTATTTGATAGTCTAAAAAATATGAAAGATTATGGTGAAAGGAAGGGAAAAATGAAGAGTAAAGTAGAAAAATTTATATTGTTTATTTCCTAGGAAATGAACAAAATGACGAAATGGAGTGTGACAGATGAATCAAAGAAAATTAAAAGGATTATTTTTACTATTTACATTGTTATTTATTGTTTTAGTTTTTACAGGGTGTAGTGATGGAGTAGTCGTAGAAACTAGTAGAGAGTCAGAAGCTTTAAAAGAGCAAGTAACTACTCAAGTATTAGGGGATTTGAAGGTGCATTTTATTGATGTAGGGCAAGCAGATAGCATTTTAATTCAAAATAAGGAATATAATATGCTCATTGATGCAGGGAATAATGCAGATGGAGATTTAGTTGTAAATTATTTAAAGGAACAAGGCGTTGAAAAATTAGATTATGTAGTAGGAACGCATCCTCATGAAGACCATATAGGAGGATTAGATGATGTGATTGATAACTTTAATATTGAAAAGATATATATGCCAAAGGTTACTCATACTAGTAAGACATTTAAAGATGTGATTACTTCTATTAAGAAAAAAAATCTTAAAATATCTACTCCTTATGTAGGAGAAGAAATTATACTAGGAGATGCAAAAGGAATTATACTTGCTCCAAATAAAGATGAATATAAAAACCTTAACGATTATTCTATTGTTATAAAATTAGTTTATGGAAATACTTCATTTTTATTTACTGGAGATGCAGAAGATGTTTCAGAAGATGAAATGTTAAAAAACGGATTCGACTTATCATCAGATGTATTAAAGATAGGTCATCATGGAAGTCATTCTTCTACAACAAGTTTATTTTTAGATCGAGTAAATCCTAAATATGCAGTAATTATGTGTGAAACAGGAAATGACTATGGACATCCTCATAAAGAGACTATGGAAAAATTAAAAAGTAGAAATATTCCTGTATATAGAATAGATCAGCAAGGAACAATTATTGCTAGTAGTAATGGAGAAGAAATACAATTTAATGTATCATCTGGAGATTATACTTATGGAAAAGATACAAAAGGTAATAAAAATAAAGAAGTGTCTAAAAATGAATCTACACAAAGTGCAATAGGAGCAATTAAAGGAAATATTAATAGTAAAGGAGAAAAGATCTATCATATGCCAGATGGTGCATATTATGCAAAGGTGAATGCAGAAGTTTATTTTAAAACAGAAGAAGAAGCACAAAATGCTGGATTTAGAAAATCAAAAAGGTAGGGGATAGAATGTATCTTATAATTGATAGATTTGAGGGGAATTATGCAATTTGTGAAGATGAACAAAAGAATATGATTTCTATTGGAAAAGAAAATATTCCCAAAGAAGCAAAGGAAGGAGATGTATTATTTGTTTATGATGAAAAAATAATCATAGATAAAGAAGAAACAAAAAAAAGAAAAGAAGAAATAGAAAAGATAGCAGATGATTTGTGGGAATAACCTTCTAGTAAACTAGGAGGTTTTTGTTTTATAGAGATTTGAAAAATAGATTTTGCAAATTTTTTTTTATTGTGAAAATGAAGAGGAGTATTATATAATGAATTAAATTATAAAAAAACTATAATTTATAGAGGGAGGAATAAAATGAAAAAAAGGAAAAATTCTATTGTCAAAGGAATGGTGTTGGTATTGATAATGAGCATGCTATTTAGTAGTATGCTGCAAATACAGGTATGGGCTGATTGGGAAAAGGGACCTATTAATCCTGAGTATGAATCATATATTCATAAGCTGAATAGTGGAGAAGACCCTTTAAGTAGTATAAAGATAGGAGAGAGGGAATATAAATTAGGGAAAATACCTACTCCCTTCATTATTTCAAATAGTAGTTCTCAGAATCTAATGAGATTTGGAAGAATGAGCAAAGAATTTTTACCTACAAGATATGATTTAAGAGAAAAAGGAAAGCTAACTTCTGTTAAAAATCAAGGACAGTATGGTACATGCTGGGCTTTTGCAGGGATGGCATCTTTAGAATCTTATCTCCTACCATTGAAAGAATATAACTTTTCAGAAAATCATTTAGCATATGGTCATGGATATTTTAATAAAATTACCCTTGATGATGGAGGATTTCCTGCTCAAACATGGTCCTATTTTTTAAGATGGGAGGGTCCAGTAAATGAAGAAGATGACCCTTATGATGGCGTAGATCGAAGGAATATGGATATAGAAACAAAAAAACATGTGCAAAATACAAGATGGATTGTGCATGGAAAAGATTTCACAAATAATGAAGGACTAAAAAAAGCCATCCTAAAATATGGGGCAGTAGATAGTGCAGTGTATGTAGATGATGCAATGGAGTATTTACTAAATTATAATCATTATTCTTATTATTCAGGAACAAATAATGATAAAGAAAATGAAAGAAATCGAAAGGGAAATATATTGACAAATCATGAGATTACTTTAGTAGGATGGGATGATGATTATCCTAAGGAAAATTTTGTAATCACTCCACCAGGAGATGGAGCTTTTATTGTAAGAAATAGTTGGGGAAAAAATTTTGGAGATGAAGGATATTTTTATTTATCTTACTATGACATATTTGATGATATGGAAGATGATGAAAAAATCACTTTAAGTAGTATTTATATGGGGGAGTCTGTAGAAAATTATAAAAATATTTATCAATATGATCCTTTGGGATTGATTACTTTGATTGGAGATAAGGAATACGAAAAATTATATGGAGCAAATATTTTTACTGCAAAAGAAGACGAAAAAATTGAAGGGGTAGGGTTTTATGCTGTTGTAGATAATCTTTCATATAAAATATGGATATTTTCTAATGCTATTGAATCAGGTACTGCTCTAGATTTAGGAGATCCTATCAAAGAAGGGATTTTGCAAGAACAGGGTTATCATACGATTGAATTAGATGATTTGGTAGAAGTAAAGGAAGGAGAACAATTTTCGGTTATCGTAGAGTTTTCTGCACCAAGGAGTGATTTTTCATATTTAGTTCCTGTTGAAAATTTTCTATATGGTTTTAGTGAAAATGCTTCTGCAAACCCAGGAGAAAGTATGCTAGGGCTACCAAAAGAGAATACTGTATACAATGAGGTATATTGGAGTGATATAACAGATATAGATTCTACAGCAAATATTTGTATCAAAGCCTATAGCTATAAAGATACAGTACCCAAATTAGAAGCTTATTATCCAAATCAAGAGAATAACTTATTTATGGAAGAAACAGATGAGGGAATTTTTTCTTTTAGCAAAAGGATTTTTCCATCACAAGAATATGAAAATATTTATCTTTTAAATAAAGATATAAGTACTGTCACAAAAAATGTTTATGATACAGTTTATGAAATAGTCTATGGAAATGAACATAAAGATTTTATTGTAGATATGGATAAAATAATTGATAACGATCGACTAAAAATTAAACCAATAGATGGTTTTAGGTTTGGAGAAAAATATACCCTTCTTATTCCTCAAAATGCCGTAGAGGATAAGGGTGGAAAAAACTTAGAAAAAGATTATAAAAAAGAAATTTCATTGCCAACAAAAGAAGAATATCTTCTTCACCAAGCACAACAAAAGTTAAAATATAGAAATATTGTCAGTCCTATTTATGAAAATAAATTAAATTTGATTCAAGATGATGAATCTATAGGAGATAAAGGAATTAAAATCATTTGGGAAAGTAAAGATCAAAGTTTAGTAGACAATGAGGGCAATGTTTTAAAACCATTAGATCAAATAACAACAAAGGATAAAGTAAAGCTTATAGCTCGTTTTATTTTAGGAGAAAAATCAGTTGAAAAATCATTTGATGTAAAATTAAATAATTATAAGGAGATTTTTTATACCCATAAGGTAAGAGATGCATTAACATTTGATCAAATCAAAGGAGAAAATAATAGCCTATATGATATTAGAAGCAACCTAAGACTTATAAAAGACGGAAGCTTTTTAGGGGATGAATATAAAGATGTTTTGATTGAATGGACTTCAAGGAATGAAAATAGTATTACAAATGATGGGGTGGTTCATCAAGGATTAGAAGATCAGAATACATATTTGATTGCTTTAATTAGAATGAAAGGAAATATGTATGCAGATGTGACGAGTAGTTTTCCCTTAACTGTGAAAGCTTCAGAACCATCTATATCAAAGGGAGGATCTAGAGGTGGAGGAAGTAGTTCTGTAACAAATAAAAAATCTATTCAAGGATCTTTGGGAGGTAGTCTTGAAAAAAATGGTGCTACTGTAACTATACCAAAGAATGCTTTTGATGGAGAAATAGATATTACAATAGAAAAAATATCAGATATATCCAAACTACCTTTATCTAAAGAAATGAAGTTTATGAGCAATGTAGTAGAAATCAAAAAAAATAAAGAAGGGTTATTTAAAAAACCTGTTCATATCACTATAGATTATAATCTATCAAAAGTAGATTTAGAAAAATATGATTTAGGCATCTTTTGGTTGAATGAAGAAACAAAAGAATGGATTAAACTAGATGATATTCATATAGATGAAAAAAATAAAAAAGTAAGTGGAGAAATCAATCACTTTACAAAATTTGCAGTAATTGCTATTGAAAAAACAGAAAATACTTCTATTCCAATACATATAAAAGATATTGACGGACATTGGGCAGAAGAAAATGTCAAAGAATTGATACAAAAATATGGAATTACTGGTTATTCAGATCATACATTTAAGCCAGAGGATCCAATTACAAGAGCAGAGTTTACAAGTATTTTAGTAAAAGTATTGCAATTAAAAGGAAGTGGAAAAATATTTTTAGATACTAAAGATCATTGGGCAAAGGATGTTATTTCTATTGCTCAAAGGAATGAGATTGCATCTGGATATGAAGATGGAAATTTTAGACCAGATGAGTACATTACTAGAGAGCAAATGGTTGCAATGCTTGCAAAAGCCATGAAGCTTTCGCAAGGTAAAAGCACTTTAGATTTTATAGACAGTAAAGATATATCTTCATGGGCAATAGAACCTTTAAAAGTAGCAGTACAGACAGATTTAATAAAAGGATATCCAGGAAATATATTAAAGCCAAAAGGATATGCAACAAGAGCGGAGGCTGCAACTATGATTAAAAAGGGTTTAGATCTTTCTTCAACAAAAGAGATAAAAGTAGGAGAAGAATTTCAAATACAGTTAGAAGAAAATATTACAACAGGTGCTACATGGCATGTAGATATAGACAATGAAAATATGATAAAAATCATTACTAGTGAATACAAGGAAAAGGAAAACCAAGAAGGAAGAAAAGGGGCAGGAGGAATCCATACCTGGGTAGTTAAAGGATTAAAAGAAGGAAAGACAAAAATACATTTTAGATTGTATCAAGATTGGAATAAAGATACAATTTATCAAACAAGAGACTATACAATTCATGTATTATCAAAATAAGATGAAAAAATTCAATAAAAATGCTTTATTTATCATAATTTATCAAAGAAAAACCTTCTAGTAAACTAGAAGGTTTTTCTTTGATAAAATTTTGCAGCAATAAGAAGTAAGCTAGGTAGGATTACTTGAAAAACAAAAGAATAAAAAGGCCATACTTCAAAAGACCATTCATAATATTCCATAATACTATCAAATTCTAAAGAAGCCAAATTCAGTGCTATAAGACCTAAGGGTAAAACAAGAAATCTATAATCTTGGAAATTGAAAAGTTTTGACATTCCAATACATGTTGCAAGAAGGTATATAGATATTTCTATAAAACCTCCTAACATGAAATTAATGCTACCTAAAATTTCAAGTCTTTGTAGAGAGTCTCCTACAGTGACTCGTGTAATGGCTTGATAATTAGGGAAATAAGAGATAGAAGCATCTTTTATTCCTATGACTAAAAGACCAGTTAAAGAAGTTGCTAATATTACGAGTCCTCCTATTAATAAACTCTTTAAATATATTTTATGAGAAGGTTGATTGTTAAAATGAGAAAAAACCATAGGAAATACTACGATATAAGCAAAAGGAAATGAAAATAATTCAAATGCTCCCTTTAATATAGAAGAAAAAGGAGTTTGTAATATAGGATAAATATGATGAAGATCCATATCAGGAATAAGTAAAAATATTATAAGAATTGTAATAAAAATAGGAATGGGTAAAAAAAAGGAAGCCCATCTTCCTAAAACTTCTATTCCCGATTTGAGCGCAAAGATACTTAAAAAAATAAATATACCCATAGAAATGGGCATAGGGGTAGAATCTAAAGCTACAACATGAATAAATTGTCCATAATTTCTAATATTTAATGCAGTTACATCAAGTGTATACCAAGTAAATAAAAGAATAATAAATTTGCCTATCCATTTTCCCAAACAAATTTCACACATATCAAAGAGATTCTGACCAGGAAATGAAGCATGCAGGTTTCCATATAATAAAATTACAGGAATTGACATAAAAAAAGCCAATACAATAGATATCCATAAATCTTTACCCGCTTCTAAGCCCATTACAAATATAGAAGATGAACCGATTATAAATATGGTTATCATACAAAATTTTTGCTGATCCGATAAAATTTCTTTAGACAATATAAATTCCTCCAATAAGATTGTAGTAATAATAGTCTTTAACAAAATCCAAAATCTTATTATATGTTTTACGAAAAGTCAAAAATAAATTTGACGAAGAGTATTTTCTTTATTATAATGAATAGTAATTCATTATAATATGAATCTGAATTCATAAAAGGGGTGAAAAAATGCCTAAAATTATAAAAGATATAGAGGAAAATATATTTAATGGGGCTATGGAGTTGTTTGGAAGCTATGGATATAGACAAGTGGATATGAAAATGATTGCCCAAAATGCAGGGATTGCAGTAGGGACATTATATAATTATTATTCTAATAAACAAAAACTATTTATGGGTGTCTTAGAAAGAAGTTGGCAAATAACATTTGAAAAATTAGATGATATTTTACAAGAGAATATGGATATAGATGAAAAATTAGAAAAATTTATTTGTATTTTATATGATGAAATATCTAAAAGAAAAGGATTGGGAGGAGTTTTAAATAAAGAAAATGCTTTTGAAGGAGAGGATTTACAACTTGTTTTAAAGATAAAGGAAAAATTTTTTGAAAAGATGATGAAAATTCTTACAGTTTTAGAATTGAAAAGGAATAGTGTATTACCAGAAGAAATAAAAAAAAGAATAGGAATAAGTACGGCTGTTATGATTTCTACTATGATTAAAGAATATCCAAAGGAAAAGAGCACAAATGTTGAGTTTATTAAAAATTGGATTACAGCTACATTAAGAGACTAAAGGAGAGTTAGATATGACAGAAAGAGAAAAAATGATGGGAGAAGAGAAAATTTCTAGTGTATTATTAAAATTGTCTATACCAGCAATTATAGGTATGCTTGTAAATGCTATTTATAATGTAGTAGATACTGCTTTTGTAGGAATGTTAAAAAATACGAGTGCTATTGCTGCTGTTAGTGTAGCTTTTCCTATGTTTATTATGATAGGAGCCATAGGATTGATGTTTGGAATAGGAGCAGGATCTTATATATCTAGGCTTTTAGGAGAAAAGAATAAAAAATTAGCAGATCAAACAGCATCTACTACCTTTTTTACGAGTTTGATTTTTAGTATATTTTTTACTATATTTGGAGTTAAGTTTATTATTCCTATATTAAAAATGTTTGGGGCTACAGATACAATTATGGTTTTTGCCAAGGAGTATTCAAAGATTATTATGTTTGGATCTACTTTTACAATCATGAATATGACACTTAATAATACGATTCGAGCAGAAGGAAATGCAAAATATAGTATGATGGCTATTAGTATAGGAGCAGTTATAAATATTATATTAGATCCTATTTTTATGTTTGCATTTGATATGGGAATTAAAGGAGCTGCAGTAGCTACTGTTGTGGCTCAAAGTATATCTTTTATATTTTTGATGAGATATTATATACTTAAAAAAAGCTATATTCATATCTCTATAAAATATTTTTCTCCTTGTATAAAGATTTATAATGAAATTATGAAAATAGGAGTATCTACTTTTGCTAGACAAGCTTTAGGAAGCTTTTCTCTAGGGTTTATTAATCTAGCAGCAAAAGCATATGGAGATGCAGCTGTTGCAGCTATGGGAATATCTTTAAGAGTATTTTCATTAGGAATGTTTGTAATATTTGGATACAATCAAGGATTTCAGCCTGTAGTAGGTTATAATTATGGAGCTAAAAAATATGAAAGAGTCAAAGAATCTATTAAAGTATCTTTAAAATGGACCAGTATATTTTGCATTATTATTACTATAATATTTAATGTTTTTGCAAAAGAAATTATACTAGTATTTAGTAAAGATATGGATGTAGTCATGATCGGAGAAAAGACTTTAAGAGTGATGAGTATGTTATTTCCTTTGTTTGGATTTCAACAAGTTTATGCTGTGTTATTTCAAGCACTAGGAAAAGGAAAAGAAGCATTAACTTTATCTATAGCCAGACAGGGAATCTTTTTACTTCCTGCAATTTTTATTTTATCTAAATTGTTTCAATTGAATGGAGTGATTTGGAGTCAAACTGTTGCAGATTTTTTAACACTTATACTTACAAGTATATTAGCTATTAGATTGCATAAAGAAATAAAAGAAAAAAATACAAATCAAGGAGTATAGAGTAAAAAAATAAAGGAAATCCAATTTATCAGTAAAATACGGATAAAATTAAACAAAAAAGGGAGTGATTGTATTTTGATAAGAATAATAAAATTAGTGATTGTCGTTTTAGTGTGTATATTATTTGGATCTATAACTTATGCACACAGTCTGTCAAAAGGAACGGTTATCGAAAATGGAACAATTCTTTTGAAAGAACCTAAGATAAATTCTCAAGTGATAGAAAGACTTTCATTAGAAGATGAAGTATATATAGAGAACAATCATGGAAGATGGTATAAAGTTTCTACGAAAAGAGGCACTTTTGGCTGGGTTCATAGTGAATGTGTTCTTTTAGGAAAAGCAGAAAAGCCATTCATACAAAATGCTGTTGTAAATACAGAATCTATAAATATATATAAAGAAGCTAATATTGAAGCGGATATTTTAGGAAGATTAGGTTTTGCTACAAAGATTGCAATAGTGAAAAAAAAGGATGGATGGATTGAGATTTGTATGGGAGATGAAGTTTTAGGATGGGCAGTAGATGAGGATATACAAATTATTCCTCATAATAAAAAAGGAAAAATTTCAACAGATAGCCCAATTTTATCTAATCCTTCTTCAAATATGAAAAGTATAGATAAAATTGATAAAAATGAAAAATTTAATATTCTTGATTTAAAAGAAGACTATTTTGAAATTGAATACAAAGGCAAAAAAGGATGGGTTCTTGCAAAAAATGTAGGGTTGATTCATGAAGAATTTTTTCCTGAAAGCTTTGCAAAGAAAGAAATAAATATAAAAGAAGAACAAGAAAATATAACTACAACAAGAGAACAAATTATAGAGGATGCCAAATATTTAGGAAATGATTATAAAGTGATAGGTTATGATTTGTCTATACGATCTTGTGGAAAAAGTGTAGGATCAAAATATAGAGGTTATACCAAAACAGGTATTAACTTAAATGGAAAGCAATGGGGAGAAGCAATGGTAGTTGCGGTAGATTCAAAACAGATTCCTCTTGGAAGTAAGGTACTTATATTATTTGATGAAAATGATTGGAGATCCAAATACAATGGTATTTATCTTGCAGCAGATACGGGTGGTGGCATTAAAGGAAATGTAATTGATATCTACTTAGGAGATGGGGGAGACGATCAGATTCAAGCAGTAAAAGATTTTGGAACAGCTACTAATGTAATTGTATATATTCTAAATTAAGCCCTTATGGGCTTTTTTTGTATACAAAAATAATATAATGGAAAAAATAAAAATGGAGGTGCTAAATTGAAACAAACATTAACTCATAGACAAATTTCTTTTATTGTTTTTGGACTCGTAGTAGGTTATGGACTTATTAATTTACCACAAAAAGTAGCAGAGAGCGGAGGAACACAAGGATGGGTTTCTTTAGTTTTTGCCACAGTCTTTACAATGTTTTTTACTTATATTATTTTAAGTCTTAGTTTGAGTTATCCTAATCAAACAATTGATGAATATAGCAAAGTATTAATGAATTCATTTTTTTCATATATTATAGTAATTTTTTATATTATATATTTTTTTATATCATTTTGTATGATGACTAGAATTACTTGTGAAACTATTAAGTTAACTATACTTACTAATACTCCTATATGGGTAATTTCTTTGACTTTGTTAATAGTGGTTTATTATGCAGTCATACATAAAATATTTACGATAGGAAGAATTTGTGAAATTTATGGGATGATGATTATTACAGGTTCAATTTTTCTATTTTTTGCTATATTTTTAGAAGGAGAATGGATTCATCTACTTCCTTTTTTTGAAGTACAACAGTTGCCTAAATATATTTATAACTCAAAATCTATTGTTTTTTCTTTTTTAGGAATAGAAATTTTAACAATTTTACCCATACAAAAGAAAGATAATATTCATGTATATAAATATGTTTTGGGGATGATTTTATTTATAGGTTTTTTTTATATTTTAGATGTGGAAGCTTGTATAGCTGTCATGGGATCTGAAAATATTATATATTATCATGATGCATTATTGGCTACATTGAGAAGAATAGATATTAAAGAGCTTCAATTTATTAGAAGATTAGATGGGATTTTTATTATTGTATGGATTATGTCTATATTTTGTAGTGTGTTGATTGAGGTATATGCAACTGTACATTTGATCAGCAAAAAATTTAAAAACATATCTTTTTCCAAGATAGCTGTTTTTGTAAGCATTATAGGATTTTTTATATCTTTACTTCCAATGACTTTTATGCAAACAGAAGAAATATTAGATATAGTGAGTAAAATGGGAGTTTTGACTGTTGTTGTTTTTCCTACAATATTGTTTATTATTGAAAAGGTGAAAAAAAATGTTAAAAAAAGCATATGAAATTTTGATTTTAATAATATGCAGCATAGCTTTAGTTGGATGTTGGGATTATAGAGATATTGATCAAAAGTGTGTGGTAGTTTCTATAGGAGTAGATAAAGTAAAGAATATGATTGAATTTTCAGGAGAAGTAGCACAGTTTGCTTCTTCTAAAGAGAAAGGTGAAAAAGCACAAGTAGCTAATGTATACAATATGGAATCTTTGGGAAAAACCTTTGGAGAAGCGAGAAAAAATTATGATTCAAGCAATCCATTTCCACTGTTCTTAGGAGCGGCAAGAGTTGTTGTTTTTGGACAAGATTATGCGAAAGAAGGAATAGGATCTTATTTAAATAGAGTAGATAGAACTACTGATTATAGAAAGACAGTATTAGCAGTAGTAAGTAAAGAAAAGCCTTCAATTCTTTTAAATACAGATACCCAAAAAGATATAGCAGTAGGATTTTTGATAGAAAATATTATAGGTTATTTAGAGAATAAAGGAAGGAGTATATATTCTACTGTTGGAGATCTCTTATCTGATATAGAATTACAACAAGCAGGATATGTTATGCCTTATATAGGAATGAAAAAAGATAATATATCTTATTTAGGACTTGCAGTAATGAAGGATTCTAAATTAATAGATATCATAGATGAGAAAAACACACAAGGAATGTTGTATTTGTTGGTGAAAAACCTATCTTCATTTGAAGGGATAGAGGAAATAGAAAACAAAAATAACAAATATTCTTTTTTGATATCTATAAAAAAAAGAAAGATAAAAATAGACTATGAAAAAAACATACCTGTTATTTATATTGATCTTGATTTAGATGCGCAGCTTTCCTATCAATATTATAGAGAGCATCTACATAAAAAAAATATAGAAAAGTTAGAAAAAGAAATTTCTAAAAAACAAAAACAAAAAATACAACAGATCATTCAAAAAGCACAGAAAGAATACAAATGTGATATTTTTGGATTTGCTGAATATTTTAGAGCACAACACATACAAGAATATGAAAAGATGAAATGGAGAGAAATTTTTCCCAATTCGAAAGTAGTCATTCGTGTAAATACTAAAATAATTAATACAAATTTAGTAAATCAAAATGTTAAAGAAAAAGTCACAGAGGAATGAATAAGATGAATCAAAAAAAACTATGGATAGAAAAGCTACAAAAAATAGATGATAAAGTCCTTATAAAAAAGATTTCTATGGATTATGGGGATATCTTTTTAGCATATATTCCTTTATTAACAGATAGAAAAATGATTTCTGAATACATTATAAAACCTATATTAAATAAAAAAAGTGAAAAAATAGATATAGAAAAACTTCTTCATTCTATTATTTATATAGACGATGCATTTTCAGATGAAAATATAGAGAAATTAGAAGAGTATATTTTAAAAGGAAATTCTATTATCTTTTGTTCTTATTCTAAAGATTATATTGTTGCAAATACAAAAAAGACACAAAAAAGAGCAGTTAGCCCTCCAGAACTAGAAACTACACTAAGAGCTCCTAAAGATGCTTTTACAGAAAGCTTAGAGACAAATTTATCTTTGATTCGATATAGAATAAAAGATAAATCATTAAAAATGGATTCATATTGTATAGGGACAAGAACAAAGACAGATGTAGTTATGGTATATATAGAAGATATAGTAAATACAGAATATGTACAAGAAGTAAAAGAGAAATTATCAAAAGTAAAAATTGATGGAATATTAGAATCAGGATATATACAAAAGATTTTATTAAATAATACATTTGATATGTTTCCTCAAACAGGAATTGCTGAAAGATCAGATACAGTATGTGCCAATATTTTAGAAGGAAAGATTGGTATTTTTATAGAAGGAAGTAATATAGCTTTAGTAGTTCCTAAAATATTTATTGAATTTTTAGATGCAGGAGAAGATCATTATGATAATTTATATTTAGGGATTTTTTCTAAATTTTTAAGAGTATTTTCTCTCTTTGCATCTTTATTATTATCTTCTTTATATGTAGCTATAGTAAGCTTTCATACAGATATTTTACCGCCTCAGTTTATATTAGCATTAGCTACATCAAGAATAGCAGTTCCTTTCAATTCTATAGTAGAAGCTATATTAATGGAACTTATAGCAGAAATATTAAGAGAAGCAAGTATAAGACTTCCAAAACAAGTAGGACCAGCTATTGGAATTGTAGGAGCTATTGTAATTGGACAAGCTGCTGTTGCAGCAGGAGTTATAAGTCCTTTGATTGTAATTATTGTATCTCTTTCTATGTTGTGTTCTTTTGTAGCGCCAGATTATACAATTATGAGTCCTATTAGAATTTTAAAATTTATGATTATTTTTTTAACAGGTATATTAGGTTTATTTGGATTGGTGATGGGATTTACATTAATTGTGATTCATCTTAGTAGTTTGACAACTTTAGGAATTCCATATCTTTCAGGATTGGCTCCATTGAAGATAAAAGATATAAAGCATTATCTTTTAAGCGAGATTACCCTTTCTAAAAAAAGACCAAGCTTTTTAAAGACCAAGGATCAAGTTAGAAAATAAAATTTCTAAACTTTACAAAAAATAAGATAAATACTAAAATAAAAGAGAAGTTTAAATAGGCCATTTTGGCTTATTTTTTTGGAGATGATGATTTTGGCAGAATTATTTAGACATATGATGAATAATCTGGGTTATGTAATTGTTATTTCTTTTTTTATATCTAAATTGCATACATTTAGACAGATGATCCAAAAAGATAAGATCAATAAAATAGAAAAGATTTTATTGGGTTTTGTATTTGGAGGGACAGGAATTTTAGGTACATATGTAGGAATTGACGTAGCAGGTGCAATTGCTAATACAAGAAACATAGGAGTAATGGTAGGAGGTATTTTGTGTGGACCTTTTGTAGGTTTAATGGGAGCAGGATTAGCAGCGATTCATAGAATATATATTGATACAGGAGGGATTACTACACTACCATGTGCTTTAGCTACGTTGATAGGGGGATATTTATCAGGAATAATTTATAAAAAATCTAATATGAAGAATAGGTGTATGTATGGATTTATAGGTGGAGTTTTAGTAGAAAATCTTAGTATGTTTTTTATTCTTCTATTTTCAAAACCATTTGATCTTGCATTAATCATTGTAAAACAAATTTATCTGCCAATGGTTTTAATCAATGGAGTAGGAATTAGTATTATCATTATGATTACACAAAATATTTTTGAAGCAAAGGAGGAGATTATAGCAAAGCAGGCAAAGAATGCTTTAGAGATTGCTAATAAAACTCTTCCTTATTTTAGAGATATTAATAAATCAAATCTTGAGAAAGTCTGCAAAATTATAAAAGAGTCTGTAGATGTAGATGCTGTATCGATTACAGATGAAAAACATATCTTGGCTCATGTAGGCAGTGGAGAAGATCATCATATTCCTGGAAAATCTATTTTGACACAAGCTACTCAAAGAGTAATTCATAAGGATCAAATCGAAGTATTAAATAAAGCTACAGATATTAATTGTGTGGATAGAAATTGTCCACTTAGGTCTGGAATTATTGTTCCATTAAAAGAGAATGAAAACGTAATAGGAACTCTTAAATTATATTATGAAAGGGAACATGCTATTACTTTTAGAGATATTAGCCTAGCAGAAGGGTTATCTCAACTTATATCTACTCAAATTGAAATTAGTAAATTGCAAAAGCTAAAAGATATAGCAACAAAATCGGAAATCAAAGCATTACAAGCTCAAATCAATCCTCATTTTTTATTTAATGCTTTAAATACAATTGTATCTTTTATAAGAATCAACCCAGATGAAGCAAGAGAGCTTATGATTCATTTATCTACTTATTTAAGATATAATTTGGAAAAAGGAGATCAATTAGTCAGTTTACATAAAGAACTAGATCAAGTTAGAGCATATATAAAAATTGAGCAAGCTAGATATAAAGATAAATTAAATATCATATATAAGATAGAAGATATTTTAGATGTAAAGATCCCAAGTCTTACTATACAACCATTAGTTGAAAATGCTATTCGACATGGAATATTAAAAAAAGGAGAGCAGGGATCTGTAATCATTTGCATAAAGAACCAAAATGAAAAAGTAAAAATCATTATAGAAGATGATGGAGTAGGAATTTCTGATGAAATTATACAATGTATTTATAAAGGAAAGATGGAGAATGGAAAAATAGGCCTTCTTAATGTACATAATCGATTGAAACTCATTTATGGAGCAGGACTTAAGTTTAAACGTTTAAAAAAGGGAACGAGAGTATCTTTTGAGATCAATAGAAAGGGGGAAGAACTTTGAGGTGTATTATCATAGAAGATGAATATCCTTCAAGGGAGGAGTTAAAATATTTTATTAAAAATTATAGTAGTATTCAAATTATAGAAGAATTTGAAGATGGACTTAGTGCCTTGAAATTTTTGCAAAAAAATGAGATAGATGTAGTATTTGCAGATATTAATATGCCTAAGTTAGATGGTATGACTTTTAGTAAGATTATTCATAGATTTGAGAAAAATCCTAAGATCGTATTTATTACTGCATATAAAGAATATGCCATAGAGGCTTTTGAAATTTATGCTTTTGATTATATTTTAAAGCCTTATTCCAATGAAAGGATAATTCAAACTCTTAAGAAACTACAAGAACATAAAGAAGGAAATTTTAAAGAAAATTGTTTATATCATAAAGTTATTGTATGTAAAAATGAAAAAATGATTGTTCTTGATTGTACAGATATATATTATTGTGAAGCTCATGAAAGAGAAACTTTTGTATATACAAAAGAGGAAAAATATATTGCAAAAATTAATATTTCACAGTTTTTTGATAAGCTTTCTAAAGATCATTTTTTTAGAAGTCATCGTTCTTATATTATTAATCTGGATAAAATACAAGAAATTATCCCTTGGTTTCACCATACATACAATGTAAAAATGAAAGATTTAGATTGTGAAATTCCTGTAAGCAGAAATAATATAAAAATATTTAAAGAAAAGATGGGCATATGACACGAATAAAATTTCGTGTTTATTTTTTTGCATTTCATGTCATTTTTAGATCACTTCATTGCAAAAGAGATATGATTTTAGAGGGTTGAATTTATAATGAAATATAAAGAAGTAGAAACAAATATTTTTATTTAAAGGAGGGGAAACTATGATTACGTTTTTTATTTCTATTATTTTATTAATTGCAGGATATTTTATTTATGGAAATGTTGTTGAAAGAGTTTTTAAAGTAAATGATCAAAACGAAACACCAGCAATTTCTATGCAAGATGGAGTAGATTATATTCCTATGAGTTGGCCAAGAATATTTTTAATTCAATTTCTAAATATTGCAGGATTAGGACCTATTTTTGGAGCCATTGCTGGAGCATTATGGGGACCTGCTGCATTTTTATGGATTGTGTTTGGAAGTATTTTTGCAGGGGCTGTGCATGATTATTTTTCAGGAATGCTCTCTCTTCGCCATAAAGGAACAAGTGTATCAGAGATTGTAGGTATTTATCTTGGAGATGTTGCAAAATTTGTTATGAGAATTTTTAGCGTAGTATTACTAGTATTAGTAGGAGTTGTATTTGTTATGGGTCCTGCAGGACTGCTTAAGAATCTTACAGGACTCGATATGGATTTATTAATAGGCATTATTATCATTTATTATCTTTTGGCAACAGTCCTTCCAGTAGACAAACTAATTGGAAAAATCTATCCTATTTTTGGAGCATCTTTATTGATTATGGCAGTAGGAATAGGAGCAGGGATTGTTATAAAAGGATATCATATACCAGAACTGACATTTACAAATCTTCATCCAAAAGGAACTCCTATTTTTCCATTTTTATTTATTACTATTGCTTGTGGTGCTATATCAGGATTTCATGCAACCCAGTCACCCCTTATGGCAAGGTGTGTAAAAAAAGAAAGTGAAGGAAGAAAAGTGTTTTATGGAGCTATGATTTCAGAAGGAATTATTGCACTCATTTGGGCTGCTGCATCTATGGCATTCTTTGGAGGAACAGAAGGCTTGGCTCAAATTTTAGGAGATGGAGGACCAGGTGTAGTTGTAAATGAAATTTCTAGAACTCTTTTAGGCACTGTAGGAGGAATTTTAGCTGTACTTGGAGTAGTAGCCTGTCCTATCACATCAGGAGATACAGCTTTTAGAAGCGCTAGATTAGTTATTGCAGATGCTCTAAATTTAAGGCAAGATAAAAAGAGTAATAGATTTTATATAGCTATTCCGCTATTTGCAATAGGAGTTTTACTCACAAGAATAGATTTTGGTATTGTATGGAGATATTTTGCTTGGTCTAATCAAACTTTAGCTATGATTATGTTGTGGGCTTCTTCAACATATCTTGTAAAAAAAGGAAGAAATCATTGGATTTGTACAATTCCTGCTGTATTTATGACTGCTGTGACGACTAGTTATATATTACAAGCGCCAGAGGGATTTAAAATGGTAGCACAAGTTTCTAATATGATAGGTATCGTAGTAGCAATTATTTTCTTTGGATTGTTCATGAAGAAAGGGAAAAATGAAAAAGCTTCTGCATAAGGGAGCTTTTTTTTTGACAATTTTTGTATAGATACAATATAAAATGTATGGCTATTGTGATACAATATAAAAAGAAATATGATAAAATAAGAATGCAAGTCATAGGAAAGGGGACCTTACATTGAAAAAATATAATCATTTATTTGGACCTATTCCCTCAAGAAGAATGGGGTTATCTATAGGAGTTAGTCCTATTCCTCCAAAATACTGTAATTATTCTTGTGTATATTGTCAGCTTGGAAGAACTACTAAAATGAGCAATACAAAAGAGATATTTTTCGAAACAAATATAATTTTAAAAGAGTTCAAAGAGTATCTAAAAGAAAATATAAATTTTGATGTGGTGACAATAGTAGGAGAAGGAGAGCCTACTTTATATAAAAATATAAAAGAGCTTATTTTAGGACTCAAGCAATTAACTCAAAAACCTGTAGCAGTTATTACGAATGGATCTTCTCTTCATGAAGAAGAGGTAAGAAATAGTCTTTTAGATGCAGATATTGTACTTCCTTCTTTAGATGCATATGATGAAGAAAGCTTTAGAAAAATAGATCGGCCTTATAAAAAAATAAAATTTGATGAAATTTATAACGGGCTAATTGATTTTTCAAAGGTATATAAAGGTCAATTGTGGATAGAAACTATGATTATAAAAGATATGAATGATGATAAAGAATCTTTATTAAAACTAAAAGAAATTTTAACACCAATTGATTATGATAGGCTCTATATCAATACCCCAGTAAGACCACCAGCAGAAGGTTGGGTAGAGATGGCTACTGAAGAAGCCATCAAAAGAGCAGTAGATGTCTTGGGAGGAGTTTCTATTGATATGTTAGCAACAAAAGGATTTTTTAGTGAAGAAGAGGATGATTATGAAGCTGTTTTAAGTATTATTAAAAGACATCCTATGAATCAATATGAAATTGAAAGTTTTTTAGGATCAAGAAATTGCAAAAATACAAAAGAAATATTTGAAAAATTTAAAGATGATCAGAAGATATTTATCGTAAACTATAAAGGATATAATACATATAGATGTGAATAAATTAGAGAGGAGAAAAATTTATGGATAAACCCGTAAAAAGAGTAGCTGCAATTCATGACCTTTCAGGATTTGGAAGATCTTCTTTGTCTGTGATCATCCCTATTTTATCTACTATGAAAGTACAAGTATGTCCTGTTCCTACTGCTGTTTTATCTACTCATACTGGAGGTTTTGAAGGATATAGTTTTATAGATTTGACAGATACCATGCAAAGTTATATTGATCATTGGAAAAGCATAGATATTGATTTTGATTGTATATATAGTGGTTTTTTAGGTTCACCTAAACAAATTGATATTGTTTCTAAATTTATTGATTTATTTGGGAATCAAGAAAATCTAAAAGTAATAGATCCAGTAATGGGAGATAATGGAACACTATATAGCACTATGAATGAAGAAATGGTAGAGAAGATGAAAAAACTTATTGGAAAAGCAGATATTATTACTCCTAATTTTACAGAAGCGGCTTATTTATTAGATGAATCTTACGAAACAGAAATCTCTGAAGAAATAATCAAAAATTGGCTTGTAAAGTTATCTGATATGGGTCCTAAAATAGTAATTATTACAAGTGTACCAGAAAAAGAATGCAAAAATACTAGTGTAATTGCTTATGATCGAGAAGGAAAAAAATTTTGGAAGGTAAGTTGTTTATATATTCCTGCTCATTTTCCTGGAACAGGAGATACTTTTACAAGTGTATTAGTAGGAAGTCTCTTGCAAGGAGATAGTTTACCTGTTGCAATGGACAGAAGTGTACAATTTATTGTATCAGCTATTCGAGCAAGCTATGGATTTGATTATCCTCAAAGAGAAGGAATATTATTAGAAAGGGTTTTAGAAAATTTAAAGCTTCCTGTTTTTGTAAATAGCTATGAAATTCTTAAATAAAGGAATACATGAATTACTCTTTCTTGGTACATAATAATTGAGAAGGAGCGTGATTATATGCAATTTTATGAAGTGATACAAAATAGAAAAAGTATCAAATCTTTTAAGAAATCACCCATTGAAAAAGATCGATTATCTAGAATGATTAATGCAGCTATGCAGTCACCTTCATGGAAGAACCATACATCTTACAAATTTATTTTAGTAGAAGATGAAAGAGAAAAAAGAGAACTATCAAAAGCTATTATGAATGAAACACCAGAAGCTTCAAAATCTATTGAAGAAGCTCCTATGGTAGCAGTAGTGGTAGGAGAACCACTAAATTCTGGAGTCATTACAGACAAAGAATATTACTTAGTAGATGGTGCTATTGCTATGGAACACTTTGTCTTAGCGGCTACGAATGAAGGTTATGGAACTTGTTGGATTGCTGCAGTAAATGAAGATCAAGTTAGAAACATTCTTTCTATTCCTCATGAATTTAGAGTCATTGCCATGACACCTATAGGAGAAGTAGAAGAAAAATCAGAACATGAGGATAAAAAAGATGTAAGAGAACATGTATTTATAAATCAATGGGGAAAAGCGTATACAGAGAATTCTTACTTAAAGAATTCATATATAGATCCTTCTTATACAGCAAATGATATACATCCTATACACTAAAGCATTATCCATTGGATAATGCTTTTGTTATAGATATGGTTTATTAAAAATAAACATGGAAAAATATTTAAATATATGAAACTTTTATTAAGTATTTTCGTCTAAACAATTAAAATGAAAAAAGGGGTGAGAATATGAAAAAAATTATATTTTTTTTCATGATATGTTCTTTATTATTTAGTAGCTTACAGCCTATACAATCCTTTGCACAAGAAGATGTAAAATTAGAAAAAGCCATCCAAAAGACAAAGAAAATTTTTGATATTCCTCAAACATTTACAGAATTTGAGTATGATATTTCTTCTTTTGAGGATGGAAGTAAATGGAATATGAAGTGGTATAGTAAAGATGAAAAGGAAGGACGAATAGAAGTTTCTGTAGATGAAAAAGAAAATATTACATCTTATTATAAATATAAGCCACGAGATTTTAAAAATAAACTTCCAGTGTATAATAAAAATCAAGGGAAAAAAATTGCAGAGAATTTTATTAAAAAAGTAGATGGAGATCTTTTAACACAATTAATATATGAGGAAAATACAATATCCGGAATACAAGGTACATATCATTATGACTATATAAGAAAAGTCTATGATCTTCCTTTTTATAAAGATAGTGTGTCTATAGGAGTAAATAGTTATACAGGAGAGGTAGAAAGCTTTTATAGAAATTGGAGTTATGATATTTCATTTCCAAAGCCTGAAAAAATTTTATCTAAAGAAGAAGCAAAAAAAGCTTTTAAAAAAGAATTAGGATTAGAGTTAATTTATAAATATAGATATGAAGATGAAAAAGTAAAGCCGTATCTTGTATATACTACAAAATATGGAAGAGACTACTTTATTGATGCTTTTACAGGAAAAAGAATAAAAATTACAAGACCTATCCTTTATAAGAATAAGTCAGCAATGGATGAAAGTGAGAGTGGAGGAGGAGGGATAAGTAGAAATGAAATTTCTTTAAATCCAGAAGAATTAAGAGCTGTAAAAGAAGCTGAAAAATTAATATCTAAAAAAGATGCAGAACAAATTGCAAGAAATGAAGAATTATTAGGAATTACAAAAGATATGGAATTATCTTATGGAAATATTCATAAAAATTGGCCCATGAAAGATTCCTTTACGTGGAATTTATCTTTTGCTAATAAAGAAGATAAGAATCATCAATATGTAAGTGTAGGAATAGATGCTTTTAGTGGAAAAATCAAAAATTTTTATATTGGAAATGATGAAGAAAAAGAAGAACCTATCTATGATCAAGATTATGCTAAAAAAGAAGTGGAAGAATTTTTAAAAAATTTCGTAGGGGAAAAGTATGCTCAAACTATTTATAAAGAAAATACAGAAGATGAAATAATAGCACAAAATGAAAAGTTATCTTATTATTATTTTACTTATGTAAGAAAAATTCATGGAGTACCCTTTGAAGACAATGCTATTCATGTAAGATTTAACGCTAAAACTGGAAAAATACAAAGCTTTGATATAAAATGGTTTGATATTTCATTTCCAGCTCCTAGCAAATTAGTATCTATAGATGAGCTATATAATAAACTTTTTGATGATATAGGCTTTAATCTTTTATACAAAGTAAGTAGGATAAATTCTCAAAAAAATGAGGAAGTAAAATTGGTATATGGAATAGATGAAAAGAAACCAGCTATATTTGATGCACATACAGGAAAAATACTACAATACAATGGAGATCTTTATCAGGAGAAAAAGAAAATTTTATACAAAGATATTGATGGCCATAAAGCACAAAAGGAGATTGAAGCTTTAAGAGAATATAATATAGGTTTTAAAGGACAAGATTTTAGACCAGATGATAAAATAAATCAAAAAGACTTTTTATACCTTCTATCACAAGCATTAAATCCATATGGAGAATATGATGATAAAAATCAAATGTATGAAGAATTGATAAGACAAAATATTATAAAAGAAGAAGAAAAGAAACCAGATGAAATATTAACAAAAGAACAAAGTGTAAAATTTATTATAAGAGCTTTAAAATATGATGATATAGGAAATATAAAAGGAATTTACAAATATCCTTTTACAGATGAGAAAAGTGCTGATCCTAATTTAATTGGACATATTTGTATTGCATATGGATTAGGTATTGTAAAAGGAGAAAATGGAGCTTTTCATCCAAAAGAAGAAATATATAGAGCAGATGCAGCCATAGAAATTTATAATTACTTACAAAAAAGCAGGTAAATCCTGCTTTTTTTTCATTTATTTGATGATATACTTAGGGTATAAAGATTATATTTTAGGGAGGATTAAAAATGATAGAAGAAAAAAAAATCCAAGATTTTAAAGCAGGAGATGATATTCAAAGTTTTTTTATAGTAAAAAAAATAGAAAAAAAAATTTCTTCTAACAATAAATTTTTTTTGGATTTAACTTTAGGAGATCAAACGGGAGAAATAAATGGGAAAGTTTGGGATTACAAAGAGGGTCAAGAAGAAGAATTTAAATCAGGAAGTTTAATAAAATTAAGAGGAAGTGTTTCTGAGTGGAAAGGAAAGCCTCAAATTAAAATAATTAAAATACGTTTAACAAATGAAGAAGATAACAAAAAAATTCAAGACTTTGTACAATCTGCCCCTATTTCTGCTGAGGATATGTTTGATGAAGTATATAGCTTTGTAAATAAAATAAAGGATGAAAGAATAAAAAAAATTGTAGATTATATTATTTTAGATTCTAAAGAGAAGCTTATGTATTATCCAGCAGCAAAATCGCTTCATCATGCCATAAGATCAGGGTTATTGTATCATGTATTGAGGATGTTAAGAACAGGAGAAAAATTAAGTGAAGTATATGAAAATATAAATAAGGATCTTTTGTTTGCAGGGATTTTACTTCATGATATAAAAAAGCTTGAAGAACTTAATGCAGATTCATTAGGAATTGCAGAATATAGTACCAAAGGGCAACTTTTGGGACATATCAATATGGGTATTGATCAAATTGGAAAGGTTGGGGAAACTTTAGAAATAGATGAAGAAATTATCATGATTCTTCAACATATGGTGTTATCACATCATTATGAACCAGAGTTTGGAAGCCCTAAAAGGCCTATGATTCCGGAAGGAGAATTGCTTCATTATATTGATATGATTGATGCAAGAATGTACGATATGGAGGATCATTTAAAAAATATTGAAGTAGGAAAATTTACAGAACCTATTTGGTCATTAGACAATAGAAGATTATATAAACCTACATTTTTAAAGTGAGTATAAGCTCACTTTTTTCTATAAAATGATAAGATCATACAATCATATATTGTTTAGATGTATTTGTTCTTCAAAAGAAAAGTTGTATAATAAAAAATAAAGATATTTTTAGGAGTATAGTAAAAAATAATGTATATAAAATAGACTATAGATAAGAAACATAATAACGGAAAAAAGTGGTATAATAATTTATTATAAAATGAGGAGGAGTATACATTGAGGGACTTGCCAATAGGTATATTTGATTCAGGGATGGGTGGAATTAGTGTCTTAAAAGAAATGAAAAAACTTATGCCTTATGAAGATTATATTTATTATGGAGATTCTAAAAACATACCTTATGGGACAAAAACAAAAGAGCAACTACAAAAGTTGTGTATAAAGATTGGAGATTATTTCATAGATAGAGGGGTTAAGGCAATTGTTATTGCATGCAATACAGCTACAAGTGCTTCAGTAGATTTGTTTAGAGAAAGATATAATATTCCTATTATTGGAGTAGAACCTGCATTAAAACCTGCTATAGAAAAGTATAATAGAGGAAAAATTGTTGTTTTAGCTACAGATGTGACTTTAAAGGAAGAAAAATTTGCAAAACTTATGGATCGATATAAAGATGAGGCAAATATTGTAAAGATTCCTGCTCCTAAGCTTGTAACAGTTGTAGAAAATGGAATTACAAGTGGAGAAGAAGCACAAAGAGCTATTTTAGAAACATTTGAAGGAATCAATATCAAAGAAGTATCATCTATTGTGTTAGGATGTACCCACTACATATTTTTAAAGGATGCTATGAAAAAAATATTAGGAGATAATATTGAGCTTATTGATGGAGGGGTAGGGACAGCTCTTCATTTAAAGAATATTCTTGATGAAAAGGGTTGGCTTAAGGAACTTAAAAAAGAAGGCACCATACAAATAATCAATTCATGTGATGATGAAAAAAAAATAAATCTTACTTATACACTATTAAGGAGCTGAGGATGATCCTCAGCTTTTGCATATAAATGGATAATTCACGTAAAAATAGAAACAGCTTTTTTTGAGCCAAATGGAGGAAAATGACGAAAATTGTAGAAAATATAATTATAAAAATAAACTAAGATCGGAGTTATGGAAAATATTACAATGGGTATTTATAGGATAAAAAGGGGGAGATGATATGTATGAAAGCAAAAACAAAAATAAAATTGTTTATTTTGGGGGCAATAGCTATCGTGATCAGTACAGTTACTATACAAATTACTGTGATTATGGAACAAGCTAAGGAAGAATTTTTTAATGTATACGGAGAATCTAGATTGAAGATTGTAGAAAATTACCTAAAAGATTCTTCTGAAAGATTAGAAAATTATATGTATGATTATGCACAGTGGGATGATGCATTTAATCACGTAGAGAAAGAAGATTCAAAGTGGCTACAAAATAATATTACCAAGTATTTATATAAAACTGATTTTTTTGGAATAGACATAGTTTACTTATCTAAAAAAAGTAATACTTATATGGAGTATTATGGAGATGAAATTTCTATATCTGAGTTAGAAAATACAAATGTATATAAAAAATCATTAAAAGAAAATAAGATGAGTCGTGAATATGTAATATTTGATGATACGATATATGATGTGGCAGTAGCACCAATTACTACGGAGGATCAAACAAAATCAAATGGAACTCTTCTTTTGGCAAAAAAAATAGATAAATTATTTTTAGACAATTTACAAGTGTTTGCTATAAGAGACCATGCAAAGAAAACAGATATTGTAAAACAAAATGATTTGAAACTTCCTATTGTACATAAAAAAAATAAAATAGAAATTTATCAACCTATAAAAAATCAAGATGAAGATGAAATAGCCTGGATTCAGGTAGTGTATAATCTATCAGATTTGAATCATTTTAAGTATAAATTATTTAAAGAAATTATGATGACTTTTATTGTATATTCTTTAATAGCAGGTGTGATTATTACTATTTTGATGGATCAAGAAATGAAAAAAATTTATGAAGTAATTAATAAAATCCATTCTATTGCAAAGGGAGATTATAAACAAAGACTAGAAGAGAAGGGGTCTTACGAAGTAAGAGAACTTTCTAAAAGTGTAAATATGCTTTCTACAGAAATAAAAACTATGATTGATAAACAAGAGGAAAATTATTTAGAATCTATTAAAGCTTTAGTAACTTCTTTAGAAGTAAAAGATGCTTATACGAAAGGTCATTCAGAAAGAGTATCTTTTTATGCCTATCGTATTGGAGAGCATATAGGCTATAGAGATTTACATATATTATCAAATGCAGCATTAGTGCATGATATAGGAAAAATAGCAATTCCTGATATGATTTTAAATAAACCAGGAAAATTAACAGAAGAAGAATATAATATTATTAAAAAACATCCTGATATGGGTTATAAAATATTAAATGATTCTCACATGTTTAATGATATTAAGTATATCATTAAATATCATCATGAAAGATATGATGGAAAAGGGTATCCAGATCAGATCAAGGGAGAAGATATTCCATTAGGAGCTAGAATATTAGCTGTTGCAGATGTATTTGATGCACTAACAAGTAATAGAGCTTATCGTAAGGCTATGTCTATTGATGATGCAATGAAAATTATAAAAGATGGAAAAGGAACTCATTTTGATCCTTATCTTGTAGAAGTTTTTGAAGAGATTGTATATACATTGCAGGAAAATGAAGAAAATTATGGTATACAAATGATATAACAAATCAGTGGATTGATAGAATATAAGTAAGGATCAATAGGGGAGTAGACTGTGCAACGGAAAATTACATATGTTATTATATGTATCTGCATCTTTGTTCTTGGTTCTTTATATAACAATGACAAGAGTGAATTGCCACTCTTGTCATTGTTATTCTATACTTCCTATTTTAGATACAGGGAAAATTCTTATAAGGGCTATTCCTTGTACTTTTTCTAAATCGATTAAACCTAAATTTCTACTATCTAAACTATTTCCTCGATTGTCTCCCATGACAAAAATTTTATCTTTAGGAATTTTTTCTATGTAAGTATCACCAAAAGTATACGCTCCATCAATATAATTTTCTTTTAGGTACTCTCCATTTACATAGACTTGTCCATCTTTAATAAGTAGCTCATCTCCTTCTACAGCAATGACTCTTTTAATTAAGTTTTTTGTTTCTCCCCTTTTAATTTTTTGAAAAATACTTAAATTTTCTAATTCGTCAGGAGAAAATTTTAAATTAGAAGAAAATGAAATAATATCTCCTTTTTGTACATTATGTGTATTTCTCAAAATAAGATAATCATGATCATCCAAAGTAGGATACATAGACATTCCATCTACAATGAGTGGAGTAACAAAAGTTGTAATAACAAAAGCGATCAGGATAGAGACAACAATAGTTTTTATCCATTCAAGGATTTCTTTCAAGAGAGACCCCCCTTTTTTTATGATTTTTACTTACATATTATATCATAATTCATGTATAGAATGATTTACAATTGAAATAAAATTTGTAAGTTAAAAAACCCCATATGGGGTTTTTACTCTTCATATACTAAAATATACTCATTAATCTTTACTTCAAATATTTTTTCAATTTCAGAATCTATTATTTTTTCAATATCATCACAACAAAATTTTGCTCCGATTCCACAATTAGAGCTTAATTTTCTAGGGACAGGCATAAGTTCGCAAGAAATATTATTCTTCTTTGCAAATCTATTAAATTTGATAGCTCCTGAATGAGTAAAGAACACTGCTATATAATTTTTTATAGAAATATTATTTTCTTGCGTAAATGATAAAATCTTCATCCACCTCTTTTATTTGAAAAGTATATCCAGTGTGCTTTAAAAATCTAGAAACATTATTTTTAGCTGTGTTATTATCTACTAAAATTTCTAGTTTTTCAGGATCATCAGAAATAGCATTTTTAGTCATCAAAACAGGTTGGGGACAAGACATACCTCTTGTATCTACTCTATCCAATCTTTACATCTCCTTTCACTTTTTTTGGTACAAACATTTCTGAATGTATATATCCTATAACTCCTACAACGATCAAACATACAATCACTGCAATTTGACCATTAGGAGTAGGTCCTTTTGGGCTAGATGCTAATCCGAAATTATGACAAATGGCAGCACCTATGAGCATACCCATAACAGTAATTACAGAATCTGTATTTCCTTCTCCAGATAAAATCAGTTGTCTCATAGGACAGCCACCTAATAATACAGATCCTAAGCCACATAAAACCATACCTAAAAAGTTCCAAAGACCATCATGAAAAGCAACAGGTTGTTCTAAAAAACCTACTTTAAGATATCCCAATGATCCATTACCTATAAGGCAAAATATAAAAATAGATACAAAACCTAAAAGTAAATAAGTATCTTTAAACAAAATAAAATCTCTTATTCCTCCAACCATGCAAAGTCTAGTTCTTTGACATAAGACACCAACGACTAATCCTGCTAATAAAGATATGCCTATAGGAGCATACATACTGCCGGGCCCTTCTTGACTAAAGAAAATAAAGGATGGAGCGCTAATGAGTAAAATCAATAAAAATATGTTGATGATAGGAAATAAAAGCCCTTCTCCATTAGAAAGTTTATAGTTTCTTTTTAAATTAAAGCCTTTGTTTAAGAAGAAAATGCCTATTAAAATTCCTACAATAAATCCTAAAATTCCAAAGATTGCATTTAAATCTCCTCCTCCTAGACGAAGAACCATTCGAAGAGGACAACCTAAAAACATTAAAGCACCAATCATAACTGTGATTCCTAAAACAAAACGAATAAAGGGAGAAGATCCTCCTTGAGGACGGAACTCTTTATTCATAAATGCAATGATAAAAGAACCTAAAACTAATCCCATAATTTCAGGTCTTAAATATTGAACGATCTCTGCTCTATGTAGTCCTAATCCCCCTGAAATATCTCTAATAAAGCATGCGATACAAAATCCCATATTAGCAGGATTTCCTAATTTTACTAACAAAACAGATATAATTCCTATAATGCCACCTGAAATGATAATTCCTTTTTTCTCTTTCATGTTCACCCCTCCTGTGATAGAATATTTTTAATATTGCATACAAGATAAGGTTAACAATTTATACAATAAATGTTAAATAAAATATTCTTATAGTTTAGCGAAGATCATAGATTTATTTTATGGGGGAATAAGTATGAATGTTTATTTAGATCATGGAGCTACTTCTTTTCCAAAAGCTCCTGGGGTTGTACAAAAAATGACTCATTATTTAAATAATATCGGATGTAATATCAATAGAGGAGCTTATGGAAGTTCTTTTGAGGCAGAGAATATAGTGTATGAAACAAGGGAATTTCTTTGTGAACTTTTTCATTTTCAAAAAAGTGAGAATGTAGTTTTTACAAAAAATATAACTGAAAGTTTAAATGTACTTTTAAAAGGATGTTTGAAAGAAAAGGATCATGTGATTGTATCTTCTATGGAACATAATGCAGTTATGAGACCTCTTCATGAAATGAAAGTAGAATATACAAAAGTACCTTGCAATTATTTAGGAGAAATTAATCCAAAAGATATAAAAAAGTATATAAAGCCTAATACAAAAGCGGTAGTAATGCTTCATGCTTCAAATGTATGTGGTACAATACTCCCTCTTGAAGAAGTAGGAAAAATATGCAAAGAAAACAAACTATTATTCATTATAGATACAGCACAAACAGCAGGATTTTTAGATATAGATTATGAAAAATTAGGAGCAGATGCTATCGCTTTTACAGGACATAAAGGACTTTTAGGGCCCCAAGGGATTGGAGGATTTTTAATTAGTGATGATATGGCGAATAAAGTAAATTCTTTGATACAAGGAGGAACAGGGAGTTTATCAGAGTATGAAGAACAGCCTATTTATATGCCAGATAAATTTGAGGCAGGAACTATGAATATTCCTGGCATTTATGGACTTCATGCAGCACTAGAGTATATACTCGTGCAGAGGCTAGAATATATACAAAAAAAGGAGCTAGAACTTTTAGGAAGATTCATAGAAGGGATAGGAAATATGCCTTATGTACAAATTATAGGAAAGAAAGACTTGAAAAATAGAACGAGTATACTTTCTATTGATGTAAAAGATTTGGATCAAGGGGAGATTGCTTATGATCTTTACAAAGAATTTGGAATTATGACAAGATGTGGTCTTCATTGTGCTCCATCTGCCCATCAAATATTAAAAACATTCCCAAAAGGAACCATAAGATTTAGCTTTGGACATAAAAACACAATAAAAGAAGTAGATTATGTCATAGAATCTTTACACAAATGCATAAAAAAATCTCATATTTAAAAAATTTATTTAGTTTATCAAAAACCCTATACTATCATCAAAAGTTCAAAATTCATAGAAAAATAGAAGAAATATTTAG
The DNA here is from genome assembly GCF_004138215.1 of Anaerophilus nitritigenes. Taxonomy (GTDB): domain Bacteria; phylum Bacillota; class Clostridia; order Peptostreptococcales; family Thermotaleaceae; genus Anaerophilus; species Anaerophilus nitritogenes. The sequence continues at coordinate 81,153 of NZ_RYYS01000103.1, forward strand.
ATAGCAAAAAAAGCCTTGAAGATTCAAGGCTTTTTTCTTTGGTACCCCATCAGGGATTCGAACCCTGGACACCCTGATTAAGAGTCAGGTGCTCTAGCCAACTGAGCTAATGAGGTATATCTTTGACCTGGATATTATTCTACTCTTTTTTTTTATTTTTGTCTAGTATATAAAAAATAATCTATAGTTAGTTTTTATGAATAGATTTTGTTTATACAAAATAAATTTCTCGTAGGACGGTTTTATTTAATAGAAGGCATAACTTAAGCATATAGTTTGCATAAAACTCGATAATATTACAAAATAAGACAAATTATTTTAATAGGATATGTTAAGATAAAAACTATCAAGGCTAATAGTTATCTTGAATTGAGGTGATATAAACAGTTAATTAAAATCTATAAAAACATATAAAAACCTATTAAATAATTTACATATTTATGATATTATAATGTCAGAGGTGATGAAAATGTATTCAATAGGAAAATTTTCAGAAAAATTAGGTGTAACAATACAAACTTTGCGTAATTGGGATAAAGAAGGAAAGTTATCTCCAATTAAACTTGATAGTGGACACAGAAGATATACAGAAGAACATTTTATAATAGCTAGTAATTTAATACAAAAGCCTTTACCACGAAAAACTATTGTCTATGCAAGAGTATCTTCAAATAAACAAAAGAATGAATTAGAACATCAACTTGAAAACATAAAACAATTTTGTATTGTAAAGGGGTACGTTATAGATGAAATATTTTCAGATACAGGAAGTGCTTTAAACTATAATAGACCTAAATTTCAAAAAATGTGGGATTTGATTTTAGCTAATCAAGTTGAAAGAGTGATAATTGCTTATAAGGATAGATTTGTACGATTTGGCTATGACTTCTTTGAAAGTATTTGTAAAAAATTTAATGTAGAAGTAATAGTTATGAATAATGCAGAAGAAAAAACTTATGAGCAAGAAATGGTTGAAGATTTAATGACAATAGTTCATGTTTTTTCTGCTAGACTCTATGGAAGCAGAAGTTATAAGCAAAAGAAAATAGAAAAAGTGGTAAAGGAGGTTGTTGAAAGTGGGTTTCAAGAAGAAAAATGAAGATAGTGTTGTATTATGTAAAAAAATTCAAATATATCCCACAAAAGAACAGATAGCAGATATAGAACGGGATAGCTTTTTATGCAAAATACTATATAATACTTATCTAACTCAAAGAAAAGAATATTATATTTGTTATAATACAACAATGAAAATGACAGAGCAAAGAAGTCAAATTCCACTACTTCGTGAACAAAATACTGATTATGCTAAAGTTTATGCGAAACATCTTCATGCTGTTTGTATGGATTTAGACGAAGATTATAAAGGTTGCATTAAAAAGAGAAGCAAGGGAGAAAAAACAAAACTTCCGAGATATAAAAATAAAAACTATTTTTATCCAATTAAAACACCTAAGCAATATGTAAAAATCAAACAAGATAAAATCAAACTAGGCTTTTATGAATTAAAGGTGGATGTTAATGAGATACCAGAAAATTATGGAGAAGTTTGGATTAGTAAAGTTAGAAATAAATATATAATTTCAATAACTTATGAAGCTAATAAAAAAGAAAATAGCAATTCCACTACCTTAGCAATTGATTTGGGAATTTCTAAACTTGTAACGGGAATAAATCAAAATGGAGAAGTAATTGAAATTGTAAATCCAAGATATGATAAGTATTGGAATAAAAAAACAGATAAAGTAAGGTCAATGAGAGATACAAAGAAGAAAGGAAGTAAAAGATATAAAAAATTAACTAATACCTTAAATAGACTATATGAAAACCGAAGAAAACAACAAGAACATTTTATTCATACTATAACAAAATATTTAGTATTAAATAATAAAGAATTAATTCTTGGAGATTTATCACAAGAGCAAATGGTTAAAAAATCGAATTTAACAAAACTGAACAGAAGTATAAAGGAAAATTGGGGTTTAGGTAAGTTTAAAACGTTTTTAACATACAAGGCAAAATTGCAGGATGTTAATGTGGTTTATATAAATGAAGCCTATACTTCTAAAACTTGTTCAAACTGTGGAAATAAACAAGATATGGGGTTATCTAAAAGAACTTATACGTGTGAATGTGGTATGACATTAGACAGAGACATTAATTCAAGTATTAACATTTTTAACAGGTTTAAAGAAGATACTGAATTGAATTATAAAAATATAAATCAAGTAACTATTCTTCATTTTCACTATGGAAAATTAAGTGCTTGATTTTTAGAAAGGAAGTGAACAAAAGTACCGTCGGCTTACGGTATAGTATTGTAGAGAAATGCTATTATATACACTAATAGTAATATTGAGTGTATGAATAAAATCTATAATCTTTATATATTTATTTAGATTTTTATAGATTTTATAGAGCTGTTACTATGAATTTAAAAATTGTTCTTGGAGAAGATGATGAGATTTTTAGAAAGTCATTAATTAAAGAAATTACAGATATAGATGGATTTGAGATTGTATATTTTACAGAAGATGGAGAGGATTTTTTAAGGGCGATAAGAAAAATAAGACCTGAAATTATGATTACAGATATAGATATGCCCAAATTAAGTGGAATAGAGGTAGCTAAAAAGATACGAAGTGAGTTACCAGATATAGAAATAGTATTTATTACTTCTTATAGTGAGTATATAAAAGAGGCGATAGAGGTATATGCATTTGATTATATAGAAAAGCCAATAGACAAAAACAGGCTATTAAAAACCTTAAAACGATTAAAGAGCAGATATAGGGAAGAAGAAAATTTTTATTCATTTAAAGTAAAAGATGGATATATCAATATTAGGGTGGAAGATATATATATGGTAGAAGCAAATAAAAAGAAATCTATAATATATACATCTAAAGACAAATATATAGTTAATCATTCTTTAAAAGAAGTAGAGGAAATATTAACACATAAAAACTTCTTTAAGACCAGTAGGGCTTATATTGTTAATATTACAAAGATTGTATCAATTCATTCTATGTCTAGGACTTCCCTAGAAATCGCATTTCGTAATCAAAACTATAAAGCTCAATTATCTAAAAGCTTGTTATCAGAATTGCGAAAAATGATTTAGATAGGAGTTGCTTAGGATGGAAAATCATATAGTTTTAAAGATTCTATTATTTTCAACCCCACAATTTTTTGTAAGTATTCTTATGACTTATGGTTTTTTAGGAAAGAAAATGAACTTTAAAATATGGACATGGATTAGTATAGTGGTAGCTATAAGTCAACATTTTATAAGAGAAAATATAGATAATTTTATTATATATACGATTATACTTTTGTGGATAGATATAATAATAGGAATTATGGTAAATAAGGGATATATATTTAAATGGATTATATCCGTATTATTGAGTGAGTCTATAAGTGCTACATTAGAGTTTGTTTTTATTCAATTATTAATATTAATTTTTAATATCAATCCATTAGATTTTAGTAAAGATATGATGTTAGCTTTTAAATGTTTTATACCACAAATTATAGTACATTTTTTAATAGCAATAATAGTGTATCGTAAAAGGATAACGGTGTTTGTAGAAAATAGGTGATGTAGATGAATCATACATGGGAAAGAAAGTATAAAAGAATTATAGTGTATCTGATCATTCAAACACTATTATTAAGTATACTTGTGAACAATGATTTTATGAAAAGATTAAATTATTTTCAGTCAAAGCATATGGCAGTAATAGAGTTGTTATTAGGAATTGTAATATTGATTATGCATATACTTATTATATTTATTATAAAGGACTTATATAAAACATGGAAAGAAGAGGGAGAGTATAATACGAACAAGGTGAAATATAATTTTATACAAGAAGAAAATAGAAGATATATAAAACATAAGCATGATATTAAAAATCATATCCTAGTTATGCGTAAATTATTAGAAGATCAAGAGCATGATAAATTAAACAACTACATATGTCATTATAGTAGGGAAATAGACAATATACTTATAACGGTAGATGTGGGTTGTACGGAATTAGATATTTTAATATATTCAAAAATTAAAGAAGCAAGGAAATTAGATATAGGGGTAGAATTTAAAAATAAGACATATATTCATTGTAATAAAAATAAAATAATACCTTTAGTTTCCATATTATCTAATCTATTAGATAATACTATTGATGCTTGTAAGGAGATCCCTAAAGAAGGAAGAAAAATTTTTATAACTATAGAATCGAATCCATTAGATTATATATTTATTATTAAGAATAGATATGATAATAAAAATATTAATATGGATGAAATATACAAGGAGGGATTTTCTACAAAAGAAAATAGAGGTAGGGGATATGGAATATCTATTATAAAAGAAAGGGTACAGAAGTTAGAAGGTGATTTAGATATATTTCTCGACAATGATTATTTTGTGGTTAAAATTTCAATTCCTAAGTTTATAATGGAGTGATATAAATGATAAATATAGAAAATATATCAGAAAAAATCTTTAGTTTAGCTATATTTAGTCAAGTAGATAATACTCAACGATTAAAGGCTCAATATGGCTTTAGTGTAGTTTTAGGTATCATTATTGAATTTCTTATAGCATCTAGTATTTCTTATTTTTTAGGTGTATTTAAATATTTATGGCCTATGATGATAACGGCATTAATATTCAAAGAAACAGTTATAAGTCAACATTGTACTAGTTTTGATAGATGTATAGTATTTACTTGTATATATTTTTTAGGGGCATCATTTATTATGAAATATATGTGTAAATTTTATCTATATACAATAGAATGGGTAATTGTTTCAATATGTATTTTAAACTTCTCCATATTATTGATACAAAGAGCTATGAAAGGATTTCATTTGATAGTAATTTTATATATTTGTATGATTTGCATATATTTTATTAATAAAAATTATTTAATATACATGTTATCTATATTTATAGGTTGTTTTTTAAAGATTTTTTCATGTACAAAGATAGGAAAATCATTTGTAATTTTTTGTGATCATTTATTGATGAAAGTAGGAATTAAATAAAAATTG
>NZ_RYYS01000104.1 GCF_004138215.1 Anaerophilus nitritigenes
AATAAGGGGTCCAGGGATTTAGAGGGAGTGGGGGAAAGCGAAAGAGATTTTTTTGCGAATACATAGTAGGAAAAAGGGTTTGGGGACAATGGGTTAAGAAAAAATATAGAGATATAAGAATTAAGGGTGAAACAAACTTGAATGATGAATTGATGATTTAATAAGCTGTCATAAAAGATAGGAAAAAGGGTTAAGGTTATAAGATTTCCCTGTTACACACAAAATTAGAATTAAAATTATGACCTAATACCCAATATATATGGAGGTATTTAATATGAAGAAGGATAGCTTATCAAAAAATCTAGGATTATATTTGAAGTATTTGAGGAAGAAGAATAATTACAATTTGGAGCAAATTGCAACATTGTCTGAATTGAGCTGTAGTTACGTAAGCCGTCTTGAAAATGGGGTTTGTACAAGCCCTTCTATACAAGTGCTTGAATCACTTGCCAGTGCATACAATATATCATTAATTGAACTATTAAATATTGAGAAAAGTGATGAAAAGACAGAGGAAGTTCCTACATTTAAAGAATTAATAATAAAGAATAACTTTATGTTTAATGGGAAAAAGGTTGATGATTATACTAAAGAATTATTATTAAATTTAATTGATGCAATGATAATACTAGAAATTAATCATAAAAAAGAAATGGACTATATCACTAAAGTATGTAAATTGATAAATAATTTTACAGAAGGCAACAAAGAAGCATAGCTCTTATACTATGCTTCTTTGTTTTGCTCTTGATTATAAATTCTAACCACCATACCTCTAAGCATTAATTTAATTTCTTGAAGCATTTCTTCTATGCATTCATATTCGTTTTTATGAATATAGCCATTTTCAAAAGCCACAGTAATATGATGACGAGTTTCTTCTGCACTCCCTATACTATTATAAAGATATGAGAGTTCTTTTGCAGGATAAAACTGTCCTTGGCAGTTCCCTTCCGCAATATTTGCTCCAATGCTATTTGAGCTGCGAATAATTTGACTTCGAAGTGCATAATTTTCAAAACCTGGGAATTTCATTGCTAATGTGTAAATCTCACTGTTAAGCTCAATTGATTTTTTCCATACCTCTAATTGTTTAAAGTCCTTTATTTGAATTTTTCCTTTTATTTTTTTCATCTATATCACTCTCCTATTTATAAGCATAACACCTAATAATAGATATTGAGGTCATAAAGGGAAGGTTTTTGAATATTTTTATAAAATCAAAAGAAAATACTTGATTTTTATTATGGTTATTTATTATATTGTTTTTGCTTCTTAAAGGTATATTTAATATTTTTATTTTAGGACTTTAATATTAATTACCACTTGTATTTACCAAATATTATTATATTATATCCATATTTATTTGCTTGCATCAAATCATGCAAGCATTTTTTCTTGAAATAATAAACTATGATTTTTTATATTGAGATAAATAAATGGATTTATAAAATGGATGGAGGGACATTAGTGATGAGTTTTAAAATAGGAATAGCTCTAATCGGAGCATATATTTTAATAATTGCAATTTTATTTTCATTAAGAATTATCGATGAGAGGAAGCATATGGGTTTAGTTAAAAAGGGATATTATATGATTTGGATGTTAATAATGTGTATAGGTTCAATGATAGAACTTTGGATACTCAAAGACAACTTAGGTCAGTTTCTCATTAGCAGTATATTCATAATAACTTTTTGTACAGTTTTTAGCACTATGCTTTGTACCCTTGCAATAGAAGGGAAAGAGATAGAGGATTATATTAGAAAAGTAATAAAAAGATTGAAAAAAATCTTGAATTTAAAATGAATGATTTGGCATAATGCTATACGTAAAATATAAGGTTTTAATAAATTTAAGTATGGTTTCAAACTTGTATTTATCAGATAATTTCTCTTTTAAAAATAGCTTTAGATTTTATGTCTAGAGCTATTTTTTTATAAATAAATTATGAAAAAACTTGACATGGATTAACATAATTTATTAAATTATAAGTATTCTCAATTCATTCAGTAATTTTATACGTTTTATAATTCCTTAACTTGCATGTAATTTTAGGCTAGATTTCTAAAGTTGCATGCTTTTTTATATTTGATGAGATTAAGTATCAAAGAGCATATGAAATTTAAAACTTAATTTTTTCCAATAAAGTTAGAATAGTCATTGTATTTGCTATTAAAAAAGCATACTCATCAGTATCTAAAACTTGATGTAAGTGCTGATAAATATTTTCGATTCTTTCAGCATGATTTATGATATCTAAATCATAAGAATAATGAGAAACAAATGATGTAACTATGCATAATATAGATTTATCTAATTGCGAAGCTACATTAGTATTTAAATGGATGTTTATGTATAATTTTAAATAGTTCATTTCAATTCGTAATAGTTCTAAATGCATGTAATCACTCCTTTTGGTTAGTTTTTAGTATTATATTTATGGGTTAGGATAAAATCAAATTATTAGAAGGAGAATTTTAGAAATTGTTTAAAGAATTATTTATAGAGATTTTTTATGAAGATTAATTAAAAGGAAGAAGTGATAAAATGGAAGATAAGTACGATTTATCTTTACGAGAGAGTATATTTTTAGCTAAGAAACTTTTAGTGGACAGTATATATAATTGTGCTAGAGTGGAAGGCAGTAATATAACATTCCCTGATACACAAACAATATTAGAAGGAGTAAGTATAGATGGATTTAAAATGTTAGATGTAGAATTGGTATTGGGGATTAGAGATGCTTACAATTATGTTTTAGATGATTGTAATGAACATATAGATATAAACTATATTTATAAAATAAACTCTCAAATATCAAGAAATCAGAGTTTTGATAATGAAATAGTACAGAAAGATAAAATGGGTAAAAAACTTGATGCAATATTATTAAATAATTCATCTACTACACAAAATGCTATAGAATTATTTTTGTGGAGCTGTAAGGAAGAGTTATTTGATAATTATAGTAAAAGTACGAGCATTATAATAGCTAACAAACTCCTTATATCCGAAGGAAGAGGTCTCTTAATTATAAAGGAGAAAAATCTAGAAGAATTTAATAAACTGCTTGTAGAATCTTATAAAAGTAAAGAAGATTCTAGGATTAGTAAATTTTTATATGAAAATTGTATATATGGATTACAAATAGACAGAGAACTAAAAGAGAAGTATAAAAGGAATAAATTTCAATAAAAACTTGAAATTAAAATGAGTAACTTTATAAAATATAGGAGTAAAAATATACAAGGTATTTATTAAGACAAGAGTGTATTAATAGTAACGCCTTCTTTAACTTTATAATGATAATTAAAGTAAAAGATAAGGGCATCTACAAAGATAATGTAGGTGTTCTTATTTTTTTATTATAAAGAGAAAAAAAACTTGAAATTGAACATTAAGGTTCTATAAAATGCTAAAACAGTATCAAAGTAGGAATTTATAAAACATATAAGATTAAAGGAGGCGTTACTTATGGAAAAAGTAATATTAGGTTATGATTCAGGAAATGGTGCTATAAAGACTTCTAATGGGGATGTATTTACAGCAGGATTTGTTGTTAGTAATAGTCCAATTTCTAACAAAGATTTATTAGAATACCAAGGTAAGTATTATAATGTGGGAATGAATAGGGTTAAATATAAATATGATAAGACAAGCGATAATGATTATTTCATCCTATGTCTTGCTGCAATTGCAAAGAAATTAGAGAAAATGAATGTTGGAAGTGAAAAGGTAGAAATAGTATTGGGAGTAGGACTACCACTTTCTCACTTTACTTTAAAGGATAAGTTTATCGAGTATTTTAAGAGAAAAGATGTTTCATTCAAATGGTGTGGTAAAAGATATAATGTAATGATAAGTACGGTTATGTGTTTCCCACAGGCTATTGCAGGCTTTATGACAGTTTTGAACAAGTATGATAAGATTTCTTTTGTTAATTTATTGGACTGCGGCAAAGTTACGCTTGATATCGTAAAAATATCTAATAATAGACCATTGCTCAATACGGCAAAATCCTTGAACTATGGGGTTTTATCCCTTTTAAAAAGGATACAGGAAAATGTAAGAAAAGAGACGGGAATAGAGCTTGAAGAAGAGCAAATTGAGATAGCATTAAAAGATAATGGCAATAGCAGTTTATTTTTTGATAATAGATTAGAAAAAATAATTACAGATACAAGAAATGACTTTGTTTCTGAAATGCTCTCCGAACTCCGTGAAAATGGATATGAACTTCAGAACACCGTAAATCTACTAATCGGTGGCGGGGCAGAGATTATCCTATCGTCTATAAACGACAATGCATGTGCTAATAAGATAGGATATACTGAAGCAATACCAGATGCTCAATTAGCTAATGCTATGGGATATGAGATGTTAGTGAGGGAAACCTTGTTACGCTTAAAAGTGTAGGTGATTAAGATGAAAAAGAAGAGAATTAATTTATCTTTTGATTTAGAGCGAAATGAAGATAGAAAAGCATATAATTTGATTCAGAGCAGTAGAGGAAAAACAAAATACGTGATTGATGCAGTATTATTGGCAGTTAGTGATAATAACGAAGGATTTCACAAAGATAGATTAAAAGAAGTGGTTAAAGAGGCTATTGTTGAATTAGGATTAGATATCAAGATTAGTGAAAAAAAAGAAAATAACATTGATAATTCTAAAATAGAACAAAATCAAATTCTTGATGATTTATTTAATATGATTTCAGGGTTATAAATAAGATAGAGCATGAGAGTGAAAAATTACTCTTGTGCTTTTTTTATGGAATTACAGAATTAATGTATTCCCCTATACCAATAAAAGTTCGGAAAATAAATCATTTTGTCGTAAGAAAACTCACTCAACACCTTGAGTCATAAGCCTTTTAATTGTTTTCACTAATATACATATTAATATATAACACATTATTTAAGGAAAAGGGGTAAGGAGTAAAAATTATTTATATAAAGAAAGAGACAGTCAATGACTATCTCTAAGATATTGATTATTGAAATAAATTTGGAAGTTGAAGATAGAGCTGTTTCTTTATTAATGTATAAATATAAGTTTCATCAATGGAATTCTTATGCTCAAGTAATATGGGGTGTGTAGACACTCTCAATAGGCACTGTTCAAGAAGAAATTTTAATTTGTCATCAAGTGGGTCCGTAGTCTTTCTATACTTTTTTAATTTTATGATTGACTGTTGGACTTTTTCTTGTGTGAGTTTTTCAAGTTCTGGAATAACAGGGGAATGATTTAAACAAGATTCAATTGAAATATCTTTTAATTTATTTATGTTTATTGTTAAATTCATGGTATATCACCTCTCATTAATTATTTGAGGTAGTATCATAATCAATGATTATTGTGAGTTTCAAGTTTTTTTCAAAATTAGTTCTAAAAGGTACCTAAAAATTATTAGGGAACCCATAGGTTCGTAGGAATGTATGTGGTAATATATAAGGAAATTTCATTATTTTAATAATAAAAAAGTGACTAATCCACATAAGTGGAAGAGTCACTAAAATAAGAACTAATAAATTTTCAGTATATTAATAATATCTTTGCATCTTTATTTTTAAATATATCTAAATTCTGTTAAGTAAAGGAAATAACCTTCCTGTGTTCCTAGATTTGAAGAATGTATGTCTGATTTGAAATAATAGATAGTTAATTCTTTATTATCTTTACTTATTGTAAATTTATTTAAATTACATGCTCCTTTTTTTATTTTGTTATCAGATGTTTCTAAACTAAATAGATTAGAAAAGTCTTCTACATTTTCTGTTGAACGATACTCATTATTTACTTCAAATAAATCACGAAAAGTTGGGTTTTCTATTGTCCATATAAACATTTTATCTACTGTTTGATGATGTGTCTGTATTAAAGAACGATTTAAGTCCATGCAAATATATTCTAGTTTTTTCATAGGTTATAACCTCCGCTTTTGTTTATTTGTATTTTGTAATAATAGTATAAAATAAAGAAGTTAGTGATGTCACTGAAAAATAATAAAAATGGATTTGATATATAATAATATTCATATATTGTATATCGAAATATTTCAGTTCCTTCGCTATTTACTTCTTTATGGTGTATTATTCAATGATTTTTTTACCATCTTCAATAAAGTTATCAATATTATCTTTACCATAATATTCTTCGGGATTTTCTACTGAAATTTTACCAGTTTCATCTAATAATGGATTATTAATATATGTATCACCAACAATAAATCCAACTGGTTGTTTATTTTTAATTTCACCTTGGATAATTGCATCATTCATTTCTGCAATTTGCTTAATAAGTTCCAATCTGTTTTCCATAAGTTACCTCCATAGCGTTATTCTTGTTTAATACCAAAGTTGTTGGCTATATTATACAAGATGATTACAGTAGAATCAAATAATAGAGTGAATTTGATGAGTATTTCTTTGTTGAAGGAAGTATTTTAGAAGTTAAGTATTAAAAAATGAAATTTAGAATCACTTTCCTTATATAGAAGATAATATAGATAAAATAAATAGACAAAAAAATGACTTTTATAGAAACGGAGCTTTTTAGTAGCTATTGAGTAGGGAAACGAGATTTAGTATATTAAATAGAAACGTCTAAATTGACAGAATACGAGCAAACAGGAGCAATTAGAGAGGAAAATTATAGGGAATTCAATATAATGATTCATAAAGAGAAAATAAAAGAGCATCGCCAATTGACGATGCTTTTGCTTATAATAGAACACATTGTTTTTTCATGATTTTAATGAAAGAATTAAAATTAGGAATTTGTTTTTTTAATTGAGAATAATCATTTGAAGGTAAATCTTTTTCAAGTTGAGAGAAAATCTTATCAAGTTGTTTGATATAATAGCTTCCAAGAGAGTCAGCGTTATCACTATATCGATATGCCTGTAAGATATCACAGCTCTCATCAAAAGTCTTGTATATGATACTCTTAGAACCATATAAATCACTTAATTTGGATTGTATATATTTAATTTCTGCTTGTAGCATTTTGTTATCTATCATAAATATCAGCCTCCTTAATTTTGGGTAGGAGTATTATAGGAAAAGAGTTATTATAAAATCAAGTTTTGAATGAGATAATTTCTTACCCATTAAATTAAAATGAAAATATTGACATAATATATAGAAAAATGTTTTAATATGAATAACTAAAATTTATAAATTTAGGGGGCTTGAAAAACATGAGAGAATTGAATGGAATTGTGAATACGTTGTTAAAGAAAATGGTTAATGAAAAATTTGAATCTCTTGAAGAAATGATGAGTAAAGTTAAATTATGTGATGAATATAAGTATATGGAAAATAAAGGAATAAATATTACATTTGAAAATGCAAGTAATGTTGATAAATTAGATTTGATTTGCCAAGAATTAAACGTATTCGTGGATATAGATAAAGTAAAAATTGTTTATGAAGAAGATGATAATAAAGGTTGCAAGATTTTAAATGTAACAAACTAATATGTATAAATAATTTTACTAAAATATGCTCTAGTCTCATTATTGATTGAGATTAGAGCTATTTTATATATCATGAAAAAGAATACAATATTTCTTAAAAAAATTCTTAAAAAAAATAAAAAATTTTTTTAAAACGTTTAGTTTCTTAGTTTTTTATGCATCCTTTACTAATTGTAGTCTTTGATGACTGACCCTAAAATTAGCCAGAAACTAAACAAAACAAGACTCTACAGGGGATGGAATCAACAAATAAAACTAAAATTACTAAATTTAAAACTATAAATACATACTAAGCTAGTACCAGTTATCCTACGTTTACTCCTATTATTAGGTTGCTCATCAAAAAAATCTCTAAAAGTCAGTTATGTATAAAAATATAGGATTTAAGTATTTCCACCCTATATCAGACAAATTTTGAGGTTAGAGAAGTACGACTCTAAGTTTTAAAATAAAAATTCCCCTATACAGCAAATCACTGAATAAAAGATAAATCTAATCAATAAATAAAAATTATCAAATAATAATAAATTTATACATATCAACAATATTTATTGAAAACACAAGATTATATATCAAATATTAAAATAATATATATTATGGTTCTTCAAAAATTTTATAACAAATAATTCTTACAATTTTAGTTGTAGTAGGGGAAAAGAAAAAGGTGTATTCTATAATTTAAAAGTCGTCCAAATAATAATTAATTTTAGTCCATCAAGTGGACTAGAAAATTTCCATTTTTGAACCGTAGGCTTGTTCTTTACAATGAGTATACATATGATACCCTTTATTGCGAAAGCCAGCTATATCAACTAATACTGGCTGTATGGCTTGTGATTCATATGTATGGAGGCTCGTTGTCAAGAATTCAAAAATGGAAATTAATTAATTGTTTTTTGGTGAAAATTAATTATTATGTGGTAGGTTTTTAAATTGTAAAATACAAAAGGTTCTCTGGTTATTAAAATAACTGTAGAACCTTTAATTTTATGATATTTTTTTATTTGTAGTAGATTTTTTATAGTCTAAAATTTTCTTGCGTATCTTATTAATTTGAGTATGAACAGTTGTTATTGGAATACCTGTTTCCTTTGATATTTCCTTGTCTTTAAACTTTATATCATGTCTTATTTCAATCAAAGTATGGAAAATTGTATCTTGTTGTGTACTTAACTTATATTTTTGAAGGGTTTTATCTTCTTCATCTTGGAAATAAGCATCTTCAATATCTAAACATTCATTATTTTCATATGATATTTCATCAAAATAATGAGGGTTTTCTTGAGCGTGGTCATCGTAGTATTCTATTTGTATATTGTTATATTTTAATGATTGATAGTATTGAACAAACTTCTTTCTTAAATACTCCCAATACTCCAAAGTAAATTTATTCAATATATAATACTCATAAGTTACAATTTGCCAAGTATTCATTTCATTATTAACCATATCAACGGTAAATTTGTTCAAAATCCTATAAAATGAAGGATATAACACAAATAAGTCATAGTCAAAATTTATTTCATCAACAAGTAGAACTTCTTTCATATAATCTTTTAAGGATAGCTCAAAAAAGATTTCATTAGAAATTTTTTTCTCAAGTAGATTTGAATATCCGTTAATCATCAAATAACAGGTTTTAATTTTTTGTTTGATGTTGTTTTCGGACTTTATTTGTTTTGATTTAGATATTGTCTTTTTTAACTTATCAGCCTTTTTTTGTAATCTGTCAATCCTCTTTTCTAATATCTCTGTACGTTTTGCGAATATGGAATATTTTTGGCTTCTAAGGTTATCAGTAAGATATTTAACGGGATGTTCAAGGGATATATATAACTTTTCTGCAAGTATCTCATATAATTTTACTAAAACTTCTTGGTTCCTAGTTTCTAAATATTTAAATAAAAGATTTCTTATTTCCAATTGTCGTTGATAATCTATTCTTGATGAAATGTTGACCATCTCCTTTCTTTTGTTGGTAATAGTGGATTTTGTTGCCCTTATGTCTTTAGCATAACATATACAAAAATGTTCCCTTTTGTTGAAGTAATAGGTGCTAAAAGTTGATATATTTTATAAAATGAATATAATTAATTTCAAGTTCTTTTGAGAATCCAACGAAGGGAGATGAAAAATATGGAGTGCAAGCAATTTAAATATGGAATAGTAAAAGGCATGAATATGATAGATGTGATTAATGCAGAAAATCTGTTGGCAAAGGGGTATCCAGGGATAAATTATTTATTCATTCAACTTGATAGAGCAGATAATCAAAAAGTGATTGATGAAATAGAAAACTGTCTTATGACGTTATCACCGAATTATATTGTTGGGGTTGGTAAGTATCAGGGAGAAACTCTTCAAGAAATCTATGCTAAAGATAGTCAATATGTAAGAAACTTTTTATATGAATCAAAGAATACATTTATTAAGAGGATTACGAAGTATTTTCTCGAAGGAGCTTTAGGAGAGGAAACTACTGAAATATATGAAATGTTAGAGCATAAAAGGGTATTAAAACTAAATCAAATTATAAATCAGCTTAATGCAGCAGATATGAGACTTGCATTAAATTTGTTAGGACCTACAAGAAGTATAGATAAAGCGGATGGGAAGATTATATCTACTGGAACATTTGAGGGATGTCCTTTCTGTGGAAAGAAATCTCCAGCAGGTGAATGGTGGGTAAGATTCTATAAAGCATACAATGGTAATCATATCATTGTGTGTCACCACTGCAAAAAGAAACGAGAGTTTATATCATTTCTTGCAGAGCAACGAGGCGTTAGCAGAAAAACGATACTATATGAAATAGCAAGGCTCTTTGAGGTTGATATAAAAAATATTGATATATCTGATGTTGAGATAGAAGAAAAAAGAGAAAGTAATAATGCTGAAATAGTTCTAGAAAAATTAAAACTAGAAGAGATAAATATTGATGAATTTGGATTTGAAGATGGTGTGATGCATCCAGTATTTTTTAAAGAATTTGGACTGACTAAGAGTGATATGAAGAAGTATGATATTAAATATTGTGGAAATAAATGTAAAAATATTATTCTAAAGGAGAGAATATGTTTTCCTATTAAGGACTTGAATAACAAGATAGTAGGTATAGTAGGGATAAGTTCAAGGGCAGAGCATGATAAGCAAGATAATTATAAGAGAGAATGTATGGTTAATCGAGGTTTTATGAAGTCATATGCACTTTACAATTTAAATGAAACAAATGATATTCATGAAGTCAAGGAATTATATATATGTCAGTATCCACATCAGATGATTCGATTAAAGAATAAATTGGATAGAGATAATCGTGCTTTTGTAGCAATGATGGGGCAAGTATTATCTAAAGGGCAATTATATTTATTGTACAAGAGATTTTCAGATGAGAGTCAGAGATTAAAGGTTTATTTGTGTATAGGGGATGCAGATGAGAAGGAATATTCAGAAATAAATGCAAGATATTTAAATCAATTGGGATTTTATTATATAGATATAATGACTGTATTAGATATGGACAAAATAGAGCTATTTGATGAGGCAGTTAATTTAATAGTAAGTATTGAACCATGTAAGCAAATTTATAATAAGAAAAAAATTGTAGTACATGATTTAGATGGTGATGAGTATATAGATTTAAAAAATGTTAAAGATAATTTCTATATTTAGTCGAATAACAAAGTTATTACATATGTAGTGACTATAAAAGATTATGATAATAAAAGGGGAAAATAGTTAAAAATCAAATATATTAATTTATAAAAAGAAGTCAAGGATGTAAAAGGACTTCTTTTTTATTGTTCAATTATATAAAAGATATTACTTTGAAAAACGATTTCGTTTTTCAAAAATATTATGATATACTTTAGTATGGGATGAAAGGAGTAATATCATGTCAAAAGGTGGAAAAAGAAAAGGTTCGGGACGAAAAAAGATTGGAAAAGTTGTAAATATAAGAATTCAAAATGAGATTCTAAATGAGATAGATAATAAGTTTGAAGGAAATAGTAAGGCTGAAAGAATACGAAGCTGTTTAAAGAAAGGATTAGGTATAACAGATGGAGAGAATTAATTATAGACAAAGACATTTAAGAACTGTTAGCTTGTTTGCGGGTATAGGCGGTTTAGATTTAGGTTTTCTAAATGCAGGCTTTAATGTTATTTGGGCAAATGATTTTGACAAATACGCTGTGCAAACTTATAGAGCTAATATTGGAGAACATATTATAGAGGGTGATATTACAGAAATATGGAATGAAGTACCAGAACATGATGTGTTATTAGCAGGATTTCCTTGTCAGCCATTTAGTATGATGGGGCATCAACGAGGATTTGATGATGAAAGAGGAACATTATTTTTTACAATTCAAAGAATATTGGAGATGCATAGCCCTAATATTATTGTTATGGAAAATGTAAAAGGGCTAGAAACTCATGATGGAGGAAGAACATTCCAGAGAATGAAAGATATATTGGAGAATGATTTGGATTACAAAGTGTTTTCACAAGTATTGAATACTTCTAATTTTGGTATTCCACAGACAAGAAGAAGAGTGTTTATAGTTGGATTTAAAAGAGAATTTTATGAAAAAAATCAGATAGAATTCAACTTTCCAGAACCAATTATACTAAATCAAGAAAATAATGTTAGAAATTTGCTGGATGAAGAAGTGGATAAGAAATATTTTTTGTCTGAAAAAATATTAGGCACTATTTTGTCAAATGGTACAGGAAATTATTATTCTAAATCAGAAATTAACTTAAATATTGCGAGACCCTTATGTGCTACAATGCATAAAATGCATAGAGCATGTCAAGATAATTATTATACAGACGATGAAAATAGAGCTAGTTTTCAAGATACAGAAGATAGACCAATTTCAAATATAAGAAGATTAACTCCAAATGAATGCAGAAAATTACAAGGTTTTCCATCAGACTGGCAACAAGTAGTTTCTGATACTCAAGCATATAGACAGTTTGGAAATGCAGTTACTGTTGATGTTTCATACCACTTAGCTATAGAGATTATGAACAGCTTGAATATAAATCTTGAAAGAGAGAGGTAAAGAATGACTAATTTATATAGTGTTTTTAATGATATTAACAAACTAAATACAATAACAGAGAAGAAGCAATTCAAGCAATTACTAAGAAACTTTCTTGATTGTATTTGTGAATTGCATGATATTGAAAAAGATTTAGTTCTAGATATTATTGAAAATGAAGAAAAAGTTTTTAATTTTTTAATAAGAGCAGGAATAATTAAGGATAAAGACCAAGTTGATGATTTAAAACAGTTTTTAAAGAAGGAATATAAAAATGTAGTATCAATAATTGATGTATACTTAAAAAAGAATATATCTATTGATAAAAATATAAAGAAATTTATGGATTATTATAGGGAAGATGCAGTAAATAGATATTTAGAAGATGATTATAGTCCTACGGTAGTTGATTTCTTTTGTGGTTCAGGAGGAATGAGTTTAGGATTCCATCAAAACGATTATAAAATAATTTTAGCTAATGATATTGAAAAAATTTGTACAGAAACATATTCATTTAATCACTATGAGATTCCAAAGGATAGAATTATAAATGATGACATTAAAAATATTGTTGAAAATATAGATACCTTTATTAGTGAAGATGTAGATGTAGTAATTGGTGGGCCACCTTGTCAAGGGTTTTCAATGGCCAATAGACAAAGAATAATTGATGACCCAAGAAATGTACTGTATAAGTATTTTGTAAAAGGGATTGAAAAATTAAAACCACAATTTTTTGTTATGGAAAATGTAAAAGGGATGTTGAGCGTTGCAGAACAAGTTAAAGAAGATTTTCATAAACTGAAAAATGTAGATTACAATGTAGATTATTATTTGTTTAATTCAAGAGATTTTTCTGTTCCACAAAGTAGGCAAAGATTGATATATATTGGTATAAGAAGTGATATTAGTCAAAAAATCAACAGAAAAGCTAGAGATATTCTAAATGAAATAGTTGAGAATACAGATACAATGAAAGAATTTACATTAAAAGATGCTATAGGAGATTTAAGAAGGTTACAACCTTTTCGAATAAAAAACGCAACAGAGTTAGATAGTGAAGAATCGGGTAAAAAAATCGAAAAAAATAAAAATAATGAAGTTAGTGAATATGTAAGGATAATAAATAGTGGTTGTAATAGCTCATTAGTATTTAATCATAAAACTAGATATAACAATGATAGAGATATTGAGATTTTTGACAGGATGTTACCTGGAGATAAATCAGATAGTCCAAGAATAGCAGATATTATGCCATATAAAAATAGAGAACATATATTTAAAGATAAGTATTATAAATTGATATTTGAAGAGCCGTGTAAAACAATCACTGCTCATATGAAGTTTGATTGCAATATGTATATACATCCTAATCAAGCAAGGGGATTAACACCAAGGGAAGCAGCTAGAGTACAATCTTATCCAGATGACTATTTTTTCTTGGGAGCTTTTACAAAAACATACATGCAAATAGGGAATAGTGTTCCTCCTTTAATGGCTCGCTCGTTTGCAAAAGTAATAAAAAAATATTTACAAGATAAAAAATAATATATACTGAAGAAAAGAGCAATGGAAAATCATATTTCTATTGCTTTTTTACTTGGGATTAGCTGTTTAATTTTGTAACAATATGTTAAAATATAATTAATTTTTACGAATATAAGGGGGAAAAGGAATGAGTAATAATATAAGTGATACAGCTATCGGGAATCTTTTTTCTGAAAGGCAATTTTTGATAGTCACTAAGAGCAATGGAGCCAATTATCGTGATAAAGTGTTAGTTCCTTTTGCAGAGTATATTTTAAATAATGAAGATACTAGTGACTATAAAAGGGTAAATAGCCAATTGACTGAAAATCTACATAAGTATTATAAAACCAAATCGACTATACAAGAATCTCACGCTATATTTTGGAAAAATGCATCTAGCATACCTAGAATATTACCCATTATATACTTTGACAAAATAAATGGAAGAGAATGTATAAGGGTTACTGATATTGGAAAGAAGCACTACTACGGTGATATTACATGTAAAGAGTTTTTGCTTTTATGGATACTTAGATTTCAAGGCTCTGAATATTCCAATAAGGGCGTATTAACTAAATCAGAAGAAAGTATAATTAGTGCATGTAATTATAGTCCATATAGAAAACTTATAGAAAATAGGATTGTAAAACCAGGTATTCTAGCTTTAGATGTATTAAAAAAAGTCAAAGAAAGAGGAGTACATAAAATTACAGATAAGCAGTTTAGGCATGCTAGAAAATTATTAAATCAAGAAAATGAAAATGCTGTTAATCAGATAGTTGAAATCGTTATTGATAGTGAGGCCAATGATAGAAGTCAAGAAAATCAAATTTTTAATGTTTTAGAATACCTAGGACTATGTAAAATTACTTCGTATCAGACTAATAACTACAAATATGAAATAACAGGGTTAGGAGAAGAAGTAATAGATAAAATAAAAACTTTACCTTTTACTTATTATCATAAACATAATACTACTACTCAATTTGTAAATTATTATGGAGGATTACCGAATCCATTTGAGCAAGAAATAATGGAACATTATAGAATGAACGGAGGCAATTTTGATGAATAAAGAAATAAAAATTATTGCTCCTTATATAGAAATATCAGAAAATCATAA
The DNA here is from genome assembly GCF_004138215.1 of Anaerophilus nitritigenes. Taxonomy (GTDB): domain Bacteria; phylum Bacillota; class Clostridia; order Peptostreptococcales; family Thermotaleaceae; genus Anaerophilus; species Anaerophilus nitritogenes. Next base: position 15,191 of record NZ_RYYS01000104.1, read on the forward strand.
AGATATATCTGTTGTTTCAGATAATCATTTAAGATTTGAAGGTATTACTCTTGGAGATGACATTATTATAATAGATAATAATAATGTGTATCAAATTAGAGTTTCACAAAATCAGCAAAGCGTTAGCAATGGATACCAGATAAAAGGTGAGATAGTTGCAAAATCACATAATTATAAAGTTGCAAAAGAAAAATATGTATCATATTTTCATGGGAAAGATATACCACATATAAAGAAGGATTTAGAAAGTGCTTATATTGAACTATTAATTGTACCAGACAGTGAGATATTCGATAAGAATTATCGATTAACTCAAGGGATACAAGGAAGTGATGTTGCAAAATTTGAGTTTAATGATATAGGGAATAGATGGGATAATGTAATGAATGAAGGTGAGTATGGAGATAAGGTAATTGGGCATGAGAGACTAAAAGATGAAATAGTTTCAGCAATTGCAGCAGGAAAACATATATTATTATATGGTCCTCCAGGAACAGGAAAAACAATGATTACAAACAGAATAAGTGAAGTATTTGAATGTAATAGTAGAGTTTTTACAGCTAATGCTGAATGGACAGCTGATGATACTGTTGGGGGATATACATTCAGTATGAACCCACAAACGAAGAGAGAACAAATAGAGCCTTCAAATGGACATGTTACAGAGGTGGTTTTAGAATGTAATAAAAATGCATCTAAAAAATTCTATGAAAAGGATTATAAATATAGAGGAAGTTGGGTAGTAATTGATGAGCTTAATAGAGCAAAAATGGATTTTGCTTTTGGGGCTTTGTTTACTGCTCTTGATAAAGATTATTCAGTTCTGAATCTACCTCAATATAATATGTACAAAAATGAAAAGTCAAAAATTTTTATACCCAATACTTTTAGGTTAGTTGGAACAATTAATAATTTTGATAAAAACTTTTTATTCAAATTTAGTTATGCGTTAAGTCGAAGATTTGCTCATATTTATGTTGGGGTACCTATCGAAAGTGAATTTGAAAATGAAATTGACAGTATCTTGAAAAAAATTAAGAATGAATTAATTAAAGAATATGGTGTTCTTGAATCTGAAATTAGTGATATGAAGGTTGAAGATGGTGTAGTTAAAGTAAAAGAATTAGTTAGTTATCTTAGAGGATATGGTAGCAAAACTAAATTAAGGGATATTGGAACAGCCTTATTAATTGACACATTGAGGCTATATTTCGTTCAAAAATATGTAACTAAACTATCAAATGATGTTGATAATATGATAGATATTGCAATAAGTAGCATAATTATTCCTTCGTTGGAAGGTGTGCTTGAAGATGTGACTGAAATAAAAACAATAATGAGAGTTTGTCCTAGAGTAATCAAAGCCTTAAATGAATTTGAAAGTATTAACTATTAGGTGATGTAGCAATGAGTAAATTTGATATTGAGACTCGTAAAAAGTTATATAATGAAACTAAAAATATTATAACAACATATTTTATTAAAACTTCTGATAACAATATGGATATATATAATATAGAATTTGACGATTATTCGGA
>NZ_RYYS01000105.1 GCF_004138215.1 Anaerophilus nitritigenes
ATTCTATTTCTTTCAATTCTTCTACTGTTACAATTTAACCTAAACATGAGATGTATTGAAACTGATAAAAATCTTTTGGATCATAGTTTTTAAGCTATTTAACCTAAACATGAGAAGTATTGAAACCATCAAAATCTCTTTCAGAAATTCCGCAGCATTCACGGAATCAAAGGGATAGGTATAACGATTTTTCATTGATTCTTAAATCAAAATAAATGTTTAAATAAAATATATTGAAATATTTGTTAATCACAGACAATCATTTAATATAAGTATATTTTGTATTGAAAAAATATTAACTTATAGTAGATGATATGAATGTGATTTTTTTGTTTATTAAAATATAAAAATAGATATTGCATAATACGAAGGAAAATGTAAAATTAAGTTTTAATTTGATAACAAAGTATAATATAATAAAATTATCTAATATTAACAAAAATTGTAATGTATAAATGAAAGGAAGTGGATTGTAAATGTGTAAGGATGATTCAACATATATATTTATAGATGTGTCTAAAAAACAATCATTTATATATAAAAATAATAAGTTAAAAGATAATGTTTATAATTCAGTAATTATAAAAGCTATAACAGAAACTTTAGAGGAAGAAAACATAAAGGATTTATATATAAAATTTAAAAAAGAAATAATATCTTTGAAATATGAACTAGATGAACTTAAAAAAGAAGGAAAAATAATAGAGACCATGTATTCTGGTGGAGGAAATAGTATTATCAAATTTGAAGACGAAAAAACTGCTATACAATTTATTGAAAATTATTCTTTGAAGATTTATGAAAAATTTCCACAACTAGAACTTTATATAAGCTATGTAAAGGGTAGCGAATTTGATATGGATGAAGAAAAAATTCATGAAGAATTACATAAAAGAGCAGATAAGCTTAAAGATGCTAGAAGGGGACAAATAAAAAGGTTGACTTATGGTGTTGAGCAAATAGATGAATTAGGTTATCCAAAACAAAATTCAAGTGAGAAAAAATGTGTTAAAGAAGCTAAAAATTTTTTGCAATCAAAATTAAAAAATGATTTAAATGAAAAAAATATAGAATTTACATATGAACTTGAAAGTTATAAAAAAAACAATAAACCATTTAAAGAAGATAATACAGTTAATAAAAATTACATGGGAGTAATAGCTATTGATGGCAATAAAATGGGAGAATTAGTAAATGCAATAAAAACTATGGATAAAGAAAAGTCATATTATTATTATTTAAAACAAATGAGTAAAGAAATAAGTAAGGTTTATTATGAATCTGTAAAAAATGCAATATTGACTGTTGCTAAAAAAAGAAATGGGATTATAATAACTCCAATTGTGTTAGCAGGAGATGATATTTGCTTAATAACACAAGGAACTATAGCAATTGAATTAGCAGCAGAAATTATCAATCAATTACATATTCGATCAGATACATCTAAATTGGATAAAGAAAGCATATTAAAAAAATTGATGGAGAATAAAAATATAAAAAATTTAACGGCAGCTGCAGGTATTTGTATAGTCAAACCAGGATATCCATTCTTCGAAAGTATAAAAATAGCAGAATCAAGACAAAGTTCTGGAAAAACAAGTATGCATCAAATAAAGACAATAGAAACCGATCAAGACAATAAGACAGATGGTCTTAGAGTAGCTAATGTATCTATGATTGATTGGGAAATAGTAAAAGGCTCTAATAAAGAAGAAATTGATTATCTTGAATATATATCAGAAGGATCAAAACTTAAAACGTATCATATTAAACCACTTTGGATAACTACACAAAGATATAAAGGAAATAAGTTTTATAACGAAGGGACATTTTTATATGAAGGATTTAAAAATATTGTAGAAAAAATTCAAGAAATGAAGAAAAAAGAAGAAATAAGTTCATCAGAGTTACAAAATATAAAAAATGCCATGTATTCTGGGGAGAAACAATATGAATTAGTTTTTGATATGCAAAAAACAACAGGTATAAAAAACTTAGAAACAATGATAAATCAAGAGTTGAATCAAGAAAATTCATCTGTTGAAAAAAGATATTGTATATTTAATAAACAATGTCAAGAAGATGAGAAAAAAAATGAGAGTATTTATATATTGAATGATATAATAGATGTTTTAGATTTTATGGAACCTGTAAAAATGGGAGGGGCAGAATGAATAAGAAACTAAAGATTATTTTAAAATCTGAAGCGATATTTAATAGTGGAGAAGCTGAAAGTAATATGGTTCATATAAAAGCACTTACTGATGAATTTGGATTTGTTTATTTTCATAGCAAAACACTAAAAGGACAATTAAAAGATCATGCTTTTTGGTTGTATGAATTGTATAAATATGCTGAAAAAAAAGATAAGAGAATTGAAAAATCCAAACATTGGCTTAAATGTATAGTGAAATTATTTGGAATTACAGAAGCTGAATTGAAATATAGAAATTTAGAAGAAGAAAGTAAACTTTACAAATATGTAGAAGGTTCTTTGAAGATTAGCAATTTGGAGTTGGAAAAGCCCGTTAGAGAGTATTTTATAAATTTATTTAAAGAAGATAAACAAAGCAGTTACTATAGATTAACACAAAATGATTTGATACAAGCTCAAACACAAATAAGAACTAGTATAAGATTGAAAGATGGAGTTGCAGAACAAGGAGGATTAGTGACATATCATACCGTAAAAGAAGGATTAGTACTTTATTCTGAATTGAATTTACTGAATAATAAGTCAGATGTAAAAAATGATTTGAAGAAAGTAGAGCCTACCAATGAAGAATGTTGGGAAGTACTCGAAAAAATTGTAAAAACATTTAATAGAATCGGGGCGAATACACATAGAGGAAGAGGTGAAATAGAAGCAGTTTTAGAAAATTAGGTGATTACCTTCAATTAAGCATCTGGTGAAATAGTGGGAGGAGAATTTAAATATGGCTTTTTATATTATAGATGTTGAAAATCTAGAGCCACTAAAAATAGGGGCATCAGGAAGTAAAGCAAATCAAACAGAGGCTACACTTGAGCATATACCAGGATCTACATTAAGAGGAGCAATTGTTAGTAGAATTTTCAATAAGTATCCTAATTTGACAGAAACTGAACAAATAGAGATCTTGACTAAAATTAAGTTTTATAATTTGTATCCAGTAGATAAGAAACAGCAAATATATGTTCCTACCCCCAAAAATTTAAGAGTAGATAAACATATATGGAGAAGTCAAAAAAATAAATTTGAACAATATAAGAAATTTAAAGATATAGAAAATAAGATTAGTTGTCAAATTGATAATCTTATCGAACCCAAAAATGATAATTTAGAATATGATAAAGAAGATAGTACAACAAAACAACCTGCTAAAAATAATATAAGTTATAATTTTGTAATGATAGGAGAGTCACTAAAAGGAATCAATATAAAGAAAACTTATAAATTACACCACGATACAAGAAAAAACAGAAACAATAATACAGAAGAAAAAGATAACTTGTTTAGGTATGAATCTATTGACAAAGGACAAAAGTTTAGAGGTTTTATAAAAATTGAAGAAAATAGTTCGTGTTTAGACCAAAAAATAGAAGCTTGCTTTGGATACAGTGAAAATATTTATTTGGGAGGATCTAAAACAACAGGGTATGGGCATTGTAAGTTTAAAATACAAAAGATAGATGTTACAAGCCCTTCACAATTTATTTTTAAAAATAATCAAAGAGAACTTGATGATTCTCGGTTAGTTGTTTTGGCTTTGTCAGATTGTCTTTTTAGAGATGAATATGGACAACCAATATCGAAAATTCCTAAAGAAGAGATGGAAAGATATTTTTCAAATGCAAAACTCGAAGATGTGTATTTAGATATAGGACAAACAGAAGGTTACAATTCTAAATGGAGAGCGAGAAATCCAAAGGAAGCAACTATTAAGGCTGGTTCTGTATGGGTATATAATATTGACGCTGAGGAAAAAGAAAAATTTAAAAATAAAATTATTCAATTTGAAAGTATATTACATGGAGATAAAACTCAAGAAGGATATGGATGGTTAGCTGTAAACCTGAAATATCCTAATGAATTTGTATTTAATGAAATAGAAAAATTAAATTTAAGTTCAAAAAAATTAAATCAGATTGGTTTATCAGAGGCTAAAAAGATGATAGAAAAATATCCTTCAATTAAAATTATATTAGACGGTTTAGTTGATGATAGAAAAAAATGGCTTCAAGGCATAATTAAATATAGTATTGATAACAAAGAATCTTCAACTGAAGAAGAGAACCAAAACAAGAACTTGTTTATAGAAGATAAAAGTAAATTAACTCAAAGTAGAAGAAGAAAGATGATGGAGATTTTAAAGGAAACAGAAAATAAGATTATGGAAATTTTCAATGAAACAAAAGAGGCGTTGATAAAAGAGAATTTTAAAATAGAAAGTACTGAAGAAACAAAAAAATATATAGATATTAGAAGTTACATAGAAAATAATGAAATATTTAGTTTTAAAGGAAAAAATTTTAAAAATTGCTTAGAGTATATTCAAAAAGAACTTACTGTTGAATCTGAAGAGGAAAAAGTGGGTGAATACATAGAAATTGATAAATACATAGAAAATCATCTAAATAGTATTAAAGGGATACATTTCTATTTTAAATACCTAGAAAATAATCGATTAGCAAAAAGTTTGTTTTTAAATGAATTATTATATGAATATTTTTATATGACCAATAGATTGAATGATGGGAGGGAATAAAAAGTGAATAATAAAATATTGATATATACTTTTCATCTTATTAGTGAAACAGCCCTCCGAATTGGTGATGGGGAAGATCAAAAGTGTATAGTTAAAAATGCAAAAAATGAACCTATAATATTGGGAACAACTATTGGAGGTATAATAAGAAGTTTTTTAGAAAAAACAACTGCAGAAATTAAAAACATACATGATTTTATGGGTGGAGAATCAGAAGAGAAAGAAAAAAGAGAATTCATAAAAAGTAGTGTTTATATTAGTGATGCTAAAATACCAACCAAATATAAATATGAAGTTAAGGAAGGAACTAAAATTTCTAGTGAATATGGTTCGGCTGAAAAAAACAATAAATATAGTTTGGAATATTTACCCTTAGGAACAAAAGTGAAGTTTAATATAGAAAAGTATATAAATGATGTTGAGGATGAAAAAATTTTTAATAAAATTATATATACTATTGCACAAGGTTTTAAAAATAAAAATATTCGTCTAGGAGGGCATAAAAATAATGACTTTGGACGTATGAAATTAGAAGGTTTAGAAAAGCAAACATATGACTTGTCTACTATAGAAGCTATTGAAGATTATATCGCCAATAGAACTATTAAAAGTGAATATGTAAAAGTAGAAATGTTGAATAAAGATAAAAAAATGGATACATATGCACTAAAAGATAAGTTTCATAAAATCAAATTTGAAATGAACGGAAAATTTGATTATGGGGTATATCAAAACTATAAACTAGATAATGGAATAACAGGAATAAAAAATAACTCTATACCAGCATCGAGTATAAAAGGAATATTAAGAAGTGAAGTGGAAAAAATGATTAGAACGATTAGAGAATCAATGAATGAAGCTTACATTCAAAACAAAATAGAAGAAATATTTGGAGGTAACAATTCTGTTGGAAAAATTTATTGTACAGATGTAAGTATATCTGATAAAGATAATAAAAACATATCACAAGTATTACATATTGATAAAGAGTTTTCAAAAATTGAAGAGGATCCTAGTTATGTAAAGATTGATAGATTGACAGGCGGAACATTTAATCAAGCTTTATTAAAACAAAGAGAAAATAGAGGGATGGCAAAAATACAAGTATCTATGCAAAAAGAATATGTGGTTAAAAATGATTTGGGGAAAGAAGAAATCGTTGATTATACAAATTATATATTTCCTATTCTTTATACGCTTGATCGAATCAAGAAAGGGGAGGTTCCATTAGGGGGAAGAACTTCTATTGGATTAGGAACATTTACTGCGAATGAAATAAAAGTATCTATGGGAGATCATGAAGATTTAGATATAAAAAAGGACTTAGAAGATTACTTTGAAAAATTTGTTAGGTGGTGTGAAAAATGATTACAAGAATAAAAAATGATTATAACATGGAAACATTTAATTTCATAGCCCATAGATTAGACAAAGTGATTGTAGGCAAGATTGATAAAAATGTATCAGAAGGGGAAGAAATAAGAAACCAACTTAAAGAAGAATGGTTACTAGAACTACATATATTTAATGAAAAAAAAGAGATTTTTTATAGAAGGATAAATGGAGGACTAAAACCGTATAAAGTATTAGAGCATGAACAAGATGCTGAGAATAAAAGAATAAAAACAATTGACAGAAATTATATACTAGAAAAACAATTTCAAAGAGAGACACAATACAATATGTTGAGTATAAGAGAGTATATTAAATTAGATCAAGACTCACATTTGCCATATGTAGATAAAACAGTTTTACTAGATTTGATATATGATGAAAACATCAAGGGAGGATTAAAATAAAATGGCAGAAAAAAACAAAAAATTGAAAGAAGTATCATTGCCGTATGATTTTATTCCATTCCCTGAAAAACAAAATTGGTATTATGTTTATAAAGAAAATACATTACCAAAACATAATAAAATAGAAGGTCTAAGTGGGAGAATTGACTATAGTCTAGATCCACAAACAGATATTTCATTGGAGTTTAGAAAAGCAATGGATTATAAAGATAGAAGGTGTAAGCATTATCAAATTAGTGGAAGTTCAATGAAGGGAAAAGTAAGGAGCAATTTGGAGATATTAAGCATGAGTTATCCTTGTATGATTGAAGGACGAAATATGACATATAGAAATCTTTCTGATTCAAAATATAAAGATAAGGTTAATAAAGAAGGAAATATTGAAAAAATCATTCATACAGGATTTTTGAAAAAAATTAATGGAGATTATTATATTCAGCCTGCAATTGAAATTGGAAATAGATGGTTTAAAACAATTAAAGAAGATGAAATTATAGGACACATATCACAAAAAAATTTCAAATCAATTTTTTTATGGGATGATGATAGTAAAAAAGAGTTTAAAGAATTAAGAGGAAAAATAAATAAATATACAGAAAAAATTATTAAAATAAAAAAAGAGTTTAAAAAAGGTAATAAAAGTAATAAGGATAAAGAAATATTTGAAGAAATAATAAAAGAAATGGATGGAATTTTTAAAAAAGATTTTAATTTTGGGAAAAAATTTAATAAAAATAAAAAAGAATTTGACATAGAGAAAGAAGCAAATAATATAAAGAAAGAATTAAGTAGAAAATTAAAAGAAATACCTACTCAAAAATTAGATCTCCAAGAATTGTTTAAGCTGTATGAAGAGAGAATGGCTTTAAAAGCTACCTTATATTTAAGATATCCAAAAATGAAAATGAATCGTGAGTTTCATCCATATCAAAAAAATATATATTATCAATTAAATGAAAATAATGGATTAAAGGTAATAAAAACTGAAGTAGGGTCTAATGAAAAAAATGGACTTTTAAAAGGTTATCTATATAATTCAACAAATGCTAGTTCGAAAAGATCACATTATATTATTGGAGAGGTAGATAATTCTTTTGAATTTATGGAAAATGAAAAAACTAAGAGTTTATTGAAAATAGATGAATCTATTATAGTAGTTTATAAAGACATAATGAAAAATTTCAGAGTATCTCCAAAACGAGGCAATCAAAAAAAGAACCAAACAAATATAGATGATTATCAAAAGGAAATCAAAGCATTTTATGATATATTTGATGAAGAAAATCATAAAGAATTACAAAAAAAATATAAAGAAGGTATTATTGTTTTTTATAGAACTGATGGAGAAAATAAAGTAACAGATATAGGAAGAACTCCTCATATGAGAGTTAGTTATAATAATCAAATAGAAAATTTAATAAACAATACAGAAAATAAAAAAGATGAGTATATTGATTATGCTAGAGCATTATTTGGTTATGCAAATCATGATTTTAAATATGAGTTGGATGATGAAAAAGTCAAATCTATGTCTAATTATAAATCGAGATTAAGATTTTCACATATGGATATTGAAGCCGAAAGTGATCCAGAATTAATAAGTAATTTTACTTTAATGACACCATCTCCTACTGCTTGTGCAATGTATATTGATCAAAAGAAAAAAGATGAAATAGTTACATATGACGATGAAAATGTTAAATTAAATGGTTATAAATATTACAAACTTCTAGATGAACCTATAAAACCAAAACAAGATAATAATAAAGAGAGTTATCAATGTGATAAATTGATTATGAAGAAAGACAATATAAAAAAAATAACTGGAAGTATTTATTTTAAAAATATCAATAAAGTTGAATTAGGTTTATTGTTAAGTAGTTTGGATGCTAATCTTATTAAAGATAAAGTAGGCTTAAAAGATTGTGAACAATTATTTGACAGTATTGGTGGAGCTAAGCCTTATGGTTATGGACGTGTAAAAGTAAATATAGAAAAAGTAATAATAGATTATGATTTAGATTCTAATGTAAAACCTTCAAATATAGAGTTTTGGTTAGGAAAAAAAGAATATACAAAAGAAAATATTCAAGAATGTATAGATTTATATTATAAAAAAAGTATCATTGAAGATAAAGTTTTGGAAGCTTATGTTTGTAGTAAAGAAATAAAGGAAGAACCTAAAATTAATTGGGATAACTTGCAAAACCAGTTAGGAAATCCTGCAGGATATAAAAAAACATGGAAAATTAAAATTGAAAAACCTAAAAAATGTGAAGAAAAGTTGAATCTAGAAAGATTACTAAAGAAATATGGAAGAAAATAAAAACCAAATTCTAAAAAAATAAGGAGATAAAATATCGATGAGTGAAACTGTGAAAGATGAAAAAGAAAAGCTAAAAGAAATAGTGAAATCTAAGATTAAGGATAATTATAAAAATATGGAAAGGGTTATTTGTGGAGAGCTGGAAATGGCTTCAAAACATCCAGGAATAACAGGACATTGTAGAGAAGAATATTGGATAGGTTTTTTTAGAAAAATAATTCCACAAAAATTTACATTAGAAACAGGGGTTATGATTATTGATTCTAAAGGAAATGTTTCTAATGAAGTAGATATAGTAGTATTTGATAATCAGTACACACCTTATTTATTCAACTATGGTAGCTTGAAATTTATTCCTATTGAAGCAGTTTCGATAGTTATAGAGTGTAAAAGCACTAGTTGGACACAAGGAGGATTGGAAAATTGGAGTGAGTCAATTGATGAGTTAGAGGCTGTGCCGATAGGTATATCAAGAATGGTTAATGGATATATAATTGGATTAACTAATAAATCACAACAAAGAACTAGACCAATTAAAATATTAGCTAGTATTCGTAAAAATGCTGAGAATCAAACAATTGAAAATATAAATAAACATTTTGATATTTTGATTTATGAAAGCAAAGAAAAAGATAACGTTAGTTTAAAGGTCAATATCCCTAATAAAGATAAAAGTTTAGGTTGGTGGGGATCAAGATTGAATAATAATACTTCTAGTGATGAAGATGAAGGGTTGGTATTAGAAAATGCAAAAAAGAATGAATATAATAAGCTAAGAGAAAACCAATATAATAATTATATTGATGTTGACGATAACAATGAAAAAGATAAAGTAATATTAAAGAATACTTTAGAATCCCTTAAAATTGAAAACAATCCATTATTATCTTTAAATTTTCAACTGAATCAACTACTTATGCTTATTAATAATCCTATGCTATTTCCTCATTTTGCATATGCAAATTTTTTAAAAGAAGAATCAAAGGAATAGACATACTAACTGTATAATATAAATCAAAACAGCAATAGGTACACATATGCACCTGTTGCTGTTTTATATAGGTGTAAATTTAAAAATTGTTCAAGTAAAATCTTTTAAAGTATAAATTTTACCAGACAACTATGTATTATTTTTGATATAAATATTAGTGTTTGCAATAGATTGTATATATTTTTAAAGATAAAAATTATATAATGAAAATTAGCTGGTAAATTTTTTGTGAAGTATTGAAAAATGGCTACTTATAGTGTATACTGATTTAAAGAAACAGCTATTTTACTAGCATTTAACCTAAACATGAGATGTATTGAAACTCAAATAATGATACCCAATATCATTCCACTTGTTAAATTTAACCTAAACATGAGATGTATTGAAACTACAACTAAGATATTATGAAAATTACACAATAAAATTTAACCTAAACATGAGATGTATTGAAACTAAATTGGTATGACTTGTTGTGCTGGAATAATTACAATTTAACCTAAACATGAGATGTATTGAAACATGCTCTTAAAATGCTCTCTCTATAATGCTCAGTTATTTAACCTAAACATGAGATGTATTGAAACTTTATTCTAGTATTTTGATTGATAGCTTTTGCCAAAATTTAACCTAAACATGAGATGTATTGAAATGACTGCAAAATATAAAGACCCTAAAATAGGGTCTTTATATTTTTATCTATTATAATGAGGAGAGAGGGATTATAAAATATGAAAAATTTTTAATAGAAGTAAGGTCTACGCCAAATTGCAGCTAATGTTAAAAACCATAATAAAAGGCTACTACCTCCATAAAAATATTGTCCTGTTACTTCTTTTTTCATTTGAGGAGGTTTTGGAGAATTTAAGATTCTTCTTACTGTTTCGATTCTTCCTAGGTGTTCTTTTTCTACAAAGCCTTGCATTTTTTCTACAAGCTCTAAATTTTTTATATGTTGACTTAATAAGTCATCAGATACTTGATTTTTTACCATATCTATTTCTCTAAAAATAGCTCGATCTGGAAGATTACCGTATTTTTCCATGAAATTATCAAATTCTTTCATTTGTTCATCTGTTAAAACAAATTGATTCATCATTTGAGGAATATTGTTATTATAATTTCTTCTCATGGATAAGTCACCTCCTTTGCAATACATACTATGTCCAAATTTTAAAAAGGTTCCAAGAAATAAAAAATATTACCTTGACAACATTGTCATATTATAGTTAAAATAGAATATAAAAATAGAAGAATATAAAAACAGTGAAGAGAAGAGTAGTAAAAAAGATCCATCTACAGAGAATTAATCATTTGGTGAGAGATTATTATGGTATTTTTTATGAAAATCATCTCGGAGTTAAAAATCTGAAAACAATAGTAAGATTTTTCGCAGACATGCGTTATGATGTATCAAGTGATGAGACTTTTGTCTTATAACTAGGGTGGTACCACGGATTATTCGTCCCTAAGCATATGCTTAGGGACTTTTTGTATAAAAAGATAAAAGAGAGGATGACGATACATGGAGAAATTTAAAGCTTTATCTGATTTATCTATTGCAGATGTTCAAAATAATATTTCTAATGATTGGGACACACAAGATATTCTTCATAAATGTGTAGAGACAAGAAAAGAAGGTAAGCCTTTTATATTTTATGAAGGACCTCCTACTGCAAATGGAAAACCTGGGATTCACCATGTCATTGCAAGAACGTTAAAGGATTCAGTATGTAGATATAAAACAATGACAGGTCATCAAGTAAAAAGAAAAGCAGGATGGGATACTCATGGACTTCCTGTAGAAATTGAAGTAGAAAAGCAATTGAATTTGTCTAACAAACAAGAAATTGAAAACTATGGAATAGATAAATTTAACGAAAAATGTAGAGAATCTGTATTTTCTTATGAAAGACAATGGAGAGAAATGACAAGAAGAATGGGATATATGATTGATTTAGACAATCCATATATTACTCTTGATAATAATTATATTGAATCTGTATGGTGGATTTTAAATAAATTTTTTAAAGAAGATTATATTTATGAAGGACATAAAATATTACCATATTGTCCTAGATGTGGAACAGGACTTGCTTCTCATGAAGTAGCACAAGGATATAAGGAAATAAAGTCTAATACTGTTATTGTTGCATTTAAAAGAAAAGATCAAGATGAATATTTCTTAGTATGGACAACTACTCCATGGACACTAGCTTCAAATGTAGCATTAGCTGTTCATCCAGAAGAGACTTATTTAAAAGTAAGATCACAAGGAAATATTTATTATGTAGTTAGTCAGCTTGCAAACAAAGTATTAGGAGAAGACTATGAAGTACTTGAAAAATTAAAAGGAAAAGATTTAGAGCATATAGAGTATGAGCAATTAATGCCTTTTGTAGAGCCAGATAAAAAAGCATTTTTTGTAACTGTAGCAGATTATGTTACTACAGATGATGGAACAGGTATTGTTCATATTGCACCAGCCTTTGGGGAAGATGATTATCAAGTAGGAAGAAAATACAACCTTCCAGTAATCCAACCTGTTGATGAAAGTGGTAAATATACAACGACTCCTTGGGAAGGAAAATTCGTAATGGACCCTGAGGTGGATGTAGATATTATCAAATGGCTTCATGCTGAAGGTAAATTATTTAAAAAAGAAAAAGTAGCTCATAACTATCCTCATTGTTGGAGATGTTCTACACCTCTTTTATATTATGCAAAACCAAGCTGGTATATAGAGATGACAAAGTTAAAGGATCAATTAATTGAAAATAATAATACAGTGAATTGGTATCCTGATTATGTGGGGGAAAAAAGATTTGGAAACTGGCTAGATAACTTAAATGACTGGGCATTGTCTAGAAATAGATATTGGGGAACACCTCTTAATATTTGGAGATGTGAATGTGGACACACTACATCTGTTGGATCAAGAAAAGAACTAGTAGAAAAAGCAATAGAAAATATTGATGAGTCTATAGAACTACACAGACCATATGTAGATGATGTTCATTTAAAATGTGAAAAATGTGAAGGTACTATGACTAGAGTATCAGAAGTAATTGACTGTTGGTTTGACAGTGGTGCTATGCCTTATGCACAACAACATTATCCGTTTGAAAACAAAGAAATCTTTGATGAAGAATTATTCCCAGCAGATTATATTTGCGAAGGAATTGACCAAACTCGTGGATGGTTCTATTCACTGCTTGCTATTTCTACTTTTGTCAAAGGAAAAGCTCCATACAAAAATGTATTGGTAAACAACTTAATCCTTGACAAAGAAGGAAGAAAGATGTCCAAATCTAAAGGAAATACAGTAGATCCATTTAAATTATTCGATCAATATGGAGCAGATGTATTAAGATGGTACCTACTTTATGTATCTCCTGCTTGGACACCAACAAGATTTGATGAAGATGGACTAAAAGAAGTGCAAAGTAAATTTTTCGGAACCATTAAAAATGTATATAACTTCTTTACTCTTTATGCAAATACAGATGAAATTAATCCAAAAGAATTCTTTGTACCTTATGAAAAACGTCCTGAACTAGATAGATGGATTTTATCTAAGTATAATAATGTAATTAAAGGTGTGAAAGCTGAATTAGGTGAGTTTGATTTAACAAAAGCAGTAAGAAAAATTCAAGAATTTGTAAGTGAAGATTTATCAAATTGGTATATTAGACGTTCTCGTAGACGTTTTTGGGATACTGAGCTTTCAGAAGATAAAAAGGCGGTATACAATACGACTTATGAAATTTTAGTAGGAATTTCAAAAATGATTGCACCGTTTGCACCATTTTTATCAGAAGAAATGTATAAAAATTTAACAAGAGAAGTTTCTGTACATCTTGCATATTATCCTGAAGTTAGTGAAGAGCTAATTGATGAAAAAGTGGAAAAAAGAATGGATTTAGTAAGAGATTTAGTAGGCTTAGGACGTGCAGCAAGAGAGAAAGAAAAAATAAAGGTACGTCAACCAATACAAAAGATTATGATTGATGGTAAATATGAAAATTTAATTGGCGATTTGGTGCCTTTAATACAAGAAGAATTAAATGTAAAAGATGTAGTATTTGAAAAAGAATTAAATCAATATATGAATTATAGTTTAAAACCAAACTTCAAAGTAGCAGGACCAATTTTTGGAGCAAAAATAAAGCTTTTAGGAAAGGCATTAGGCCAAATGGATGCTTCAGTAGTTGTACCAAAGCTTGAAGGGGGAGAGACTATAGAGGCTATAGTAGATGGAGAAACATTAGAAATTACAAAAGAGCATGTATTAATTACTATAGCTGCAAAGACAGGCTTTACAGTTGAAATGATGAACAATCTATTTGTAATACTAGATACAACACTTACTAAAGAATTAATAGATGAAGGATATGCAAGAGAGTTTATTTCAAAGGTACAACAAATGAGAAAAAATAATGGCTATCAGATGATGGACAAAATTAATATCTTCTTTGATGGAGATGAAGAAATTTCTGATGCTATAAAATTGCACACAGACTATATTATGAGTGAGACATTAGCAGAAAAAATTGAGAAAGTGTCAGATGAAACTTTTGAAAAACAAAACTTAAATGGTCATGATACAGGAATGAAATTAGAAAGAATATAATAAAAAATCAGCCTTAAGGCTGATTTTTTATTATATAGTTTGAGTCATTAGATTGTAGAACGATTTTCATTATGGTAAAATATTTGGAAATAAGGAAGTGATATTGGGGGATATTATGTGTGAAATCAATGTAGAAAAAATGAGTAAAAAAATTAAAATTGCTCAAAAAATATTAGATAGTACAAAAGAAGGGATTGTCATTACAGATATTAAAGGAAATATCAAGTGGGTTAATCCTGCATTTACAACGATTACAGGATATGAAAAAGAGGAAGTATTAGAAAAAAACCCACGTATATTAAAATCTCAAAGGCATGATTCATTATTTTATAAAAATATGTGGAAAAGTATTCTTCAAAAAGGTTTTTGGCAGAATGAAATCTGGAATAGAAGAAAAAATGGAGAAACATATTTAGAGTGGTTGACTATATCATCTGTTTTAGATGATGAAGGGAAAATTATTTATTATATTTCTGTATTTCATGATTTGACAGAGTCCATGCTTCAAGAAGAATATATTAAGTATCAAGCAAATTATGATGCACTTACAGATCTTCCTAATAGATATCTCTTAAAAGATAGAATAGATCGTGGGATTACTCATGTTTGTAAAAAGAAAAAGATATTAGCTGTATTTTTTTTAGATGTGGATAGGTTTAAAAGAATTAATGAAACATTAGGACATTATATAGGAGATGTATTGATTCAAAAAATAGGAAAAAGATTAAAAGAATGTATGAATGAAGAAGATACAGTAGGAAGATTAGGTGGAGATGAGTTTATCATTATACTTGAAGAGGAAGAAAATACTAAACAGATTATGAAAAAGGCACAAAAAATTTTAAAGATATTTGATGAACCTTTTTTACTAGATGGATATACAACTTATATTACAGCGAGTATGGGAATTAGTATTTATCCATCAGATGGAAAAGATGCAGATCATTTAATAAAAAATGCAGAGACGGCTATGTATAGAGCAAAAGCAAAAGGCAAAAATGGATATCAACTCTATACAGCAAAGATGAATCAAAAGGCTTTAGAAAAGTTAACGATAGAAAATGATATGCATAAAGCATTAGAACGAAAAGAGTTTGTTCTGTATTATCAACCTCAAGTAGAAGCTACTACAGGAAGAATAATAGGAGTAGAAGCTTTGATTCGATGGAACCATCCTCAAAAGGGAATGATTCCTCCAGGAGAGTTTATTTCTTTAGCAGAGGAAACAGGTTTTATTGTTCCATTAGGAGAATGGGTAATTTATGAAGCTTGTAGACAAGGTAGACTTTGGGAAGAAAAAGGATTAAAAGGAATACAAATATCAGTAAATCTTTCTCCTTTGCAATTTCAACAAAAGAATATTATAGAGAAAATAAAAAGTATATTAGAAAAAACGGGTATGAAGGCAGAAAATTTAGAAATAGAAATTACAGAAAGTGGTGCTATGATTAATCCAGATTTTACAATAGAGCTTTTGAAAGAAATGAAGAAAATGAATATAAAAGTTGCTATTGATGATTTTGGAACAGGATATTCTTCGTTGTCTTATTTTACTAAATTTCCTATAGATAAGATGAAGATAGATCAGTCGTTTATTAGAAATATATGTAGTGATGATAGGAATAGGGCAATCGTCTTAGCCATTATAAACATTGCTAAAAGTCTTGGATTATCTTGTATTGCAGAAGGAGTAGAAACACAAGATGAACTTGATCTTTTAATAGAATATGAATGTGAACAAATACAAGGATATTTTTTTAGTCGTCCTATATCACCAACATCTTTTGAAGAATTATATGAAAATCCTAATTTTTTTTATAACGACTTTCTAAAAAAATAGTAGCATTAAGCTACTATTTTAATAAGAACTTTTATCTAATGCAGTTATGATTTGAAGAGGAGCTTTTTTGTTACCAAGACCTACGGCATATACAGTATAGTATCTATTTGGTCGTAGATTTTGATTAGGAGCTGTAAGAACTATTTTGTTGGTACCTGCTAATCTAAGTTGTAGAGTATGATTACCAGGAGATATGGAGAGATTGTTAGTAATGTCTCTAAAGTCTACGTTTCTAAATAGAATAGTTCCATCTCCTAATGTAAGATCTACTTTAGGAGCATTAGGAGATAAATGAACAAATTTAATTTGTGTTTTCCCAGGGAGCATAGGAGATGCTGTATCAGGTATTACAAGAGGTTGAAGATCTCTTAAGGTTCCTGTAGCAGCAATTGTATAATTTTGATTAGGCATTACATCTATTACAGTATTAATCACAGGTGTATCTTTTTTTCCAGTAGGGAAAACTAAAATGGTATATCTTCCAGGAATGATAGATAAATAATTTGTAAACTCTTTATATTTAAGATTTTTTGCAATTAGTGCTCCATTGGCATATACATCTACACCAGGAGCATCAGGAGATGCATGAAATACTCTTACATAGCTAGGAATAGGAGTGCTTTGATAGTACGGCATATAAGGATAATACATCATTATTGATCACCTCTTTTTCTATTTACCATATAAATATGAAAAAAATAACCATTGTGTGACAAAAGGATAGACTACTTAGAAAAAGTAAAGTAGTCTATTTATACTTATTTAAATATTCTTACGAATTTAATAGAATAAATATCACATAAAACATGATCATCTGTTTGAGGTTCTTGAAGAATAATATAGCTAATGCCAACATCTATTAAAGTTCCTTCTCGGTCTATAAACATATTCGTACCAATTAAAAATTCTACTTTTACATATTGACCAATTTGAGTTCTTAAGTACCCTTGTGTATAATTGATATCATCTTGAACAGGTGGGCCTGGTTCTATGATGAAATCTGGAGGTAGTGGAGAAGTTGGTATACCTATAGGTGGTTGTGTAGGTGGAGTCATAGGTCGATCAGGTTGCATGGGAACGTTAGGTTCCGTTGGCATTTGTGGCATCATAGGATAATAATTAGAATAAAAATCATTAAACATAAAAAAGCCTCCTTAAATTAAGTAGTTTTAATATATAAAATTAAGTTTGTGCATAAAGCTCTGTAGGGTTATAAAAGCAATGTTGTAGTACTCGAACTTGAAAGCTACCACTTCCATTTCGAGGAAATATATTTGGACAGGTAGGTATAAATGGATTAAAATACCATAAAGAATACCCTATCGTAAATAATCTATTTCCTGCTATTGCCCAATCTGCTATGTCATAATGAATTTGCTCTGGTGGATTTGACCAAATGGTTTGAGGATTTGGTTTTCCTGCTAAAACAGAACGCATGCAGTCAAATTGACCAGGTTGAGTGATCACCTTTCTAATATCTCCTTGACCAATTCTATGATATTCTCCATAAGGGACACGAACTCGATTCATAACAACGGTAGCCACAGCTTTCATTCCGTTTTCCCCTTCTCCTCCAGCTTCGCATCTGATAATTCGGGCTAAAAGCTCTCTGTCTGAATAAGACATACTTGATTCACCTCTTTTATAGGAAGATTGACTTGGAATTTTCATGATGATACTATCAATTTATGCACTATAAAAAAAAATGCTACTGAATTATTCATAAAACCATTGAAAAAGATAAGGAAATCATATATTTTTAGAAGAGGTGTATAAAAATAGATTTAGGAGTGAAAGAAATGAAGATTTATTCATGGAATGTAAATGGAATACGAGCTATTCAAAAGAAAGGATTTGTAGAGTGGTTACAAAATGAAGATCCTGATATTTTATGTATACAGGAAACAAAAGCAAATGTTGAGCAATTAGAGGATGAACTGATTCATATAAATGGATATTATTCTTATTTTCATAGTGCCCAAAGAAAAGGTTATAGTGGTGTAGCTGTATATACAAAAGAAAAGCCTGAAATTGTACAAGATAAGATAGGAATTGATAAATTTGATGAAGAAGGACGAATTCTTATTTTACAATATGAATATTTTACATTACTAAATATTTATTTTCCAAATGGGCAAAAGGATGACGAAAGACTTTCTTATAAATTAGAATTTTATGATTTTATTTTAGAGTATTGTGAGAAACTAAAAACACAAGGAAAGAAGCTCGTGATTTGTGGAGATTATAATACTGCACACAAAGAAATAGATTTAAAAAATCCAAAAGCTAATGAAGATCGATCAGGATTTTTGCCTATTGAAAGAGCTTGGATTGATAAATTTATATCTTATGGATACATAGATACTTTTAGATATATCCATCCAGACGAATTAAAATATTCTTGGTGGAGTTATAGATTTAATGCACGAAAGAATAATGCTGGGTGGAGAATAGATTATCATTTTGTATCTGATAATTTATTAAATAAAGTAAAAGATGCACAAATTCTAAATGAAGTAGAAGGATCAGATCATTGTCCAGTAACTCTTTATCTAGAACTATAAAAAATAAATATGCTTAGATAAGTAAATAATGAATCTAAATATAATATATAAGGAGCGTTAATATGAAAACATTTTCAAGTTATACATTAAAAGATTTTATAGTAAATAATTTGCAAAAAAATAATCTAGTAAGTCCCACCCCGATTCAAGAGACAACTCTTATAGATACTTTAGAAGGAAAAGATTTAATAGGAAAGGCAAAAACAGGAACAGGAAAAACATTAGCATATCTACTACCTATGATTCAAAAGATAGATACTTCTTCAAAAGATATACAAACTTTAGTATTAGCACCAACAAAAGAATTAAGTATTCAAATTAAAAATGAAGCACAAAAAATTATAGAAGGAACTTCTATTCGTATAGAAGCCATTGTAGAAGGAATGAAGATAGAAAAACAGCTAGATCAAATGAAAAATAAGCCGCATATGATTATTGCAACACCAGGAAGATTTGTGCATCTTATGAGTATAAAAAAAATAAAACTGCATGAAGTAAAGATTATTGCATTGGATGAAGTAGATGAAATATTAAAAGCAGGGCTTTTAGATAAAGTTCAATTTATTATGAATAATACTTTAAAAGACAGACAAATATTAAGTTTTTCTGCGACGATTTCTAAGGAAGCAAAAGATTTATTAACAAATAAAATGAAGAATCCTATTATTGCTTATTTAGATCAAGACAAACCTATCCCATCGACAATTTATCATCAATATATGGTTACAAAAGCTTCTAAAAAAACAGATGCTTTAGAAGAAATTTTAAAGTCAATAAAGCCTTCAAAAAGTTTAGTGTTTATTAATAAAAATGAAAATGTAGATCGTTTTGTAAAGGAATTAAAAAGTTTGGGATTTTTAGTAGGAGGCATTCAGACGAGAACAAAGAATCAAGATAGACAAAATACACTTACACAATTTAATAAAGGAAAAATCAAAATATTAGTTACAACAGATCTTTTTACAAGAGGGATGGATTTTCAAAAGGTAAGTCACGTATTTAATATGGACCTTCCTTTTAATGAAACAGATTATCTTCATCGTGCAGGACGTACAGGAAGAATAGGACAAGAAGGAACGGTTATAAATATTGTTAGAGATAGAGAAAAATTTATTTTATATAAGATGATGAAAAAACTTAATATAAAAGTAGATCATATAGATGTAATGAATGGAAAAATAGTTTTAATAAAAGATTTTATTCAAAGAAAGAATAATAGATAAGTAAAGAATAATATGCATATAAAGAGAAAGGAGAGTTGGAAATGACAGGACAAGAAATGCTAAAATATAAGAATTGGGCAGTAGTAGGAGATGTACTCAATCAATCAAAGTTTGCTCATAAAATCAAAAATAGACTTATAGATGCAGGTTATTGTGTGTCATTAGTGAATCCAAGAGAAACTAAGAATGAAGTATTTCATTCTTTAAAAGAAATAAAAGAAGAAGTAGATGTCATAGATCTTTGTATCCATTCTAAAAAAGGAATAGATATAGTAAAAGAAGCGTATAACTTAGGAATAGATAATATTTTTATTCAACCAGGAGCTGAAAGTGAAGAAATATTATTATTTTGTAAACAACATCATATGAATGTTGTACAAAGTTGCGTGTTAGTAGAGTTAACAAGAAAAAGCATATAAAAAAGGAACAATATGTTCCTTTTTTTATAAATTAACATAATATAGTATATATTTTAAAATTCAGATGCTTTTATAAGGGGAGGACAGAATGATTAGTAATGGAGAAATTATTTTTAGACTAATATTATCAAGTATATTGGGAGGATTGGTTGGACTAGAAAGAGAATCTAATAATAGACCAGCAGGATTTAGAACTCATATTTTAGTTACTACTGGATCAGCTTTGGTCATGCTTGTATCTATGTATGGTTTTGAAGGGCTTGGATCAGGAGGAGATCCAGCAAGATTAGCAGCACAAGTAGTAAGTGGGATAGGATTTTTAGGAGCAGGAACTATTTTAAGACAGGGAAATAGTGTACATGGACTTACTACAGCAGCAAGTCTTTGGGTTTGTGCTTGTATAGGTCTTGCTATAGGCAATGGATATTATGTAGGAGGCTTGGTTACGGGTGCGATTGTATTATTTTCTTTAGTAAGTTTAGGATTATTTGAAAAAAATATTTTTAAATCAAAATATAAGACAATTCATATTATATGTAAAGAAAGGCCAGGATTAGTAGGTGAAATAGGTACATTGGTAGGAAAATATTGTGCTACCATAAAACATATGCAAATGTGTACAGAAGAAGATTGTGATTGCAATTTGCATCTTGATGTAACGATAAAAATTCCTACTCATTTTGAAGCTAAGGAATTATTTGAAAGTATAGAAAAAATAGAAGGAATCAAAGAAGTTCGATGGGAAGACCGAGAAGAAATGATAAGATAACGAAAGAAGGAATGAAATGAAGGATAATAAAATTTTACCTATTATAGCAGGTTTAGTTACCTCTTGTATATTTGGTTTTTCATTTTTATTTACAAAGGAAGCTCTTGATACAATTGATCCATTTGATCTTTTAGGTTTTAGATTTATAACAGCAGCTCTTGCTTTGATTTTTTTAAGATGTATAGGAATCATAAAAATAGATTATAAAGGAAAAAATATAAAAGCATTACTTATACTAGCTTTATTTCAACCATCATTTTATTTTATATTTGAAACATTAGGTATACAAAAAACTACGACCTCAGAAGCAGGTGTTATGATGGCGCTGATTCCCATTGTAGTAACTTGTTTAGCTGCTTTATTTTTAAAAGAAATTCCATCAAAGGCTCAAATGCTTTCCATATGTATATCTGTTTTAGGAGTCATTGTAGTAGTTTTGATGAAAAGTACAGATGAAAAAGGAAGTTTTATAGGAGTGTTTTTATTATTATGTGGTGTTTTATGTGCATCTATTTTAAATATTTTATCAAGAAAATTATCCATAAGCTTTAAACCTGTTGAAATCACTTTTTTTATGATGTGTACAGGAGCAATATTCTTTGGAGGAATTTCCTTTGCTTCTCATTTGTTAAAGGGAAATTTAGGAAATATATTTGTTCCATTAAAAGAAACAAAAGTATGGATAGCTATTTTTTACCTAGGTATATTATCTTCTGTTGTGGCTTTTTTTCTTACCAATTATAATTTATCAAAATTAGAAGCTTCTAGGGCTGTAATTTTTTCAAATTTAATTACAGTAGTTTCTATTGTAGCTGGGGTATTGATTCGAAAAGAGCCTTTTGGAATTTATCAAATTATAGGAACGTGTATGATTCTTATAGGGGTAGGAGGTACAAATTATTATGGAGAGAAAAAATATACAATATCTACAAATAGAGATGTAAAGAATCATTAGACTAGGCTTTTATATTATGTTATGATAAATAAGATACTAATACAAAGGAGAATTTATATGAATAAACAAGTGTTAGCTACTGTTAATGGATTTGAAATTACAAAAGAAGAGTTGGATTTATTATTACAACATGCACCAGCAGAGCAAAAAATGCAGTTAAATACGCTAGCTGGAAAAAAATATTTATTAAATGAAATGATTACACAACAAATGCTTTATCTAGATGCAAAAGAAAAGGGATTGGATCAAGATCAAGAGTATTTAAAAGAGTTAGATGTTTTAGGACAAAATCTTTTAAAACAATATGCTGTTAAAAAAGTATTAGATACAGTAGTTGTAGATGAAGCAGAAGCAAGAGAATATTATGAAAAAAATCCAGAACAATTTGTCAAAGGACCTTGCGTGCGTGCAAAACATATCTTAGTCAAAGAAGAAGAACAAGCACAAAATATTTTTAAAGAAATAAAAGAAGGTAAAAAATTTGAAGATGCAGCAAGTGAATATTCTCAGTGTCCATCTAAAGAAAATGGTGGAGATTTAGGAGAATTTGAAAAAGGAAAAATGGTACCTGAATTTGAGAAAGTAGCTTTTGAATTAGAAATAGGAATAGTAAGTGAACCTGTAAAAACTCAATTTGGATATCACTTGATTTTAGTAGAAGATAAAAAAGATAAAAAAGATATTCCTTTTGAAGAAGTAAAAAATACAATTAAAGATTATATGCTAAAAATGAAACAAAATGATACATATAAGTCTTATGCAGATGGATTAAGAAACCAATATGAAATTACAACAAATGAAGAGTTACTAAAATAAGGGCCATATTGGCCCTTTTATAAACAGGTTTAAATTATTTATATATTGTTTATAATATTCAATAAAGAAGAGAAAGGAAGAATGGATATGGAAAAAAAAATAGTGACTCTTTTAGATGAAGAAGGAAACAAAGAAGATATGGAAGTAGTAGATGTAGTGGAGATGGAAGAAAATAAGTATGCTCTTTTAGCACTTATTGGAGAAGATGAAGATGCTTATGTATATAAAGTGATTGAAACAGATGGAAAAGAAGAATACATACCCGTAGAAGATGATGATGAATTTAATATGGTGTTAGAAGAATATGAATCTTATTTTGATGAAGAATAAACCTTGGTGAAAATCACTAAGGTTTTTATCAAGGAGTGAAAGATATACACATGAAAGAAAAAATAGATTTAAAAAGTTGTACAATAGAAGAATTAGAAAGTTTTTTAGAAATATTAAATGAAAAAAAGTTTAGAGGAAAACAAATATTTAGTTGGATTCATAAGGGCGTAGAAGATATAGATGAAATGACAAATCTTTCTAAAGATTTAAGAGAAAAATTAAAAGAAAAAGCTTATATGAGTACACTAAAAATTGAAAATGTACTCATATCTCAAATAGATGAAACTAGAAAATATTTATTTTTATTAGAAGATGGAAATATTATAGAAAGTGTATGGATGAAATATAAACATGGAAATTCGGTATGTGTATCTACTCAAGTAGGATGTAAGATGGGATGTAGTTTTTGTGCATCGACATTAGAAGGAGTTATGAGGAATTTAACAGCAGGAGAAATACTAGATCAAATTTTATCTATACAAAAGGATACGAAAGAAAGAGTATCTAATGTAGTTTTAATGGGAAGTGGAGAGCCTTTTGATAATTATGAAGAGGTATTAAAATTTTTAGAACTTGTAAATCATAAGGATGGTCTTAATATTGGACTTAGAAATATTACAATATCTACTTGTGGACTTGTTCCTAAACTTTTAGATTTTGCAGATAAAAAACCTCAAGTAACGCTTGCTATTTCTTTGCATGCTTCTAATGATGATCTAAGAAGCAGTATGATGCCTATCAATAGAAAATATCCTTTAGAAGAATTACTAAAGGCATGTAAATTATATACAGAGAAAACTAATAAAAGAATTACTTTTGAATATGCATTGATTAAAGATGTAAATGATAGAGAAAAAGATGCATTAGAGCTTGCAAAAAAAATAAAGGGAATATTGTGTCATGTAAATTTAATACCTCTTAATCAAGTAGATGAGAGAGGATATGAAAGAGCAAATATGGATAGAGTAAGAAAATTTCAAAATATATTAAAGCAAAAAGGAATGGAAGCTACTATAAGAAGAGAGCTAGGACGAGATATTCAAGCGGCTTGTGGACAATTAAGAAGAAGATATATAAAAGAAAATGGTATTTAAAAAAATAGTTGATTCATATGGATTGAGTTCATAACTTAGAATAAAAGGATTTAAGTTATGAACTCAATTTTTTATGAAATAAATTCTTTTCCTAAATATTTTTTTATATCTTCAGGACTACTCAATGGAGTGATGAGGATTTCTCGATCACTTTCTAAAAAATATACTAAAACCTCTACATCTCCTTCTAAAAATCCTTTTGCAACAGTTTCAGGCTTTACTTCTCTTACTTTATTTTTATGATGCTTCTTTTTTACAAATTCCTTTGTATAGTAAGTACCAGTAAGTCCGATTACTTTTGTATAACGATTCATATTTTTCCTCCTATTACTTTTTTCATTATTAGTATAACATATTTTTCATTTCTTAAAAGATGATTTGCACATATTAAAGCTGAAAAGGATATGATGATAAAGAGAGGAGGTGAAAATTTTGAGAATCTTAAAGAAAGGATTACAGGGAACTGATGTAATGGAAATACAAGCTCTTCTAAAAAAAATAGGATATGATCCAGGTCCTATAGATGGCATATTTGGAATAAAAACAGAAGAAGCGGTTAAAAACTTTCAAAAGAATAATGGACTTACTTCTGATGGAATTATTGGTCCTAAAACATATGAAGCTTTAGAACCTATTTTGTTAGGATATGATGAATATATAGTAAGGCCTGGAGACACTATGTATAATATTGCAAAAAAATATTACACAAATGTAAATAGTATTGTAGCTGCTAATCCAAATCTAAATCCTTATAATCTTCAGATAGGACAGAAGATTATTGTTCCCTTTGGAATAGATGTAGTAGATACAAATATTGATTATACTTATGAAATTTTAGAAAGAGATATTTTAGGACTCAAAGCAAGATATCCATTTTTAGAAGTAGGGGTAGCAGGAAAAAGTGTTTTAGGAAAAAATTTATACTATATTAAAATTGGAAATGGACCTAATCAAGTTTTTTATAATGGAGCTCATCACTCACTAGAATGGATCACATCTCCTCTTTTGATGAAGTTTATAGAAAATTTTTCAAAGGCTTATATAAAAAATCAAAAAATAAGAACATATGATGTAAGGGATATATGGGAGAAAAGTACTATTTATATTTTACCTATGGTCAATCCTGATGGTGTCAACTTAGTACTCAATGGACTAGATCCAAATAATCCGTACTATGAAAAATTGATTCAATGGAATAATGGGAGTACAGATTTTTCTAGAAACTGGCAAGCAAATATAAGAGGAGTAGATTTAAATCATAATTATAATGCATTATGGGAAATTTCAAAGGAAATGGAACCTGCCTATGGAGTATATGGACCAGGACCTACAAGATATGGAGGTGCTTATCCAGAGTCAGAGCCAGAATCAAAAGCAGTAGCAGATTTTACAAGGAATCATAATTTTAGACTTGTATTGGCTTATCATACTCAAGGAGAAGTGATTTATTGGAATTTTGAAAATATGGCTCCTCCTATAGCAAAAGAAATCGGAGAATTATTTTCAAAGGTGAGTGGATATGATTTAGATGAAACTTATGGAATTGCATCTTATGCAGGATATAAAGATTGGTTTATACAAGACTATAAAAGACCAGGATATACTATTGAAGCAGGAAAAGGAGTAAATCCTCTTCCTATAGAACAATTTACAAGAATCTATGAGGAAAATGAGGAGATCCTTTTATTAGCATCTTTAGTGTAAGCGGCTTATGCCGCTTATTTGTATGTAAAGAAAATTTAATGATTAAGCGTGTACCTATGTGGATATCTATTTTAAAGAAGAGTGTATGATATATTATGTCTTTAGGGACACTAGCAGAGAATAGACCTTTATAGTATAATGAGATGAGAGAAAATCCCTCAAGGAAATACTTTTAGTTTTTGAAAGGGGTCTTAAAATGAATAAAGAGTATAATATTATGGTATGTGTAACCCAGCAAAAGACCTGTGAAAGATTAATCAAAAGAGGTGCACAAATAAGAGATCAATATGAAGGAGAATTATTTGTTATTCATGTAGCAAAAGAAGGAGAGAATTTTTTGGGAAAATCTAAAGAAGGAGATGCTTTAGAATATCTTTTTGAAAAATCTAAAGCCTATGGAGCAAATCTTACAGTAGTAAGATCTCAAGATGTATTAACAACTTTAGGAGATTTAGCTCAAAAAAATCATATCCATTTGATTATTCTAGGGGAATCCTATGAAAATGAAGATAAGAATGTAGTAAATAAATTGCAGAAGAAGTTGCCAGAAGGTATTGAAATAGAAGCTGTACCTGTACAAAAAAAGGAAAAAGTAAGTTAAGGAGAAGTTTTCATGATAAATCGGTATAGGATATATTCTAACTATTTGAAAGAAAAATATAAAGAAAAGGTATATAAAATCCCTATACATCTTCCGGTTACTTGTCCCAATAGAGATGGTATGTTAGGATGTGACGGATGTATATTTTGTGGAGAGGAAGGGGCAGGTTTTGAGAATCTGCCCAGCAGTTTATCTATAAAAGAGCAATTAGGTAAAAATATTTCTTATATACAAAAAAAATATAAAGCAAATAAGTTTATTGCATATTTTCAAAACTATACAAATACCTATGTACCTCTATCTACATTTAAAAAGTATGTATTAGAAGCTTGTGAAGAAAATATAGTAGAAATATCTATATCTACAAGACCAGATTGTATTCATGAGGATTATATGTCTTTTCTTAAGGAAGTAAAGGATACAAAAAATGTGAATATATTGATAGAATTAGGGCTTCAAAGTGTTAATTATCATACTCTAAAAAAAATTAATAGAGGACATACTCTTGCAGAATTTATTGATGCTATTATGCGTATTAAAAAATATGACTTTGAAACTTGTGCACATATGATTTTAAATCTTCCATGGGATCATGAAGAAGATGTAATAGAAGGAGCTAAAATATTATCTTCTTTAGGGGTTGATCAAGTAAAGCTTCATTCTTTATATATTGTGAAAGATTCTCCTATGGGAAAAATGTATGAAAATAAAGAATTTGAAATGATGTCGCTAGAAGATTATATCAATAGAGTGATTCTTTTTTTAGAATATATTGATCCAAATATTGTTTTTCAAAGAATTATAGGAAGAGCACCAAAGGAAAATACTTTGTTTTGCAACTGGAATACAAGTTGGTGGAAAATTAAAGATATGTTAGAGGAGAAAATGGATAAGATTGATAGTTATCAAGGAAAAAAATTTGATTATTTAAATGGTAAAGGATTAAAAAATATACATAAATCTAAGAATACTCTGTGAGTATTCTTTTTTTTGAAAAAATGTATAACTGTGTATACAATTTATATTATTTATGTTATTATAATAATATAATATAACATAAATAATAAATAATACATACAATTAACGCATATCTTAGGATATATGTGTACATATCGGAAAATGGAGGGAATAAAATGTCAATTAAAGTAGGAATCAATGGTTTTGGAAGAATTGGAAAGAATGTATTAAAAGCTTGGTTAGAAAGAGAAATGGATATAGAAATTGTTGCAATTAATAGCACAAGTGGACCAGAAAAGCATGCACATATTTTTAAATATGATTCTTTATATGGAATTTTACCTTATGATGTAAAAGCTACTGAAAATTCTATTATTATAGGAGAAAAAGAAATTCAATTTACAGCGCATAGAGATCCAGCACAAATTCCTTGGAAAGAATTAGGAGTAGACATTGTTGTAGAATCAACAGGAAAATTTACATCAAGAGAAGATTGTCAAAAACATATTGATGCTGGAGCAAAAAAAGTAATTATTTCTGCTCCAGGAAAAAATGAAGATAAAACTATTGTAATGGGAGTAAATCATACAGAATATGATCCAGAAAAACACCATGTTGTATCTAATGCATCTTGTACAACAAATTGTCTAGCACCTGTTGCAAAAGTTATAAATGATGAGTTTAAAATTAAAAAAGGCTTAATGACAACTGTACATGCATATACAAATGACCAAAAAATATTAGATCTACCACATAAAGATTTAAGAAGAGCAAGAGCTGCAGGCGAATCTATTATTCCAACTACAACAGGAGCTGCAAAAGCTGTGGCATTGGTATTACCAGACTTAGATGGAAAATTAAACGGAATGGCTATGAGAGTTCCAACTCCAGTAGTATCTGTAGTAGACTTAGTTGTTGAATTAGAAAAAAATACTACAGCTGAAGAGGTAAATCAAAAATTAAAAGAAGCTTCTGAAGCAGCTTTATCTGGAATATTAGGATATTGTGAAGAACCATTAGTTTCTATAGACTATAAAAAAGATTATAGATCTTCTATAGTAGATGCATTATCTACTATGATGGTTGGAGATAATATGTTAAAAGTAATATCTTGGTATGATAATGAATGGGGATATTCTAATAGAGTGATTGATTTAGCTGAATATATGGGGAAAATAGGATGCTAAAAAATAATCCTGCTTATGATAAGCAGGATTATTTTTTTTGGTAAAACCAAAAACGTGATATAATAAAAGAAATAGCCTATAGGGGGAGGGTCTTATGAAAAATATATTGATTGTATGGGATATAGATGGAACTTTGATTGATGCGAAAGATTGTGGACGGGAAGCTCTAAATAGAGCGTTCTATAAAGTATTTGGCATTAATAATGGATTTAAAGGGATTTCTATGGCAGGAAGATTAGATGCTTGTATTATTGAAGATGCATTCCAACAAAATAATATTTCATATGTAGATAGAGATCTATTTTTTGATACCTATGTAAAAATTTTAGAAGATGTAATAAACAATAAAAAATATATAGAAATATTGCCAGGAATCAAAGAAATTCTTAAATATAAAAATCAAGATCATATTTTTCACATTTTAGGAACCGGAAATATTGAAAAAGGAGCTAAAATTAAATTAAGAGCTCATAACATAGATGAATATTTTCTCCTAGGAGGTTTTGGAGAGGAAAAAGTGCAAAGATGGCAAATGGTTCAAAAGGCAATAGAGAAGGCACAAAAGTTTAAAGGAATAAATTATCAAAAGGAAAATATTTATGTAATAGGAGATACAACAAAAGATATTGATTGTGCAAAAAAAATAGGAGTGAGAAGTATTGCTGTTTGCACAGGATCAAATACAAAAGAAGAATTAGGTAAAGGTCAACCAGACTATCTATTTGAAAATCTAAAAGACACCAAACAATTTTTTGATTTATTTTTATAATACATATAGTGAAGTCATTGAAAAGATTGCAATAAAATGGTATTGTAAAAATAGATAATTTCAAAAATGAAAAATAAGGATAAAGCTTCATAATAAAAATCATTGTGGGTATAAAGAAGTTAGAGGTGAGCTAGAATGAGACATTGGAAAAAAATTCTAATACCTTATCAACAAGCAGTAGAAGAATTAAAAGTAAAATTTAAAGGAATTCGTAATGAATTAAGAGAAATGAGCGATTATTCTCCTATAGAATTTGTAACAGGGAGAGTAAAAAAAGTATCTAGTATATTAGAAAAAGCAAAAAAATATGGAATTTCTGAAGATGAAATAGAAGAAAAAATGGAAGACATTGCAGGAATTCGTATCATGTGTCAATTTGTAGATGATATTTATAAGGTTGTAGAGCTTATTGAACAAAGAGATAGTAGAGATTTAGAAATTTTGTATGTAAAAGATTACATAAAAGAGCAAAAAGAAAGTGGATATAGAAGTTATCATATGATTATAAGATATCCTATTCAAACTGCTTTTGGACTTAAAAAAATTTTGGCTGAGATACAAATACGTACTTTAGCTATGAATTTTTGGGCTACTATTGAGCATTCACTTAATTATAAATATAAACAAAATGTTCCAAATCATATTCAAGAAAGACTAAAAACATCTGCAGAAGCTGCGTATCGTTTAGATATGGAAATGTGGGCAATCAGAGATGAAGTTATTAACGCACAAAAATTATTTGAAGCAAAATCTAATACAGTTTCAAGCATTGTAAATAATATACAGATTCTAAAGCCTATAGGAGATGAAGAGGAAGTCAATCAATTTAGAGAAAAATTTGATAATCTTTTAGAAAATGGAAATATTTTAGAATTAAAAGATCTTGCTGATGATATAAAATATGCAATAGAAAAATATGAATGATGAAATTAAAGAGATGTAGAATCTTACATCTCTTTATCTTTTTCTCTTCTTTTTTGATACAGAAAATCCAAAATGACCTAAAGGTTTTTTAAGATTATAATATTCTCCATGAGAATAACAAATAGGTTTTGCTTTTTCAAGATGAAACTTATTTTTTGCATCCATATACTTTTCATCTACATGCACTGCCAAGACTTTTGCAGTAAACATATGGTGTGAACCTAGAGGAATAATATCTTCTACTTTACATTCAATATTGACTGGGCTTTCCAAAATCAAAGGAGCAGATACGTGTGTAGCCTTTTGTGGAGTTAAATTTAGAGTTTGAAATTTATCTACATCTCTTCCTGATTTGACACCACAAAAATCTGTAGCATATACTAAATCTTCTGTGGTTAAATTGATTACAAATTCTTTTGTTTTTTTGATTAGATCATAAGAATATCTCTCAGGTCTTAAGGAAATATAAGTCATAGCAGGATCAGTGCATATAGTACCTGTCCATGCTACTGTAATGATATTATCTTTTGTTCCATCTTTACAAGATACTAAAACAGCAGGAACAGGATAGATCATAGTTCCTGGTTTCCAAGTTAATTTGCTCATACAAATTTCTCCCTTATTCTATATTTTCACAAATTCTCAATAATTGTTCTTAATTTTATGACTTTGTTAAAATATACTATTGTCAATAATCTGAGGAGATATAGTGATCTCCTGTTGTAATTTTATAATGATTATAATTTCTTTGCTATTATATAGTATTTTTTAACTTTCTTCAATGGTATAGAATTTTGTTAAGAAAATTTCTTTTATTTAGGGTATAATATTTATGTACTTTATAAAAAGTAGGTGAATAAATGGGATTATTTTCAATAGGAGATTTACATCTTAGTTTATCAGTACATAAGCCGATGGATATTTTTGGGTATCAATGGGAAAATCATCATGAAAAAATTAAAGAAAATTGGTTACAAACTATAAGTGAAGAAGATACTGTTTTAATTCCAGGGGATATTTCCTGGGGAATGACCTTAAAAGAAGCTACAAAAGATTTGAAATGGATTGATGATCTTCCGGGTAAAAAAATTCTTTTAAGGGGTAATCATGATTATTGGTGGAGTTCTGTAAGCAAGCTTAATAGTATGTTTAAAAATATGAAATTTTTACAGAACAATTATTTTTTATATGAAGATTTTGCTATATGTGGAACAAGAGGATGGATTTGTCCTAATGATAAAAAATTTACCCAACATGATCAAAAAATATACGAAAGAGAAATTCATAGATTAAAATTATCATTAGATGAAGCCCTAAAGGCAGGATGTCAAAATATCATTGTCATGACACATTACCCTCCTACGAATGATACAATGGAGCCTTCAGAGTTTACTAATATTTATGAATCTTATAAAGTTAAAAAAGTAATATATGGGCATCTTCATGGGCAGGAATCTTTTAAGGTGGGATTACAAGGAATTTTGAATGAAGTAGAGTATAATTTAGTTTCTTGTGATTATATTTCTTTTATACCATTAAGAATATTATAATTTACGAAGTTATG
Organism: Anaerophilus nitritigenes; assembly: GCF_004138215.1. GTDB lineage: Bacteria > Bacillota > Clostridia > Peptostreptococcales > Thermotaleaceae > Anaerophilus > Anaerophilus nitritogenes. The sequence goes on from NZ_RYYS01000105.1 coordinate 32,211, forward strand.
ATATAATAAAAAAAATGTATCTTTCATGAGAGGTGGATTATGACAAATCAAAAAAAATATGGTAAAGGGATTCAAATTAGAACTTGTAGAAGATGTAAAAAACCAATCAATGAAAATTCACTATATGATTATTGCCCAGAATGCTTTAAGAGAATTGAAGAGGTTTTCGATAAAATTGAAGATTATTTAAATGAATATCCAGGAGCAACGGCTTTTGAAATTGAACAAGAAACAGGAGTTCCTTATCATGTTATTCATAATTTTATAAGTGATGGAAGACTTTTGGAGATTCCTAATGAATATCTAAATTTTGAATGTAAAAGATGTGGATGTCTTCTTTTATCTGCTCATCATAAATATTGTCCACGTTGTAGAAAAGAATTAGAAAAGGAAATGGAATTAGCTAAAACGCAATTGAAGATGTCTATAAATGATAGTGATGGAGCAAAAATGCATATTAAGCATAGAAATAGAAAATAGAAAAAGAAGAAAATCTAAAAAGTATATAATTTAGAATGAGATAGAAAAAATATTATTGAAACAAAGTGAAATACACTTTGTTTTTTTTATGAAATTTTAAATTATATAAAATAAAAATAAACAGCTGTGCTAGGAACATGCGAAATTTTTATTTAAATGATATAATAAAAAGAAGTAAAACATTATATTAGAAATTGGGTGTAAAAAATGAACTATAGATTGAAAGAAAGTGTTTTTGATAAATTTTTTGATAATAGAGAAGGATTGATTCGTCAATTTAGAAAAGGAGATATTACAAAGAAAGAATTTATTGAGGAACACTATTTTTTCATAAAAGGACTAAAATTAAAACCTTTTAAAAATGGTATTAATTCTTTTGAAAAGGGAATTTATAACTATCAATATTATAATATGCTTGCAAAATATAGTTATATGAAATCAAAAGATTCTAAACTACAACAAAAACATCCTCAACTTATAGAAAGACTAAGAAAAGATTCTCAATATTATTATAGTCAGAAGGACAAAACAACTTTAAAATTATTAGAATATCTTGATTTTCATAATGTAGAATCCTATTTTGTCAAAGTAGAGTCAAAAGCATTAGAGAATAGGTTGTTTGAAATTGTTTTAAAGGATTATGAGCATGTAATACTACATTCTGTGAGTGAATGGCTTTTAATACGTTTGAAAGAAGAGGGAGTTTTTATATCACAAAAAAGAAGATCCTTAATTGATAAATATATTAATGAAAGATATTAGATTTTGAAAAATTATCCTTTCTAAAAAATCATCTCTATACACATAATAATTAGAGTAACCATAAGAAAGGATGTAAAAAATGACAACAAGACTTTTTATTATTGCTATATCTCCAGGAATTGCTCTTATGTTAGGAATTTATTTGACAGATCGATATGATAAAGAACCAATTTCTCTTTTGGCAAAAGTATTTCTATTAGGAGCTTTATCTGTTATTCCAGCGGCTTTTGTTGAAGGAATACTTCAAAAGTTTAATATTTTTAAAGGATTATTATCAGCAGCATATACAGCTTTTATTGTAGCTGGATTTACAGAAGAATTTTTTAAAAGAATGGTAGTTTTAAAAACTGCTTATCATCATGAAGCATTTGATGAAAAATTAGATGGAATTGTATATGCTACTTTTTCTGCTCTAGGATTTGCTACGATAGAAAATATTATGTATGTTGTATTTAGATTTGCAACAAATCCTTATGTAGGATTATACAGAGGAATTTTATCTGTTCCAGCTCATATGCTCTTTGGTGTTACTATGGGTTATTATTTGTCTTTATCAAAGTTTGCAGAAGATGAAGAGATCAGTAAAAAATCCTTGAAAAAAGCTTTGTTAATACCTATGATTTTACATGGTATATTTAATTTTATTTTAATGTCAAAGATTCCAGGGTTAATGATTTTTTTAGTGCCCTTTGTAATTTATCTTTGGGTAATTAATTTAAGAAGACTTAATGAATATACTCATGAATCTAAAAGCATATACAAAAATAGAAAAGATCCTTTAGAATAGGCATGAAAATGCCTATTTTTCTTTATTTATAAGAGAAGTAGCAAAATTAAATATTATGCATAAAATGGTATTGTCTAAGATTAATAAATAGGGGGAGGAAACATGAATAAGGAACGATTAAAAATGCTTTTAAAGCTTCAAGAAGTAGAATTTGCTTGTATAGAGCTAAACTTGTATTTAGATACTCATCCACAAGATCAAATGGCACTTATGAAGTATAATACATGTGCATATCAGCTAGATGTATTAAAGAAACAATATGAATGTATGTATGGTCCCATTTTAAACTTTGGATTTTCGCAAAGCCAATATCCATTTCAATGGATAGAAGATCCTTGGCCTTGGGAAATTGAATACTAGACATAAGGGGGAAGAAATATGTGGATTTATGAGAAAAAATTAGAGTATCCAGTAAGAGTATCAGGTTGTGATCCAAGAATGGCACAATATGTGATGACTCAACTAGGAGGACCAGATGGAGAATTATCTGCCGCTATAAGGTATTTAAATCAAAGATATAAAATGCCTACAGGAAAATCAAAGGCACTTCTGACAGATATAGGTACGGAAGAAATGGCTCATGTAGAAATGATTCAAACTATGATTTATAAACTTACAAAAGATGCTAGTATAGAAGAAATTAAAGAAAATGATATGGGGGCTTATTATGCTATTCGAGACAAAGCCATTTATCCTGCAGATTCTACAGGAAATCCATGGACTGCTGCATATATCCAATCCATAGGAGATGTAAAAGCAGATTTGTATGAAGATTTAGCAGCAGAGCAAAAGGCAAGAGCAGTGTATGAAAATCTATTAAAGCTTACAGATGATCCATTGCTTAAGGATTCTTTAAATTTTTTAAGAGAAAGAGAACTTGTTCATTTTAAAAGATTTGGAGAAGCGCTAAGAGATGTAGAGGAATATAGTCAATGTAAAAAGCATTATTAAAAATATAAAGTCATAAGCTATTGTTTAGTTTATGGCTTTATATTTTACATATAAATAGTAAAGATATCTATAAATTTAATGTTTTTACTATATGACCTTGAATAACTTCACTAAAATGTAGTATAATAATAAAAGAAAATAATATAGTTTGTTAGGTGAGGCTCCTGTAAAGATATATGCTGCTGCCCAGAAAAATCGAGAGATTCCAATGGGTTAACAGGAATAATCGTGAAGGTTATTTTTAATGTAGCTGACTAATGGTCAAAGCTTTTCAGTGCTAAAGCTCAACAATAAAGAAATCAAATTTTTTCTCTACTGTTGGGTAGAGATTTTTTAATTGTAGAAAGGGGTGGTGATTGTGGATTCGGGTCCGGAACATAGTTATCAGCAAAATAGAACAAAATATAAGAGAAGAGTCACAATCACCTTGCAAAGATAGAGGCTCTTCTAAGGAGGAGTGACTATGATAGAAAGAGTATTAGAGTTATTACAGGAGAAAAAATATCAAGAAATAAGAGAAGAAGTTATCAAACTCAATAAAGTAAAGATAGCAGATCTTATAGAAGAACTAGATATAAATGATGCAATGGTGTTGTTTAGAATGCTTCCAAAAGATATGGCTGTAGATGTATTTTCATATTTATTACCAGAACAACAAAAGCATATCATTAATTCTATTACAGAGAAAGAAATCAAATATATAATGGATGAATTGTTCTTTGATGATATGATAGACTTTATTGAAGAAATGCCTGCAAATATTGTAAAAAAGATTCTTAAAAATACAAAAGAAGAAGAAAGAAAACTAATCAATCAATTTTTAAATTATCCAGAAAACTCTGCTGGAAGCTTGATGACTATTGAATATGTAGATTTAAGGAAAAGTATGACAGTCAAAGAAGCACTAGATCATATTAAAGAAACAGGAATTAATAAAGAAACTATATATACTTGTTATGTAATAGATCAAAATAGAAAACTAGAAGGAATTTTATCTTTAAGAAAATTAGTAACAAGTCCTTATGAAAAGACAATAGAAGAAATCATGAGTACAGATGTAATTCATGGATATACTCATGATGACCAAGAAGATGTAGCAAATTTGTTTAAAAAGTATGGACTCATTGCTATTCCTATTTTAGATAAAGAAGAACGCCTTACAGGAATTATAACGGTAGATGATATTGTAGAGGTCATTGAGCAGGAAAATACAGAAGATTTTCAAAAAATGGCAGGGATGAAACCATCTGAGATAGCTTATTTAGATACTCCATTTACTTCTTTGGCAAAGCATCGAATTATTTGGCTTTTAATACTTATGATTTCTGCTACCTTTACAGGAAGAATCATTAGACAATTTGAAGATGTATTGCAATCTGTAGTTATATTAGCAGCATTTATTCCAATGCTTATGGATACAGGAGGAAATGCAGGAGCTCAATCATCTACATTAGTCATAAGAGGACTAGCATTAGGAGATATTGAAACAAAAGATATTTTAAAGGTTATATGGAAAGAATTCACTGTAAGTACAGTAGTAGGGATTGTTTTAACTGGAATTAATTTTATAAGAATTTATTATATAGAAAAAGTAGATTTGTATGTAGCGCTTACTGTAACAGGTACATTATTTATTACCATTGTACTAGCAAAAATTGTAGGAGGTATTTTACCTATTGTTGCAAAAAAGATAAATGTAGATCCTGCTATTATGGCAAGTCCACTGATTACTACTATTGTAGATGCAGTAGCTTTAGTCATTTATTTCTCTTTAGCAGCTTCTCTTTTAGGCATATAAGAAAAATTTAAAAAAGTTTGTATTTTAAAAAGAAAGTGGATAAAAATAAAGTAAAAGATGAAGAAAGGAAGAAAAAAATGAAAATCACAGTTATAGGATATTGGGGTGCTTATCCACAAAAAAATGAAGCAACTTCTTCTTATCTTTTACAAACAGAACAAGCAAATATATTAATAGATTGTGGATCAGGATCTTTATCAAAGCTTCAAAATTATATAGATTTAGAGAAATTAGATGCAGTGGTGTTATCTCATTATCATGCAGATCATATAGCAGATGTGTATCCGCTTCAATATGCTATTCGAATTTTAACAGATTTAGGAAAAAGAGAAAATCCGCTACCCTTCTATGGACATCTAGAGGATGAAAAATATGCAACACTAACTTATGATAAGTATACAAAGGGGTATCCTATAGGAGTAGAAAATTCTTTAAAAATAAAAGACATTACTTTTCACTTTCAAAAGAATGTTCATCCAGGAACTTGTTTTGCTATAAAAATAGAAAAAGATAGTAAAAAAATTGTGTATACAGCAGATACAGGATGGTATAATGAATTGATTTCTTTTTCTAAAAATACAGATTTAATGATTTGTGAAGCAAGTCTTTATAAGGAAAATTATGGATTGATTCCAGGACATATGACAGCAAAAGAAGCAGGAAAAATTGCTCAGATGTGTGATACAAAAAAATTAGTACTTTCGCATTTGCCGCATTTTGGAGAACATAATAATCTTTTAAAAGAAGCAAAAGAAGAGTTTAAAGGAAATGTAGAAATAGCAAAAACAGGAAGTACATGGAGAATATAACCAAAGACTTAGTCTACTATTGAAGAGTTATAAAGAATATGATAACCTAAAAAGCATATAGTAAATTTGGGTTAAAGGTTGGGATAAGTGTGATAAAAGACATAGAGGCGGTCATATTTGATCTAGATGGAACTTTAGTAGATTCTATGTGGATTTGGAAACAAATTGATATAGAATATCTGGGAAAAAGAGGACTTACTTTGCCAGATGGTCTTCAAAAGGAAGTAGAAGGAATGAGCTTTACAGAAACAGCTAATTATTTTAAAGAGAGATTTCATTTACAAGAATCTATAGAAGAAATAAAAGCGGAATGGATGGATATGACAAAAGATTATTATGCAAACCAGATCCCTACTAAAAATGGAGTTTATACTTTTTTGATGAAGCTTAAAAACAAAGGGATTAAAATGGGAATCGGAACAAGCAATGACAAAGAACTAGTAAATTTAGTTCTTCAAAAAAATAATATTATGGATTTTTTCGAAACTATTAGAACAAGCTGTGAGGTACAAAGAGGAAAACCTCATCCAGATGTGTTTTTAAAAGTTGCATATGATTTGGGGGTAGAACCTAAAAATTGTTTAGTTTTTGAAGACACATATGCAGGGGTACTTGCTGCAAAGAGAGCAGGTATGAAAGTATATGCTATTGCAGATGAAAGTTCTTTTGCTTACAAACAAGATATTAGTAATTTGGCAGATTATTATATAGAAGGATTTGAAGCAATTGAAAAAGCCGAGTAAATCTCGGCTTTTTGCAACTATTATAAAATGATAAAAATGTAAATACTATGTATGAGGTGAGATAATATAAAGTTTCTAATTAAATTACTCTTTTTCAACTAGATCAAGAGTTATGAGCAAAAGATTAAGATGGGTGTAGGAGGAAGATATGAAAAAAAAAGATATAATAGATATTGAAATCAAAGACTTAGAATTTCCAGCAAAAGGAATTGGATTTTATGAAGATAAAAAAGTTTATGTAAAGAATGCAGTAGTAGGACAAGTTGTACGTGTCTGTATTCAAAAGGTTCGAAAAGATCATGCAGAAGGAAAGCTTATGGAAGTAGTAAAGCCTTCTTTGGTAGAGACAAAATCCTTTTGTTCCCATTTTGGAAGATGTGGAGGATGTGCTCGTCAAACATTACCTTATGAAGAGCAATTAAAAATAAAAGAAAATGCTGTAAAAAAATTATTAGAAGAAGCAAATATTAAAGGATATGAATTTTTAGGAATAGAGAAAAGTCCTGAAGTATATGAATATAGAAATAAAATGGAGTACTCTTTTGGAAATGAAGAAAAGGGTGGAGAATTAAATTTAGGAATGCACAAAAAAGGAAAATTTTATGATGTAGTAACAGTAGATGAGTGTAAAATTGTAGATGAAGATTTTAATAAAATTTTAAAAGAAATTCTTATTTATTGCAGAGCGAATGAAATACCACTATACAATAATAGAAGCCATGAAGGATATTTAAGACATTTAATTGTAAGAAAGGCAAAGAAGACAAAAGAGATTATTGTCAATTTGATTACAAGTACTCAAATGAACTTGAATTTACAAGAACTTGTAGAAAAAATAAGAAAGTTGAGTTTAAAAGGTCATGTAGTAGGATTTTTACATACTTTAAATGACAATTTAGCAGATGCAGTGGTTCCAGATGAAACAAAAGTTATTTGGGGAGAAGATTATTTTACAGAGGAATTATTAGGGCTTAAATTTAAAATATCTGCTTTTTCCTTCTTTCAAACGAATTCATTAGGGGCTGAAAAATTATATAGTATGGTTCTTGATTTTATGGAAGATGCAAAGGATAAGGTAGTATTTGACTTATATTGCGGAACAGGAACTATAGGACAAATTGTTGCTAAAAAAGCAAAAAAAGTAATGGGTATAGAGCTTGTAGAAGAAGCAGTACAAGCAGCTAATGAAAATGCAATAATGAATAATCTAAAAAATTGTACATTTATTGCAGGAGATGTGTTTAAAAAAATAGATGAGCTAAAGGTAAAGCCTGATATTATTATACTAGATCCTCCAAGAGTAGGAGTTCATCCAAAGGCATTACAAAAGATTATAAGATACAATTCTCCTGAGATTGTTTATGTATCTTGTAATCCCAAAACATTAGCTCAAAACCTAATTGATCTACAAGAAGCAGGTTATCAAGTGAAAAAGGTAAAATGCATGGATATGTTTCCTCATACACCACATTGTGAGGTTATATGCCTGTTGCAACGTGCTGAGAGATAAAATAGAATAAAAATTAGCGAAAGCCGTGAGTTGAAATAAGCTCACGGCTTTCATGTATCCTTAATTGAGAAAAGAGATTGATATGAAAAAGCTGAGAAGAATATTAATATCAAGATTTTATGGCTCTATGTCAATAGTTGGGGTGGGATTGTTCATAATCCCGCTCCATTACTTTATT
>NZ_RYYS01000106.1 GCF_004138215.1 Anaerophilus nitritigenes
TAATAATGTATGATTTTAACAATAGCTGTAAATAATACTGCTAAAGTGATTGTAAATATTTTCGTTCTTTGCTTTTTTATGTTGCGGGGAATATATCCCCGCTTTATCCAAATAATAGGTCTTATCATATGGTCCTCCTAAAATTGCATTATAATTTCGCTTCTGTTTTGCTTAATCTTTTCATTGCTTTGACAAAATCATCTGTAGTCAATTGTTCTAATGTTTCTTTATGATATGCTCTCGCTATTACTGTTTCATCTACGTTTTTAGAGTTAGCTATTTCTTTTAAAGTATTTAATTGAGGAATAGTTATATCATTTGTAGGTAAAGCCCATCCTGGTAACTCTGGACTGCCTTTCATTCGATATGATCTTCCTTGTTGTTCTATCTCAATCCATTTACTAGGAACATCATAAAGGTATCTTCCTATTCCCCATTGATAAGCTGCTCTTTTCATTGCATTGGAAAGTCCACCTTTTGTTTCTTCAAAGTCTGTGTCTTCTGCACCATCCCATTTAGTAATCCATTCCTCTTTATCATCATCCCAAACACTTATTCCACATAATTGTTTATTATCTGCTTTCCATTCTTTAAATTCATTTTTCCACCCGTTCATTCCAAATACTTCATCTAATCTGTTTTGAATCGCTCTATTTGATATATAAGCCAATGCTAACCCTTTTGTTTTTTCTTTGTTTGTACTGCCTATTCGCCACCTTATATCTGATATATTAAAAGGCTTCATCAACTCTTTTTTGATTTTATCCCAATCCATTTCAATCCTCCTTAATCCAATCACCGCTAAAAAACCACTCTATAAATTCTTGTCTTTCATAATCATCACAAATAACTTTTTCTAATGCATACACAAAAGCATCTTCTTCATAAATTGCTTTCCCACGATTTTGATTTATACCTATATACATTTAGGTTCTTCCTCTTTTCCATCACTATCTATGTTTTGTGGTACTCCTTCTATATCAATGCTTTCGTCAACTGGATTTATTTCTATTGAAATGCTACAATGTTTCCCTTCATAAGATGATGTTTCTGGTATAGCTTTTAATAATAAATCTCCAAGCTCTTGACCTGCTATAGTAATAATTTTTAATGTCTCACTAACTTTTATAGGTACACAATTTGCTGTTATCTTCATTTTTTCTCCCCCTTGTATAAAATCTTGAAAATCTGCTATAATACTACTAATTAATGTTTTTTGTAGTGACCTTTCTCAGATTGCCGTCTGATAAGGTCTTTTTTTCTAGTTGTCCAACTTTTCATCAAACCCAACAAACCTTCCTTTATTACAAATTGCAATTAATCCTGCTTCTTGATACAGTCTTTCTAATGTTTCAACACTAATCATTTATTGCACCTTCTTCCTCAAAATACTCTCCAAACATCTTTGAATTACATTCATTACAGATATACTGCTTTTTAAAATCTAGACTCGATATGATTTCTTCTGAATCTTCTTTGAATATTGGTTTCTTACAAAATGCACATTTTGTTTTATGCTTCATGTTCTATCCTCCTTTAGTTTTTTGCCCCCCTATGGTAAAATTTTATAGAAAGGGGATGGAATTGTATGAGTATTGTCGAAAATGAAATTATAGATTTTGATAAAATTGTAATAAATCAGTTCCAAGTCAAAATACTCAAATTACTAAAACGTAAAGATCGTTTAAACATTTATCAAATCCATGGTTTTTTTAACTTTATTGATTTTGAAAAATTAATAATAGATTTACAGGACTTAGAAAGAAATAGTCTTATACTTAAAGACAAAATAGGTTCCAAACCAGATGATTATAAAATTACAATCTATGGTAATAAATTTTTAATTTTTCTTAAAAAACAACACTATAGAAATTTAGGTATAATCATTACTGTTATATCTTCTTTGCTTGGAATACTTACTGCTGTATTACATTTATTAGGGCATTTATAGCATTTATTAAACAAGTTATTGATAAAAAAATATTTAATTTATATTGGAATCTCAT
>NZ_RYYS01000107.1 GCF_004138215.1 Anaerophilus nitritigenes
GACGCACTAGACTTAGGATCTAGCGCCTTGTGCGTGGGGGTTCAAGTCCCTCCACCCGCACCATATTATATGGAGAAGTACTCAAGAGGCTGAAGAGGACGGTTTGCTAAACCGTTAGACCGGGTAACTGGTGCGCGGGTTCGAATCCCGCCTTCTCCGCCAAAAGATATCTATTATAGATGTCTTTTTTTTATTGACTTTTATGTATAGATATGATGGAATATGTTTATAGACTTAAAATAAAACAAGGACTTAAGAGGTGAGATAAATGAGTAGAGTTGGAGACCAAATTAAAGAAGAAAGAATTAAAAAAGGGATAACACCTAAACAACTAGGGAAAAAATGTGGAGTTGCCGAATCTTTTATTATAGATATAGAAACAGGGAAAAAAATTATTAATGAAAAGCAATTAAAGCAAATAGAAAAAATATTAGGAAAAAATTTCGAAGAATCTGTAAGCTTTTCTATAGAAGAAAAAAAGGAAGAAATAAAACCCATAATCAAAGAAAAAATAATACCAAGAAAAGATGTTAAGCCTTTAGATCAGTGGGAGGATGCTTTATGTAATATTATTAAGAAGATACCTATTTATGATTTGAATATGGATAAAATAAAGGGATATAAGTACTTTCCTATTATTGATAAAAAAGTAGAAGGGGTGCATCCTGATAAACTTATGTATATACAAGTTCTTAATGATGATTTAAAAGAATTTCGAATTTGTAGAGGAGATAATATTTTAATTTATTTAAATAGTGAGATTGTTAATCATTCGATTGCATTTATTGAGTATAAAGGAAAAAAACAATTAAGAAAAATAAAAAAGATAGATACAAATAAAATAGAAATGATGTCTTTAGGCGATTCTAAAAAAGACGTTGTATTTATAAAAGATATAAAAGTTATTGGAAGAGGTATAAGAGTAGAGATGAATTTAAACCATTAAAGATGAACCAGCAGATGCTGGTTCATTCTATAGATGCTCTTTTATTTTTATATGCAGAAAATGATAAATATGTTTTTGAGGAATTTGAAGGATAAATATAGCTGATAAAATCAATAAACCTCCAATAATTATAGGAATAGTTAATATTTCACCTAATACAAAAAAGCCAGAAATACAAGCAACTACAGGTTCGAAGGTACTGATGATGACAGCGTTAGAAGGACCTATGAGTTGAACTCCTTTGCAGAAGGTAATTGTTGCAAAAACTGTAGAAAAAGTAGCAAGTATAAAAATATAAATCCACCCATTTATAGTAGATGGAATGAAAATAGTATGATTGAATAGACCTACGATAAAATAACTAATAGAGCAAAAAAATGATACATATCCGCTGATTACAATAGAATTTAATTTTTTTGTTCTTTTCTCATTGAGTCCAAGAGCATAAAAAGAGTAACAAATGGCCCCTAATAAGCTAAAGACAACTCCGAATATATTTAATGATACATGAGGATTCCATACAACTAAAATCATTCCTAGAGTAGAACAAATAAGCGCTAAAAGCTTTCTAATATCTCTATTTGTTTGCATAAAGAAAAATTCATAGCATGAGATCATTGCAGGATGGGTAAATAATATAATTGTAGCTAAAGAACCAGAAATATAAGTATATGCTACATATATAAAATATGCAGTTCCTAAAAAACCTAAAATACTTAAAAGCCCTAAATAAAAAAAGTGGGACAAGTCTATTTTATAGGAAAGCTTTTTTGTAAAAATATATGTCCAGGTGATACATGAGGCAATAAAAAATCTAAAAAAAAGAACAGTAGAAATATTCAAATTTTCACCAAGTGCTAGTTGAGATATTACAGGAATAGCTCCAAAGGCAAAGGTAGATAAAATAACAAGGAAGGTTCCTTTCCATGTATAATTTTTCAATAAAGGTCACTCTCTTTCTTCATAAACTGACAAAATAATTATATCATAAATTATTTGTCATGGTAGACCAAATAAAAACAATAATGCGTATACTAATAGTAAAGGAAAAGTAGAAAGGATGGGAAAAGTGTGAAGAAAAATAAAATATTATTTTGTATGGTATTATTATTTATATTCCTATTCCTATCCACTACTTATACCAGTGCAGTATATATGAATGGATCAGAAAAATTTATAATAAAAATGGATATGATGAGAAATATGCTTATAGAAATGGATATGAATATGTCTATACAGAAAATAAAAGGATATATAGGCAGAATTTTTACCATTTATACGATTTTTATTAGTATTGTTATATTTATGGAAAATAAAAATCCATCTAAGACTATTGCATGGCTTTTGGTTTTGACACTAATACCTGTTATAGGTTTTATATTTTATTTATTTATGGGGCAAAATGTACGAAAGAAAAAAATATTTAATAAGAAAAAAAGCAAAGATTTTCTTTATTTTGAGCAAATGGCAAATGGACAAAGAGATGCAATTGAAGGAAAAGCTTTATTTAAAGAAGATAAGAGTTTTGTGAAAAAGAGACTCATTCGTTTGATTTTAAATAGTGCGAAATCTCCTTTTACTGTGAATAATAAAGTAAAAGTTTTGAGTAATGGAGATGAAACTTTTTCATCTATCTTGGAATCTTTGAAAGAAGCTAAAGACCATATTCATCTAGAATACTTTATCATTAAAGATGACCATATTGGAAAGATCATTAAAAACATATTAATGAATAGGGCAAGAGAAGGCTTAAAAGTAAGAGTAATTTATGATAGTGTAGGAAGCTGGAGACTGAGCAGAAAATATTTAAGAGAAATGAAAGAAGCAGGAGTAGAAATTTATGGATTTTCGCCAGTAGTTTTTCCTATTTTAAGTAGAAAACTAAACTATAGAAATCATAGAAAGATTATTGTGATCGATGGTAAAATAGGGTTTGTAGGAGGATTAAATATTGGTGATGAATATTTAGGGAAAAATCCTTATCTAGGGTTTTGGAGAGATAGTCATGTGAAAGTAGAAGGAGAAGCTGTATATGCTCTGCAAAATATTTTTTTAAGAGACTGGATGTTTGTGACAAAGGAAGTAATTTCATTTTCTCATCGTTACTATCCAAAGCTTTCTTATTATGGAGAACAATTGGTACAAATGATAGCAAGTGGGCCAGATACAGATTGGCAATCTATCATGCAGGCATATTTTTTAATTATTGCATCAGCAGAAGATCGCATATGGATTAATACTCCTTATTTAGTACCAGGAGAAAGTATTATGCTGGCTTTAAAAACAGCAGCTTTAAGTGGAGTAGATGTACGGATTATTTTGCCAGAAAAGCCTGATCATAAAACAGTTTTTTGGGCATCTTTATCTCATGTAGAAGAACTTTTAGAAGCAGGTGTAAAAATATATCAATATAAAAAAGGTTTTATTCATGGAAAGATCATGTTAGTAGATGGAGAAGCTGCTTCTATAGGAACTGCCAATTTAGATTTAAGAAGCTTTGAAATTAACTTTGAGGTAAACGCTTTTATTTATGATCAAGATATCATAAAAGAGATGGAAGATCATTTTTTAGTAGACATAAAAGATAGTCAACAAATTATATTAGAAGAATATAAAAATAGATCTATATTCAATAAAATAAAAGAATCAACAGCAAGGTTATTTTCTCCTTTATTATAAAAAAACCTATTTGCACGAGCAAATAGGTTTTTTTGGCTTTATGATTTTTTATTTGATGATTTTGCACGTTGATCTTTACTTAATATTTTCTTTCTTAAACGAATACTTTGTGGAGTAACTTCTACAAGTTCATCTTCTGCAATAAATTCTAATGCTCTCTCTAGATACATATCTACAGGAGGAACTAATTTTAACGCATCATCTGATCCAGAAGCACGAGTATTCGTAAGCTGTTTTCTTTTACATACATTTACTACAATATCTCCACTTCTAGCATTTTCTCCTACAATCATACCTTCATAAACTTCGGTACCTGCTGGGATAAATAAATTTCCTCTATCTTGTGCATTGAAAAGTCCATAAGCAACAGCTGTTCCTGTTTCAAAAGCAACTATAGATCCTCTTGATCTAGATGGAATTTCTCCTTTATAAGGAGTATATCCAGCAAAAGTATGATTTAAGATACCAGTTCCACGTGTATCTGTCATAAATTGAGATCTATAGCCAATAAGACCTCTAGCTGGAATATTAAACTCTAATTTCATTCCACCGTTGTTATTAGGAAGCATATTGATCATTTCACCTTTTCTTTGACCTAGTGTTTCAATGACTACTCCAGTATATTCTTCAGGAACTTCAATGAGGGCATTCTCCATAGGTTCATGAAGCTGTCCATCTATTTTTTTAAATATTACCTCAGGTTTAGATACAGATAGTTCATATCCTTCTCTTCTCATATTTTCGATTAATATAGAAAGATGAAGCTCACCTCTACCAGATACTTTAAAAGCATCTGCCGTATCTGTAGCTTCTACTTTTAAAGCTACATTTGATAAAAGTTCTTTTTCTAGTCTATCCTTTAGATGTCTACTTGTTACAAATTGACCTTCACGTCCTGCAAAAGGACTATCATTAATGATAAAATTCATAGAAAGAGTAGGTTCATCAATTTTTACAAATGGAAGAGGCTCTATATTGTTTGTAGAACATACAGTTTCTCCAATATTAATATTATCATTTCCAGATATAGTAACAATTTCTCCAAAACCTGCTTCTGTGACTTCTTCTTTTTTGAGTCCATTAAAAGTATATAATTTACTAACTCTGAAGTTTTCAAAATTACCATCACCAGTACATAAAACTACTTCTTGATTTTTTTTGACAGACCCTCTAGTGATTTTTCCAATTCCCATTCTACCTACATATTTGTCATAATCAATAGAAGTAATTCTTAATTGAAGACCTCCCTCTAGGCTTCCTGTTGGAGCTGGAATTTCTTTTAAGATCATATCAAGTAGAGGGATAAGATCCATATTTTCATCAGATAAATTATATCTTGCAAATCCGCTTCTTCCAGATGCATAAATAACTGGGAAATCAAGTTGATCTTCATTGGCATCTAGTTCAATGAAAAGATCTAGTACTTCATCTACAACTTCATCTACTCTTGCTTCAGGCTTGTCTATTTTATTTACTACTACAATAGGTTTTACTCCTGCAGCTAAAGCTTTTTTTAGTACAAATTTAGTTTGAGGCATAGGTCCTTCAAAAGAATCTACTAAAAGAAGTACACCATCTACCATTTGCATAATTCTTTCTACTTCTCCTCCAAAGTCTGCATGTCCTGGAGTATCTACAATATTTACTTTTACATCTTTATATAGAATAGATGTATTTTTAGAAAGAATGGTAATACCTCTTTCTCGTTCTATATCATTAGAATCCATTACTCTTTCTGATACGTGTTCGTTTTGTCTAAAAGTACCACTTTGTTTTAACATTTCATCTACTAATGTTGTTTTACCATGGTCAACATGGGCGATTATCGCAATATTTCTTATGTTTTCTTGAATCATCGAATACTTCCTTTCAAATAAATTGTTCAACATACTATTGTAACACAAATATCGACAAAAAAACAAGGAGCAGAATGCTCCTATTCTCTTGAAAATCTTTCCAATAGTTCATCTATTACATTTTTCACAGATGTGATTTTATTGATTTTATATACTTGTGAGCCAGTAAATGCAAATCCTTGGTCTAAATTTCCCTTTTGTGCTTGAATAAGAGCATTTGCTATACAATAGGGTGTTTCTTTTGGATTACAAGTTTTTAAACAATTAATACATGAAATAGGATCTCTTTTTTCTTGAGAATGAACTCTGTCTATAAAACTATTTTTTAAAGCTCTACCAGGAAGACCTACAGGACTTTTAATAATGGTTACATCTTCTTTGGTAGCATCCACATAAGCATTCTTAAATGCATTAGATGCATCACATTCATAAGTCGCTACAAAACGTGTTCCGATTTGAACAGCTGAAGCTCCAGCTTTTATGATGTCATATACATCATCTCCATCAAATAAACCGCCCCCAGCTATAATAGGGATTTTTTTATTATATTTCTCTTCAAAAGGCTTAATAGCATTTAATACATCTGAAACAATGCTTTTAAGAGTGATATTTTTATTATAAAGATCATCTAATGAAAATCCTAGATGTCCTCCTGCTTCTGGCCCTTCTACTACGATAGCATCTGGAATATAGTTATGCTTTCTATCCCATTGTTTACAAATTAAATTTGCAACTTTTCCAGAAGATACAATAGGTGCAATTTTAGTGAAGGATCCTTTGACAAGTTCAGGAAGCTTCATAGGAAGTCCTGCTCCAGAAAAGATGATATCAATTTTTTCTTTTACAGCAACTTTTACCATGTCTTCAAAGGTGGTAAGAGCAGTCATAATATTTACTCCAATAATTCCTTTTGGAGCTAATTCTTTTGCTTTTCTAATATGATAAGTCAGACCATCTAGATTGGCCTTATGTTTATTTTCTTTATAATAGCTTAAGTTAAATCCGGGTTCTACTCCAGAAATTACACCAATGCCTCCACAATTGGCTACTGCTGCAGCCAATCCAGATAAAGAAACTCCAACGCCCATTCCTCCTTGGACAATAGGAATTTTAGCAACTAAGTCGCCTATTTTTAATTCAGGTATATGCATGACGCCACTCCTTTAAAATGAATAGTTAGAAATATTATATACTAAAAGATTATCATGTACAAATAATTATTTAAAGGGGTGGATAGAAATTTTAAAGCATATAAGTTTGTCCGGGATTTAAAATGATTACCTCTGAGGAAGTGATTTTTGTTTTAAATTGTAGGGGATCTGCTTGGATCAGAGGAAAAGTATTATAATGCATAGGAATAACTTTTTTAGGTTTTATAAAATCTACTGCTAAGGAGGCATCTTGTATATCCATAGTAAAATTTCCTCCTATAGGAAGAAGTGCTACATCAATATTTTCTATTTCTAAAAGCTTCATATCCATAGTAAGTCCTGTATCTCCTGCATGATAGATTTTATGATTTTTTACTTCTATTACAAAACCACAAGGATTTCCACCATAAAGAATACCTTCTTTTGTTTGAATAGAAGAACCATGAAGAGCAGGAGTCATTTTTACAACTCCAAAATCAAAGGAAGTTCTCCCTCCAATATGCATAGGATGAGCATTTACATCATTTTCTTTAAGAAAACAAGCTATTTCATAATTTGTAATGACAGTAGCATCGTTTTTTTTAGCAATTTCTAAGGTATCTCCTAGATGATCTGTATGTCCATGAGTAACGAAGATATGAGTAATAGAAGAAAAATCACAAGGAGATAGAGGGCAACTTTCATTACCAGTCATAAAAGGGTCAATTAAAGCTTTAAAATTATTTTCTTCTACATAAAAACAAGAATGTCCTAAAAATTGAATTTTCATTGTATCTCTCCTTTTTATCAATATTATCTCTTTTGAATACAAGATGATCAATGGTTTATTATATATCATTAGAATAACATAGATTTTAGATTTATAAAAAGTTAAATTTTAATGATATATAAATTCTGACAATTAATATAAATAATACTATATAAGTATATTTTTTCAAAATTGTTTTTCATAGAATCCCCTCTTTTCTTTTGTATGCAAGGACAATATTAATGAATCAAAGTTGTTGTATAATAAATCTGAGAAAAAATGAATTATAAATTTCAATGTTGATAAAATTCAAAAAATTAATTGAAAGATATTGATGAATCATGTATAATGAAAACATGATATCTGAGAAATAGTTCATATAAAAGGACTTTCTTATAAAGGGTGTAAAATACACATAGTTGAAAGGAGGATAATATAATGAATTACGTACAGAGACTATTAGAAAAAAGAGATGTAGTGATGAATAAATATGTTTTATTGCTTCAAAGACCTAACTTAACAGAAGAGGAAATAAAGGAAAAAAATAAAATAAATCAGGAAATTATTCATTTGGATTTTGAGATTGAAAATGCAAAACGAGAAAAGAATATCAGTTGATAAAAAAATTAGGAAAGGATGCACCTTTCCTAATTTTCTTCTAAATCATCTTCATCTTTTATTAATTCTGATTCTTTTTGAATTTTGTGACCACAATGAGGACAAAAATTTGGATTTTCTTCTATTTCGTGTTCACACTTGGAACATCTTGTAATGCCTTTTAAAGATTTAATTTTTTCTTCATATGTATTGATTCTTTTTAAAGTAGCATGAAGTTCCATAATAGAAAAAATCACTTCTTCTGATAGTAGTGTATCAGGGTTTTCTTGATAAAAATCATATAGCTTTTTTCCTAAATCATAATAAAGTTCATCTATTCTTGAGATATCTTTAGATAAAGCAATTTTAATTCTAGTTAATTCTGTCATATCCGAAGAAATTTCTTGAATAACTTTTTTCCCATCCATCATTCCTTGTTTTACTTTGTTCAATAAGTTCATAAGTATTCCCCCTTTATAAAGTGTATTTTAACTTGTGTATACAGTATGCTTATTAAATGAAAAAAATTCATAACAAATAAATAATTGATATATTGACAAGGGTGAATAAAAGTGTTAAACTACGAAAAAATAAATATGTTTGTGTCTTAGAGGTTGCGATGAGTCAAGAGTACTATAGAGGAGGATAAGGAACTTATGAATCTATAGAAAAGGGACCATTGCCGAAATATATAGGTTTTCCTAAATCTATATATTGGGTCTATATTGAATAAATATAGAACTGTCACTATAGATTACCCAATCTATCAGTGAGGGGCTATTTCACAAAGGGTGGAAGTTGTATGTAAGCTGTAACAGCAAGAGCATCTTTTACTCTTAGCTGTTTTTTTATTTGCTTAATAGGAGATAATAAATAACGACTTTGCCCAAAGTAAAAAAAGGAGGAAGATGAGTGAATATAGTAGTGCAAAAATATGGAGGTACGTCTATAGAAAATATTGAAAAAATTCAAAATATAGCAAAGAAGATTGTATCTAAAAAACAAAAGGGAGAGGGTCTAGTAGTAGTATTGTCTGCTATGGGCAAAACAACAGACGAATTGATACAATTAGCAAAACAAATTTCTCCTACTCCGAAAAGCCGAGAATTAGATTTACTTATGTCTACTGGAGAGCAGATTTCTATTTCTCTTATGTCTATTGCATTACAGGAATTAGGATATGAATCAATAGCACTTACTGGATTTCAAGCCGGAATTCAAACACAAGGATATTATACAAAATCAAGAATTCAAGATATAGATATTAAAACAATAAAAACTTATGTACAGGAAGGGAAAATTGTAGTAGTAGCAGGCTTTCAAGGCATTAATGAAGTTGGAGCGATTACAACTTTAGGAAGAGGAGGATCAGATACTACAGCGGTTGCACTTGCAGCGAAGCTTGAATGCGCTTGTGAAATTTATACAGATGTGGATGGAATTTATACAGTAGATCCAAGGTTAGTTCCTACTGCTAAAAAATTAGATTATATCAGTTATGAAGAAATGCTTGAGATGTCTAGTTTAGGATCAGGAGTTATGGAGACAAGAGCTGTAGAGATGGGACAAAAGTATAACGTCCCTATATATGTAGCGTTGAGTCATGAAGAATGGCCAGGAACTTATATAAAGGAGTATGATGCCACTATGGAAAGCAAAATAATCACAGGGATGTCTGTAAGTGATAAAGATTTAATGGTTACATTATATTGTGTACCTTATCATATTAAAAATATATCTATGATCTTTCAAGAAATTTCACAAAAAGATATCAATGTAGATATGATTAGTCAGACAGCTCCTTTAAATGGAGTGGTGAATGTATCTTTTACAGTACCGAAAGAAGATGAAAATGTTATTTTAGAAATTATAGGAGAGCTTCAAAAAAATTGGACAAATATGAAAGCAGATATTCAAAAGGATATTACTAAGTTATCAGTAGTCGGAATAGGTATGAGAAGCCAATCAGGAGTGGCTGCAAAGATGTTTGAAATATTGGCTGAAAATAATATAGAATTTAAACAAGTGACTACTTCTGAAATTAAAATTTCTTATGCTATTTCTACAAAGGATCAACAAAAGGCTATTGAATCTATTATTAAAGAATTTGATTTATAAAATACTTAATTATCTATGGATGAAAGGAAATATATTCATTTTATTTAAAATTGCTATTGATGTAAATGGTATTTAATATATATTTACTATAGATCAAAACAAAAGAAAAAGGCTACAAAATAAAGTAGCATTTTTCTTTTGAAAAATTCATATTCATAAAAAGTAAGAATGTTTAAAAAAATGAAAACACTAAAGAAATCACGAGGAAATTATTAGAAAATTGTTAAAACTTTGTCATAGAAGGGGTTTTTATTTTTGTTTATAAGGTGTATAATATAAAATAAAGATTGTAATATCAACATGTAAATTGGTTGAAAATTCTATACTAGAACTTATAATAAAGATATGATAAATAATCATGTAATTTGACCCCGACTGTGCGCACAGGACTTAAGGGTTGTGGTTATTTAAGTGACAAAGAAGTGTGAACAATAAGTAAAAAATTTTTTGTTGATTTAGTGAATAAATAAAAAAGGGGTGCAGAAATGACATATCAGTTTATTGAAATGGAGAAACAAGAAAAGATTGCCATATTAAAGATTAATAGACCAAAAGCATTAAATGCACTAAACTCTCAAGTATTAAAGGAATTAGATTGCTTAATATATGAACTTGAAGCTGATGAGGATGTAGATGTACTTATTATTACAGGTGAAGGAAAAGCTTTTGTTGCTGGAGCAGATATTGCAGAAATGAAAGATTTAGGAGCAGAAGAAGGAAGAGTATTTGGAAATTTAGGACAAAAAGTATTTAGAAGAATTGAAAAAATGGAAAAACCAGTAATTGCTGCTGTCAATGGGTTTGCATTAGGTGGCGGATGCGAATTAGCTATATGTTGTGATATGCGCATTGCTAGTGAAAAAGCTAAATTTGGCCAACCAGAAGTTGGGCTAGGAATTATACCAGGATTTTCTGGAACACAAAGATTACCAAGGCTTGTAGGAGTAGGAAAAGCAAAAGAGTTAATTTTTACAGGCGATGTAATCAATGCTTTGGAAGCTGAAAAAATAGGGCTTGTCAATAAAGTAGTAGCTCCTGAAGTATTGATGGAAGAAGCTATGAATTTGGCAAAGAAAATTGCTAAAAATGCTCAAAAAGCTGTAAGATATGCAAATATTGCTATTAATAGAGGTAGTGAAACAGATATAGAAACAGGAATTGAAATGGAAGGAAATCTGTTTGGATTATGTTTTGCTACAAAAGATCAAGAAGAAGGAATGACAGCATTTTTAGAAAAAAGAAGTGCAGATTTTCAAGGTAAATAATTTTAAATTATAATACATAGGAGGTAGTTTTATGAAAAAAATTGGTGTAATAGGAATAGGAACTATGGGTTCTGGAATTGTCCAAGTATTTGCACAAAACGGATATGAGGTTTGTGTAACAGCAAGAAGCCAAGGATCCATTGATAAGGGAGTTCAAGGAATTTCTAAAAATTTAGATAGAAGTGTTAAAAAAGGAAAAATGACAGAAGAAGAAAAAACTCAAATATTAGATAGAATTCATGCATCTATAGAAATTGATTCCTTAAAAGATTGTGATTTAATTGTTGAAGCTGCTGTAGAAAATATGAAAGCTAAGAAAGAATTATTTGCTCAACTAGATGAAATATGCAAAGATGAAACAATCATTGCTACAAATACATCTTCTTTATCTATCACTGAGATTGCATCAGCAACAAAAAGAGCAGATAAAGTAATAGGTATGCATTTCTTTAATCCAGTACCAGTAATGAAGTTAGTTGAAATTATTAAAGGAATCGCTACTTCTGAAGAAACTAAAAGCGCTATTGTAGAGTTAACAAAAGCGATTGCAAAAACTCCAGTAGAAGTAGAAGAAGCTCCAGGATTTGTGGTAAATAGAGTGTTAATTCCTATGGTAAATGAAGCAATAGGAATTTTAGCTGATGGAGTTGCTAAAGCTGAGGATATTGATGAAGCAATGAAATTAGGTGCAAATCACCCAATTGGACCATTAGCATTAGGAGATTTAATAGGACTTGATGTATGTTTAGCAATTATGGAAGTATTATATACTGAATTTGGTGATTCTAAATATAGACCGCATCCATTACTTAGAAAAATGGTAAGAGGTAACTTATTAGGAAGAAAAACAGGTAAAGGATTTTATGATTATAATAAATAATAAAAAGCTCTCCGAAGGGAGAGTTTTTTATTATTTAAAATTGTAATAAAATTGTAACTACTACAATACAATATTGTGATAAAATGTTTTCAGAAAACCTCTGAAAGGAGTAGACTATGAAAACTTTTTTAAAAATCTTTGTAATTTCTTTTTTGCTTTTTACAGTAACTATAGGATCGGGTTTGTGGGCTTTTTCTAAATTCTATCATGCACAAGAAAAAGAAGTAGAACTTATAGAGATTGTAGAAAGCGAAGAAAATGAAGGTGAGAAGAAAGAAGAAAATATAGAAAAATTCAAAACTGAGTTAGAAAAACTGATTGATGAAAGTAGTAGAGTTAATATATTGCTTTTAGGAATGGAAGGCCCTAGAACAGACACAATAGTTTTGGCAAGTTTCGATAAAAAAAATAAAAATTTAGATCTAGTATCTGTTCCTAGAGATACTTATTATGAAAGAAAACAATATCGTGCAGCCGACAAACAAAAGATCAATGCTGTACATGGAGACTTAGGAGTAAAAGGAACAAAGAGAGCAGTTTCTGATGTATTAGGAGTACCTATTGATTATCATGTAAAGGTTACTTATAAAGGAGTAGAAAGAATTGTAGATTCTCTAGGAGGGGTAGAAGTCAATATTCCTATTAAAATGGATTATGATGATCCTTATGATAAACCTCCTCTTCATATTCACTTTAATAAAGGGAGACATGTTTTAAATGGAAAAGACTCAGTAAAGTTTTTAAGATTCAGAAAAACTAATAATGGGGGTGGATATCCTGATGGAGATTTGGGTAGAATGAAAGCCCAACAACAGTTTATGAAAAATGCATTAAAAAAAGCATTTGGATTTAGACTTCCAGTAGTAGTAAATACTGTAGTTCAATATGTAGACACAGATATTCCTCTCTCTGAAATTGCAATCTTAGCAAAAGATGCAGTAGGGATGAGTATGGAAAATATAGAAGCTTATTCTCTTCCTGGAGAAGCTATAACGAAGAAATTGTCTTATTTTATACATGATAAAGATGAGGTAGAAGAATTGATGAAACAAATTTATAAAAGAGGAAAAAAGGAGTAGTATCTAGGATACTACTTTTTAACATGTAAGAAAAAGTGAAATAGTATACATAAAGAAGGGTTTTTGCAATAAATGTAGAATAATAATCTTAACCATATAGTTTTAGGAGTGGATAAAATGAAAAGAAAAAAAATAGGAGTTCTTTTAGGAACTTTTATACTTATTGCAATCATTAGTGGTGCAATTACGTCATCTGTATTATTTTACCATAATAAAAAGAATCAAGAGATAGAACAAAAAATAGCAAATCAATCTGTAGAAGAAGAGAAAGAAAAAAAAGCAAGTATTAAAGAAATAATACAAAAGGCTGATGAAATGTATTTAGAGTCGTATTTAGGATCTACTCATCTTGTAGAAGTAGGGAAAGAGAATAAGGAAGAAATATTAAATGAGCTCAATAAAATAGATGTGAAATTATTAGTTCATTCTAAAGACGGGACGAAAGATCTAGCAGAATATAATGAATTTTTATATGCCATTCATGTTAAAAATAAGAATATAAAAATAAAAACAAATGAAAAATATATTATTGTAGAGGATACAAAAGGGGATACTAAATTTTTTGAAGGAGATCCTATAGAGTTAGAATCATTAAATGAGAAATTAAAAGATATTTATATGAAGAAGTATAATGATAACAAATGGATTAAGCATGCTAAAGAAGTTATGATTGAAGCAAGAGATGAAAATCAAAAATGGATATTAAAAGACAAGGACAAAAAGGAATTACTAGAGCTTATAGAACTTACAGCTCCTGTAGATCAACAAGAGGTTGTTGGAATTTCTAATGAATATCCAGATTACGTGATTACTGTTACAGCAGAAGAAAAAAATTATAAAATTCATATGGTCAATAAAGAAATATTGAACGTAGATACACCAGATAACTATGTTTATTATCGATACAATCCTAAGTTATGGGAGTTTATTACTAAAAAATATTCAGTAAAGTTTACAAATATAGACCCTTGTAAGGAACTTTTGAAAGCTTCCAAAATTATTGTAGATGATACACAAGATATATTTGATTTTGAAGACACTACATTTTATCCTTTAGAAATAGCAAGGTGGATTATTAGAGCTCCTAAAGAAGAAGTGAATGAGCTGCCTATGTATGAACCAGTCTCTTATGAAATGAAATTTCAGGTAAATGAAAAAATGATGGAAGTAAAAATTTATGAAGATTATATTGTATATAAAGGTAAAGTTTATCGAAGTGAAAAAATAGGAGAGACAATAAGAAGTGCTTTAAATGTATAAAAGGTTAAGGATGATCCTTAACCTTTTATATTTAAAAGCATTTTCCCAACAGTGTAAATGTCTCCAGCTCCCATGGTAATGATTATGTCATTAGGTTTTGCGTGTTCTCTAATATAAGAGGAAATTTTTTCAAAGTCATTTAAATAGAGGACATCTTTATTAGTATCTCTTATTTTTTCAACCAAATCTTTTGAATGGATTGTTCCTGGGTCTTTTTCTCTTGCAGCATAAATATCAGAAATAATAATCTTATCTGCATCAAAGAAAGAGTTAGAAAAATCATTTAAAAGTGCTTTTGTACGAGTATAGGTATGGGGTTGAAAAATACACCAAATATTATTGTGAGGAATATTAGATGCTGCTTTTAAAGTAGCTTTTACCTCTGTAGGATGATGAGCATAATCATCTATGATTTTTATATTTTCTTCTAAAGTACCTAATAAATCAAATCTCCTATGAGTGCCTTTGAAGGATGCAATATGTTTTATGATATTATCTATCTCTATTCCTAATGTATGAGTAGATGCAATAGCAGCTAAAGCATTATATACATTATGTATTCCTGGAACAGAAAGTATAAAACTGCCTAAGAATTTGTTTTGATAAAAAGTATCAAAAGAAGGATAGCCTTCTTTGCTAAATTGAATATTTTCTACTCTATAATCACAATTAGAATGTGATCCATAAGTAATGACTTTACAATTAGCTTTTGATAAAACCCTTTGAACGTGAGGATCATCATAAAACCCTATTAAAACTCCATCTTTAGGAATGAGGTGAGTAAATTTTTCAAAGGTTTCAATAATATCATTCATATCTTTAAAATAGTCTAAGTGATCTTCATCAATATTTAAAATAATTCCGAAATTAGGGAAAAAATTCAAAAAACTACCTACATATTCACAAGCTTCTGTGACAAAATAATTCCTTTCTCCAATTTTTACATTTCCTCCAATGGCATCTAGTTCTCCTCCTACCATGATAGTAGGATGAAAATTGCTATATTCTAAAATAAGAGAAATCATAGAGGTAGTAGTAGTTTTTCCATGAGTACCAGAAACTGCAATACTTGTTTTAAATTTTTTCATTAAAAGACCTAACATTTGAGACCTGGAAATGGTTGGGATATTTAAAAGTTTTGATTTTATAAGTTCAGGATTATCTTTTTTTACTGCAGCAGTATATACCACGAGATCACAATGATCAATATTTTTCTCAGAATGACCAATATAGATAGTAGCTCCTTTTTGAGATAATTTTTCAGTCATATGAGAAGCGTTCATATCCGAACCAGATACCCTATATCCGAAGGTAAGTAATGTCTCAGCAATGGCACTCATACTGATTCCGCCAATTCCAATAAAGTGAATATGGTTGATATCATGTTTATCTAAATCAAAATCAATCATTTTCAATTCTCCTTCACTAATACATTTTTTTATAGTATTACCATATTCATGTAATCCTATATATATATCTTTTAAAATGAAAATACATGTTAAAAATCTAGTCAAATTATATCATAAAAAAGTTTTAATGAAAAAGAAAAGAAAAATTACCCGTTGAATAATTTTAAAAAACCGAATAAAATGGTATAGAAAAAATAAAAATATTCGGAATGGAGAATAAAGGAAATGAAAATCAAAAGAAATGCGCGTATAGGAGCATTGATAAAAATTCTTTGCGAAAATCCTAATAAAATATTTACTTTAAGTTATTTTACAAATCAATTTAATGCAGCAAAATCTAGTATCAGTGAAGATATTGTAGTGGCAAAAAAAATAATGGATGATTTAGAGTTAGGGAAAATAGAAACTATTGCAGGGGCAGCAGGAGGAGTAAAATACATTCCTTGCATTAGTAAAAATGAGAGTAGAGAAATTTTAGAAAGTGTGTGTAATAAACTTTCTGAGTCTAAACGTATTATCCCTGGAGCTTTTTTATATATGGCTGATATTATTTATAATCCTTCTATTGTGAGGAGACTTGGACAAATTTTTGCTACTCAGTTTATGGGAGAAGATATAGACTATGTAGTAACAGTTGAAACAAAAGGGATTCCTATTGCTTTGATGACTGCAAATGCACTAAATGTACCTCTTATTATTTTAAGAAGAGATAGTAAAGTGACAGAAGGTTCTACAGTAAGTATTAACTATCTATCAGGTTCTACAGGAAAGATTCAAACCATGTCTATTTCTAAAAGAGCTATCAAAAATGGTGCAAATGTTGTTATTATTGATGATTTTATGAAAGCAGGAGGAACCGCAAAGGGTATGATGGATATGATGAGAGAATTTGAAGCAAATGTTGTGGGGATTGGAGTCATGATTTCAACAAAAGAACCAGAAAATAAAGTAGTCAAGGATTATATTCCTCTTTTAGTACTAGAAAAAGTGGATGAAATCAATGAAATTATATATATTCATCCAAACGAAAAATTAATATAAAGATTCTAAATTTTTACAAAATACAAGAAGGATATTTAAAAAAGTTGAAGAATATGTAATTTAGGCTGACAAGTTGAGACTGGGAAGGTGGTGAAAATTATGGAGGTTACTGATGTTCGCATGCGTAAAATAAGTGATGAAGGTAAGATGAGAGCTATTGTATCAGTAACTTTTGATAATGCATTTGTAGTCCATGACATAAAAATCATAGAAGGACAAAATGGATTATTTATAGCTATGCCTAGTAGAAAAATAGGAGAAGGAGATTTTAGAGATATTGCTCATCCTATTAATTCACAAACAAGAGAGAGACTCCAACAAAAAATATTTGAAGAGTATGAAAAAGTAAAAAATGAACAGGAAGTATAAAATGGATTGTATGAGCTTCCTAAAAAAGCCTCCTTTAGAAAAAATTCTGAATAAGGAGGTTTATTTTTGGAGACTTTTAGTATAATAAAAAAAGTGATATACTAAAGAACGAATGACAAAGAAAAAAGTAAATGTATAAAAAGGACGAACATTTACGAAAAAAATAAGTTTTTCAATCAACAAATTGAGAAAATAATGTATAATAGGGAGTGGTATGGATGGATCATATAACAGCTGTTATATTAGCTGCAGGGGCAGGAACAAGAATGAAATCTAAATTGCCTAAAGTATTGCATCCTGTTTGTGGCAAACCAATGATTGAACATGTAATAGATGTGACAAAAAAATATGCTCAAAAGACTATTGCAGTCATTGGACATAAAGGAGATCAAGTAAAAAAAGCTATAGAAAATAGAGGCGTAGATTTTTCTTGGCAGATGGAACAACTAGGAACAGGACATGCTATAATGCAGGCAGAAGGTTTAATCGAGGATAAAGGGAAAGTACTTGTATTATGTGGAGATACTCCTTTGATCAGTGAAGAAACCATACAAAATTTAATAGATTTTCATCAAAAAAATAATTTTCATGGAACTATATTAACAGCTGAATTTGAAAATCCAAAAGGTTACGGAAGAATTATTAGAGATCAAAATGAAAATGTACTAAGGATTGTAGAACAAAAAGATGCTACACAAGAAGAACAAAAAGTAAAAGAAGTCAATTCTGGAATGTATTGTTTTGATGCTAAATTATTAAAACAAGCTTTAAAGCTCATTACGAATAACAATGAACAAAAGGAATATTATATTACAGATGTAATCGAAATTCTTAAAAAGCAAGGACATAAAGTAGGAGCTTATATTGTAAAAGATAAAATGGATATTATGGGTGTCAATTCAAAAGTACAACTTTCGGAAGCTGAAAGAGTCATGAGAGAAAGAATTTTGATCAAACATATGGAAGAAGGAGTAACCATTATAGACCCAAGCCATACATATATTGAAAAAGATGTAAAAATTGGAAAAGATACAGTAATCTATCCAGGTGCTATAGTAAAGGGAAATACACAGATAGATGAAGATTGTATGATAGGTCATAATAGCAGAATTGAAAATTCTATCATTCATACAGGAGTACAAATTCAAAGTTCTACGATTATAGACAGTTTTGTAGATGAATATTGTACGATAGGACCATATGCTTATTTAAGACCAAAGAGTAATTTAGGAAAAAAAGTAAAAATAGGAGATTTTGTAGAAGTGAAAAATTCTACAATTTCTGATGGATCCAAAGCATCTCATCTTGCTTACATAGGAGATGCAGAAGTTGGAAAGAATGTAAACATAGGATGTGGAGTAGTATTTGTAAACTATGATGGAAAAAATAAATATAAGACCATTATAGAAGATAATGCATTTATAGGAAGTAATACAAATTTAGTAGCCCCTGTAGTAGTAAGAGAAAAGGGATATATTGCAACAGGTTCTACTATTACAAAAGAAGTTCCAAAGGGAGCCTTATCTGTAGCAAGAGAAAAACAAAAAAATATACCTGGTTGGGTGGAAAGAAAAGGATTACTTTAAAAGATGAATGATAGGGAGGATTACAAATGAATATCAATGGACAAGAAATAAAAGTTTTTGCTGGAAATGCTAGCAAAGATCTAGCCCTTAAAATTTGTGAATGTTTAAATACAAAACTTGGGGATGCAGAAGTTGGGACATTTAGTGATGGAGAGATTACAGTAAACATCAATCAAACTGTAAGAGGGGCAGATGTATTTGTAGTACAATCTACTTGTGCACCAGGGAATAAAAATTTAATGGAGCTTCTTATTATGATTGATGCATTTAAAAGGGCTTCAGCAGGAAGAATTACAGCCGTAATGCCTTATTATGGATATGCAAGACAAGATAGAAAAGCAAAAGCCAGAGATCCAATTACTGCAAAGCTTGTAGCAGACCTTTTAACTACTGCAGGAGCAGATAGAGTTTTAACAATGGATTTACATGCTGCTCAAATTCAAGGATATTTTAATATTCCAGTAGATCATCTTTTAGGGGTTCCTATCTTAGCAAAATACTTTAAACAGTTAAATTTAAAAGATTTGGTTATTGTGTCTCCAGATCTTGGAAGTGTTACAAGAGCAAGAAACTTTGCTAATATATTAGATGTAAATATTGCTATTATTGATAAAAGAAGACCAAAGGCAAATATTTCAGAGGTTATGAATATTATAGGAGATATTAAAGATAAAAATGTAATTTTAGTAGATGATATGATCGATACTGCAGGAACTATTACACAAGGAGCAAAAGCGTTAAAAGATTTTGGAGCAAAGGAAGTATATGCATGTTGTACACATCCAGTTTTATCAGGACCAGCTATGGAGCGTATTAAGGATTCTGTTATTAAGGAGCTTGTAATATTAGATACTATCTCATTACCTAAAGAAAAACAACTAGAAAATATTCATACTTTATCGGTAGCACCAATTTTTGCAGAAGCCATCAAAAGAATATATGAAAATGTATCTGTAAGCAGATTGTTTGATTAAAAAAGTGGAGTTTTATCCACTTTTTTAATATATAATTATCAAAAAAATATATATTTTATAAGTTATGGGGGAGGAATAGGGAATGAAACAAAGTCTTCAAAGAAAGCTTATGACTGCATTTATTTTTTTGATTGTAATATCTATGAGTGCTGTAAGTATAAGTTCTTTTACATCTTCTGCAAAAATTATGAAAAATGAATTAAAAAGTAGTACATCATCTACTATTCATGAAGTAGAAAATATGATAGATACTTACTTAAGAAATATTGAGGAAAACATTTTCATGTTTTCTATTCATCAAGATGTATCTTCTGTATTATCTGGAGAAGTAGCAATACAAAGAACAATAAAGTCTTTTGAAGAATACGGAAAAACTCATCCAGATGTATTAAGTATCTATATGGGTACATCAGATAAAAAATTACTAGCTTATCCAATAGAAACAGATATGCCAGAGGGGTGGGATCCTACTACAAGACCTTGGTATCAAAGGGCGGTAGAGACTGGTAAAGTGATTTGGGAAGATCCATATAAGGATGATGATACGGAAAAAATCGTAGTTACAGCTGCCAAGTCGGTTTATGATCAAAACAATCAATTAGTAGGAGTAGTAGCAATAGATCTTACATTAGATAAATTATCAAGTGTCATAGAAAATATCAAAGTAGGACAAAAGGGATATGCATTTTTAGTAGATAATAAAGGCAATATTTTAGCTCATAGAGATCGAAATTTTTTAGAAAAAACTATTCCAGTAAAAAAATTAGCAGAGGAAGTTTCCAAAGGAGGAAGTAATACTGTAGATTATGAGCAAGAAGAAAATGGGAAAATTCAAAAAAAATTTGCTACTTTTATTACATTAGAGAGAATGGGCTGGAAGCTTGTAGGAAATATGTATGAAGATGAAATTTATAATAATTATAAAGTGCTCCTTGTTTCTATTCTAAAAATTAGCTTCATTACATTTATTGTAGGTATAGGTATAGCTATGATTGTTTCAAAAGGAATTACAAACTCACTAAAAGTATTATCAATGAATATGGAAAAGATAAAAGAAGGAGATTTATCTGTTGTCTGTTGTATAGATTCAAAAGATGAAATAGGAAAACTTGCTCAAAATTTCAATTTTATGATTAAAGGATTAAAGGAATTAGTAGGACAAGTAACAACACTAAGCAATAGTGTAAAAGAGTCTGCAGTGACGCTTGCCCATACTTCAGATGAAACAAGTTATTCTACAGAACAAGTGGCAAAAGCAGTAGATGAAATTGCTCAGGGAAGTTCAGAGCAGGCCATAGAAACAGAAAAAGGAGTCTGTAAGGTTTCTCAAATTGCAAATAAACTACATATACTTAAGGGATACACAGAAGAAATGCTCAGAGAATCTGAGATTGTACAAAAATCAAATGAAAATGGAATTCAAACAGTAAATGTTTTGAAAGAAAAAACACAGATCAATTATGAAGTTACAGGAAGAATTGTAAGTGCTGTTGAAAAACTAAGTATGGAATCACAAAATATACATGCTATATTAGAAACTATTAATAATATTGCACAACAAACAAATTTATTGGCTTTAAATGCAGCCATTGAAGCAGCAAGAGCAGGAGATGCTGGCAAAGGCTTTGCTGTAGTGGCAGAAGAAATTAGAAAGTTAGCAGAAGAATCAGCTAACTCAACACAAGAAATTAAACAAATGATTCAAAATATCCAAAGTTATACGCATTCTACTGTTTCTTTAATTGAAGAAGTCAAAAAAGGAAATAAACATGAAGTAGGTGCAGTAAAAGAGGTAAATGAATCGTTCCAAGAAATTATAGGAGCTATTGAAAAGATTCAACAGAGAATAAAAAATATAAGTGGATATACAGTAGAAATCAACGAAGATGGTCAAAATATAGTATCTTCTATACAAACTATATCTAGTGTGTCTGAAGAAATGGCAGCTTCATCACAAGAAGTAAGTGCTTCTATGCAACAACATTCTTCTACAATGGATGAAGTTTCTTCTGTAGCAGATCACTTAAAGACATTGAGTGAAGATTTAGAACAAGCATTAAATCAATTTAGAATATGATATAATATGTAAGAACGTATATAGAAAGAAAGGATGCAGAATATGATTGTTATTGTAGGACTAGGGAATCCAGGAAAACAATATGAGAAAACTAGGCATAATGTAGGTTTTGATACAATAGATTATCTATCGGATGAACATAATATTGCTATGAATAAAGTAAAATATAAGGCTATTGTTGGAGAAGGAAATATTTTGGGTAAAAAGGTAATGCTTGTAAAACCTCAAACTTATATGAATCTCAGTGGTAGAAGTGTTATGGAGATTGTGAATTTTTACAAACTAAATGTAAAAGATCTTATTGTAATTTATGATGATATTGATACAGAGGTAGGAAAATTAAGAATCAGACAAAAAGGAAGTGCAGGAACTCACAATGGAATGAAATCTATTATATATGAAATTCAATCGGATCAATTTCCTAGAGTAAGAATAGGAATAGGAAA
This sequence comes from Anaerophilus nitritigenes, assembly GCF_004138215.1. Taxonomy (GTDB): domain Bacteria; phylum Bacillota; class Clostridia; order Peptostreptococcales; family Thermotaleaceae; genus Anaerophilus; species Anaerophilus nitritogenes. The sequence continues at coordinate 22,482 of NZ_RYYS01000107.1, forward strand.
ATCTACTTATGGAGATTTAGCAGACTTTGTACTGAGTAAATTTTCAAAAGAAGAAAGAATATCTATTGATGAATCTATTCAAAGGGCTTCACAGGGGGTAGAGACTTTTATCAAAGAAGGAATAGACGTAGCTATGAATAGATATAATGGATAATAAAAGAAGTTATTAGCCCAGATGAAGATCTGGGCTATAGGTATTTTGAAAATTTGAAGGATGTGAGGAGTTTGCAGACAAATATTTTTTTACAAATTATAAAAAATTTAAGAGAATATAAAGAGCTTAAAGATGGCATCGAAAAAGGTAATTATCCAATTCGTATAAATGGCCTTATGGATGCTCAAACTGCTCATATGGTATTTGTATTGAGTAAAGTTTATAAAAAACAATCTTTGATTATTACTTCTAATGAATATGAAGGAAAAAAGATTTATGAAAATCTAAAATTTTTTAGGGATGAGATATATTTTTATCCAACAAAGGAACTAATTTTTTATAATTATGAAGCTCATAGTCATCAAAGACTTGAGGAAAGATTAAATGGGATGATTCAACTTCTTCAAAATCCAAACTGTATTGTAGTGGCCCCTATTGATAGTGTACTTTATCCTATTATGCCAAAAGATGAATTTGGGAAAAAATCTAGTAAACTTGTATATGGACAAGTGATTGAACTGACAAAAGTAATGAGAGATTTTATAGATTTAGGATATGAAAGAGTAGATATGGTAGAGGCAAAAGGACAATTTAGTGTAAGGGGAGGAATCATAGATTTCTTCCCTATTACTACTGAAAATCCTTATCGAATAGAATTATTTGATGATGAAATTGATTCTATAAGAGTTTTTGACATTCACACTCAGCTTTCTATAAAAAATGAAAGAGAAGTATATATTCCACCAGCTCAAGAAGTCTTATTTAGTCAGGAAGTAAAAAAAACTTCTATAGAGAAGATACAAAAGGAATTAAAACAACATATCAAAAAATTAAAAAAAGAAGAAAAAAATAAATTAGAAGAAAAGATTAACAGTTTTTTAGAAGGATTACAAATGGAAGATCATCCTCAAGGGTTTGAAAATTATTTAAATTATTATTATAAAAAACTGGATTTTTTAATAGATTACATAAAGAAAGAAGCATTTATTTTTATAGATGATCCTTCTAGAATGAAAGAAAGAGCAACTACAGCGTACAAAGAATTTACAGACTCTTTCAAAGAGCTTTTACAAAGAGGAGCAGTTCTTCCTACACAGGTAAATATGATGAGTAGCTATGAAGATTTTTTATTCTCATTAAAAGAAAAAAATGTATTTGTACTTAGTAGCTTGCCACAAAATATACCTGATTTTTTACCTAGAAAAATTGTAGGATTTTCTACCAAAGCACCCTCTGCTTTTCATGGTAAAATGAATTTATTTGCCCAAGAATTAAAAACTTTAAAATATAAGGGTTATAAAACCATATTACTTTGTGGAACAAAAGAAAGAGGAAATAGGTTAGAGCAGGAATTAAAGGAACAAGGCATAGAATGTACTTATTTAGATGATCTAAATCATTCTATTGAGTCAGGGCAAATATTTATTTTACAAGGAAACTTAGGAAAAGGATTTGAATATGTTTCAAACAAATTTTTAGTTATTACAGAAGATGAAATATTTGGTAACCCTAAACGAAAAAGAGCTTCTAAAAAAAGAAAAGATGGACGTCCTATTAAATCTTTTATGGATTTAAGTGTAGGCGATTATATAGTTCATGAAAATCATGGAATAGGAAAATATGTAGGAATAGAACAATTAAAAGTAGAAGGTGGAAAAAAAGATTATTTAAAGCTAAAATATTCTGGAGAAGACCTCTTATATGTTCCTATTGAGCAAATGGATTTGGTTCAAAAATATATTGGAGCAGATGGAACAGGTCCAAAGCTTAACAAATTAGGAGGAGCAGAGTGGAAAAAGACTAAGGCAAAGGCAAAAGGCGCTATTGTAGATATGGCAAAGGATTTGCTAAAATTAAGTGCCATTCGTCAAGGAGCAGAGGGATATGCTTTTGCAGAAGATACACCTTGGCAAAGGCAGTTTGAAGATAGCTTTCCCTATGAAGAAACTCCTGATCAACTTCGTTGTGCTGAGGAAATAAAAAAAGATATGGAAAAATCTATTCCTATGGATAGGCTTTTATGTGGAGATGTAGGTTATGGAAAAACAGAAGTAGCCATAAGAGCAGCTTTTAAATGTGTTATGGACGGAAAGCAAGTGGCTGTATTAGTACCTACCACTATATTGGCTCAACAACATTATAATACATTTTTAGATCGATTTAAAAGCTTTCCAGTTGAAATTGAAATGCTTAGTAGATTCAAAACAGGAAAAGAACAAGATAAAATTATGGAAAAAGCAAAGATAGGATCTGTAGATATTATAATAGGGACTCATAGAATTCTTTCAAAAGATATTGTATTTAAAGATTTAGGTCTTTTGATTATTGATGAAGAACAAAGATTTGGTGTTCAACACAAAGAAGCCCTAAAGTATCTGAGGAAAAATGTAGATGTATTGACTCTAACGGCTACCCCAATTCCTAGGACACTACATATGTCTTTGATTGGACTTAGAGATATGAGCGTCATAGAAGATCCTCCTGAGGAGAGATATCCAGTCCAAACTTATGTCATAGAACAAAGCGATGACGTAGTAAAAGATGCAATTTTTAGAGAAATGGGAAGAGGAGGACAAGTTTACTTTGTATTCAATAGAGTAATAGGAATCCAGAAAATGGCTTCTAAAATACAAAGCCTGATCCCTGAGGCGAAAATTGCTGTAGGACATGGACAAATGAGTGAGAGACAGCTTGAAAAAATTATGTTAGGATTTATGGATGGAGAATATGATGTTTTAATTTGTACTACGATCATTGAAACTGGATTAGATATATCTAATGTAAATACCATTATTATTCATGATGCAGATAAGATGGGATTATCACAACTCTATCAGTTGCGAGGGCGTGTAGGAAGATCCAATCGATTGGCATATGCTTATCTTACTTATGAAAAGGATAAAATTTTAACGGAAGTAGCTGAAAAGAGATTAAGAGCGATTAAAGAATTTACAGAGTTTGGTTCAGGTTTTAAAATTGCTATGAGGGATTTAGAAATAAGAGGAGCAGGAAATCTTTTAGGGGGAGAACAACATGGACATATGGAATCTATTGGATATGATTTATATTGTAAACTCTTAGAAGATACAGTTAGAGAAATGAAAGGAGAACAAATACAAGAAAATATAGAAACATCTATAGAAATTAATGTAAATGCTTTTATTCCAGAAGGATATATTTTAAATGAGAATCATAAATTAGAGTTATACAAAAAAATTGCATCTATAAAAGATAAACAAGATGTAGAGGATCTAGAACAAGAGATTGAAGACAGATTTGGGGATATTCCAAAGGCTGTTATGAATTTGGTTGCTATTGCTCATATAAAAGCTATGGCTCAAAAAATAGGAATTACTCGTATTACAGAGACAAAAATGCATGGAAAATTAGAATTTCATGTTTCAAGTAAAATAAATCCTTTTATGATTAGTGAGATGGTTGAGGAATATGGAAATAGAGTGTATATAAATGCAGGAAATACTCCATATATAAAGTTTAGATATTCTACATTAGAACAAAGAATTAGGGAGTTACAAAATTTTCTAGAAAAAATTAGTAGTTTGCAGAAAGACAAAATTTAGATATAATGGACTTTAGGAAGAAATTTAGATAAGGAGAGGATGTCGTGAAACATATAACAAAGAATATGAAAAGTTTTTTAGTACTTATTTTAGCTGTGACATTTATTATTTCAGGATGCAGTACGCAAGGATCAGGGATTAGCAAAAAGGATGCAGTTGCTAAGATAGGAAATGAGTTTATTAGTTTAGAAGCATACAATAAAAAGCTTACATTGATTAAAAAAGATATTGAACGTATGTATGGAGATAAAATTTGGAGCATGGATTTAAATGGAAAAACATATCTTCAGGCAGTACAAGAGACAGTTCTAGATCAAATGATTGATGAAGAAGCTATTATCCAGTATATAAAAAAAGAAAATATAAAAGTAGATGACAAGGAAGTAGAAGAGCAATACAAAGCTTATATGGAAGGAATTAAAGGACAAAAGGAAGCGGAGACTTTTTTAAAGGAATTAAAGGATAATGGAATTGACGAAGCTTTCTTAAAAGATCAAATGAAGACAGATTTTTATGTAGGAAAATTTCAGGAAAAAGTAATGGAAAAACTAAATATTACAGATGAAAAAGTAAAAAAATACTTTGAGGATCATAAAGAAAAATATATAAAAGATAAAACAAAAGCAAGTCATATTTTAGTAGATAGTGAAGAGACAGCAAAAGAAGTTTTAAATAAAATCAAAAATGGAGAAGATTTCGCAAAACTTGCACAAGAATATTCAAAAGATGGATCTGCTCAAAGTGGTGGAGATTTAGGGGTATTTCCTAAAGGAAAAATGGTTCCAGAATTTGAACAAGCGGCTTTCTCATTAAAAGATGGAGAAGTAAGTGATATTGTAAAAAGTCAATTTGGATATCATATTATAAAAGGATATAGTATAAAATTTGAGGATGTATCAGATCAAATTAGAATGGAAATGATGCAAACTGGATTTAAGGATGAATTAGAAAAAATTAAAACAGACTTAAAAGTTGAAAGGTATCCTGAAAATATAAAATAATAATAATATAAAAAACAACTTTCGAAAGAAAGTTGTTTTTTTATGGAAACTTTTTTAAATGAAAAATTTCCATGGATGCATAAAAAAAGTATCTTAGTAAATAATAAGCTTACACAAATATTTACAGTATCACTTTATACCAAGGACATTAGGAGGGAAAATAAGTGAAAGCGACAGGAATAGTTAGAAGAATTGATGATTTAGGTAGAGTAGTGATTCCAAAGGAAATCAGAAGAACTTTAAGAATAAGAGAAGGAGATCCATTAGAAATTTTTACAGATAGAGATGGAGAGGTAATTCTTAAAAAATATTCTCCTATAGGAGAGTTAAATGAGTTTGCAGTAGAATATGCTGAATCTTTGTATGATGCATTAGGTCATATAGCAGTGATAGCAGATAGAGATACTATTATTGCTTTAGCAGGAGGATCTAAAAAGGAGTTTCTAGAAAAAAGAGTTAGCAAATCATTTGAAAAAGCAATGGAAAATAAAAAATCAGTACTTATTACAGAAAAAGATAACATATATCCTTTGACAGCAGATGGATCAGATGAAAATAAATATACATCACAAGTTATTGTTCCTATCATGACGCAAGGAGATGGCATTGGAGCAGTGGTGCTTTTATCTAAAGACCCAGATAAAATATTAGGGGAGTTAGAAATAAAAGTTGCAGAAACTGCTGCAAATTTCTTAGGCAAACAAATGGAACAATAAAGAGGAATAATAAATAAAATATTTTGTAGTAGCCTTTTGGCTACTACTTTTGTATTTTGTTGATAAATTACTTTCAAACAATTCTATTTCTGATATAATAGATTTGTTCAAAGTCCAAAATCAACTGTATTGGAGGAAAATTTATGAGTAGTAAATCATTTTTAAAAGGAGCTGCTATCCTTGGAATAGCAGGTATTATTGTAAAAATAATGGGGGCATTTTTTAGGATTCCCCTTGGAAATATGATAGGAGAAGAAGGAATGGGATATTATCAAGCATCTTATCCTATCTATGTATTTTTACTTACCATATCTACTGCAGGAATTCCTACAGCTATATCAAAGTTGGTTTCAGAGAAAAATGCAATAGGAGATCGATATGGAGCCCATAGAGTTTTTAAAGTTTCTTTTATTCTTCTCTTAGGAATTGGAATTGTTACTTCAGCTATATTATTTTTTGGAGCAAAGATTATTGTAGGATTTATTAAAAATGAAGGAGCTTATTATTCTATGATAGCTATTGCTCCAGCGTTGTTATTTGTTCCTATTATGGCTGCTTTTCGTGGATATTTTCAAGGACTTCAAGATATGATGCCTACTGCAATATCTCAAATCATCGAACAATTTGGAAGGACGGTAGTCGGGATTATTTTAGCTATTGTCCTTTTAAAAAGAGGAACTGAAGTTGCAGCAGCAGGAGCGTCTTTTGGAGCAGCAGCAGGAGCTATCACAGGAGCTTTGATGATCATTTTTATTTATTATAAAAGAAGAAATAAGATTATGTATGAAATAAGTTTAAGACCTAGAGGGCATGAAGAGGCTGCAGGAAAAATTTTAGCCAAAATTTTTACTATAGCAGTGCCTATTACTATAGGGGCAGCAATACTTCCTATTATGAATATGATTGATGTAGCTATTGTTATGAGAAGACTTCAAGCTATTGGATTTTCGCCAGAAGATGCAAATGGATTATATGGTCAATTAACAGGAATGGCAGCACCACTTATTAATTTTCCACAAATTATTACGGTAGGACTTGCAGTGAGTCTGGTTCCAGCTATATCTGATGCTAGTCAAAGAAAGGATATGAAGCTTGTAAGAGAAAATGTATTAATAGGAACGAGAGTATCCTTACTCATAGGGCTTCCAGCTGCTATAGGGCTTGTTGTATTGGCAAAACCGATTATGCTACTACTTTTCCCATTGAGAATAGAAAGTGCAATAAGTGCTTCTGGATCATTAGCTATTTTAGGTTTTGGAGTAATTTTTTTAACACTTGTACAAACATTTACAGGCATTTTACAGGGATTGGGAAGACCTACTATACCAGTAACTAATTTGTTTATTGGCTCTATTTTCAAAATTTTAGCAACTTATTTTTTAACGGCTATTCCAGATTTAAATGTAAAAGGAGCAGCTATAGGAACTGTAGCAGCTTATATGGTAGCAGCTGTTCTTAATTTCTTTGCAGTGAAAAGGTTAACGAAAACAAAATTTAGTGTAATGCAGTTTTTTGTAAAACCTATTATTGCAGTTGGGGCAATGGGTATATCTGTTTTATTTGTATATACTAGATTTATAGATATATTGGGAAATAGAATTACAACAGTTGCAGCAGTAGGAGTAGGAGCGTTGATTTATGGAATTATGTTGATTGCAACGGGTAGTATTACAAAAGATGACTTTGATATTTTACCAGGAGGAAGTAAAATAGGAAAAATCTTGAGTAGTATAGGATTACTTAGGAAATAATAAAATAGGAGGTGGTGCTATGCATACTCTTACAATCATAGGATTAGGACCTGGGAGCAGAGAATATTTGACTTTAGGAGCTTTTGAAAAAATGAAGCAAACAAATAAAGTATATCTTAGAACGAATAAGCATCCTGTAGTATCTTTTTTAGAATCAGAAGGAATTTGTTATGAAAGCTTTGATTTTTTCTATGAAAAAGAAGAAAATTTTTATAAGGTTTATGAAAGTGTTGTAAATTCACTAGTAGATATGGTACAATCAGAGAATATTATTTATGCCGTTCCAGGAAGTCCATTTGTAGCAGAAAATACAGTACAAATGCTTATGAAGGAAGCACAAAAAAATAAATTTTTATTGGATTTCATTCCTTCTGTAAGTTTTATAGAGGCACTTTTACATACCTTGAGAAAGGATCCGATCACTGGTCTTAAAATCATTGATGGATTAGGCTTTGATGAGCAAATAGATATACAAACGGATACGATTATTACACAAGTATACAATCAATTTGTAGCTTCTCAAATAAAGCTAAAATTAATGGAGTATTATCCAGATGAACATCCTATTATTGTAGTGCATGCAGCTGGAATTCCTAATGAGGAAAAAATACAAAATATTATGCTGTATGAGTTAGATCGTATTCCTTGGTTAGATTATCTTACAAGTGTATATATTCCTAAAATAGAAGGAAGAATAAGAAAAAAATACGAATTAAAAGATCTTATGAAAATTATGGGACGCTTAAGAGGAGAAGATGGATGTCCTTGGGATAAAGAGCAGACTCATGAAAGTTTAAAGCCTCATTTGATAGAAGAAGCTTATGAAGTTTTAGAGGCCTTAGATCAAGAGGATATGGTTCTTTTAGAAGAAGAATTAGGAGATTTGTTATTACAAGTTGCATTTCATGCACTACTTGCTTCTGAAAAAGAAGAATTTGATATGGATGATGTGATCAAAGGAATATGTACCAAGTTAATTTATAGACATCCTCATGTATTTAAAGATGTAGTGGCAGAATCTAAAGATGATGCTATAAAAAGCTGGGAAGATATGAAGAGAAAAGAAAAAAATATAAAGACTTATACACAAGGACTTAGAAGAATTCCAAACCATCTTCCGTCACTGATAAAGAGTTATAAAGTTCAAGGAAAAGCAAAAGAAGTAGGATTTGATTGGGATCGTGTAGAAGATGCTCTAAAAAAAGTAGAAGAAGAATATAAAGAGCTTTTAGAGGTATATAATACTGGAGAAAATGAAAAAATAAAAGAAGAAGTAGGAGATTTATTATTTGCAGTAGTAAATGTAGCAAGATTTTTAGAAATCAATCCAGAGATTGCTCTAAATAATACTGTAGAAAAATTCATTTCTAGATTTTCTTTTATAGAAGAAAATGCAATCAAAAATGATAGAAAGTTAGAAGAAATGTCTCTTGAAGAAATGGACGAACTATGGAATTTGGCAAAAATACATAAAAAAAGATAAAAAAACATTAGTAAAGTAGAAGGATTTTTCAATAAAAGGGAGAATATGCTTATACGTATTCTAAATATCAAGGAGGTAATAATTGTGAATAAAGCTGAATTAGTTGCTAGCATGGCAGAAAAGTCAGGGCTTACAAAGAAAGATGCAGAAGCAGCATTAAATGCATTCATTAACAGTGTAGAAGAAGCTCTTGCGCAAGATGATAAAGTTCAATTAGTAGGATTTGGTACTTTTGATGTAAGAGAAAGAAAAGCAAGACAAGGTAGAAATCCAAGAAATCCTGAACAAGTAATAGATATACCTGCTTCAAAAGCACCTGTATTTAAAGCAGGTAAAGCATTAAAAGATATGGTGAACGCTTAACAAAAAAGCAGCTAGTCTGCTTTTTTAATTTAGGAGAGAATAAAATGCGTTTAGATAAATTTTTAAAAAATTCAAGACTTATAAAGAGAAGAACAATTGCCAAAGAAGCTTGTGATCAAGGAAGAGTTAGTATTAATGAAAAAGAGGCAAAAGCGTCTACAGAAGTGAGTGTTGGAGATAAAATTGAGATTACCTTTGGAACGAGAACTACAAAGGTAGAAATAATAGACATTTCTGAACATGTAACAAAGGATTTGGCAAAAGAAATGTATAAGATTATAGAATAGTACCTAACTCAGGTACTATTTTAGTTTTTTGGCTCTATGTCAATAGTTGGGGTGGGATTGTTCATAATCCTGCTCCATTACTTTAT
>NZ_RYYS01000011.1 GCF_004138215.1 Anaerophilus nitritigenes
GTCTCTAATAAAGTAATGGAGCGGGATTATGAACAATCCCACCCCAACTATTGACATAGAGCCCTTTTAAAATAAAGTATGAGCAATATAATATTTAATCCATAGAGTGTGTATAGAATTATCTATTAAACAAATATTTTTAGATTCCATTATATTTCTTTCTTATCTTCTTACATAAGTTTATGAAAAATTTTCCAAGTCCTAATCGTTCACCTATATAACTGGCTATCTTCATATAAATTTTTACACCTAAGATAAATATAAAAACTACAACTCCCACATTTAAAATATTCCTAATATATTCCATTATCCATACCCCCTAATATACATATACTCTACCAGATATTGTACTTAAATATATGTAAAACTTAAGAAAAGCAGCAATCATTCCAAGTAATATTAGCGACCTTCTTTTCGTTTCTTTTTCGCTTACTCTTGATTCTATAAAAGAATTCCATTTATATGGTAAGAAATACATATAAAAACATTCAATAAGCCCTAACACAATACCTGTATAAAAAGCATAATTTGTAGAACGTCTCAAGCAAGGACTATCCCATATTGCATGTTTTATCAAGATTCCAAATATGATAATAGCTGGCATAAATACTAATATTCGTTTTATGACTTTATGTATCGTAAGTGTTTTTTTCTTCTTTAATTTACACATATACAATTCTCCTTATGAACCTTTTGTTTAATGTATAAGTTTTTCTTTTATTTTAACATTATCTGTAAAGTTAAAATATAACAACTTTGTTGGCATTTTTGCATGAAACATATTAACATATATAAAGGGACTTTAAACATTCACGAATGGAGGTTTATTATGTTAAGTTTTAAAAGTATAAAACATTTTTTACGAAAGAATACAATTTTATTTAATTTTCTGCTAGTGTATACAGTTTTATTTAGCCAGTTTAAATCTATGAATTTAATAATGCAAATAGCTACAATTATGGGTTTTGTTTCATCTATTATTTTTGTATATTTACATATACAACATAATGAATAGAAAAGGTAACCCCTTTATAAATACTTAAATATTTCAAAATATATAAACAAATACTTTGAACCTAGTAACAATAAATTTTTTTAATCTCCACTAATTAATTGGCTTTGATCATTAAAAAAAGTTTTATATCCTAATTAAACAAATAATATAACAGTTAAAGCTACACTTCCAAGAATACCTAGCATGATTGCAATTTGATATTCAATAGCAGTTACAGGAGAAGTCCCTGATAAAATTTGTCCTGTCATCATTCCAGGTAAAAATATAATGCCCATTCCTACCATAGAATTAATTGTTGGAAGGATTGCAGAATCAAAAGCATTATCTACAATTTCTTTTGCAGCCATCTTGGGAGTTGCACCAAGCATTAATGCAGATTCAACAAGGTGCCTTTGATTATGCATACCATCTATAAGTCTCGTTACCCCAAGAGAAATACCAGTCATTGAGTTACCAATGAGCATTCCCGCAATGGGAATAAAATATCTTGGATCATACCAAGGGGAAATATTAACCACTACAAGTAAAAAGTATATAAGACTCAATAGAGTTCCACATATCATAGAAATAGCAATAATTCTTTTAAGGGACTTTGAGATTTTTGTTTTTGTTCTTTTAAAAATATTAAAAATAGCAAATATCTCCATTACAACGATTACAAGAATTGTATAGATTGGATTGATATGATTAAATAAATAAACAAGGATATAACCTGTTAAAATAAGTTGTATTGTCATCCTTATTGTAGAAATAAGAATTTCCTTCTCTCTTGAGATACCCCTGGCTCTTACAATAAACAATAAAACAACAACAAAGATATAAGCAGCCATCATTTGCCATAATTGAAGTTCTATTACATCATTCATGGTGTACATCCTCCTGATTCTTAACGATCCCTTTTTTATTTCAATCATCTGATCTGAAAAAAGAGTGGCTACTTTCTTAGAATGAGTAACCATAATAAGTGTTTTGTAATTTTTTTTAGTATAAGCTACTAAAGATTCAATGTTCCAGGACTCATGTCATATCCATGTTTACTAAGTTCTTCAATCATCCAAGCTCCGTAAAAATGTTCTTTCTTTGCATGATGAAGGAAAGATTTAAAAAATAAAGAAAAGCAGGTGTGGCTACACTTGCTTTTCTTCTACTTATTTTACTCCATTGATTAGAACTACTATAGCTGTGATTATTGTTGCTGTATACTCTACTTTCTTATATTAATGATTCAAACATATTTTATTTAGTTTTTTTCTGGCATAATCAAATATTCCTATTTATCTTCTCTTTATCATAAATTTTATATCTTTGATTATTTTCATACTAGCAAAAAATACTACAAAAAACTCCAATCTTCCTAACATCATACCAAAACTCTCTGTCCATAAAACCATAGAAGGTGCATCTGCCGAAGTCACTCCTACAGAAAGTCCCACCGTACCTAAAGATGATGCTATTTCAAACATAGCATCTTGTAATGAATATCCATGTATCAGTAAAATTGATATACCGATTATATACGTTAATATATATAATGTGATAAAATTTGAAGTTTCTATTTTATGTTCTGAAGAAACATAAAACTTTCCATCTGGACGAACCACATAGTCTTGTCTTACACTATTTTTAGGTAGTAAATAACTTTTTATATTCCAAACTAATGACTTTAACATTACATACACTCTGTACTGTTTTATCCCACCTGCAGTTGATCCTGCTCCTCCACCAATCAGCATTACTACAATCATCATAAAAATGGCAAATCCATTCCAATTCGTATAGCCCACTGTAGAAAATCCAGTAGTTGATAAAGCAGATGTAAGTTCAAATATAGCTACTCTTATTCCTTGACTTATACTACCATATAACCTAGTTAGGGAAAAGAAAGCAACCAACGGTACAATGAATGCTAGTAAGAAAAACATAAAGCGAATTTCTCCTATTTGAAAAAACTTCTTTATCTGCCCTTTTAAAAGTACATAATGAGCTGCAAAATTAATCGTACCTAAGATCATTAGAATCAATGTAATGAGTTCAATAGACAAACTATTATATGCTCCAATACTTTCAGCTCTCGTTGAAAATCCGCCTGTAGATACGGCTGCAATAGAGTGGTTAATTGCATCAAACCATGGCATCCCAGCCAAAATATATAAAATAATTCCTGACAATATGTACCCTGTATAAATAATCATAATTAATTTAGTAGATTTAGCTACATTAGGAAGTAATTTATCTGATCTTGCTTCAGCATTATAAAGTCCTAATCCATGAGGTCCAATGATAGCAGATAACATAATTACTGCAAGCCCTGCCCCTCCTATAAACTGCATAATACTTCTCCACATTAAAAATATATGGGAAGTCTTTGTGACATCTACAACAGATAATCCAGTTGTAGTTAAACCACTTACTGCCTCAAAAACAGCTTGAGTAAAGTTAAGTTTTCCTGATATAATAAATGGCATCGCGCAAAAAATCGTGGCACTTATCCAAGCCAATAAAACTATAACTCCACCTTCTTGAAGAGTTAACGTCACTTCCTTTACACACTTTAGCTTTCTTCTCATTACATATCCTAAGCAAATCGCTATTAAAGATGGAATGATAAAATAAGCTGTTTCATTTGCTTCTTGACTATAGACAGGTAATAATAACAAGGGTAATAATAAAGCAAAGCCAATACCTATAATAATCGTTCCTACATATCCCACAATCAACTGATATCTTTCTTTTATCAATTCTGTATATAACACCCTAATCTATCCTTCCTCTAATAACCTTCAATACTTCTGATTGGATCATTGGCAAACACAAAATAATCAATTTATCTTGCTCTTTTATAACCGTATCCCCTCTTGGAATAATAGGTTCATTTTTTCTTATCATACATCCAATAATTGTGTCTTTCGGTAAATTTATTTGACTTAAACTTTGACCTACAACTGGAAATTGTTCATTTATTTCTATTTCCATAGCTGCAACCTTTCCTTCTTCAATGGGAAATAAATTTGTTATATCATCCACTGAAATTTTTTGTTCAATAAAAGATGAAATAATATCTGCTGTACTAATAACATTTTGAACCCCTAGTTTTCTAAATATTTCAATGTTCTTAGGGTCATTTACCATTGCAAAAGTTTTTCTGACTTTAAAAATTTTTTCTGCAATTTGGCAAATAACAAGGTTATCTGGATCATCTGTTGTTAGCGCGATTACCATTTCTGAATAAGCTGCTCCTGCATCTTCTAAAATATATGGTGTTGTAGCATCACCAAGAACAATATTTGCTCTATGCATTCTTGCAAGCTTTTTACAATATTCTTCATTATTATTAATAATCGTTACATTATATCCTTTTGACACAAATGATTTTGTAAGAAAGTGTACTTGTTTTCCTCCTCCTACAATAATAATATTCATATTTACACCTCCATTTTATCCCCTACAATAATGTTTTTTAATTCTATTGCTGAAAGAATTGTAGGACATAAAGTCTCAATTCCTAATTCTTCATAAACTTGCTGTCTAGATGGTTCAAATAAACGAGCAATTACCTTTGGAACTTTATAGATTATTTTTGCGATTTGTGCAATTAATATATTTGTATTATCATCATTTGTTGTAGTAACAACCACATCCGCTTTGTTTATCTTTGCTTGAAGAAGGGAATCTATTTCAATAGCATCCGCTTCAATAGTAAAACCACTAAAGTCATCTCCTAATCTATGAAATGCACCCTCATTCTTATCAATTACAACTACACTTTTCCTTGCTTTTGAAAGTAATCTAGCTAGATGAGATCCTAATCTCCCACAACCTACAATCACTATATATTCATCATTTTTATTTCTATTGTTCATCATTTTCATCTCCTAGCTGCATTCCTACTTGGGTGTATCTGATTTGTGCTGTCCTCTGTAAGTTTTTCTCAGCTGCAACATAAGTAGGATCTAATGCAAGAGCAGCTCTATAATGCATTTGTGCTTTTTGTATTTTTCTTCTATACTCTGACAAAATACCTAATAAATTATGTGGTTCAGGTGCATCTATATTTATAGCGATAGATTTTTTGAGGAACTCTTCAGCTTTACTGTAAGATCCTTCTAATATACATTTCTTTGCGTATGCAATAACATCTTCAAAAGTTTCTACTTCTGCTTCTTCTAAATCTTTTCTATCTAATACTTCTTTTACTATAGACCTAATTTCATCTGGAGTAAAAGGTTTACTAATAAAATCAATCGCTCCTAGTTTCATAGCTTCCACAGCTTTTTCAATTGTTCCATAAGCAGTCATCATAATAACATCTATTTTACTTCCTTTTTCCCTAACCTTACTTAAAACTTGCATTCCTGTTAGCCCTGGCATTTTTATATCCAATAACATAAGATCAAATTCTTCTTCTATGGATTTTTTAAGGGCCTCTTCACCATTTACAGCACTATCTATTTCATATCCTTCTTCTTTTAAACAATGTTTTAATGTCATTCTGATATTTTTCTCATCATCCACAATCAAAATTTTTTTATTCATTATTTATCCTCCTTCATATACTTATCTATTATTTTTTTTATTTGCTCTAGTGTAAAAGGTTTTACCAAATACTCATTTCCTCCTACAGCAAAAGCTTTTGCTATATCTTCTTTTTGTGTTTTTGCACTCATAAATATAATTGGAATACTTTTGGTCATTACTTCTTCTTTTAGTGCTTCACAAACTAAATATCCATTCATTTTAGGAAGTAATATATCTAAAAAAATTAAGTTAGGCATATATTCCTGAGCTTTCTCTATCGCTTCTATTCCATCCATAGCTACTTGTATATCATACCCCATCTTTTGTAAATACATTTTTAAAGTCAATAAAATATTTTTTTCATCATCTACAATTAATATTTTATTCATAAACAAACCCCTTTACTGTTATATACCAATACTCAATGTAAAATAAAAAGTACTTCCTTCTCCTATTTTACTTTTTACCCATATTTCTCCTCCATGGGCATTGACAATCTCTTTGCTAATTGCTAGTCCTAATCCTGTACCACCAGTATTTTCGCCATTATTACTTTTTACTTGAATAAACTTTTCAAATATTCTTTGTTGATATTCCTCTGGTATTCCTTGACCATTATCTACTACACAAATGAGCATTTTATTAGCTGTTTCTTTTGCTATAATTTCAATTCTTCCTGTCCCATCTCGTGGTACATATCTTAGTGCGTTTCCTATCAGGTTCGTTAATACCCATGAGATTTTATTAAAATCAGCTTTTACTTTTGATAAATACTCTCTAGCATCTACCACAATGTTCACATTTTTATTTTGTGCTTGGATTTTGAATGAATCTGCTGCATGCATAATGATATCTTTTATATTATAAGAATCAAAATCCATTTGAATTTTTCCTGATTCAATCCTTGATAAATCTAACAAATCGCTAACCAAATTTTTTAATCTTTCTCCATCCTCCTTTACAGCTTCTAATAATTCTTTTTGATCATCATTTATTTCTCCTACTACTTGGTCTAAAAGTAATCCTACTCCCATACTAATTGAAGTTAATGGAGTCCTAAATTCATGAGATACTGTTGAAACAAATTCAGATTTTATTTGATCCACTTCTTTTAATTTGGTAATATCTTGAATTAACGTAACTACTCCAATATTATCTTCATCTCTTGTTTGAATAGGCATGATATTCATTCTATAATATTTTTTCACACCTTCCATTTCTATTGTTATATCTGTATATTTTTTATATTCATCCCTATCACTTCTCTTTTTTACCTTATCCACAATTACAAACATATCTTCTCTTTTGATTGCTTCTAAAAAGTGCTTATGGAGTACATCTTTTTCCCTTATATTAAATATTCTTTCAGCAGACTTATTCACTAGGATTAATCTGTGTTCTTCATCTGTTACAATAATCCCTTCACTAATACTTTCTACTATAGCTTCTGATTTTTGTTTTTCTTTCATTAATTTTTTTACATTTAATTTATCGAAGTTTTGAAGTTTTTGAGCCATGACATTAAATTCTTGAGCTAGCTGAGCAATTTCATCATTACCTACTATATCTAATTGTTGTTGATAATCTCCTTCAGCAACCTTCTTAATTTTTTCTATAAGATTATAAATAGGCTCAACAATTTTATTCGTCAAATAAAAAGCAAGAAGAAACCCAATAAATATGGTGATTGTAGCTACTAAAAGTGTAGAATAGGATGCTTTAATTGATATATCATGTGCTGTATCCTTACGAATAATCATTCCTTCTTGATTTAAGTTTTGCAAATCTCTACATACTTTTTTACTCTGCTCAAATAGGGGAAGAATTTCATTATAATAATATACTCTTGATTCATTAGTCCCTTGATTTTTTTGTATATCTATTAGATAGCTAAATTTGTCTATATACTGAATATATAATTTATGAATTTTTTGTAAGGTCTCTTTTTCTTTTGGTTCTGTAATATTGTCTTCAGCCCTTGATAACCATTTTAAAAATTCAATTTCATTATCTCTAAAATGATTTGCCGCCACTTGATCTGTAGAAAACATATAAGCGAGTTCTGCACTATCTTGTCTTTCCAAAGCAACAATCATATTTTGTGCTGCTACAATACTTTTATAATTAGACTCCATGATATTTTCTATAGAATTACTAAGTCGATAAAAATTAGTGATAGCTCCAATACTATTTACTATAAGTACAATAAATATTAAAATAAATACCCCTAAAATTTTAAACTTAATTCCTTTTTTCATTTTTTCACCTTCATATTTTATTTTGGAAAAATAAAAAAAACCATAGAGAAGTATGGTTTTTTTAGACCGATATTCTCTCCTTCAACGCTTACGAGGTTAGCTGTCGGGCTCGGACTGAAAGAGTTATCCTATCCTTATCGGAATTCGCCCCAATATATGGGTCCCCCGTTTCCATATGGAACTCAGCGTATAATCATTTACTTTTTATATTATCATATTATATTATCATATTATAAAATTATAGTAAAAAATAGTCAAATTAAAAAATTTTATTCTAAGTGCATATGTATTTAAATATTCCCATTTAAAGTAAATATATCCTACTTATTAAGTAATCATTAATCATATATAACTACCTAGTTTTTTATCATTGATAATTTAAAACCTCTTCATCCATTAAGTTTTTTCAAAATCTTTTGTTATTTTCTTTTTAGTTTTTCCTCAAGCTCTTGTTTTGTATATTTTGAAGTCCTTCCTTCAAAATTGTGAAATCTATTATTTTTTATTTGTTTGATAGGTTCTTTGTAATCTTTTTTTATAGCACTGATTAAAAACCCTATCAAATTATCATATGTAGATGATTTTGCGATTTTATATTTTAAAATAATAGCGAATCTTAGGAGAATCATAGAAACAGTTCCCTTGATTCTCCATTGATTTTTTTAACAAACCTTACCTGGATTCAATATATTCTTAGCATCAAATGCTAATTTTATATTCTTGAATAAATCCATTCCTAAGGTTCCTTCTGACTTCATTAGATAAGTTTTTTTTGCATATCCAATCCCATGCTCTCCAGATACCCTTCCCCCTAATTCTCTCGCTTTTTCATACATGATTTCAAATACTTCCTCAAGTTTTTTCTTCCAAGCCTCTTCCTCAAGTTCATCTTTTAGAATATATATATGAAGATTTCCATCTCCTGCGTGTCCAAATCCCTTAATTCTTATATTACATCTTTTTTGTAGTTCATCTGAAAACTTAACAAATTCAGCAATTCTATTTCTTGGTACAACTACATCACACTCATCCATCTCAGTAGTTGAAGCTTTGATTGCTTCAAGAAATGATCCTCTTGCCTTCCAAATAGAGTCTTGTCGTTCTTGAGTATTTGAAATTAATACATCTAAAGCTCCTGCTTCTAGACAAATATGTGCCACATTTTCATATGTCTTTTCAATCTCTTGTGTACTATTTCCATCAAAGGTCAATAGTAAATATGCATCTGCTGAGCGATCTGGAAACTTCATTCCCAAAAACTCTTCTGACGCCAATATTACATCTCTTACCATGTACTCGATTGCTGTTGGAATGACCTTTGCTTTAATGATTTTAGGGACTGTTTCAATAGCTGTTTCAAGATTTTTAAAAGGGATTAATAAACTGATTGATTTTTTTGGTAAAGGCAATAGCTTCAGTATTGCTTTTGTTACAATAGCCAATGTTCCTTCAGAACCCACAATCAAATCTTTTACACTGTATCCAGAACTATTTTTAACCACTTTTCCACCAACTTGCATAACTTCTCCGTTAGGAAGTACTACTTCAAGTCCTCTTACATAATCTCTTGTTACACCATATTTTACTGCCCTCATACCACCTGCATTTGTATTGATATTTCCTGCAATGGTAGCACTTTTTTCTCCTGGATCTGGTGGATAGAACAAATCATGCTCTTCTACAAATTTTGATATTTCCATGAGTAGTACTCCAGGTTCAACAGTTAAAGTTAAATTTTCTTCATCTAATTCAAGGATTTTGTTCATTTTACTTAAATTCATCATGATTCCACCATAAATCGCTACAGATGCCCCAACAAGCCCTGTTCCTTGTCCCCTTGGTGTAACAGGAATATTGTTTTCATATGCATATTTCATAATTTTTGATACTTCTTGTGTATTTTCTACTTCAACTAATATTTCTGGGTATTTATGGATTCCCCCTAATTCATCATGACTAAAATCTTCATTTATTTCTTCCTCACCAACAAAAACTCTATTTTTTCCACATATTGAAATTAAAAAATCTATATCTTTTTGATCTATCTTTTTATATACCATATGACTCACTCCTAACATTTTGTAGCTGCTGCTACTAAATCATCTACACTTAATCTCTCATCACTTAATCTTTTTATAATATTAGGTATAATTTCATATAAATCTCCTACCACTGCATAATGAGCCACATTGAAAATAGATGCTTTTTCATCTGTATTTATAGCAATAATACAATCTGAGTTATTCATCCCTGCAACAAATTGTATAGCTCCTGATACCCCACAAGTAATAATCAGCTTTGGTTTAACCGTTCTGCCACTGAGTCCAATTTGACGTCTTGCATCTATCCAACCAGCTTCAATAAGTGGTCTTGTACCTGCAACTTCTCCCCCTAATAAATCAGCTAACTGATAAATCATTTGTATGTCTTGTTGTTTTTTGATCGCACGACCTGCAACAATGACTACGTCAGCATCTTCTATACTTTTTACTTTTTCTTTTTTCTTTACTTCTAAAACATGTATTCCTGATATTAATTTTTCTTGATCTATATGACATATTGTGATCTTGCCATTTGTTTTATCACTTTTATCTGGTGCTGAAAATATTTTATATCTAACAGTTGCAAACTGTGGTCTATGATTAGGGGTATGGATATGTGCCATAATATTTCCCCCAAATGCTGGTCTGATTTGATCTAAATCTGTATTTTCCTCTACATCTAATATCGTACAATCTGCTGTAAGTCCAGTTTTAAACCTTGCTGCTGTTCTAGGTGCTAAAGATCTACCTATTGTGGTTCCGCCTACTAATGCAATCGTAGGTTGATAATTTTTAATAAAATCTTCAAATACAGCTGTATAAGGCTCTATTCTAAAGTGCTTTAATTCTTCTTCATCATATACAAATACTTCATCTACTCCATAATGCAAAAGTTCAACTGCTTTCTCTTTAATATCATGACCCATAAATAAGCAATATACGGGATGATTAATCTTTTTTGCCATTTCTTTTGCTTTTCCAATCAATTCAAAAGTAACAGGATGTATATCTCCATCTACATGGTCAACATATACTACAATTCCTTTCCATTGATCCTTATTGATCTTTATCACTTTATCTTCTACATATTCAAAAACACCTTCAGGCCCTTTTTTTACACACATTTTACACATTTTACAGGCTGCATTAATATCAACTTTTCCATCCACAACTTCAATAGCTTTAAAAGGACATAATTTGATTAATGCATCTTTATCTGCAATCTTGTCTTGATGTATAATTATTTTACTCATACGATCACTCCTAAGCAAATTTCAATTCTTTTAATTTTTTCAATAATTGATCTGTTAATTCTTCTTGAGAACCTTTCCATATCTCATGATCCGTATTTCCTTTAGGAGGAAATATTTTTTTAACCTGAGTGGGTGAACCATTTAATCCATACTTTTTCTCATCCTGATCCTCAAAATCTTTCAAGCCGTAAAAAGATATTTCTTTATCTTTTGTAGCTAATTTCAATTTAAAGGATGGCAGTCTTGGTTGGAATATTCCCTTTTCTACTGTAATAAGACAGGGAAAATCAACCTCTGCAATTTCTACTGTATTTGGCATATCCATCTCAACAACAATAGATTTTTCTTTCACTTCAATAATGCTTAGTACATTAGCAACATGTGGAATATTTAAAAACTCTGCCATTTCAGGTCCTATTTGAGCTGTATCACCATCCGTAGTCATTTTTCCACAGATCACCAAATCAGGTTTTCCTGTCTTTTTTACTCCTTGAGCTATGGTATAAGATGTAGCTAAAACATCTGCCCCTGCAAATTTTCTATCTGTAAGGAGGACTCCTTTATCTACCCCCATCATATAAGCTTCTTTTATAATCTCAGCAGCTTGAGGAGGTCCCATACTAATAGCTGTAATATTAGCTCCTTTTTCCTCCTTTATTTTTACTGCTGTTTCTATTGCATATAAATCATACGGATTCATTTTTGAATCGATGCCATCTCTTTTCAATACTCCTGTTTTCTCATCTACCTCAACTTCTGTCGTTCCTGGAACTTGTTTGATACAGACAACTATTTCCATAATATTACCTCACTTTCATTACTTATTTACTACTCTGGAATGATGGTCATACCAGTATGGCTAAAATTATAAAAACACATATCCCCTTTTTCAAAGGTTTGTTAAATTAATTTCTTGTATCTATTTAACAATAACTGAAACACCATCAGGGATTACTCCAACCTTTGCATCTGCTCCCTTTATTCTAAAAGCTCTATTTAATGCTTCTTCAAAAGTATATGCATGTTCCATATGCATTGCTTTAATCATTTGTGGATCGCATAAATCTGTAACCATAATCACTCTGTGCTTTGATAAAATTCTTGCTAATATCTGAAATTCCCATTGATCTGGAATTGTTTCATTCGCTGGTATTTTTAACACTTTTTCAAGAACTTCTTTAGGATTTTTTGCCTCTGCCATATTCTCATAAAAGGACTGCCCACCATGCCCATCATTACATGCGGCAATCATAATAATTACCCCACCTTCTTTACATATAGCTTCGGCTGCTGTCATTCCCTTTACAGCTTGATAGATATTTTGATCTAATGGATATCCTCCGTTTGTACTTACTGCTATATCTACCTGAATCTTATCAACTTTTGCTAAACTTGTAACAAATTCACAACCCTTTTCATGAGCAATCTTATAATCTCCAGCAAACGCATTGATAACCTTTTTCTCACTATCTATTACAACATTTAATATAAAAGCCAATTTTGCTGTCTTTGCTGCATATAACATATCCTCATGTATAGGATTGTTCTCTAATATACCAGTTCTAGCATAATTACTGGCAATAAACTTTGAGCAATGATTATTAAGTACAGTTTTAGCTCCTGCAACTCCTGGTAATATACTTTTTCTCCCTCCAGAAAAACCAGCAAAAAAATGGGGTTCTATAAATCCTTCAGCAATTAATAATTCTGTTTCCATTACTAATTTATTAAGCCACAGTTCTCCTCCAGAAGGAAGGATGCCTACCTTTGTTAAAGTATCTTTCTCTTTTGAAAAATGCATAACAAATTTTTCATTTTTAACAATTTCTTCACCACATTTGAAAATTAATTCTTCTTTTGTAGTAGGTCTATGATAACCAGTTGCAATGAGAATCTTTATATCTATACAAGGATTGGCTTTTCTGATTCTCTTTATCATAATTGGTAAAGTGATATGACTAGGAACAGGTCTTGTATGGTCACTTGTTATGATAATCATATTTTTTTTACCTATTACCAACTCTTCAAGCTTTTTACTTCCAATAGGATGATTTAATGCATGATTTACAATTTCTGTTTGTGACTTGTTTGCAATAAACTCACTTGCATTTGATTCTAATATTCCTTCTAAATTTTTATCAGGAATTTCAATACTCAAATGAGTTTTTGAATAAGGTACTTTTATTGTTGCCACAATATTTTCTCCTTTCAAAAGGGATATGCTTATACCACTTTATTAGTAATATAGTATTATCAATGCTTATGTAAATAATATAGCATTAATCGAAATTTTTCAACAATTGCTTTTGATTTTTTTAAAAATCATCTAGTATGTTAGATGATTGTTGATACTTGTAATTTTTCATGGCTTCATTGATCGTTTGAAGATGTTTTTTCATGGCTATAACTGCTTTTTTAGAATCTTTTTCTATTATGGCTTCACAAATTTTTAAATGCTGATCCATGAGCATTTCTTTCTTTTCTTCTTCTTTTAAAATCATTCTCCTTGCATCTTTAATAAATAATTCCATCAAAGACCCAATAGCATTTAAAAGGTTTACAATCAAGTAATTCTCTGTTATCTGAGCAATTTTGTAGTGTAATGCTTTATCAATCTTTGCTCTGTCTATTTCGTTTTGTGCTTGCCTAAATTCTTCCATCAACCTTTGTAGCTGTTCTATATCCTCTTCTTTGATTTTTTGTGCAGCTATACCAGCTGCTTCCACTTCAATAATCATTCTAAGCTCTAAGATATTTTCAGGTTTTCCTTCATTTAACATAAACATAACAGATAATGGTTCAAAAAAGCTACTATCCATATTTCCACTAATAAAATTTCCTTCTCCGTGTCTGCTTTCAACAAATCCAATAATCTCTAATGCTCTAAGAGCTTCACGGATTGATGTTCTACTTACTCTTAGCTGTTCAACTAAATCCCTCTCTGAAGGAAGTTTATCCCCTTTTTTTAAAGTTCCTTTCATTATCATATTTTGAATTTGTTCAATAACATGTTGATACACTTTTTTATTTTTTATAGGAATGAACATATTTTTTACCTCTTTCTTAAACATTCTTCTGTATTTTACAGATTGTTCTTACAATACAACACCCTAAACTAGATATATTTATAAATTATCACTTAAATTATTGTTATTTTTTTAATTCTACTTTTATTTTTCTTGAACCATAATTATTTTTACTTTCTCTAAAAATCTCGATTACTTTAGGTGTAATTTCATGGGGTAATTCTTTAGATTTTGATTCATAATAGTAAGTACTTGTAGGAACTTGTAGGACTGTACACATTGCTAA
The DNA here is from genome assembly GCF_004138215.1 of Anaerophilus nitritigenes. Taxonomy (GTDB): domain Bacteria; phylum Bacillota; class Clostridia; order Peptostreptococcales; family Thermotaleaceae; genus Anaerophilus; species Anaerophilus nitritogenes. The sequence continues at coordinate 14,396 of NZ_RYYS01000011.1, forward strand.
TACACTGTATTTGTGAATCACACTTACTTTCGTCCTAATATCAGTGCCGCTTGATCCTTAAATTCTTCAGTATATGTTCTTCTTTCTCTTTTAGCCATATAAACTTCTCCTTTACTATATTGTTTTTAGTTTACATGACCTTAATTTTATTGTCTAGTTTATTGTAGCCTATACAACAATCTAAAGCGTATAAGAAGAATTATGAAGAAGTTCAATATCTTTTGTCCGATTAGAAAAGCCAACCGCTACAGGCGAATGATGAAAACCACTAAAGAACATACTGTTATGCCTAATTTATTAAATAGAGAGTTTAAACAGGAAATACCAAGAAAAGTATTATTGACAGATATTACA
>NZ_RYYS01000108.1 GCF_004138215.1 Anaerophilus nitritigenes
TTTTCCTCCTGAAAGACCCTATGAAAAAGATTCATGTGTTTGTATGGAGCTTTTTTATAGGGTAATTGATTTTATTGTGTATGCTAATAGTATAATCCTTATGTGTACATACATACAAGTAGGTTCGTGTTTTTATTTTAAATCTTTTTTTATAAAGAATTACATATATAAAACAATATCCTTCACTCAAAGGCCTCTCAGAGCCTCCCTAAGGCCTTGTCCTTTTTACTCCATATCATACGCCTATAGAGAGCAGTGAGATGTTTTATTGCCACGCCCAGTGCCGTCACTTCGAGGCCTTTTACAATGTATTTATATTCAACTTTTTCTTTATTTCTTCAATGAATAATCATACATTTTGAAAAAAACGTGTATAATTAACCAAATGTTTATATTTCAACGTTTATACCTGTTTTATGTAGTAACAAAATGTATATTTTGTTACATCTTAGAACTATGTAGTATTTTCAATAGTTTCACACATTTTTTTATGCTTTTAAAATGTAACATATTGAGGTAAAATAAATTATCTAATTGAGAATAAATTCAATGTTTTACTACTTTTTAAGCGTATTTAGTTACATAATGTGTTCGTATGTTACATACACTAAGGGCAAAGGAAGGTGATTTTTTGAACTCAGTACAACCTATTCGTGACAAAAAACAAATAGATGCTATGAAGAAAGCCCTAAAAAATTCTAGTGATAGAAGCTTTATCGGTAGAAACTATATGTTATTTATTGTAGGCATATATACAGGCCTTAGAATTTCAGATATTTTGAATCTTAAAATAAAGGATGTAATGCAAGATCACATTTACATTAAGGAGAAAAAAACAAGTAAGATCAAAAGGTTTAAGATCAATGCTCCTCTAAGAAAAGAATTGAATAAATACATCAAAAAACATGATTTTAATGAAGAGAGCTTCTTGTTTCCAAGTTCCAAACTAGGACCTAACGGAGAGAAAGTACCTATTACTAGAATCCAAGCCTATAGAATCTTAAACAAAGCAGCTAAAGAATGTGGACTCCAAGAAATAGGAACTCATACAAGCAGGAAAACTTTTGGGTATCATTTTTATAAGAAATATAAGGACGTTGCAGCACTCCAGGAGATTTTTAACCATTCCTCTCCTAGCATTACCCTTCGGTATATAGGAATTAATGATGATATTAAAGATCAGATGATTGATGATTTTGATTACTAAAACCCCTAGCTTGATTTAAGCTAGGGGTTTATTTTCTTAAAAGTCATTATTTCCAGTAATACCTATATCTTTTATATATTATATTCTTCTTTAAACTTATTTTTCTTTGCCATGCTATCTATCGTCTTATATGTATTTTTTATATATTCTGATGTATATTCTAATTCTGGAAATATATAATCCTTTCTAACTCCTAATTTTTCTAATGAGTTTAGAAGATTCTCCTTGATTTCCTTTGGAATAATAATTTCAAGGAAATTTCGTTCTAAATCCCTTTCACAAACATCATGTAATGAATCAGCATATTTAATAAGACACGGTAATTTAACCTCATTGGAAGTATACATATTAATACCCTCTGTATTTGTAATAATACTATCTGTTTCATAGTTATATAATTCATTTGCAAATAATAAGAAAATAGATTCTTGTCGTTTTTCTCTCTCAGTAATATAATTTGGTCTAACAAAATATATATTGTTTGTCCCATACACTAGTTGTATATACGTATAAAAATGTGCTGGATCAGATACTAAATTGAAATTTGAATTTTTATAGATGGAACATACTTGTTTTATGTAAGCATCCATACCACCGTTATTATATGGCAACACAAAATATACTTTTCCATCAACGTTATAACCATTAGTATCACAGCACGCAAAATACAATGCTACTAAAGGATTCATTGTGAAATCCAATAATCGGGTAGGTAATCCATAATGTTGCATTTTAGCAATTGTGTTAAAGTCATCCATATTTTTAAATTCATCTGGTCTTAATTGTAAAAAGTCCCCAATCATTTCACTCTCATAAGATACTAAGTTATTAAATCCCAAGCTCGGTTCCAACTTCCACTCTTTATTAGTTACTCCTCTATATAAAAATTTTTTCCCAAAATTAAATCTGTCTTGTTGTTTTTCTATTTCAAACATATCAATTATTTTGAGATAATCATAAATATTATCAATATAGAGATTTTTCTTTATGTCAATTAATTCACTTTCTTCTCTCAGAAAATCTGATAAAATATTATTTTTCATAAAATAATCGTAATAATCTTTTAAAAACGAACTCACCATTTTTGCTTCCCCCCTTAACACCTATAAACAATACCTCTAAAATTAAGCATACCTGATAATATTATATGAAAGTATTTTATAATATCATTCAAATTAAACTATTTTCTAAAAATCCAAATACTTTTATTTAGTTCACTTTATATAAACCCTACTTTCCAAAAATCCTACTCCAAAACCCTTTGTTCTTTTCATTTTCTTTTGTAGTAGCTATATAGTCCATCAGCTTTTTATTTTCTGCTTGGATCTGCTCTCTGATCCTCTGCTCCTGGTGCTGTAATTTTTCATCTAGTTGCTTTTCAAATTCCTCTTTCAATACTCTTTCTTTTTCCGAAACAATATCTGCTATTTGATTGATTACATCAGCTTTAAACGCCTCTATACTTTCAGTATGTAGGGGAATAGTGTCTAAAACCTCAGGAACTGTTTCTACTATACCTTCATTAGCAAGTATCTTTCTTATAAGATGAATATTTGCACCTTCATTTTTAAGCTCTATAATCTTTTTAAAAATCTCTACATCCTTTTCTGTATACACCCTGTTATTGCTTTCATTTCTCATGATCTCCAAGTTATAATCCTGCTCATACTTGCGAACTGTAGATACGGAAATTCCAAGCTTTTCGGCTAAATCATTACTGCTATATAGAGTATCCATATGGTTTTTCCCCCTTCATACACACGAGATATATATAGTTTGAACTTATTTATACACACAGTCTATACACCTATATTTTGTTTTTCTTTTAAGTGCTGGCATCGGGTGTGGCGATAAGGCCTTGAACGATAGAACGAAATAAACTTGATGTAAGCGTACAAGGTCCTTTAGGGCTGTAGCTCCTAACCCTTTTTCTTTATGTGGGTTTTAGTATGTGTGATTTTCACATTCTAAAAGCCCTCTCATGCGAAAGTCCTAAAGAGACCTTGAAGGTACATGATGTTTATGTAGTGGAATCTTCAAGGCCTTTGGGAGCACTTTTTCAATCATCCCTTTGCGATTATTGAGCAAAGGATCCTTGTATTCAAAGTACACAAAGAATATTTCCTATGCTTTTTCTACTAGGAATTATCTTGCATTTTCAATTTTTATTAAAAAATCGAATTGGCTGCATACTCATCTATACAACTTAACAGCAATACTTCAAAATACTTTTGCTTGTTTTTAATTGTTTTTTCTTCTTGTACTTGTCTAAACTTGCTAAAAGTATAATCTATCATATTAAGAGTTAATTTTTGTAATTGCTCTAGGATCTGTTGGTTATTAAGTAGTTTGTTGTTTACTTGTATCTTTTTACACTCTAATAACTTGGTAATAGTTTTTTCTAATAACTCTCTAGCTTGTCCTTTGTATAAATATATTTCTGCATTACTTATAATTTCTTCTTTTATTTCTTCTCTTTTATTTTTTATATCTGTCTGTCCATTTTCTGGTTCTGCTATGACTGACTGATGATTATATAAAATCTTGTTATTTTTATTAAAAGACCTGTTATTATTATTGTAGTCATTTTGAGTATGCTCATTTCGAGTATACTCGTTTTGACCACACTGGTCATCTTCAGTGTTTTCAATGGTTTCGGGTTTTTCTATTAAAGTATATATATTATGACTGTACTTGTCGCCTTTTTTACTTCTTATTTGTTCAACTTTTATATAACCTAATTCTTTTAACAAATTAAAATGCTTATACCATCTTTTTATACTAATACCTAAATCTTTGCATATTTTATCTCTGCTTGGGAAAGCTGTTGTTCCTGCTCCTGCATAAGAACAAAAATAAGAATATATGGCTTTGGCTTCTATAGTTAATTTTCTATCTAACATAACTAACTTTGGAATGATTCCAAATCCTCTAGCCTTTACTCCTTCGACCTTTAAAATATCTCTAAAATTCTTCTTTTTATTTTCCATTTAAAATACCTCCTAATTTTTTTAGCAAAATAGAAGGTATATCATCTTGAATATAGAATTATAATAGTGTAGAATAACTATATAAATTAAAAATCAAGAGGATATGCCTTAGCAGAATAAGTACCTGAAAAGTCGCCAAAACTATAGCAGGTGCTTATTTCCTTTTTTGCTTTAATTTTTTATATTCTACTTTTTTTTTCATTTTCCTTTATTTATAGAGTTGTTTTATATAAAAAAGATCCATGGAATATGGACCTTTTATTTTACTTCCTGATGTTTTAACTTTTCTATTTCTTTTAAAAGTTCCTGTATTCTTTGATCTTTTAAAGCTTTTACTTCGTTTAATCTATCTGCACATTCTTTTTCTAAAGCTGCTCTCGTTTCTTCTAATCGACTATTTATCCAAGGTCTTATTGCCACCGTCAATGGGAGGCCTTTTGGATTTATTTAATCAGATTCTTTTCTTTGTATTCTGCACTTATCTTTTGATAAACTGCTTTAAATTCCTGATCTTTCTCTATTTTTTCTTTTATGATTCCTTGAGCATCAATTTTTTAAAATGGCATATGTTATCTCTCCATTCTGTTTATAATATTATTATTAACTCATTTTTATCTTAATACTTGATACATAAGTGTTTAACTCCTCCATATCCTCGATTGTAAATTGATCTTTTATAGATGAATAATATCTTTTAATATCTTCTTTTTCAATTACATTTGTACATCTATCGTCTTCTTGGCAATTCCCCCTAGCATCTCTCCATGGATCTTCCATATGGGTAAGGGCTTCTAAATACTTTGCATTATATTTTCCATATACATTCCATATACCATTTAATATGAGCTTTTCATCCTCATTAAATATATTTTCATCTAAAATATTTGCTTTAGGAATTGGATTGGCACCAAACTTTTTATAATTGTAGTACATCTCAGGGATAACAGGTCCATGAATCCACGCTTGAAAGTCTTCCATTATTATAATTTTATTGAAAAATGCCATCATCCATGCTTGAGCATAATAAACAAGCTTTTGTAGTTTTAAATGAGAGATCAAATCTCCAGCTTCTATATCTACTTTGTTTAGAAAATATGTGGCAACATCTATAGAATTGATAGGTTGACCTTTTTTCGTTGAATGAGATAGATGCAGCATTTCTTTAATACGATCCTCAACCTTTTGTCTAGCAACCTTTTGTAATACATTACCGTTTTGATTTAATATTTCTTGCATTTTATAAGGATCTTGCAATTCTTTTAATTTCTCACTATATTCTTTAGAAGGGGTTAAACCTTTTAAATATCTAATGATTGTCACTTCTCCCCAACCTAGTAGTTTGGCTAAAGGTTTCTTTCCTATATTATATTTATTGAGTAACTTTTCAATTTCACTTATTTGAATGATCCCAAGTTTTTCTCTATATTTTTCATTAGCTTTTCTAACATTTTCATCGTCTATTTGAGAAATATATACTTCCTCTCCACATTCTTCACAGTAGGCTACTTTTCCAACAAAATCAATTTCAATATCTTTAATAGTCATTTTTATAGATTCTTCTTTGATGATTACAGACCTATCCTCATCACAGTTATAACAGTACTCCATTATATTTTTATTATTCATATAAATCCCTCCATAAAAGGTTTATTTCTTTTAATTATTTATCCATCTCATCTTTATAATGTTATTGATCAATTTATTTTTTATATCCGTATAATTTCTAATTAATTATACGGATACTCTAAAGGATATTCTTTTTCATGAAAAGATAAACAAATCACCTTACTATTTAATTTAAGTTTGATATAAACTTCTGGATAACTATAGATTCCTGGGTATATAAGCGTTTGACCAAATATCCATACTAATCCACCTTTTTTACTATCATAATCATTATCTGTATAACAATAGTTTGATCTATCTAGCTTTAAAAGTTCTTCACATATGATTTCATGGGTTATACCATATTGAGCTTGAAAATTAAAGGTTTTGTCTTCACTTCTTGTTCTTTTTATAATCTTTACATTCTCATAAGAATTTTGTATTCTATTTTTCATTTCAACTAGAAATGCTTCTACACTTTCTGGATCTTCAATCCAGGAACCTTTTATCATGTTGTAAGTACCTCCTAAATGCCAATCTGATGCTTAGGTGCTTTCTAATTATATTTTACCATTAGCATTTAGAAAAAACAATAAAAATAGTTTCAATTGATACTATTTTTATTGTTTGCACACTTATTTTTTTTATACATCTTTTATAAAAACAAATTACCCTATAAGAAAGATCCATTGAACACATATGAATCTTTCTCATAGGGTCTTGTTTTTTAGTTTAGCTTTTTAAGAATACTTTTAAGCTCTTTTATATCATCTTCTAATCCGAAACTGATTTTTTATATTTTAAAAACCCAAGAAAAAAGAGATGTTCGTCAAGAAGAAAGAGAAAAGAAATATCAGGAAATTATTTTAAATCTTACAGATAAATTAAACCTTGTTGAAGATGTAAAAAAAGATGTTGAAGATATTAAAAATTATGTATTTCATAGAAAAGATCCATAATAAAAGAATGAAATTTAACGTTACAAATTGTCCATGAAAAACTATCCTT
>NZ_RYYS01000109.1 GCF_004138215.1 Anaerophilus nitritigenes
TCAGGATGTTAGGCTAAATGACGCCGAAGCCAGTGATTTTATCAGGAGCATTTCCGGCGCCCAGAGCCCTACAGAAATTCAAGGGTTTGACAAGGGTAAACGTAATGAAGTTATTAAAGCATGCAAGGAGAAAGGTTTGTCTTTTAGACAAATTGAGCGGCTGACAGGTGTTAGTTTCGGGGTGATAAGGGCGATATAACACGACGGTTATTTTGGAAAGGGAATCAAAGGGACAGGTACCATGATTTAAACTAAAACTATATTAAATAACAAAATAAGAGAGTTAGTCGCAGAAATGTGGCTAGCTCTTAAAAATATATAGGCAATTATTAATTATTCTGTTAAAATAATATAAGGTAATCGGAAAAGCAGGGTGTGGTTGCCACCTTACTTCAGAAGAAGGGAGGTGGTGCGATATGAGTACATATGAGGCAATATCTATTATGATAATGTTTTCAATATTTACTGTGTCGCTTATCTCCTATTTAGATAGGAATAATAACCAAAAGAAATAATCACCCTGCACCGCCATGCAGAGTGATTAAGTAATTCAATCAGCTAAGTGGCAATCGCATTTTATTTTGCGAATCCGATTACCTTTTTTATTATTATATCATAATTATATAGAAAATAAACTGCATCTTATAATATTATTATTAAAAATTAAAAAAATAGAGAATCATGGGGACAGGTACTATGATTCAGAAAGGTTAAAGTATTAAAGTCGTCAGTTGATTAAGTTATAAGAATTAAAACAGATACACCTCTTAGGTAGAGAGAAATGCTTGAGGGGTGTTTTTTATAGTATGTTGATATACATTATAAGATTGAATTAAAAGTAACTGGATGTTAAAATGAAAGTAATTTAAAATGTAGGTGGTGAACATAATGGAAAATGATTTGCTCTTAAAATCAATTGAAGGTTTATTAGATAAAAAATTACAGCCTATGAATGATAGATTAAATGTAATAGATCAAAAATTAGAAAATCTTGAAAAAATTCAAAATCAAATAGAAACTACACAAAAATCAATTTTAAATTTTATTACTGAAGCAGATACTGAATTTATGAAATTAGAAGAGAAAACAAAAGATATAGATAAAATAAAAAAAGTAATTAATATTAATAATGTAAAATAAATAATAAGAATCACCGGGACAGGTACATGGATTCATAAGTGAATAGATAGGATTATTTTAGTAGAATAAGGGTATAGAGACTATTGTAATTTATTGAGAGCAATAAGCAGGTTGTTTAAAAAATATCTTACTTATTTAATCTTTTTAAATTGAATATTTCTTTTTCAGTTTCAATTTCTTTGTGTAATACAAACTGGAGAGTATCTTTGATATCAGATAAATTTTGTTTTGTTTCAGTCCTAAATTCATTTAAATCAGCAGTATGGTCAATGACGGAATCTAATTTTTTGTCAATTCTATTTTGTCCTAGCTCTAAGGAGTTTAACTTTTCTAGTATTTGTTCAAATAATTTTTCCATAATATCATCCTTCCATAAATGTTTCTGTAAAATATATTATATAATTTTTGAAGATATTATTCTACTTTAAAATCAAAAGAACAGGTATTTTTATGGATAAAAAGAGGTTTAGTAGCTGTTAATAAAACCTTGCATAAGTTTATATAACCTTGTTGGATTTGTCTAAAGATTATGTTATGATAAATTCAGAGGTGATATAAATGAAATATTATTCTATAGGGCAATTTTCAAAATTAATAGGAAAAAATCCTCAAACATTGAGAGAATGGGATAAAAAAGATATATTAAAGCCACATCATGTTGCACCAACAGGATATAGGTATTATTCTCAAGAACAACTTAATCATTTTTTAGGAATTAAAGGTATTGAAATTAAAATTAAAAAAGTAATAGGATATTGTAGAGTTAGTTCCCACAAACAAAAAGATGACCTTGAAAGGCAAATAGAAAATGTTAAAACATATATGATTGCTAAAGGTTATCAATTTGAAATTATCCAAGATATAGGAAGTGGAATAAACTACAACAAAAAAGGATTAAATCAACTAATAGATATGATAACTAATTCAGAAGTTGAAAAAATAGTAATTTTATATAAAGATAGGCTATTAAGATTTGGGTTTGAGATTATAGAAAACCTATGTAATAAGTATGGGACTACCATTGAAATTATAGACAATACTGAAAATACAGAGGAACAGGAACTAGTTGAGGATTTAATCCAAATTGTTACGGTTTTTAGTTGTAGACTTCAAGGCAAGAGAGCCAATAAAGCTAAAAAAATGATTAAGGAGTTGTTAGAAAGTGATATTGGGGAAGAAAGTTAGATTATACCCAACTAAAGAGCAGGAACAAAAATTATGGCAATCAGTTGGTACTGCAAGATTTATTTATAATTGGACACTTGCAAGACAAGAAGAAAATTATAAAAATGGTGGTAAATTTATAAATGATGGTGATTTGAGAAAAGAGTTAACTATTCTAAAGAAAGCAGAACTTAAATGGCTTAATGAAGTATCTAACAATGTGGCAAAACAGGCTGTAAAAGATGCTTGTAATGCTTATAAAAATTTCTTTAAAGGGTTAACTGATAAGCCAAAATTTAAGAGTAGAAGAAAAAGCAAACCTTCATTCTATAATGATACATCAAAACTTAAAGTTAAAGAGAATTTAGTATTAATTGAAAAAGTAGGCTGGATTAAAATATCAGAACAAATACCAATGGATGTTAAATACACCAATCCAAGAGTAAGTTTTGACGGAAAGTATTGGTATGTATCTGTGAGTATTGAAAATGAAAATCATATAATAGAATTAACTGATGAAAGTATAGGCATAGATGTAGGTGTTAAAGACCTTGCTATATGCTCAAACGGAATGACTTTTGAAAATATTAATAAAACAAGATTAGTTAAGAAATTAGAGAAAAGATTACGTAGGTTGCAACGTAAAATATCTAAAAAATATGAGTTGAATAAAGAAGGGAGGAAGTTCGTCAAAACTTGCAACATTATAAAACTTGAAAAGCATATTAGACTACTTCATAGAAGACTATCTAATATTAGGAACAATCACTTACACCAAGCAACTACAAAGATAGTGAAAACCAAGCCATCAAGAGTAGTTATGGAAACACTTAATATCAAAGGTATGATGAAGAATAAACATTTGTCTAAAGCTATAGCTAAGCAAGGACTATATGAGTTTAAAAGACAACTTCAATACAAATGTGAGTTCTATGGAATTGAATTTGTTGAAGCAGATATTTGGTATCCATCATCAAAAATATGTAGTGAGTGCGGACATAAAAAGACTAAATTATCGCTATCTGAAAGGACTTATATCTGTGAAGAATGTGGAGCAGTAATTGATAGAGATCTTAATGCTTCAATTAATTTAAGCAGATATTCAGCATAACTACTTAAACAGTTATGTTTGAGGTGTAGGATTCGTTGTATCCGAAGTTAAGCCCTTGGAGTGCTATACAAACCAAAGTAGCTACGGCAAAATGGAGTACGTTGAACAGGGAATTAAACAAACTTATAGAGTTTTATAAGGTTTTGGCAACGGTGTATTTATGTACTTATCAGTTATTAATGTAGAGCCTCTAAGTGATTATCAATTATTATTAACTTTTGAAAATGGTGAAAAAAAAATATTTGATATGAAACCATATCTAGATAAAGGAATTTTTAAAGAATTAAAAGATGAGAAAATATTTAGATCTGTTAAAATTAGTTTTGATACTATAGAATGGAGTAATCAAGCTGATATTGATCCAGAAGTTCTTTATGAAAAAGGGAAAAAAGCTTAAAGAATCACAGGGACAGAAAAACTGAGCACCTCACAGGTAGATATACTTGTGGGGTATTTTTATAGAAGGCTCTATGTCAATAGTTGGGGTGGGATTGTTCATAATCCCGCTCCATTACTTTATTAGAG
>NZ_RYYS01000110.1 GCF_004138215.1 Anaerophilus nitritigenes
TGGTGAAAACTATCAAGATTTACTTTATATCAGAAGAAAATTTATTAATAAGGATAACTTAAGAAATGCTATTTCTGCTGTTGTAAATAATATTCTCAAGAGTCGTATTCAAGATATCTGGGGAGATGGAACAACTTCGTGTGCATCAGATTCAAAGAAATTTGCTTCGTGGGATCAAAACCTAATGACAGAGTGGCATATTCGATATCGTGGTCGTGGAGTCATGATATACTGGCATGTTGACAAAAATTCTACTTGTGTATATTCACAACTAAAATCCTGTTCATCTTCTGAGGTTTCTGCAATGATAGAAGGTCTTCTAAGACATTGTACAGATATGGAAATAGAAAGAAATTACGTTGATTCACATGGTCAAAGTGAAGTAGCATTTGCTTTTTGTCATTTGCTTGGATTCCAGCTGATGCCAAGACTTAAAGCTATCAATAAGCAAAAACTCTATAGACCAGAGACTGGCATGGGTGATGTTTTTCAGAATTTAAAACCAATACTTACAAGGCCTATAAACTGGGATCTAATACGTCAGCAATATGACCAAATGATAAAATACGCAACAGCACTTAGATTAGGTACTGCTGAAACAGAAGCCATATTAAAAAGGTTTACTAGAAATAATCTTAAGCATCCAACTTATTTAGCACTTGCTGAACTTGGAAAAGCAGTAAAGACCATATTTCTTTGCAAATATCTAGATTCAGAAGAACTTCGTAAGGAAATTAATGCAGGACTTAATGTTGTTGAAAACTGGAATAGTGCAAATAGCTTTATTTTCTATGGAAAGGGCGGAGAAATATCTACCAATAGGATTGAAGATCAAGAGATTGCTGTATTAAGTTTGCATCTACTACAAAATTGTCTTGTCTATATCAATACCCTTATGATCCAACAAGTTTTATCACAAAAAAAATGGTATGATTTAATGACTCCTGAAGATTTGAGAGTACTCACACCACTAATATATACACATATTAACCCTTATGGATATTTTAATTTGGATATGCATGAAAGAATACCTTTTGAGAATATAGTAAGTTAGTGGATAAGCTCCTGATTCTTTTCCAGAAGCATTTACATTAAATGGAATCTATTTTGCCCCTGGATGCACGGATGCTCCTACTACCCCATAATGCAAAATCATGGTATTAAAAAAGTTAAAATTGATATGAAATATAAATATTGTAAAATGAAAGCGTTTGATACTGATGAAGTAGTAGAGTTTGAAGGCTGGGATTTAATAGACATGGATTATACATGTTCTAAATAATTAAGTAAAAATAGATAGTTTAACATCAATAAAAAACTCTTGCGAAATTTTCTGCAAGAGTTTTTTATTAATGTTAAACTATGTTTAATATAAAAATTTAAAGGAGATTGATAATATGATTATGAATAAATGCTTATATATAATATTAATTATTATTTCTTGTGTAATTTTAATTGATTATGTTTATTTCTTGAAATATAAAAGTTCTTTTTTATCTCAAGCTTTAGAATATAAGATGATTATTATATTAGTAATAGGGTTAATAATTTTCAAATTGAAAAAATAGATGAATATAAATATATAGGATTGTCAAAATAACCTCCTTGTAGTATTAATATAGAGAGTGAGAAGGTACTAAATAAAAAAACATAATCAATTGCCTGTAAAATGCTAGGTTTTTTAAAAATAAGCCCGTATGGGGTATAGCCATCAAAACCGACAAAAACCACTCTAAGCCTATAAGTCACAATATGCCTACATTTTGGAACATTAGTTTTTGATAACACAAAAGTATTGTTTTTATATTTTGTGGTGTCAAAAAAGCTACTGTGGACTTTAAGTGACAGTTTTTTAATGCTTAGCGTGAGTTAAAATTAAGTTTTTTGTCCATTTAATTCCTTAACGTGGGATTTGTCGGAAATGTTGGCGAGACCCTTTTTATGAAAAAAGGTCACTAAAAGTAACAAAATACAAATTGTGTTACTATATTTACAGTAGTATCCAATTAGCTGCACACTAGCACACTACTCACTCACAGAGATTTCACAAGGCCTTAAAGCTAAAAAATAGGGTGAATTTCATGAAATGAATATGAATCTTGCATAAAAAAAGCCCCATTTTGCAAGAAAAATTGCTTTTGAAAGAAAATAAAAAATAACTCTTTTAGGTGCATGGCAACCATTCGTGTAAAAAGTACAATAGGACTCCAAATACTGGAATAGAGTTCCTTAACCCTTCATATATGGTACTTCTAAGCAATAGACTATTTTATCTATAAATTTAATTGAAATGCATGCCATAAATCGTGGCCGAAACCCATTAAGGGGTAGGGCAGCCATTCGTGTAAATTGAGTCTACTTTACATTATATGTAAAATATATTTGTT
>NZ_RYYS01000111.1 GCF_004138215.1 Anaerophilus nitritigenes
AAGGCAGAGGTCTGCAAAACCTTTATTCCCCAGTTCAAATCTGGGTGCCGCCTCCATTTTTTTATATGCGCTCATAGCTCAGCTGGATAGAGTGTCTGACTACGAATCAGAAGGCCGCAGGTTCGAATCCTGCTGGGCGCACCAATAAAATAGAGGGTACGAATTTCGTACCCTCTATTTTATTGTATAGGAATTTATATAACTAGAAAAATTGTGAATAAATATATAATTTTAGTTATGCATTTCAAAAATTACACTCATCAATCTTTTAAAAAATAGCTATTATAAACAGTTTATCTGAGATTGATGAGCATAAAATTAACAAAAAAACATACAAGTTTCACAAAAGCTTTATAAGTTTATAAAAAAGATGTATGATTACTATTGGCAGTTTCATGAAATATGATAAAATATATTAGGCAATATGACTTAGGGCCTAAAGTCTTAACATATAGGTTGAGACTTTTTTTATCGAATAAATAGTTAAAAAAGTTTTATAGAGCATGTACTACTTATAGTTGTTATGAAATAGATACTTCATAACAACTGATTCTTAGTTTATAGTATACAACTACTTGCTAAAGATTAAAGATGCAGGTTATGGCTGTAAGGGGGAATTTTCATGAGAAAAATCCTTATTTTTACTGCTTCTACAGGAGAAGGACATAATCAAGTTGCAAGAGCTTTGAAAAATGAGTTTGAAGCATTTGGATATGAAGTAGTAATGATGGATATTTTAAAAGAAACAAGTAAAGTTTTAAATTTATGCATCGCAGATGGATATAATATGCTTGCTACTCATTTGCCTAAAATATATGGAATTTTATATAAGTGGAGTGATATGAAAAGAATTAATATGGAGTTTAATAAATTTTTTAATAAATTAGAATATAATAAGGTTTATAGTTTAATTCAGCATCATCAACCAGATTTGATTATTACTACACATCCCTTTATCATTGGTGTGATAGGAGATTTGAAGAAAAGTGGCAGGTTACATATTCCATTTGTTTCAGTTGTTACAGACTATGAAGCACATCAAGTATATATTCACGAGTATGTAGATGCATATATAACAGGAAGTGATTATACAAGTCATACTTTAGTGAATAAGGGGATAGATGAAAAAAATATATATGTATGTGGAATTCCTATACGTCAAGAATTTTTAACAAGGAAGATATATAATAAAGAAGATTCCAGTTTTACAATACTTTTAATGGGAGGAAGTATGGGTGTAAAATCCATGAAAAAAGTACTTGAAAATCTTATTAAAAATAAACATCTATTACGTATTATAGTGATTTGCGGAAATAATAAAAGCTTAAAAGAAGAGATTATAAGACAATATCATCATATACAAGGCAAAGAAATTATTGTGTATGGCTTTACAAAGAATGTTCCACAATTAATGGATATGGCCCATATTGTGATTACAAAACCAGGAGGAATTACTGTATCAGAATCTATTGCAAAAAATATTCCTATGGTTATACCATATTTTATTCCAGGTCAAGAAGAAGGTAATGTAGAATTTTTATTAGCTTCTCGTATAGCTATTCAGGTAAAAAAAATAGCTCATATCAATGAAGTCATTGATGAATTGATTCAAAATCCTAAAAAATTGGATGACATGAGAAAAAGAATGAAAGATTTATGGAATATATACTCTAGAGACAATGTTATTGAGTTATCTAATATGCTTATGAGGAAATATAGTCATGAACGGGGAATGATTTATGAAAAATAAGATAGATATTTTACTGTTGACTGCTACTTTTGGGTTGGGACATAGATCTGCTGCAAAAGCAATTGTAGAGCATGTAAAAAGAAAAAATGAAAATATAAATATGGAAATTGTAGATATTTTTCAAATTATCAATCCAAAGTTATGTAAAAGTCTATATAAAGGATATGAGTTTCTGATTACTAAAAATAGAAGATTGTATAATTATTTTTATTATAAAAAGTATTTTAATGAACATTCTCAGATGGATGATTGGTTCTATAGAATATGTCTTCCAAAACTTACAAGCTATATTTTATCTACCAATCCTAAAATGATTATAGCTACATTCCCAGTCGGATCAGGATTGGCATCAAAATATAAGGAAAAGTATCAAAGGGACCTTCCTATTATTAGTTGCATTACAGATGTAGTAGATAGTTGGGAATGGATTTATCCTAATATAGATCAATATTTTGTTGCTACAGAAGAAATTAAAAATAAATTAATAGGAAAAGGAGTTTCGGGGAAAAGGATAGCAGTGACAGGAATTCCTATACGAGTGCAATTTGAAAGACAAAAGAATGATTTAAAAAAACTTAAAAAAATAAAAAAATCAGATGGTTTTACTATTTTGATTATGGGTGGAGGTATGGGCCTTTTACCGAAAGAAAGAGAATTTTATATATGGTTAGATGAATTAAAGGAAGTAAAAACTACTATTTTGACGGGAAATAATAAAGAAATTTATAATAGATTAAAAAAAGACGAGAATTTAAGAAATCTTACTATATTAGAATATACAGAAAATGTATCTTCTTTGATGAACAAATCAGATTTATTGATCACAAAAGCAGGAGGAGTTACTTTATTTGAAGGAATTAAATCCCATCTACCGATTGTTGTATTTAAACCCTCCTTAGGTCAAGAAATTGAAAATGCTAAATTTATTACTCAAAAAAATATCGGTACAATAGTCAATAATTTTGAAGAACTAAAAATAGAAATACAAAAAATTTTAAATGATACAAGATATAGAAAAGAATTGCATAAGAACATAGTAACGGTAAGTAAAAAAATTAATATGGATCTATTGGTTCAATCTATATTAAATTTATATGATCAGGAAGAGAAAATAAAAAAAATAAATATATGAAAAATGATTAAAGGAATGATGAAAGTGAAAGGTTTCGTATTAATTGTCATATGTTTTTTATTGTATAATATAATTCCTAATTACTATTATAGAAACAAATATAAAAAAATCATAAAAACTTTGAACACATCTTTAAAAGAAATTGCATTAACATTTGATGATGGACCTGATCCTGTTTATACAGAAATGCTTTTAGATATACTCAAAAAAAATAATGTAAAAGCTACTTTTTTCTTAGTAGCAGATAAGGCATTAAAGAATAAGGAAATTGTAAAAAGAATGATAGAAGAAGGCCATGGTATAGGACTCCATTCACTGCGTCATAAAAGTGCTTGGTTAAGTTTTCCTTGGCAAACATCGAAAGATTTTGGAAAGTCCATGAAAATCTTTAAAGAATTAAGATATAATATTAGGCTTTTTCGTCCTCCTTGGGGAACTTTTAATTTAGTAGTACCTTATTATGCAAAAAAATATGATCTAAACATTGTATTATGGTCTATAGAAGCAAAGGACTGGAGTAAAAATACTACAATTAATCAAATTAAAGAAAGAATATATAAGAAAGTAAAGGGTGGAGACATTATTGTACTTCATGATAGTAATGGTGCAAAAGGAGCACCCCAAAGAACTATTGATGCATTGAGAGAGTTAATTCCCAAACTTATAGAAGAAGGGTATGAATTTGTTTTAGTGGATCAAAAGGCAGGTGTCATAAATGAATAAAATGATAGAATATTTATTTAGGAGAATAGATGATGCTATTGTGAAAATGAGTAATTGGGAGTATATACCTTTTTCCAGTCAAAAACTTCTTTATGTGAGTTTTCATAGTTATAAAGGAAATGAAAAACAATTAGGAGACGGAACTATTATTCAAAAAGGAGATTTAGTAGGAGAATTTCATATAGACAATAAAAAGGTTCAAAATATAAAAAATGATCCTGTAAGTCTTTTTTTAATTGTAGATGAAGAATTAAAAGTTTTATACGAAGCTATTTTAAAAGATGAAAAATTCCAATCTATTAAGGCTTATTATGGGGTTACTATCTTATATCCTATAGCTAGTCGAAAAGGATTTAGTATTTTTCCAATAGAGAATAAAATGAAAAGAGCATTCGTAAAACAATGGGATGATTGGCTAAAAAAGATATTTCAAAAAAGAAATTATCAAAGAGAAAAAAATAGAAGAGTTCCTAAAGAATGCTGGATTTCTAAAAAAGAAGTGTTAAATAGAAAGGCGGTTTAGATGAAAAAAACAATTACACGGTATGGAATTTTGATTTTTCTTCTAATCACCACTCTATGGATTGTTTTATCTAATGAAAATGTATCAAATTTTCCAAAACTTCTGGCTCAAACTAATCCATATATTTTAATGATAGGATTTATAGGAATGATAGGATATTGGATAGTGGATGCTTTGATTATAAGAGAAATATCAAAAATGTTATTTGTACACAATAATTTTTTAAAATCTATGAAACTTACTTTTATTGGACAATATTATAGTTTGATTACACCCTTTGCTAGTGGAGGGCAGCCTGCACAAATTTATTCTATGATCAAAGATGGTGTTTCATTAGGAAAGTCTACATCTATATTGATAGAGAAATTTATTATTTATCAAGTTATTGTAACGATGTATTCTATTTTTATGTTTATCATTAAGATGGGATTTGTATATGAACATATAAAGACATCGTTGATATTTATTTGGATAGGTATTTTTTTAAATTTTATAGGGTTGCTTAGTATTTTTCTTTTATTTTTTAATGGAAAATTTTTAAGAAAAATAATTAAATGGAGTTTAAGTATTCTTATTCGCTTTAAACATATAGACAATATTCAAAAATATGAACAAAAAATAGAAGGAATTATAAAGGAATATGAAGAAAGTCTAAAGAAGATAAGAGAGAATAAAAAGATTACTTTAAAAATTTCTTTTATGACGATCCTTCAACTTACATTTTATTTTAGTATTACGTACTGGATCTATAGAAGTTTAGGACTTGGTAATGTTTCTTGTTTAGATATTACAGCCATACAAGCCCTTCTTTATATGGCTGTATCTTTTATTCCTACACCAGGAACAGTAGGAAGTTCAGAAGGGGGATTTTATCTTCTTTTTCACATGTTTTTTGGAGTGCAAAAAGTAACTTATGCAATGCTTTTATGGAGAATAATTGTTTATTATTTTAATTTATTCATTTGTGGAGTGGTTACATTAATAGATTATATGATGAACAAAAAAACACAAGTCAGTAAAATAGGGAAAGAAACAAATCTTTAATATTTTAATGGGTATATAGAGAGTTTGGAAATTTTCCCAAGCTCTTTATATTTATATCAAAAAGGAGAATAACTTATGGCACAGCTTTATTATAGATACAGTACTATGAATGCAGGAAAGTCTATTGAAGTAATTAAGGTGGCATACAATTATGAAGAAAAAGGGAAAAGGGCCTTAGTTCTTACATCTGCATTAGATAATAGATATGGAAAAGGGAAGGTTACATCAAGAATAGGGGTGGAAAAAGAGGCAATTAGTATAGAAGAAGATACAAATATATTAACTATATTTTTACAAGAAAATAGTCATAATAATATTCATTGTGTTATTATTGATGAATGCCAATTTTTAAAAAAGCATCATGTAGAAGAATTGATTGAAATTGTAGATAGTTGTAATGTACCTGTTTTATGTTATGGACTTAAAAATGATTTTAAAAATGAATTGTTTGAAGGGTCATACTGGTTGTTAGTTCATGCAGATAAGATAGAAGAAATTAAAACGATTTGTTGGTGTGGAAGAAAAGCTACAACAAATGCAAGAGTGAGAGATGGAAAAATAATAAAAGATGGAGAGCAAATACAAATTGGAGGAAATGAATTATATGTTTCATTATGTAGAAAACATTATAATGATGGAAGAATAACACCTTAGTAAACTATGTATAGTTTTGAAATAATAATGAAGGGGGTGAGAACATGGAGGAAAAAGAAGAAGTTCTAAAAAAAGAAGTTATCAAGGTAGAGGATGTGACTATTTTTTCAAATTATAAAATTTCTGAAGATGGAAAAAAAATATTTTCTGCTGAGGACTAAAACGTATATAGTAAGGATGAATGAAACCAAAAAGGTTTCTTTCACTTATGATAGGAGTATATGGGATAGGGTAATAATATTTTTAAAAAAATACATTAAATGATTGACATATGATCTAATATATGATAATATATCAATTGTTGTTGCGAAAAGAAAGCTTTAAAAAATACTAAAAAAGTTTTCTTGACAAATATGACGAAAAATGATAAGATAATTAAGTCGTGAAAACGACGGTGCTTTAAAAAACAGAGTGACCTTTGAAAACTAAATAGCACAAGAAATGACAAGCAAGCAAACAAATTAATTGCCAAAGTAATTTTGAGCAAGAAGTAACAAACCTCGAAGATTTTA
>NZ_RYYS01000112.1 GCF_004138215.1 Anaerophilus nitritigenes
CGAAGAAGGATTAAGATTTGCAATTCGTGAAGGTGGAAGAACAGTAGGAGCAGGTGTTGTTGCCACAATTATTAAATAGATTTAAATATACAGGACTAGGATTGAAACCCAAGCCTAGTCCTTTTCAATCAACAAAATGAAAATAAAAAGAAAAGCATTTGGCTATACTATTAGAAATAACCATAAAGAAAAGAGCATTTGATGCCCAAAATGGTTTTTTCTATGTGGTTATATGTGTGCCAAATACATGGAAAAACTATATTGACACAAAGAAAAAATTATGATAGCTTTATAAAGTGATGGTGTCATACTGAGATAGTTGTGTCAAATCGCAATTTCGATAAAAGCTTTAATTTTGGGAGGTGTAATTATGAGAGTGAAAGTAACTTTGGCATGTACAGAGTGCAAACAAAGAAATTATCATACTACAAAAAATAAAAAAAATAATCCAGACAGATTAGAAATGAAAAAATATTGTAAATTCTGCAAAACACATACTTCTCACAAAGAGACAAAATAATCCTTAAAAGGATTTTGTATAACTACCATATAAGGATGTGAAATATAATGGCAGTACAAACTAATACAAACAAGGCAGCCACAACGAAGAGCCTTGGAAAATTCTTTAAAAATGTAAAGTCAGAGCTTAAAAAAGTTATTTGGCCTGATAAAAAAGAATTAACATCATATACTACCGTTGTACTGACAACATGTGCAATTGCAGCAATTGGAATGTGGCTAGTAGATACAGCGTTTGGGAAGGCTCTTCATCTAATCATAAAATAATGAGGGAGGGAAGAGTATGTCTGAAAACCCTAAATGGTATGTTGTCCATACTTATTCTGGACATGAAAATAAAGTAAAAGCAAATATTGAAAAATTTGTTGAAAATAGAGGTATGGAAGACGTCATTATGGAAGTCATTGTACCTACAGAAGAAAAAGTTGAACTAAAAAATGGGAAGAAAAAAACAAAACAGAAAAAAATATTTCCAGGATATGTAATTGTGAAAATGATTATGAATGATGAATCTTGGTATGTAGTAAGAAATACAAGAGGAGTCACTGGATTTGTTGGACCAGGATCTAAGCCTATTCCTTTAAGCGATGAGGAAGTAAAAAATATGGGGATTGAGCATCCTATGGCAGAAATTGATATGGCTGTAGGAGATAGTGTGAAAGTTATGTCTGGACCTTTTGAAGGCTTTATTGGAGTTATTGAAGGGATCAACTTAGAGAGGCAAAACCTAAAAGTGCTTATTTCTATGTTTGGAAGAGAAACACCTGTAGAACTTGATTTTACACAAGTAGAAAATTTATAATTTGTTTAAAAAGCTTATATGCTTTTAATATAAAAACATATACAAATAGTTGTATGAAAATGAGGAGGTGTACCAATGGCAAAAAAAGTTACAGGAATGGTTAAATTACAAATTCCAGCAGGAAAAGCAACTCCAGCACCACCAGTAGGTCCAGCACTTGGACAACAAGGTGTAAATATTATGCAATTCTGCAAGGAGTTTAACGCAAAAACTGCAGATCAAGCTGGATTGATTATACCAGTAGTAATTACAGTTTATCAAGATAGATCATTTACATTTATTACAAAAACACCACCAGCGGCTGTTTTACTAAAAAAAGCAGCAGGTATTGAGAGTGCTTCAGGTGAACCTAATAGAACTAAGGTTGCAACTGTATCCATAGATAAAGTGAGAGAAATTGCAGAGCTTAAAATGCCTGATTTAAATGCTGGTAGTTTAGAAACTGCTATGAGTATGATTAAAGGTACTGCTAGAAGCATGGGTATCGTTGTTGAAGAATAATACTTATGCTGAGGTGGGAGGTACAATAACCGTTATAACCACGAGGAGGTAAGGAAATGCCAAAAAGAGGTAAGAAGTATCAAGATAGTTCAAAATTAATTAATAGAGAAACTTTGTATGAGCCAGAAGAAAGTTTTAAATTAGTAGTGGATACTGCAAAAGCTAAATTTGATGAAACAATTGAAGCTCATATTAGACTTGGGGTTGACTCAAGACATGCAGACCAACAAGTTAGAGGTGCTATTGTGTTACCACATGGTACAGGAAAAACTAGAAAAGTATTAGTCTTTGCGAAAGGTGAAAAAGCTAAAGAAGCTGAAAATGCTGGAGCAGACTATGTTGGAGCAGAAGATATGGTTGAAAAAATTCAAAAGGAAAACTGGTTTGATTTTGATGTAGTAGTAGCTACACCAGATATGATGGGTCTTGTAGGAAGACTGGGTAGAGTATTAGGACCAAAAGGTTTAATGCCTAACCCGAAATCAGGAACAGTTAGCTTTGATGTAGAAAAAGCTGTAAAAGAAATAAAAGCTGGAAAAGTTGAATATAGATTAGACAAGACAAATATCATCCATGTTCCTATTGGAAAAGCATCTTTTGGATCTGAAAAATTAGCGGATAACTTCCGTGTATTAATGGATGCAATTGTAAAAGCAAAACCAGCAGCTGCAAAAGGACAATATTTAAAAAGTATTGTTGTAACAAGCACAATGGGACCTGGAATCAAAATTAATCCAGTAAAAGTAATGGCATAATTATACAAATAAAGATCATTGACATATATGATATGTAGTGATACTATATATCATAGTGTGATAAAAACGAATATTCACCGTAGACAGTAGGTACCTTATGGTTTAAAAAAGCCTACCGAGGTCGTTCAATAGATTGAATTTCTAGGAGCCTCTCTATGTCTACGGTAGAGAGGCTCTGTTATGGATATAACAGAGAAAGAATTGCCAATTGCAGAGGAGGTGGACATCCAAATGTCAAACAGCTTAGAAATCAAAAAACAAGTAGTTGAAGAGATCAAAGAAAAGTTCCAAAAAGCTCAATCAGCTGTAGTTGCAGATTATAGAGGACTAACAGTAGAAGAAGTAACAGAATTAAGAAGTAAAATGAGAGAAGCAGGTGTTGAATATAAAGTATATAAAAATACTTTCATGAGACTGGCTGTAAAGGGAACTGGTTTTGAACCTTTAACTACAGACTTAACTGGACCAAATGCTGTTGCATTTAGTTACGAAGATCCTGTAGTACCAGCTAAAATATTAAATGATTTTGCAAAAGATCATAAAAATCTTGAATTAAAAGCAGCAGTAGTTGAAGGTCAATATTATGGGGTCGACACAATTAAAGAAATTGCTGAAATTCCATCAAGAGAAGTATTACTTGCTAAATTCCTTGGAAGTATCAAGTCGCCATTATCAAATCTTGCATACTTACTTCAAGGTATTGCAGATCAAAAGGCAAGCACGGAAGCATAAAAGTAAAATTTTAAATATTTTCGGAGGTGTAATAAAATGACAAAAGATCAAATTATTGAAGCTATCAAAGGTATGACAGTACTTGAATTAAATGAATTAGTAAAAGCATGTGAAGAAGAATTTGGAGTATCTGCGGCAGCACCAGTTGCTGTTGCTGGAGGAGCTGCTGCACCTGCTGCAGAAGAAAAAACTGATTTTGAAGTAGTATTAGCTAGTGCTGGATCACAAAAAATCAAAGTAATCAAGGTTGTAAGAGAACTTACAGGACTTGGATTAAAAGAAGCAAAAGAATTAGTTGATGGAGCTCCTAAAACAATTAAAGAAGGAGTAGCAAAAGAAGAAGCTGAAGCAATGAAAGCAAAACTTGAAGAAGTTGGAGCAGGTATAGAACTTAAATAATTCTAGTCATATAAAAGGGACTCTGGAGGAATCCAGAGTGCCTTTTTCTCATGTAAAGTTTATAATTTCTTCTACAAACTAAAAAAGTCCTCCTTTAGAAGATTTTCAAGGTTGACTTTTTTCTTTTAAAATCCATATCTATCTATAAAAATTATCAAATCGATTTTAATATACCAAATACATTATATCACAAAATCAAAGGGTTGACAACCAGTATAGTTTATGATAACATTATATACTGCCATAAGAGGCAAAATTCTAAAAAAAATGTATAGAATATGTTGAAAATGTCAATATTAACAAGTATGGAAAGAATAGCTTTTTTAATTTTCAACTTTCTTATATGAAGGTTGTTTATATAAAACTATGCATTACAAGAAAAGACCTCCTTTCACCAGTTGCATATTTTTTGTGTGATTCTAGAGGCTTTTATATTAGTACAAGGGGTGAATAATATGCCACATCCTATTCAGGTCGGAAGAAGAACCAGAATGAGCTATTCAAGAATTGAAGAAGTTGCAGATATGCCAAATCTTATAGAGATTCAAAGAGAATCCTATGTATGGTTTTTGAAAGAAGGGCTAAGAGAGGTATTTGAAGATATTTCCCCTATTCAAGACTATACAGGGAATTTGATTCTTGAATTTATTGATTATTCTTTAGATGGAGATCCCAAATATCATATTGAGGAGTGCAAAGAAAGAGATGTTACATATGCTGCACCACTTAAGGTGAAGGTAAGATTAATCAATAAAGAAACTGGAGAAGTAAAAGAGCAAGAAGTTTTCATGGGAGATTTTCCACTGATGACAGACAAAGGAACTTTTATCATCAATGGAGCTGAGAGAGTTATTGTAACCCAGCTTGTTAGATCTCCTGGGCCATATTATGCAGTACAAGTAGATAGAACAGGTAAAAGATTATATTCTACTACTGTTATACCAAATAGGGGAGCATGGCTTGAGTATGAAACAGACTCTAATGATGTGATCTCTGTTAGAGTAGATAGAACTAGAAAACAACCTTTAACTGTACTATTAAGAGCATTAGGCTTTGGTACAGATGCTGAAATCATTAATCTTTTAGGTGAAGATGAAAGACTTATGCATACGTTAGATAAGGATAGTACAAAATCTAGAGAAGAAGGTCTTTTAGAAATCTACAAAAAATTAAGACCAGGAGAACCTCCTACTGTAGAAAGCGCGAAGTCTTTAATTGATTCTTTATTTTTTGATCCTAAAAGATACGATCTAGCAAAAGTAGGAAGATATAAATATAATAAAAAATTAGGCCTGTTTAATAGAATCATGGGTCAAAAAGCAGCAGAAAACATAGTAAATCCTTATACAGGAGAAATCTATGTTGAAGAAGGACAAAAGATCGATAGAGAAGTTGCAAGAAATATTGAAAATGCAGGAATCAAGATAGTACATGTACTAGGAGAAGAAGGAAAAATTGTAAGAGTGATTGGAAATCACTTTGTAGATATTAAAGAACATATATCTTTTAACACAGACGATTTAAACATAGAATCAAGAGTACATTTTCCTGTATTAAAAGAAATTTTAGATACTTATCAAGATGAAAATGAAATAAAAGAAGCTTTAAAAGAAAGAAGAAAAGATCTATCTCCTAAAAATGTGATTATTGATGATATTGTTGCATCTATAAGCTATGTTTTGAATTTAGCTCATGGAATAGGAGAAGTAGATGATATAGATCATCTAGGAAATAGAAGATTAAGATCTGTGGGAGAACTTTTACAAAATCAATTTAGAATTGGACTATCTAGAATGGAGAGAGTAGTCAAAGAAAGAATGACTATTCAAGATATAGATGTAATCACTCCTCAAGCATTAATTAATATTAGACCTGTAGCCGCTGCTATTAAAGAATTCTTTGGTAGCAGTCAGCTATCTCAATTTATGGATCAAACCAATCCTCTAGCTGAACTTACTCATAAAAGAAGATTGTCTGCATTAGGACCAGGAGGACTATCTCGTGAAAGAGCAGGGTTTGAGGTAAGAGACGTACATCATTCTCATTATGGACGTATGTGTCCTATTGAAACACCAGAAGGTCCGAATATCGGATTGATTGGTTCTTTAACTACCTATGGGAAAATTAATCAATATGGATTTATAGAAGCTCCTTATCGAAAAGTAGATAAAAAAAGAGGAGTTGTAACAGAAGAGATCCATTATTTAACTGCTGATGAAGAAGATCCAGTAATTGTTGCTCAAGCTAATGAACCTCTAGATGAAGAGGGAAGATTTGTAAATAGAAGGGTTACTGCTAGAACTAAAAATGGAGATATTGATGTTGTACCAAGAGATGAAGTAGACTATATGGACGTAACTCCAAAACAGATGGTATCTGTAGCTACAGCTATGATTCCATTCCTTGAAAATGATGATGCCAATCGTGCATTAATGGGATCGAACATGCAACGTCAGGCTGTTCCACTTCTTAAAACAGATGCACCAATTATAGGAACAGGTATGGAGTATATTGCAGCTAAAGATTCAGGCGTAGTGATCCTTGCTAAAAATACTGGGCTAGTAGAAAGAGTTGCAGCAGATGAGATTGTCATTAAAAGAGATTTAGACGGCGGTCGTGATCGATATAAGCTACTTAAGTTTAAAAGATCTAATCAAGGAACATGTATTAACCAAAGACCAATCGTTAATAAAGGAGAGCATATAGAAAAAGGAGAACCTATTGCAGATGGTCCTTCTACAGATACAGGAGAAATTGCATTAGGAACTAATATTCTCATTGGTTTTATGACTTGGGAAGGATATAACTATGAGGATGCTATCTTACTGAACGAAAAATTAGTTATGGAAGATGCACTAAGTTCTATCCATATAGAAGAATATGAATCTGAAGCAAGAGATACAAAGCTAGGACCAGAAGAAATTACAAGAGATATTCCAAACGTGGGAGAAGAGGCCTTAAAAGATTTAGATGAAAGAGGAATCATTAGAATTGGAGCAGAAGTGAAATCTGGAGATATTCTTGTTGGAAAAGTTACTCCAAAAGGAGAGACAGAGCTTACTGCAGAAGAAAGACTTCTACGTGCAATCTTTGGAGAAAAAGCAAGAGAAGTAAGAGATACATCTTTAAGAGTTCCGCATGGAGAAAGTGGAATTATTGTAGATGTAAAAGTGTTTACAAGAGAAAATGGAGATGAATTGCCACCGGGAGTGAATGTTTTAGTAAGATGCTATATTGCTAAAAAGAGAAAAATCATGGTGGGAGATAAGATGGCAGGGCGTCATGGAAATAAAGGGGTTATTTCTAGAATTTTGCCTGAAGAAGACATGCCGTTTTTAGAAGATGGAACCCCACTACAAATTGTTCTAAATCCTTTAGGAGTACCATCTCGTATGAATATAGGGCAGGTACTCGAAGTCCATTTAGGTCTTGCAGCAAAGAAATTAGGATGGCATGTAGCCACTCCTGTATTTGATGGAGCGAATGAGTATGATACTCAAGATGCCCTAAAACTTGCTGGATATCCTGAGGATGGAAAGCTTCAATTATATGATGGAAGAACTGGAATGCCTTTTGATAACCGAGTAACAGTAGGATATATGTACATGTTAAAGCTGCATCACTTAGTAGATGATAAAATTCATGCTAGAAGTACAGGACCTTACTCATTGGTAACACAACAACCATTAGGAGGTAAAGCGCAGTTTGGAGGACAAAGATTTGGAGAGATGGAAGTTTGGGCTCTAGAAGCTTATGGAGCAGCTCATACTCTTCAAGAAATACTAACTGTCAAATCTGATGATGTAGTAGGACGTGTAAAAGCATATGAATCTATTGTAAAAGGTGAAAACATTCCAGAACCAGGAGTGCCAGAATCGTTTAAAGTATTAATTAAAGAGCTACAAAGTTTAGCGTTAGATGTAAAAGTATTGACAGCAGAGGATACTGAAATTGAAATTAAAGAGTCTATTGATGAAGAAGGAAACGGATTAGATACAATCCTAGATGGTGATGAGTTCCAAATTACTGATGGGCATCATGAAGAAGTCAGTGAAGAAGTCAGTGAAGAAGTCAGTGAAGAAGTCAGTGAAGAAGTCAGTGAAGAGAATGAAGATGCAGATCTTGATGAATCGGAATTAAATTTTGATGAAACAGATTATTCTGATTTCGAAGAAGATTATGATGATTTTAAGCTTTAAAAAATTTGAGAGATTAAGTCATGATGAAGGGAGAGAAACCCCTTGTTTGAACTAAATAATTTTGAATCCATAAAAATTGGTCTTGCTTCGCCAGAAAAAATTAGAAGCTGGTCAAAAGGAGAAGTAAAAAAGCCTGAGACTATTAATTATCGTACATTGAAACCAGAAAAAGAAGGGTTATTCTGCGAAAAAATATTTGGACCTACAAAGGACTGGGAATGTCATTGTGGGAAATACAAAAGAGTAAGGTACAAAGGTGTTATTTGTGATCGATGTGGAGTTGAGGTTACTAAGTCAAAGGTAAGGAGAGAGAGAATGGGGCATATTGAGCTTGCAGCCCCGGTATCTCATATATGGTATTTTAAAGGAATTCCAAGTAGAATGGGACTTCTTCTAGATATGTCTCCAAGGGCACTTGAAAAGGTATTGTATTTTGCATCTTATATTGTAACGGATGCAGGAGAAACATCATTAAGTTATAAACAACTATTAAATGAAAATGAATACAGAGAATATAGAGATAAATTTGGAAATGCTTTTAAAGCTTCTATGGGAGCAGAGGCTATTGAAGAAATTTTAAAACAAATTGATTTAGAAAAACTATCTAAAGAACTTAGAGTAAAGCTTAGAGACAGCTCAGGACAAAAAAAGATAAGAGCGATCAGAAGATTAGAAGTAGTAGAAGCTTTTAGAAAATCAGGAAATAGACCAGACTGGATGATTCTTGATGTAGTTCCTGTGATTCCTCCAGATTTAAGACCTATGGTACAACTAGATGGAGGTAGATTTGCTACTTCAGATTTAAATGATTTATATAGAAGAGTAATCAATAGAAATAATCGTTTAAAAAGATTGCTGGATTTAGGAGCACCTGATATCATTGTAAGAAATGAAAAAAGAATGCTACAAGAAGCAGTAGATGCTCTTATTGATAATGGAAGACGTGGAAGACCTGTTACAGGGCCTGGAAATAGACCATTAAAATCATTATCAGATATGTTAAAAGGAAAACAAGGACGTTTTAGACAAAACTTACTTGGAAAGCGTGTTGATTACTCAGGACGTTCTGTTATTGTAGTAGGACCAGAGCTTAAATTTTATCAATGTGGACTTCCAAAGAAAATGGCACTAGAGCTATTTAAACCATTTATCATGAAACGTCTTGTAAATGATGGTTATGCTCATAATATAAAAAGTGCAAAAAGAATGGTAGAAAGAGTAAAATCAGAAGTATGGGACGTGCTAGAAGAAGTAATCAAAGAACATCCAGTACTTCTAAATCGTGCTCCTACCCTTCATAGACTAGGAATCCAAGCATTTGAACCGATACTTGTAGAAGGAAAAGCCATCAAACTACATCCACTAGTATGTACTGCTTACAATGCGGACTTTGATGGAGACCAAATGGCAGTACACGTACCTCTTTCTGTAGAAGCACAAGCAGAAGCAAGATTTTTGATGCTTTCAGTAAATAATATATTAGCACCAAAAGATGGTGCACCGATCACTACGCCTACTCAGGATATGATTTTAGGAAGTTATTATTTAACTGTAGAAGTAGAGGGTGAACGTGGAGAAGGTATGATTTTTAAAGATTTTGATGAAATGCTTATGGCTTACCAAAATGGTGTAGTAGGACTTCACGCAAAAGTAAAAGTAAGAAGAAAGCTAAGTGAAGAAGATTCTGGAAAAATCGTAGAAAGTACTGTAGGAAGATTTATTTTTAATGAAAGAATTCCGCAAAATTTAGGTTTTGTAGATAGAAGCAAAGACTTATACAGTTTAGAAATAGATTTCCTTTGTGACAAGAAAAAACTTGGAAAAATTATTGATAAATGTTTTAGAAGATTTGGAAATACTACTACTGCAATTATGCTTGATACAATCAAGCAAATGGGATTCCATTATTCTACTATTGGTGCCATTACTATCGGAGTATCAGATATGGATATTCCTAAAGAAAAAGAAATTCTTCTTTCAGAAGCTGATGAAATTGTAGACAAATACGAAAAAGCTTATCGAAGAGGATTAATATCTGATGAAGAGAGATATGAAAAAGTAATTAGAACGTGGGCGGATACAACTGAAAAGGTAACAGATGCGCTCATGGAAAATCTAGGAAGACTGAATAATGTATACATTATGGCACATTCTGGGGCAAGAGGTAGCAAAAACCAAATTCGTCAGCTTGCAGGTATGAGAGGACTTATGGCCAATGCATCAGGACATACAGTAGAACTTCCTATTAAAGCGAATTTCCGTGAGGGATTATCTGTATTAGAGTATTTTATCTCTACCCATGGAGCTAGAAAAGGTCTAGCAGATACAGCACTACGTACTGCTGACTCTGGATATTTAACAAGAAGACTTGTAGATGTCAGTCAAGATGTAATTATAAGAGAGCAAGACTGTGGAACTACAGAAGGTATTGAAGTAGAAGATTTTAAAGATGGAAATGAATTGATTGAACCATTATACGATCGTATTGTGGGAAGATATGCGCTAGAAGATATATTAGATCCACAAACAGGAGAAGTACTTGTAGAAAAAACAACAGAAATTAAAGAAGAAGATGCAGATAAAATTCTTGAAGCAGGAATTACAAAAGTAAAAATAAGAACAGTTCTTCATTGTAAAACAAGACATGGTGTTTGTGGACATTGTTATGGAAGAAACCTAGCAACGGGGGAATCTGTAAATGTAGGAGAAGCTGTTGGAATCATTGCAGCTCAATCCATAGGAGAACCTGGAACACAGCTTACCATGCGTACCTTCCATACAGGTGGAGTTGCAGGAAATGATATTACTCAAGGGTTACCGAGAATAGAGGAATTATTTGAAGCAAGAAAGCCAAAAGGATTAGCCATCATTACGGAAATAGCAGGAACTGTATCTATTAATGAAAAGAAAAAGAATAAAGAAGTAATGGTTACAGGAAATGATGGAGAACAAACAGTATACTCTATTCCTTATGGATCAAGAATTAAAGTAAGAGAAGGACAAATTATTAAAGCTGGAGATGAGATTACAGAAGGATCTGTAAATCCTCATGATATTTTAAGAATCAAAGGGGTAGCTGGAGTTCAAGAATATCTTGTAAAAGAAGTACAAAGAGTATATAGACTTCAAGGTGTTGATATCAATGACAAACATATTGAAGTTATTGTAAGACAAATGGTTTCCAAAGTAAAAATTGAAGATGCAGGAGATACTGAATTATTACCAGGAGGACTTTGTAATCTTCATGAATTTGAAGAAGGAAATAAAGAAGTAGAAGAAAAAGATTTAATGGCTGCAACAGGAAAAAGAGTTTTACTAGGAATTACAAAAGCATCTTTAGCTACAGAATCTTTCTTATCAGCAGCATCATTCCAAGAAACTACAAGAGTTTTAACAGAAGCTGCTATCAAAGGAAAAGAAGATCACTTGATAGGACTTAAAGAAAATGTAATTATTGGTAAACTCATTCCAGCGGGAACAGGAATGAGAAGATATAAAAGTATAGCTATCCAACCTGCAGAATAAAAATCAAAAACTATTAGTTGACAGCATAAAGCTCTAATGCTAAAATGTTATAGTGTGTAAAATAATAGATAGTGGACTTTTTGAATACTAAGAAAGATTATGTGAATTCACATAATCTTTCAGGTGTTTAATAAAGGAGGAAACTATATGAATCATATGTTGGAAGAATTGAAAAAAAGCAAAAAATTAGTAGTAGGTACCAAACAAGCGTTAAAGGCAATTAAAGAAGAACAAGTAGAAACTTTATTTATTGCTAAAGATGCAGAAAAACATGTCATCAGAAGCATAGAAGACGTAGCTAAGAAAAAACATGTTCAAATTGTTTATGCAGAGTCTATGCATAAACTTGGAAAAGCTTGTGGAATTAGTGTGAAAGCTGCTACAGCAGTTATATTAAAGTGATGTATACACGTATAGGTAGTAAGCATAGGAATTCCTATGAAAAATAAACTAGTTTTTTAATATTGGAAGGAGGTGTATAGTATGCCTACAATTAACCAATTAGTACGTAAGTCAAGAGAAAAAGTTGAATACAAATCAACTGCTCCAGCACTTCAAAGAGGATTTAACTCATTACAAAGAAAAGCTACAAAAATGAGCGCACCTCAAAAAAGAGGAGTTTGTACATCAGTAAAAACTGTAACTCCTAAAAAACCTAACTCAGCGTTAAGAAAAGTTGCCAGAGTAAGACTTACAAACGGTATAGAAGTAAGTGCTTATATACCAGGTATTGGTCACAATTTGCAAGAACATAGCGTTGTATTAATTAGAGGTGGTAGGGTAAAAGACTTACCAGGAGTTAGATACCACATTGTAAGAGGTACCCTTGATACTGCAGGAGTAAAAGACAGAGGACAAGCAAGATCTAAGTATGGTGCAAAAAAACCTAAAAAATAATTGATCGTCGAGCGAGAATATGCCCATCTTAAGGGTGGGCTTTAATATATATTTGAGCGCACGGCGGCAATCTGCAAGGTTGTCGAGTACCGATGAGAGAAATTCATGTTAAGGAGGGAAGAAAAGTGCCAAGAAAAGGAAATGTACCCAAGAGAGAAGTGTTACCAGATCCAGTATATGGAAGCAAAGTGGTGACAAAATTAATCAATAGCATTATGTTAGATGGTAAAAAAGGAACTGCACAAAGCCTTGTTTACAATGCATTCAAAGCGATTCAAGAACAAACTGGAGAAGAAGCTTTGGAAGTATTTGAAAAAGCAATGAACAATATTATGCCTGTTCTAGAAGTAAAAGCAAGACGTGTGGGTGGTGCAAACTACCAAGTTCCGATTGAGGTAAGACCTGAAAGAAGACAAACATTAGGACTGAGATGGTTAACTCTATATTCTCGTAAAAGAGGAGAAAAGAGTATGGAAGAAAGATTAGCAAAAGAGATTATGGATGCTGCAAATAATACAGGAGCATCTGTTAAAAAGAAAGAAGATACTCATAAAATGGCAGAAGCGAATAAAGCATTTGCACATTATAGATGGTAATTATTTCTTTTATGTTATATTGTCTCCCAAAATGGAGACAATATTTTCTGTAGCAATACCGATACTAGAAAGGAGGAGAAATTGTGCCTAGACAGTTTCCTTTACAAAAAACTCGTAATATAGGGATTATGGCCCATATTGATGCGGGAAAAACAACAACTACTGAAAGAATTTTATTCTATACAGGTAAAACTCATAAAATAGGAGAAACACACGAAGGTGGAGCTCAAATGGACTGGATGGAGCAGGAACAAGAAAGAGGAATCACAATTACCTCTGCTGCTACAACTTGTCAATGGAAAGACCACAGAATTAATATCATTGACACACCGGGACACGTGGACTTTACTGTTGAGGTGGAAAGATCACTTCGTGTACTTGATGGTACTGTAGCTGTTTTCTGTGCTAAAGGTGGAGTTGAACCACAATCAGAAACAGTTTGGCGTCAAGCTGAAAAATATGGAGTTCCTAGAATGGCATTTGTAAACAAAATGGATATTATGGGAGCAAACTTTTTTAATGTTGTAAATATGATGAAAGATAGATTAAAAGCAAATGCAGTTCCTATTCAACTACCTATAGGTGCAGAAGATGCCTTTGTAGGAATTGTAGATTTACTTGAAATGAATGCAAGAATCTATAAAGATGATTTAGGAAAAGAAATAGAGGTTACAGAAATCCCTGATGATATGAAGGATCAAGCCGAAGAATACAGAATGGAATTATTAGAAGCTGTAGCTGAAGCTGATGAAGAATTAATGATGAAATATCTTGAAGGAGAAGAATTTACTATAGAAGAAATCAAAAAAGCAATCAGACAATTAACAATCGATGGTAAAATGGTTCCTGTATGTTGTGGTACGGCTTACAGAAATAAAGGCGTTCAGTTAATGCTTGATGCTGTAGTAGAATTTATGCCATCACCACTAGATATTCCAGCAATCAAAGGACTTTTACCTGACACTCAAGAAGAAGACGAAAGAAAAGCAGATGACAAAGAACCATTCGCTGCATTGGCTTTTAAAATCATGGCAGATCCATATGTAGGGAAATTAGCTTTCTTTAGAGTATACTCAGGAGTTTTACAATCAGGATCTTATGTATATAATTCTACAAAAGGTAAAAAAGAAAGAATTGGACGCATTCTTCAAATGCATGCCAACACAAGAGAAGATATTACAGAAGTATATGCTGGAGATATTGCAGCAGCAGTTGGATTAAAAGATACAACAACTGGAGATACTTTATGTGATCAAAGTCATGCGATTATTCTAGAATCTATGGAATTCCCAGAGCCAGTTATTGAAATCGCTATTGAACCTAAAACAAAAGCAGGACAAGAAAAAATGGGGGCTGCTTTAGCAAAACTTGCTGAAGAAGATCCAACTTTTAGAACTTTTACGAATACAGAAACAGGTCAAACTATTATTGCTGGAATGGGAGAACTTCATCTTGATATTATCGTAGATAGGATGTTAAGAGAGTTCAAAGTGGAAGCAAATGTTGGTAAACCACAAGTTGCTTACAAAGAAACGATTACTATTCCTACAGATGTGGATACAAAATATGCACGTCAATCTGGTGGACGTGGACAATATGGTCACGTTAAACTTAGAGTTATGCCAAGAGAACCAGGAGAAGGATATGAATTTGTCAATGCTGTTGTTGGAGGGGCAATTCCAAGAGAATATATCCAACACGTTGATGCAGGTATTCAAGAAGCAATGAAAAATGGTGTGCTTGCAGGATATCCAGTAGTAGATGTAAAAGTTGAATTGTATGATGGATCTTACCATGAAGTTGACTCATCTGAAATGGCATTTAAAATCGCTGGATCTATGGCGTTTAAAGAAGCTATGAGAAAAGCAAAACCAGCAATTTTAGAACCATACTTTAAAGTTGAAGTTACTGTCCCAGAAGAATATATGGGAGATGTTATAGGAGATATCAACTCAAGACGTGGTAGAATCGAAGGTATGGAAGCGAGATCAGGAGCTCAAGTTGTAAGAGGATATGTACCACTATCTGAAATGTTTGGATATGCAACAGACCTTCGTTCTAAAACACAAGGTCGTGGAGTATATGTAATGCAATTTGATCACTTCGAGCAACTTCCAACAAGTATAGCAGAAAAAATTATGAATGGTAAATAGTATGTTGTCAGACTTTTGTCTGACAACATACTTGAATTTTAATTATAGATGCAAAAAAATTGCATTGTACTTAAAAGGAGGAGAAAAAAATGGCAAAAACTAAATTTGAAAGAAGTAAACCTCACGTAAATATAGGAACAATAGGTCACGTAGACCACGGTAAAACAACTTTAACAGCAGCAATTACAACAACATTAAACACAAGATATGGAACAGGATCAGCAGTAGCATTTGATAACATTGATAAAGCACCAGAAGAAAAAGAAAGAGGAATCACAATTTCAACATCACACGTTGAGTATGAAACACCAAACAGACACTACGCACACGTAGACTGT
>NZ_RYYS01000012.1 GCF_004138215.1 Anaerophilus nitritigenes
AAAAGAGAGTTCAATTCCAGAGAGTTTAAACTAAGCCTTTTTAAATATGTTATTGATTCAGTTCAACAGCAACTATAAAAACTTAGATAAGAGATGATGGATAGAATCAAGGTACCTGTCCCCTTGATTTCCCCCCTGTCCCCT
The DNA here is from genome assembly GCF_004138215.1 of Anaerophilus nitritigenes. Lineage (GTDB taxonomy): Bacteria > Bacillota > Clostridia > Peptostreptococcales > Thermotaleaceae > Anaerophilus > Anaerophilus nitritogenes. The sequence continues at coordinate 145 of NZ_RYYS01000012.1, forward strand.
TGATTTCCCCTTGATTTCCCCCCTTGATTTCCCTTGATTTTATGTTTAAAATTTATGTATTGACATGAGAGAGCCAGCATTAGTTTAATTTTTTATCCAAATACATAATATTTTAAGAAAAACTCAATATCATCTTTTTGAATCTCGTAAACAGAATAAGTTGGATATACATAAGATACAGCATATATTTTTCCTGAAGAAGTATCAAAAATAATAGGAAGGTTATAAGAAGATGGATCACTTTTAGACTGACATTGAAATACATCATATCTTCCTATTGAGTATGTATAATGAATATTTTCAATATCTTCTTTAATCCTTGGTATCATTCCAAGGAAATAATCTATCTGATTATTAAATGGACTGTTTTCTAATCCAGCTTTTTCTTTTTCTCCTATTTCTAGTAAATGGAACAATAGATTTTTAGTTTCCTTCAAACCTTGTTCATGGGATCCTTGATTTTTTTTAGTATCTATCCATACTACTGAATTGTGAAATACAGAAGCTTGTTTTTTTTGAAAACTGCCTACTTCATAACCTACTTCATAACCTAAATATTCTGCAACAAATCTCAATGGCACATAAGTTGTATTGTTTATAAGAATAGGGAATGCTTCCAATTGATGTATCTCATCATTTACTTTTATTTCTTTCTTATTGATAGTAAGTAATAAATGAATGTTATCTTTTGTGATTGTAATGGTTTGATTGTCTGGATTCCAGTCTACTTTTGCATCTAATCCTTCAGCAACAACTCTTAATGGGATGAATACACGATTATTTTGAGTCATTGTATGTGCAGCTAGAAAAGTACCCTTTACCATCAGCAAAGGTCTGTCATCATTGATTTTAATTGCTTCTTGTTCTGCAAAGTGATAAATCAGGCTATCCTCCAACCCATCAGTGCTATAAACTGAATCACTTATAAAAACTGGATTTCCTTCAACTACCTTTGCAAAGGTAGTATGACTTGATAAAGAAAAGATTAAACAAATCCCCCCAACAAATCCTACTAATTTTTTTGCATTTATATTTTTCATATAACATTCCTCATTTCTGAATTATATATAATTTCCATATTATGCATCATAACATTTCTAATAAAAATTGTACACTAGGTTTATGGAAGCTATACAGTTATGGCATTTAGCTATTAAGAGTAAGTGTATGAACAAGAAAAAATATAGGAAGTTAAGAAGGTTAAAATAAAACTTCCAAAGAATTTAAGAAGTAAAGAACTTTAAAATAAAAATAAGATAGATAAAATCAAAGTATCTGTCCCTTTGATTTGTTCTTTTTGATTCCTTTTTGATTCATTTTTCTCATTTTAGTATTATATGGTAAATATTAATATATTTATACATCTCGTGCTTCCCCCTATATGATAAAATAATAATGTGCAATTGTCTAATAAGACGAAGTTTATTTGTAATTAGTAAATTAAAAAAGAGGTGTAAAAATGAGTATTTGTATAGAAACAGAAAGACTAATATTAAGACAATTTTCAGTAAATGATACAATAGAGTTACATAAAATCTGCAACGAAGCATATATCCTAAAATGGATGCCTGACTGGGAATGTTCTGTAGATACAAGAAAAGATTGGATAGGTTGGGTTGAAAAACAATATTCTTTAGCAACAAGAGCGACTGCAAGAATAATGCTTGCAGTTACCCTCAAAACAAACAGAAGAATAATTGGAATGATTGGGATAGGAAATAAGGAAGAGATGGATAATGAAATTGAAATTGCCTACTTTATTTCAGAAAAATATAGCAATAGCGGATATATAAGCGAAGCAGCAAAAGCCATGACACAATGGGCTTTTAATATTTTAAATATTGATTATCTAATTGCAATAGTTGAGTTAGATAATTTCTCTTCTCAAAGGGTTGTTGAAAAATGTGGATTTGTAAAGATTGAAACAAGAATGATACTTAATTCTGGTGAAACTGAAGAGAAACCATTTTATTATTACAGACTACATAACAATCAAAATAAAGCAATGTAATATTTAATAAGGGAATAAATCAAAGGTGAGGGAATCAAGGAGACAATTTAAATTCAACTATTTCGACAGAGTTTTTGATATTGTTGTGATAAATGTAAGTCATACACAAAGTTAATTTAAATTTTATAAAATACGTTTAATAATATAGATAATAAAATATATATCAGAAATTAGGACAGAAGAATTTAGAATAAAAAACAATATAAAATATTAATAACCCAACTAGTAAACTTCCAAATAGAATACTTTCTAATAATCTCTTTTGAATATTAAAATATATGAAATTTAATAAGAGTAAAAAAATAACAGAAATGCTAAATAACCAAGCGAATCTACCTCTATAACTACATTTTAATATGAATATAATTGAGAATATTGTATTAAATAATTTAATTCTTTTATTGTAAAAATTTATGAATTTATCTTTATTTAACATATTGTTCATATATTCACCCACTTTTTATTAATTATATTGTAAATAGTTATATTAAGTTATCTTATTTTATTTAAAAATTATTTACAATAGAATTACAGTATTATCAATTATTAGAAATCGTATGAACTCAGGCTAGATATATTGTTTTAAAAACAAAATTCCTGTAACCCATATTTGCTCTGTATTGAATTTTTATATATGTAACAATGATAATTAATTTTCACCCCTATTATACCATAATTAAGTTACATTTTTTAACAATTTAAATTATAGAAATAGAGAATCAAGGATACAGATACCTTGATTCTTTGATTTCTTTTAATCAGCAAAGCATAATCCAATAAAAAATTCTGTAGTACGTAAATTTGTGCCTTTTATTTTTTCATCATCATCAACAGAAAACCATCCCCTCTTACCTTTCTTTGTCTCCACTAAGCACCATTCTTTATTATCCGTACCCACTATATTGACTACTGTTGCTTCCTTGAGGATAAAGGAATTTGATTGAGTATCTGGACTTACATATACTTTAAGTGGTTTTTTTACAAAAACAAAAGAATTCGTATTAAACACATCTTGCTTAATTTCAACGATCTTATGATTAGAATCTAATTTATATAATCTATCAAAAAACCAAGTTTGTAATATATCCGCTCTTGACATGGCACTAAATTTCCCAAGACCATTTATCTGTATACCATAATCATATAGTCCTCCCACTTCACCCATTTTATGGATTTTATTCCCATCATAATAGAAAAATTGAGACGTGTAATCACTACTTGGCCCTTCATCACTAATAACAATTTCCTTAATATGATCTTTTACATTGATATCAACTATGGCAAAGGAATTTAAAAAGCTATACCCGTCTAACTGTATTTTTTGATCATCAATAAAAAGAGTACCTCCACTACAGTAAGAATCTTTCATATTAATTTTATATGATATTTTTTCTTTTACTCCATCCCCATTAAGATCTACATATATTTCTTTATTCCTATCATATATGTCTATCTTCTGCTTTAATTTAGAACCATTTGTTTTATTTCTTACTTCTTCATACATATCCTCCAAATTTTCAAAATAAGATAGCAAGTTTATATTATACATTTCTATAGGGGTTAATTCTTTTGTAGTAAAGTTTTCGTTTGGATGATACCATTCTTTTTTACTAAAATAGTTTGAAAACTTCTTTGATTGAAATATATAACCCTTTCTGGCATATATTTCATTTTTAGCTACGTCAAGATTTTCAAAGTCAATATCATATATATCTTGGAAAGTTAACTTTACTGTATCACTTTTGGGGAAAATATAGTCTTTTGTATATTCTATATTAGTTTGTTCATGAATTTTTTCTTCTTTTACTTCCATATCACTATTGCCAGATTCTTTTACACTGTTTACTTTATCTATCGTTTTGTTTTTAGTATTTTCATCCTTCGTTTCTATGCTTTCCTTATTTGTGTTGCAACCAGTAATTATAACTACTATGCAGACAAAAATAAATAACAATTTTTTCATTATAAACACCCCCATTACATATTCATAATCTTTCTATTATCTTTGATGCTTCTTTTTACTTTAAGTTCTTCACTTCCAAAATTTTTAACTTCTTAACTTCTTAAATTCCTTTATTCTTTTCTATATAAGAATGAAAATTCCTTTATTTTATTTGAAATTTTAGGGGTTAAATATGACTAGAAAGTTTAAATTCTTAGCATTAAGATCTCTGGTTTGTATGAACCATTTATCATAATCATTGTTTGTGTATTTTCAGGTGAAGCATTTATTTTTTACATTTTTTAGGTAAATCACAGGGGGCAGGTACTTTGATTTCTTCAAGTAGGGGTCTCGCCAAAATTTCCGACTTATCCATACTTAGCAAATAAAAGTTTATCTTTCTTAGTGGACTTACTGTTGTATATAAGTTGAGGGAAAAAGGGAATACTATATTTAGTCGTTTTATTTTCACGTTCACATTTACTATTTCTCTTGAATAATATAGGTATATATAGATATACATATATATAAAGGTTAATTAAAATGCTATTGAGCCTAGGAGTAGTTGAATATTTCTAGGAAATTAGATATATTATATATAGATACATATCTATATAGGAGGTGGCTAAGTGGGATTAAAATATGATGATAATGCAAAAATTATCAAAGCACTATCAGATGGAAACAGATTGAAAATAATGGATATATTGTCCTGTGGAGAAAAGTGTGCCTGTGACATATTAGAACATTTTGAATTTACTCAACCGACACTTTCACATCATATGAAGGTTTTAATGGAATGTGGGCTTGTAAAATCTAGAAAAGATGGATTATGGAGTTATTATTCACTCAATAATTCAAATTGCAACAAACTTATTTTATTTCTTATGAATCTTATAACAGATACAGATGAATGTATTTGTAAAGATAAATATAAAAGTGAATGTAAATAAAGGAGTGAATGAATATGAAAAAAATGATCATTTTTGATCCAGCTATGTGTTGCTCAACAGGAGTTTGTGGACCATCTGTAGATTCTGAATTATTAAGAATTTCTACAATAATAAACAATTTAAAAAATAATGGAGTATTCGTTGAGAGGTATAACCTAACTAGTAACCCACAAATATTTGTTGATAACAAGGAAATAAATAAAATATTAAATGAAGAGGGAGTAGATGTACTTCCAGTTACAATGGTTGATGGCAGTGTGGTAAAAACAAAGGAATATCCAACTAATAAAGAATTTTGCAAGCTATTGGATGTATCAGAAGATTATTTGAAAGCTACTATGAAAAAACCATCTAAAGACTGTGGATGTAGAGGTGAATGTTGTTAAAATAGAAAAGAGGGGTATAAATGTTTAAAGAATTTACTTTGGAAGATATAAACTTAACAAAATATTTGTTCTTTACTGGAAAAGGTGGAGTTGGAAAGACTTCAACAGCTTGTGCTGTAGCTGTAACTTTAGCGGATGAGGGTAAAAAAATTATGCTTATTAGCACAGATCCAGCTTCAAACCTTCAAGATGTTTTTAATACAGAATTAAACAATAAAGGAGTTGCTATAAAAGAAGTTCCAAATTTAGTAGTGGCAAACTTCGAACCAGAAAAAGCTGCTGCTGAATATAGAGAAAGTGTAATCGCTCCTTATCGAGGCAAATTGCCAGAAGTAGTTTTGAAAAATATGGAGGAACAGCTTTCAGGTTCATGTACTGTAGAGATTGCTGCATTTAATGAATTTTCAACCTTTATAACAGATCAAAAAGCTGCAAAAGAGTATGATCATATTATATTTGACACGGCACCGACAGGACATACGCTACGAATGCTTCAACTTCCATCAGCGTGGAGCAACTTTATTAGTGAAAGCACTCATGGAGCATCATGTTTAGGACAGCTTTCAGGACTTGAAAGTAAAAAAGAAATCTATAAAAATGCAGTAAGTGCTTTAGCTGATAAAGAAAAAACTACACTTATACTTGTATCTCGTCCTGAAATATCTCCTTTGAAAGAAGCAGAAAGGGCATTTATAGAGCTTCAAGATATAGGAATAAATAATCAAATATTAGTTATTAATGGAGTGTTGCATGATCATAACGATAGTCTTTCAAATGCAATTTTTAAGAAACAACAAAATGCCCTAAAGGATATTCCAAAACATCTAACTAAATTAGATATTTTTGAAATTCCACTAAGACCTTATAATGTAACAGGTTTAGAAAATGTAAGAGCATTCTTAAAAGATAACAATATCAAATATGATCACCAAACACTAAATACTAATGATATACCTAAATTAAACAATATAATACAAGATTTATATCACAATGATAAAAAAGTAATATTTACAATGGGTAAAGGTGGTGTAGGTAAAACTACAATAGCTGCTGCAATTGCTATAGGATTAGCCAAAAAGGGAAAGAAAGTGCATTTGACAACTACTGATCCAGCAGCCCATTTGAAATTTGTATTAGACGAAAGTTCTGGAATCACTTTAAGTCATATAGATGAAAAAGAAGAGCTTCAAAAATATAAAGAAGAGGTGTTAAGTAAAGCAAGAAAAACAATGACCCAAGATGATATTGCTTATGTTGAAGAAGACTTAAGATCCCCTTGTACTCAAGAAATAGCAGTGTTTAGAGCCTTTGCAGAAATAGTTGAAAAGTCAGAAAATGAAGTTGTAGTTATTGATACAGCACCAACAGGACATACACTATTGCTTTTAGATTCTACTCAAAGTTATCATAAAGAAATTCAGCGTTCTCAAGGAGATATTCCAGAATCAATTAAGAAGCTTTTACCTAAGCTTAGAAATGAAGATGAAACAGAAGTCATTATTGTAACATTAGCTGAAACGACTCCAGTTTATGAAGCCATAAGATTACAAAAAGATTTGAACAGGGCAGACATTCATAGTAAATGGTGGGTCATCAATTCAAGCTTTTATGCAGCAAATACAACCAATACTATTTTAAAAGCAAAAGCAAGTAATGAAGTACAGTGGATTAATAAAGTAAATGAAATATCTAAAGGATACTTTGCACTTATAGAGTGGATACCTGAAGAAGTGAAGGGTAAAAGACTTGCTGATTTGATAAACTAGAAAAAATTTTATTGGAAGGAGTGTGATAGGATGAAGCCCAAAGTAGCATTTATATGTGTTCACAATTCTTGTAGATCTCAAATGGCAGAAGCATTAGGCAAACTATTTGCATCAGATGTGTTTGTTTCCTATTCTGCAGGGACAGAAACCAAATCACAAATCAATCAAGATGCAGTAAGGATTATGAAAGATTTGTATGATATTGATATGAATCAATCACACAGGTCTAAATTACTTGATACTATCCCAGAAGTTGATATTGTAGTAAAAATGGGATGCAATGTAATTTGTCCGTTTTTACCAGCAAAACATACAGAAGATTGGGGATTAGAAGATCCTACTGGTAAAAGCGATGAAGAATTTATTAAAGTAGCAAAAATTATTGAAGAAAAGGTTAAAGACCTGGCAAATAGAATTAAGACGAATAAAATTGATCTAAGTTAAAATACAGACTACTAACCTTCACAAATTATTTAGAATCATGAGAGAAGAATCAATAGTCCTTAAGGAGGGGTAGGCATGTCTTTAGAAAATAAAAAAGAAAAGAAAGGTCTTGGGGTATTTGAGAGATATCTTACTATATGGGTAGCACTTTGTATTGTAGTAGGAATACTTATTGGTCAATTTATTCCTCAGATACCTGAAACTTTAAATCAATTTGAATACTATAATGTATCTATACCAGTTGCTATTTTAATTTGGCTTATGATATATCCAATGATGTTAAAGATTGATTTTAGTAGTATAGTTGGGGTGACGAAAAAGCCTAAAGGATTAGTAGTTACATGTGTTACCAACTGGTTGATAAAACCATTTACAATGTATTTCATAGCTGCATTTTTCTTAAAAGTTGTGTTTCAATCGTTTATTCCAGATTCTCTTGCTACGGAGTATTTAGCTGGTGCAGTATTATTAGGAGCAGCACCGTGTACGGCCATGGTATTTGTATGGAGTTATCTTACTAAAGGAGATCCAGCTTATACGTTAGTTCAAGTAGCAGTAAATGATTTGATTATACTAATAGCCTTTACACCTATTGTAGTCTTTTTATTAGGAATTAGTAATGTTACTGTTCCTTATGAAACATTAATTTTATCAACTATATTATTTGTTGTTATTCCTCTTACAGCTGGATATGTAACGAGAAAATCTGTTATAAAAAATAAAGGGATAGATTATTTTAATGATGTGTTTTTAAAAAAATTCAATAATATAACGATTATAGGATTGCTTTTAACTTTAGTTATTATTTTCTCATTCCAAGGAGAGATTATCATCAATAACCCACTTCATATTTTACTGATTGCAGTACCACTTACAATCCAAACATTTTTAATATTTAGTATTGCTTATGGATGGGCTAAATTATGGAAACTACCTCATAATGTTGCTTCGCCAGCAGGTATGATTGGGGCAAGTAATTTCTTCGAATTAGCTGTTGCAGTTGCTATATCATTGTTTGGATTAAAGTCAGGAGCAGCTCTTGCTACTGTAGTGGGTGTTTTAACTGAAGTACCTATCATGCTAACTCTCGTTAAAATAGCTAATAATACAAGAGGGTGGTTTCCAACTGAAACAATAGAAAAATAATGGATGAATTTATTGATTATATCTTTATTAAAATTAAGGAAAGGAGAGATTAAGATATATGAAATGGGAATATAAAGTTGTCGAAATCAATTCTATGCAAAATATAGGTGATCATTCTAATTTGCAAAATGAACTGAATAACTATGGAGAAGAAGGATGGGAACTTATAGGTATTTTGAAGAAACCTCATGTGGGAGTAGGATGGATTCCAAAATCAGAGGATGGTTCAGTAGTATTTAAAAGAGAAATTGGTAGAGAATAGACCCTTCAGTATATCTATAACTTGAAAACTAAAAGATAGTATTCATACAAATCAGGAATTGTACCTTCCTTCTATAAATTCAGTGTGTATCTAAAATTTAAATAATAAATATGAAAAAGGATTTGTAAAATTTACCTTAAATATGAAGTTCTACTTCTTCAGTTTTAAACTGCTTTATACAGGTTTGTCCTTCTTTAAGAAATTGCAATGTATAATAATCAGAAGATTTGTATATAATTTCTAACTCCTTTATATGTTGGGTCAAAAGATATTGGACAAGTTTGTCTAAATCACTTTGTAGTTCTTTTATATTATTTCTATTTTTTTTAAAAGATTCATGAAGTCTTATCCAAGAAAGAAGGGCAAATTCATATCTAGCTGTATGTTCAATAAGAAGTCCATTTTTAGGATTCATTAATTTAGGAATTATTCGTTCTCCTGTATATTTCATTTCATCATCCTTTCTATTTTTAATATAATTATTTATAATTAATTATATTGTATTGAAATTATAACAAATTAACAATAAAGAATCAACGCCATTTATAAATCACCTTGTTTTAAAATAACAATTTATATATAATAAATTTAGTAAATATTAATAAGGGAGGATTTAAGACGAATAAAAATAATTGATTCGCTAATTCAATTTGAAGAAGGGAAGATATGAAATGAAAAATAACTATCATCAAGAGGATGAGATTATGACTGTAAGCGAAGTTGCTGATTATTTAAAAATCAGTGAAGTAACTACTTATAAGTTTGTACAAGAGGGAAAAATACCAGGGTTTAAAATTGGACGACATTGGAGAGTAAAAAGAAGTGATCTAGCAGAATTTATAGAAAAACAAAAGCGTGGAGAAAGATTATAACATAGAGATTATTGAGGGGTCCTATTATGATAAGCACATAAAAATCATAAACTGGGAGGAAAAATAGTGAATATATCAATAGACGAATTACTTGAAATGTGGGTAAAATATACTTGTCAGCTTTGGGAAAATAAATCTGTTACAAAAGAAACTATTAACAAACTAAAAGAAATCAGATTAAAGCTTAATATCTACAATCTATTGTTTTGCAAGTATCAAAGTGGTGTATGTTTTTAAGAGGAGTGAATTTATGTCAGTAAAGAATCATCCAGCGTATACAGAAGAAAAAGAAAGATTAGATTATACTATTGATTATATAAAGAGAACTATTGATGCTACAGAAGAATATAAAACTCTCTACAAGGAGAATATCCATGATGCCATGGTAAACTTAGACTATCTTGATAGTAGCCAGAGTTATATTAGTATATTGGTAAATACAAAATTTATGGAGATAGCAGAAAAAAACTATGATCATCTTATAAGAGCCACAAAAAAACCTTATTTTGCTCGAATTGATTTTAAGCAAAAAAATAGTGAAAAACTAGATAAAGTTTATATTGGAAAAATGTCTTTATCTACAGCGGAGGATAATATTCCACTTATAGTAGATTGGAGATCTCCTATTGCCAATGTATATTATGAAGGGCGTTTAGGGGAAGTTTCTTATCAAACGGAAACAGACATACAAGAGGGAGAAATGCTTTTAAAAAGACAGTTTTCTATTGAGAATGGAAATTTAGAAAATATATTAGATATTGACATTACAACTACAGATACATTTTTACAAGCTTCTTTGGATGCCCATGCAGAAAAAAAATTAAAAGATATTGCTTCTACCATTCAAGGGGAGCAAAATCGAGTGATCCGAGCAGATATGGACAAACCTTTAGTTGTTCAAGGAGTAGCAGGAAGCGGAAAGACAACTATTGCTTTACACAGAATTGCATACTTTATTTATACCTATGAAGAAACTTTTGATCCTGATAATTTTATGATTATTGCACCTAATAAGTTGTTTATCAATTATATTTCAGAAGTATTACCAGAATTAGGTGTTGAGCAAGTAAAGCAAACAACCTTTATTGATTTTATGAAAGAAATCATAGGAATTAAGCATAAGTTAATCAATACAGATGAAAAATTAATAACACTCATTCATACAAAAAATGATGATAAAAGTTCTACAAAAAATGAACTTATACAGTGGGCAGCATCTTTTAAAGGTTCTTTGACTTTTAAAGATTTAATTGATGCTTATGTAGAGGATTTAGAGGAAGACTTCACACCTAAAGAGAATTTTCAGCTAGAAAACCATATCTTTTTTACAGCAAAGAAAATTAAGGCATTATTCAAAGGATACAAACATCTACCTTTATATAAGAGAATGGCTGAAGTGAAAAAAAGTTTATCTAATAAATTAAAGTATGAAAAGCCTCATTTATTAGAAGAAATAGAAAATAATTATAATCAACAAATTGAGTATATGAGAGAGAATGTAGAACCATCTGAAGAAAGACGATTAAAGATTGTAGCTTTAATAGATGAAAGAGATGAAAAGCTTCAATGTATGAAAAATGACATCAAAAACTTAGTCAAAAAATATATGAACAAATTTCCAAAAAAAGATTTGCTTTATTATTATCAAGAGATTATAACGAAAGAAAAAAGCTTCGAAAAATACTTAAATCACAAGATAGAAAAAGAAAAAATTCAATATCTTTGCAATTATTCTAAAGAATTGTTAGGTCATAAAAAAATTGAGGTAGAAGATCTAGCACCCCTTGCATATCTAAAACATAGAATATTTGGATTTGAAAAAAATATAACCATTAATAATGTGGTCATAGATGAAGCGCAAGATTTTAGTTTATTTCAATTTTATGCTTTGCGAAAGATACTCAATACAGAAATGTTTACATTATTAGGAGATTTGTCTCAAGGAATCCATTCCTATAGAGCTATAGACAATTGGAATGAAGTATTAGAACAAATCTTTACTAAAGGAAAAAGCAATTATATGACTTTAGAGCAAAGCTATAGAACAACTATTGAGATTATGAACTTAGCCAATGAAATCATCAAGCAATATGAAAATCCTAATATAGTATTAGCACAACCTGTTATTCGTCATGGTAACAAACCTCAAGTAAAATCTTTTGATTCATCTCCTAAGCTTATTGAGCAATTAGAAAAACAGGTACAGAGTTTACAAAAGGAAGACTTTAAATCTATTGCATTACTATGTAAAACAATGGATGAGTGTCTAAAAGTAAAGAAATATTTAGATAAAAATAAAAAAATTCAAGCCCATTTACTAAATGGAGAAGAAGAGAGTTATGAAGCAGGTGTTGTAATTGTCCCTTCCTACTTAGCTAAGGGGTTAGAATTTGATGTGGTATTCATTTTAAATCTTGAAGAGAAATATCTTGACCAAGAGTTAGATATAAAGCTTTTGTATGTGGCTATGACTAGACCTATGCATAGGTTGTATATATTTCATGTAAAGAATACTATGCCTCTTTTAGAGAAAATGGATGAAAAACTTTATGATATAAAATAAGATGAAAACAGCAGGAGAATCACAGGGACAGGTACCTTGATTCTTCAAGTAATAGTAAAGCTCCTAAATTCTTAGGAGCTTTACTATGAAACAGCTTTTATATTGTATGTTGTAAGAGCTTATTTAGGGCTTAAAACAATTTTTTTAATGTGTTATAATCCTAAGAAATTTTTATTTTCCCATTTGATATTTGATAATATCTTCTACTGCCTGTTCCATAACATCATTAGAAATGGTATTCCCTAAATCACTTAATTCATAAGTTATTCCTTCGTATTCCCATGTAAATTTATGCACCGTTTTGATCTTAGTTGGAGGCTGAGTAAAATCCTGTGTCCAATTACCATTAGAATCCTGTATCATAGGATAGTCTCCACGACCTTCTTCAAAATAATACACTGTAATACCCTCCATATTGAGTTCTTTATTGTTGTCTTTACTTGCTTTGGCACAATACATAAGCCAATCTTCATTGGTCATGTTAAGAACAAATGCACTATCACCGTTACGGTAAAACAGTGAATGAGAATTTCCTGACGCATCACCAGAGATTACTTCATCTGAAGTATAATTCTTCCCAATAGTATTTGGAGCCTTATACTTAAAGCCTATATCTTTATCCTCTAATACCTTAATCTTTGGTCCTTGTTCTATTTTAGCTTCAGTCTGCTTGGTTTGATACGTACCATCTTCTCCTTTGACGACAACATAAATTTTTTGGATGCTTTCCTGTGCCCAAGCTCTGACTGAGGGATTAAAAGTACATAACAATGCTAACATCAAAGCAGCACAGCAGACGGACGCAATGGGTCGTCTCATTTTATAACAAATTTTATCATAATATCGTTTCATCATCTCTTTATTTCCTTCCTTCCTTGATAATCTTTCTTTAATCAAATGAAAATCTCCAGTTTTGGGCTGAATATCTTCTACCCTTTTGAATAAAACTTTCTTAATTTCTGAATTTAACTTTTCATCATTCTTCAAACCCCACACCCCTTTTAAATATATTCTCTTCCTGAAAATTCCGTGGACTGCTTCTTCAACTCTTTTGCCAGTATTTTTCTACTGTTGAAAAGCCTTGATTTTACTGTTCCCTGAAAGCAACCCATAATTTTAGCGATCTCCTTGATGGGCAGGTCATTGTAGTAATAAAGTATTACTGTAGTTTTCATAGGTAAACTCAGCCTATTGATTGCATTGACAAGGTCATTACTTCCAATATCTTTAAAATAGTCATGAGGATCTTTCATGATACTTTCGCAGGTTTTTAACTGTTTATGAGAGAATTTTTTTTCATTGTACAACATCCTCCAGCTATTTCTGACTAATATCTTGTAAAACCAAACCGTGAAGGCCTCGGGAGCACGAAGCTTTTTTATATCACGAAAACACTCACAAAAAGTTTCCTGAAGAATATCTTCTGCCAAATCATACCTGTTTACAATTGAAAGGGCAGTTCGGAGAGCTTTGGTGGAGTAGGTTTCGTATAGTTCTTCAAATGCGGACATGTCACCCGTTTTGCAACGAATAATTAAGTTCATATCAACCATTGTGTTGTAACTCCTTTCATTTGGTGCACCATATATAAAGTGGAGTTTTTTATCTAAAAGGTTCATTTTTATCTAAAATTTTTTTACTTTTTAAAATCGTATTTGTAAACTAAAGTTTAGTAATTTTCACTCATAGCATATACTTTTAACATGAATTGTCTTACAATTCAAATAAATAATTTATGTATTAGCAAAGCTCCCAGATCAACTCTAGGAGCTTATATATAATCGACTTCATATTGTATTTCATTGAGATTTTATATATTTCTACGTAATATAAGAACTGTACCAATTGCTCTATAGAGAATGGTTTATATGCCGTATAAATTACACAAGACTTGTCCGTCATATATTAACATCCATAAAATTTTAGATATTTTTCAATATTTGATTGTATATATTTAGCACTATGATTACCAGTAAATATATAATTCTGAGAATTTATTCCTTTTACTTTCAGTATTTTATGTAAAGTTGAACAGCCTTCATAAAATCTACCTTCATCCTTGTCTCCAGCATCAAGATAGACATCAATATCCGAAGAGATATTATTGTTTCTTGCAATATATATTGGATCATACTTTTCCCATACACTCATGTCTTTATAATATGGCTTATCTTCATCTTCAAGTTTTAATTCTAAAGCAGGCATATGCCCTCCTACTTTTGAAAACATATGCTGGTGTCGAAATGCATTATGAAGAGCTGTATAACCCCCACCAGATATCCCTCCTATATATCGTCCTTTTCTATCTTTTATAGTATTAAAAGTTCTATCTGTTAAAGGTACTATTTCTTTTATAAAGTAATCTTCATACATTCCTAAATTTATGATTCTGTTATTATCTCCAGGGTCAAATACCTCTTTACAAATTAAGGATGAATTCAACCCCCTACTGTTTTCAATTCTTGGACATACAATGATCATAGGCTTCATTTTTCCATTTTTTATCATTCCATCAGCTTTAGTGTTTATATCTATTTGAAACATTATATTTTCACTCCCACTTCTTCCATGTAGGAAATATAATACAGGTAGAGGAGCTAAACTATTATAACATTCAGGTAAATACACTAACATTAACATTTCTTTACCAAGTATATTACTATAAAAATTTACTGTTTCTACTTTTGATTTATTCATTTTTATACCACCTCATTTAAAATCTTGAACTTAAATTGTTATGTTTATAGTATCATCTTTAATTATTCGTTGAACGTGTAAATAATACTTTCCCATTTTAGCATTATATGGTCCTCAATTTCAAATGTTTCTCAAAATAGAAAGGGAATCATGGGAAGGAAATCACGAGGACTGGTACCTTGATTCTTCCTTCTCTTAATCCTTAAATTTTTAAATTCTTTAGAATTTTTATTTAAGCCCCTATCCCCTTATATGTATTATAAAAAGCAAGGCAATTGAAAGTTATATCCTTATGATTATGATCATACAAAGTGGTGGATAAAAAACGGTTACGGAGATACCCCTACAGGTACTTATAGAGGAAGTATCACTGGTAAAGGTTATCCTGAATCTTCCTATTGTCCATATAAAAGAGTAAATATGCAACCATATGGAAATGGAGATCATGCAGATATAGCAAATAGATCTGGAATAATGATACATGGAGGTAGTCCTACATCATCTGGTACATGGAAACCTTTATTTCCTACCCATGAGAAAATAATATTATCTTTTATACATATTAGATTATCCTTATCTATATCATAAATACTATCTTTTATAAAAATATACTTTTCATTTTCTGACCATTGAATAAGATAGTCTTCAAGATTATATATTGAGTACGGATCAGTAGACAATGGTGCAAAATTTTCGTAGATATCTTTTAAGAATACTTTGCTATCATCTCGTGTCATTAATACTAGTTGATTGTTAGAAGTACAAATTATCTCCTTGTTACCACTAGGCGATGTGCTGATTTTATGGCCTTCCAAATTTTCACTCTGAATTTGAGGCCTTTGGACTTGTTCCTCAGCTTTATTCACTGGATACAATTTATGATATAAAAGTCCCACCAATATTGCAACGGCTACAAATACTAATATTCTTTTCAAAATGAATCACCTTCCTTTTCTAAAGGGATTTTTCATAGTCAAATTCCCCATTAGTTTGACTGACAAATTATCTAAATTTATTATAGCATTATAATATTTTTAGTAAATTTTGTTGGAATCGTTTTGGCGTTATTTAAAGAATAGTTGAAACTGAAATAGAAATGTATAACCATATGAATTTTTACCATATAATGTTAAAATAAAGATGTTATTTAAAACTAATAGTTAGGGGAGGGAAGGATTTTGAAACAAAATGATGTATTGAAAAAAATCTTTGAAAATAATATTTTAAATAAAAAATTAAGTAATAGACTATTTATATTTTTTTTCATATTATTTATGTGTATATTAAAAACAATTAGATACGTAGATGATTTATTCATTCAAGCTAGTACATTAAAATACTATGTACTTTTCCGACAGCTTTTTTTAATATTGTTATTATTATATATATCATTGGATTGCTATTATACTTATAAAACATCAACAAATAAAAAAGATATTTTTACAAGTATTTGCTTATTAATTTTTGTGATATATGTAACAATTATTTCATAAAAAAGAGAACTGCTTTAGTTGATAAAAATATATACAATTATAATCAAATGCAGAGTTATTGGTTGAATTTGAATAATATATTAGAAGATAATGAAACTAAAGAGGGAGTTCTAAAAATTAAAAATATACCACAACTAGATATTTTAAATGATAAAATGGAAGGTATATTTAAAATAAACTCAGAGGAATATAATCTAGATTGCTCTTATTTTTAACACTTTTATTACCCCCATTATTTATAAAGAATTTTTATTAAAATCTTCTCATGTAAAATCATACTTAGTTATGCTCCAAATATAAAAAATACCACCATGAAAATCATGTTATTTTTCTAACTTTTAAAGTTAACTTTAGTACTATAATAGACAATATTTCTGTTGAGATGAGTGTCATAAATAATCTATAATGTTTTACTTTATCTTTTTTCATAAACATCATCACCCTTTTATTAAAGAATCCCAGGAAAGAATCATTCCCTATGATTTTACCATAATTTAGTAAAAAAAAGTATACCTCAAATAGAAATTATGAAAAGAGCCTTAATTGAATATTTACAAAAATATGGCTTTAAAGGAGAAATAGAAGCTATGTTAAAAAAATTTATATACAAAAATATATCAAGAGAATCAAGGCACCTATCCCTTTGATTCTCTATTTGATTCTTTGTTAAAAATATTTGTTTTAAGTTTTTAAAAAAATACACATATTACAAATTTATACATTTTTTTAAAATTTTCATGGTATTATGTACTTATATGCGAAATATATACTGATATACAAAAGTAAGTGAAGGTGGTGACTTTTATATTAAAGAGAACATGCAAAGAAAAAAGGGTAGTAAAATTGAATTAAATGTTCAAAATCCAGTAAGCACATCTGTTACAGTAGATGCAAAAGGAGACTGGTCAGCTTACTAAAATAAATATTTAATCATTTTCGCATACGATAATACGATATCAAGAGAGAAAGTTTGAGAGCTAATCTCTCTTGATATATACTTTACTAAAGTAATGATTAAGGAGAGGCGTGTAATGAATGCTTTTACTATGTATTTTAAACACGATTTAAATCAATTGTTTAAGAGAAAAAGTATCAAGATATATTATGGTGTTTTAACTACTTTGATACTTATAGATATAATGATATCTCATTCATCAGCAATACACTTTGAATTTATGGAATTTAAAGCCAGTGCATTTAATTATTTGTTTTTAGAGAATAGTGATGGTTTTCTAAAAAACTTATACTTTTTTATTATGCCAATAATTGCATCTTTTGCATTTTCAACACAATACTATATAGAAAAAAAGAATAATTTTCATATAAATTTAATTGTCCGTGGCAATAGGTGGAGCTATTTATTATCAAAATTTACTATTAATTATATTGTAGGATTTTTCACTATATTTTATATTTTGATTTTGAATTATGGGATAGTGTTATTAACTTATCAACATTCATTTGTTTTGGGTGACAATGTTATTCCTCCAGATAATGGATCAGCATTTGAAAATATATTTTATGCTAATGCATACTTATATCAATTCGTTTATATAATTATAAACGCCTTAATAGGGGGTATGTTTTCTGTGTTAGCATTTTCATTAACTTTACTTATTAAATATAAAAATAAGTTTATGGTTATTGCAGTACCTTTTATAATATATATAATGTCATCAATTTATATATATTGTATAGATTTCCATTATGATTTATTACATATCATTCAACCTATAACTAGATTTGCTTTGACAATACCTATAACGAATACTCATGTTATATATGCAATATCGACTTGGTATATAATTACATTGGTTATATTTTATATAGGCTATAAAAGGGAGAAAGATCTTTTATGAAATACAACTTAGAATTAGTAAGTTATTATTAATTATTGTCCCATTTTTAGTTACTTGTATACTCTATAGATTAATTCAAAAAGAAATAAATAGAATAGATTTGGGGTGAGTGAATGTATATTGAAATAAAAAATTTGAGTAAAAAATATAAAAATGAATATGTTTTAAATAATATAAATTTATCACTAGATAAAAATAATATATATGGGTTTGTTGGAATTAATGGTTCTGGTAAAACCATGTTATTTAAAGCAATTGCTGGATTAATTATTCCTACCAATGGGGATATTTTTATCAACGAAAAAAAACTACATAAAGATATATCTTTCCCTGAAAGTATGGGAGTGATAATTGAAAAACCAGCTTTTTTAGATTATCTATCAGGATATGAAAATTTAAAAGTGTTATCTAAAATTAAAAATAAGATAGAAGATGAACAAATTTTTAATATATTAAAATTACTTCATCTAGAAGAACATGCATCAAAACCAGTAAAACAATATTCATTAGGTATGAAACAACGCTTAGGAA
Organism: Anaerophilus nitritigenes; assembly: GCF_004138215.1. Classification (GTDB taxonomy): domain Bacteria; phylum Bacillota; class Clostridia; order Peptostreptococcales; family Thermotaleaceae; genus Anaerophilus; species Anaerophilus nitritogenes. The sequence goes on from NZ_RYYS01000012.1 coordinate 19,070, forward strand.
TTGCTCAAGCAATAATGGAAGATCCAGAACTACTTATTTTAGATGAACCTTTTAATGCTCTTGATAAAACAGGTATAGAAATAGTACGGTCGATTCTTATGAAAATGAAAGAAGAAGGTAAAATAATTTTATTAACCTCTCATAATAAAGAAGATATTACTCTTTTGTGTAATGAGGTATTTGAAATTAAAAATGGAGAAATAATATCTTCTACGTTTATGTAGATCCAATTTATATTATTTGGGGTACTACCTGCCTAGTTTCTATAGTCTAGTCTGTATTTTATATATCAACATAATAAGGATCTTGGGTTTTATTCAAATAAAGGAATTTTAGAAGACTTAAATAAAACTTCTAAAAAATTTAAGAATTAAAATTCTTTAGAAGTTAGGAATTAAGGAGTTTAACAATTTAGGATTAAGAGAAGGAAGAATCAAAGTACCTATCCTTTTGGTCATCAACCTAAATTTTCAAATATTTTTTTTGATGATAAAGCGATACTACTTGAAGCCAATGCTGTCAAAAGCACAATCCAATGGGGAACGATCCAAAAAGCATCGAACAAAAAACCATATATTGCTTGACCAAGTGGCTGAGCACACATTGACAATGTCATCACGCAAGATATAACCTTGCCTCTTAAGTGTATGGGCGTTTCTTCTTGAATGAAGGTAAGCATCTGCACAGTCACCAGTGTTGCAACACTCATGAGAAAAAAGCAACTTATGCTAATAACCCAATAACTTATCAAAGGGGGCAATCCAATCCACAAGGCCCCCGCAATAGGTACAAGCAATATAGAAGAGGTCAGTAAGAGCAGATGAAGTTTTTTAATGTTTAGCTTTTTTGCAAATACCCCCACTACTATACCTCCTACAAGCCCTCCAGCTGCCAATACTCCTTGTGAAAAACCATATAACAGCTCTGATAGCTGGAGCGTTTGTGTAATGAAAACAGGTATAGCTACAATAATCATTGAACTTAAAAACAAATTAAATGCACATATAATACCCATACTTTTTAATATAACGGGTTTCTCTTTTCTCATAAATGCCAAGCTATCTAAAAAGTCCATTTTTACAATATGAAAGATATTTTGGTTTATTTGACTTTTGGAATAAGGAATATAAATAAAAATTTCCATAATAGCAGATAAAAAGAAACAACTGCCACTTACAATTATAATTGGAGTCATTCTCCAAAGTCCAAACAGCATACCTCCCAAAATTGGAGCTACCAAGCTGGAAAAAGCACTAACTTGGTTAATCATTGCATTTGCAGATAATAAATGCTCTTTACCATGTAAAAGGGGAATACTTGCTTGTACTGTAGGCTGATACGCACCCTGGATACCACAAAGAAGCATTAAGGTGATAATAACCAAAAAAACTAAGTCAACTTTATCCATTAATAAATATAACAGTACCATTAAAACTGCAGTTAAAAAATCAAGTGTTACCATGATATTTCGCTTATTTACTCTATCTGCAATAATACCCCCTATGGGCATTAAAACAATCATAGGAAGAAAGGAAATGGCCATTACAATACCAAACAATGATGTGGAACCTGTTTGACTTAAAAGGTATAACGGCAGTGCAAAGCGGACAATCCCGTTGCCAAGCAGGGAGATCATTTGTCCTATGACTACCAATGTAAAATCTTTATGAAATAACTTGTTATGCACGATATTATAATACCTCCATTTTATTTACTTTTAAAAAATTTTTTACTTAACTTACTTGTCTTTATTACAAATTGCTGTTCCATAAAATTCTCCTAATTATTATACCGTCGTTTGGTATGTTAATGTGTAAAATAAAACGCCGTTTTCGGCAATTTATTTTATGGTATTACTCTTTACTAAAATTACGCAGTTGCTTCAAATGAGCAAGGTTTTCATCGCCAAAAATAGGGACATTTATACCTTCCATTAAAGATTGTAAAAAAAGGTATTTCCTGTTTAGTTCCTCTTCCGTGCAATAAAACACAAAAGGGTTCAGCCATATATTTATAAGCAGAATAATAGTTTGAGAAAGTTCTTTTGGATAATCAGTTTTAATAGTTCCATCCTCTATGCCTTCTCTGATTAAAGGCTCAATAACCTTTACCGCTATATCATAAATGCTGCTTTTCAATTGCAAAGCTAAAAACTTTGGATTTTTTAATAAGTTGGGCATAGCTTTTGCAAATTCTTGTTGCTTGGGATTTTCAATGGCTAAAATCAAAAATTTACGCAGCTTTTCTAATCCGGTAAGTCCTCTTTGGTTTTTAATCTCAAAAAGTTGATCATCCATCTGCCTATTCATTCTTTCTGTAACTGCAATGATAATTTCTTCTTTTGATTTGAAATGATGATAAATAGCGCCTTTACTTAAACCATCAAGAGCATCAATAATATCTTGTATGGTTGTGTTTTCATAACCTTTTTCAAAAAATAACTCTGTTGCAGCATCTAAAATCCTCTCTACTGTTAACTCAGGATATTTATTTCTTGCCATTTAATACACCTCCTTAAACAGACCGTTGGTATGTATATTATCATACCAACGGTCTGTTTGTCAATGTGTTGTAACTCCTTTCATTTGGTGCACCATATATAAAGTGGAGTTTTTTATCAAAAAGGTTCATTTTTATCCTACATTACTTTTAAAAAATCAGTATACCTGTCCCTTAGCCTATCCCTTAGCCTATTAGCCTTACTATAAGGCTCTGTTTAGAGCACCTTCAAATAGACAATTAGAATGTCAAAAATTAAAAATACAGATCAAAGCCATTTACTTAGAAAGCAAAAAACGTTAGGAAGCTCCTAAGATTCAAAATATGAAAAAGATTATAGGAATGCTTTAAAAATATAATTTATTAATAATAATGGTTTTTATTTTTAAAAAATCAAAAATATTGAAATTTTTAGAAAATAATGTATAATTTAAATTATTACTATAAATTTACAACTAAGCTATAAGACATATTAAAAATAATATCTAAAAAGCTTATGAATCTACAATTTCAATTAATGAAATTTTTAAGTTAAATATATTTAAATCCAAAAATAAATCACGGAGGAATTGGTATGAACGATAATTACTTTATCCACTTATTTGAAACTCCTTTAGAAAAGTATTTCTATGATGTAAATATGAATAAAATTCTTAATATTCCTGAGACGGTTTATAAATATTTAAGAAATGAAGATTTGAATGATGCAGATATTACTATAGGGGAAAAGTATATTGAAAAGTTAAAAGTTAACGGTTATCTCAAGAAAAAAAGAGTAGAATGTACAAAAAATCCTCAAACAAAGTATGCTCAATATTTCACTGATACTAAAATAAACTATCTAGTGTTACAAGTAACACAAAATTGTAATTTGCGTTGCGAATATTGTGTATATTCAGGAGGTCATAATAATCGTGCACATAATGAGAGCAAAATGAATATCGAAATAGCAAAAAAAGGAATTGATTTTTTAGTTAAACATTCCAGTGATTGTAACTATTTATACCTAGGCTTTTATGGAGGAGAACCATTATTAGAGTTTGAATTAATCAAACAATGCGTAGAATATACAACAATAGCTACAGAAGGAAAGAAAGTAGATTATTCTATTACAACGAATGGGACATTAATTAATGATGAAGTAATTGATTTTTTTTATAAGAATAATTTCATAGTTACAATAAGTTTAGATGGTCCTTCTCATATCCATAATCTTAGTAGACATTTTGCATATTCGGATAAAGGTAGCTTTGATAAAATAATGGAAAATTTGAAGAAGATAAAGAAGAAGTACCCTGATTATTATAAAAAAAATGTAAAGTTTAATGCTGTGCTTACAACACAAAATGGAGTGTTAGAGATAGAACAATTTTTTAAAAATAACTGTTTAACAAAAGACAACCTTATAACATGTTCAATTGATGGTGGTATATATACTCAAGCTGAAAAAAAGATGGGGGAGGATTATATTATAGAAGAAGGATATCTACAGTTCTTGACGCTTCTATCGAAAATTGGGTGGCTTGAGAATTATAAAATATCTGGAGCAATGGAGAGCGTTTTTGAGAGTTTAGTAAATTTTAAAAGAAAGATGGTAAAAGACACAAGAGAGGAATTACCAGATGAATGGCATCATGGAGGACCCTGTATGCCTTCCGAAAAAAGATTATTTATGACTGTAGATGGGGGCTTTTATCCATGTGAAAAAGTTTCAGAAACTAGAGTTGAAAATAAAATCGGTGACCTTTTTTCAGGAATAGATATAAAACGAGTCACTTCAATGCTTAATGTGGAATGTATAAATCAAGATGTTTGTAAGAATTGTTGGGCTTATTCACTTTGTAGTATTTGCGTTTTATATGTTGATAATGTTGATAAAAAAAATAGCTTACACAATAAAACTAGATGTAGTTTAGTCCGTAGTGATTTAGAAGAAAAAATGAAAACTTTGTGCATATTAAAGGAATTAAATTATGATTTAGAACATGAAATAATTCAAATCTAATTTAGAGGGGGAAGTAGATATGAAGATAATGATATATCCATTCGATAAAACATTCTTACCAGTATTACAATTTTTAAGTCAAATGCCTCTTGGAGATGAAATCGTACTTATAAGTCCCAGAGGGTGGGGCCTAACTGGGAAAGAATATAGTTATGGAGAGAAATCGTATGTTGTCAAATCAGATTTTGAAAAAGAAGTAAGTAAGTGTTCAAATATTTTTATAGTTAATTCTAGATATCCGTTAGATATTAAAACGAATATATTACCGTTAATGAATAATGTCTATGATAAAAAAATTATTATATCAAAAAAGCTATCTATAGATGAAAAATGTGAAATTCGTAAAAATTTAAATAAATGCCAGATTTTATTTGCAGATGAAGCCAATGTAAATATTCCAGAGGAATTAAACGAGATTTTATTTAATTTTAGTATGCCGGTAATTTTCGTTGCAGGAATTACTGAAGAGACAGATAAATTTAAAGTACAATTAGAATTATATTCTGAATTATGTCAGCAAGGGTATAATGTGGGGATGCTAACATCTAGGGCTGATAGTGTATTATGTGATATTCCTACTTTACCGGATTTCTTATATGATGAACAAATATCTATTAAGAAGAAAATAATTTTATTAAATCAATTTATCAAAAAGTATGAGTTGTCTACAAACCCGGATATCTTGATTATTGGAATACCCGGAGAAGTACTTATGCTAAGTAATTACTATATAGGACATGGAGGTACTATAGCACATATCATATCTCAAGCAATTACAGCGGATAGCGTTATACTGTGCTCTATGTATAGTGAGATCCCTAGTTCGAGCTTAATAAATATTGGTGAAAAAATTTCAGAGAAGTTAGGAAGCAAAGTAAAATATCACGCTATAACAAATAAAGTTCTAGATTATGAAAATACAGAGGAAACAAAGCAGGTTCAGTATTTAACATTGCCACATGAATTTGTATTAAAGAATAGTGAAAATTATAAAAAGGATAATATGTATTTTACTTTTCTATGTAAAGATATTAAGCGTATGACTAATGCTATTATTGAAGATTTATCGGAGTAATAGGAAAGTGGGGATATTTTATGCAAAACGAAAAAAAATTAGAAAATATTTTTAAAAAATATACAAAAATTTCTTTTGATATGGCTGATAGCTTAAAAAACAAACCATTATTAGGTGCTCAATTAAATATAACACCTGCAATTCTTGTATTGATTTTACGTGATATTGAAAGCCAATATAACATTAAGCTATCAAAATCAAAAGTTATAAATGGAAATTTTAACACATTCAATAATATTCTAAAAATGATAAAAGAGGCTTATTAAGCTATCAAAATAGATTATTATGTATTATAGATAGAGAGAAAAATTTACTCTTGTATAAAATGCAAATCAGATTTTTTATGTATTTTATAACATGCTTAAATATGAGCATTGAATGAAGGATTTGATTTTTACAACTTTTAAAATAACCTTGAAGCATTTGGGGTTATCTTAAGTAACATAAACTTCAAATCTAGCAGCATCAATAATTAAACTTTCATTAAGACAAAGTTGATTCATATTGTTATATAGTTTTTCTCCTTTTAAGGAAATGATTTTTTTATAGAAAATTTAATTATACCTTGTTTGGGGGAAAACATATATATCTGTAACCTCTTTTAGTTTAAAGGGTTACAGAGTTTAGTAATTTAATATACATATTTTAAAAAGGGAGAGGATATCATGAAAAAAACATTGATTGGAAAACAAAACAGCAATACAATTATGTCTCAAAGTGGTAAACGTAGTCCTAGAGGATTTTGTGGTTGTGGTATATGCGCGTGCGGGAAATGGAGAGTTAGTAGCGATGGTAGTGCAACGGACTCACGCCTTATGATTGATATGATTGAACCTAGTTATCCACAACCATAAAGAGAAATTAAGGGATACATTTTTTGTATCCCTTAATATTTTATTAAATAACTACCCTAGTGATAGTATTATTTAAATATAATATAATTATCACGCATAATAAGATGGTCATTACAATATACCTATAAAGATTTTAAGAAGACTACTATGAAGAATTGTAAAGCGAATGAAAAGAGTGATTAAAACGAATGAAAAGAGATAAAATAAAGATTACTAAGACAGTAATAAAAATGATTAAAGAAAGTTGGTCTCTTGTTTATGAGCATAATAAATGGTATTTAGGGGTTAATATAGGACTAACAGTTATATTAGGTTCTTTGCCAGCAACACAAATTATTGTTTTACAAAGTATAATCAACAGTCTGCAAAGTGGAGCAGATAGTTTTACAGAAATTTTTCAGTTGATTGTATTATATATAGGAATTAATATCTTAAGCTTTTGCGTACAAGAAGTATACGGTTACTACAATAATACCTTCACACTTAGGTTTAATAAATTTGTTAACCTAAAGATGTTAAACAAAGCTACGCAATTACAACTTAAAGATTTTGAAAATACAGAAATTTATAACATTATTAAAAGGGCCCAAAACCAAGGTGCGGCAAGTGTTTTGAATTATTTAACAAGTGTTTTTGATATTATAAAGCAAATCATTATAATTGGTTCGACTATAATAATTTTATTACATTTTCAGTGGTGGATTATCGTGTTTGTTTTGATTGCTCCAGTAATAAAGTATATTTACACTGTTGGTTTTGATAGAAAATGGTATGAAATACGTATAGAAAGAACAGATAAAGAGCGTCGAGCTTGGTATATAAGTTTTTTATTGATGACAGGAAATGCTTTTAAAGAAATAAAATTATTAAGTTTAAAAGAATATTTTGTTTCCAAATATAACGAAATTCAAAGTCAGATAATAAATGAAGACATTAGATTACATAAGAAGATTACAATTGTATATATAATATTAGGTATTTTTGATTATTGCATTACAGGAGGCGCATTCGTATACACAGTTTACCAAGGATATATAAAAACAATTATGATTGGAGATGTTACCGCATATACTGAGTGTATCTATGATATTAAAACCAGCATAGAGAATATTTTCTTGCAAATGAGCCAGATTATACAACAGTCATTGTATGTAGAGTTACTTTTTGAGTTTTTTAATATTGAGGTGCAAAAAGATAATAGCGGAATAGATATTGATGAAATATATAAAGTTGAATTAAGAAATGTATCATATAAGTATGATAATAATTATGTCCTTAAAGATATTAGTTTGGTTATTGAGAGAGGAACAACAATTGCCCTAGTAGGAGAGAATGGATCTGGAAAGACAATGTTGACTAAGCTCATACTTGGATTTTATGATGATTACGAAGGCGAGATATTAATAAATGATATAGATTTAAGAAAAGTTAATAAAACTTCTTATACTAATAAAATAGGATGTGTATTTCAAGATTACGTCAAATATGAAACTACCTTGAGAGAAAATGTGGGTTTTGGACAAATTGATAAAATTCACGATAATATTAAAATTTGGAATGCAATAAAATCAGTAGACTTAAAAGAAGGTGTATATAAAGATTGTGGATTAGAAACAATTATGGGCAATTGGTTTGGCAATAAACAAATTTCTATTGGAGAATGGCAACGAATTGCAATTGCAAGAGCCTTGATTAGAGATGCAGATTTGTATATTTTAGACGAGTCAGATTCTTCAATTGATATAATAAAACAAAAAGAATTAATCGATATATACACCGATGTTTTAAAACAAAAATTAGGAATTATTATATCTCACAAGATTAATCATGTTCATTTATTAGCAAATACTATATATGTGTTAGAAGATGGAAAAATTATTGAAAAAGGTACTCATAGTGAACTTATAAAAAATGATAAACTATATAAAAAGTTCTACATGGAATGTGAAAAAATGTACGAATTGAATTTTAATTAATATATTAGAAGCAATCCAAAGAAATATTATCTCAATCAGAAGAAGCAGGAATATATAATAGCTCATCCAGCATATAGTAAAGATACATTAGTTTATGAATATAAAAGAAATGTAGGGAATAAAATGGAACCTGTAAGATAGACACTCATAAAAGAGAGTCTGTCCTATGGGTTCCATTTTATTTTTGCATACTATTTTTATATTCTAAGGAAAGCTCCAATATGGGTACAGCCGACATACGTGCAAAAATAGGCCACATGCTGGAATTAATATCCATCATGTGACTTTTTCATGTTTCATGGGTATGGAAACAGTCCTATCTATCGCATTGGGTATATTTTTCAAATTAATTACATAATCACCAAAACGTTTTATGTGCCTAGTGAGATATGGACTAAGAGCTGCTACATCTGACTTGGTAAACTCAACTCCATTATCATAGAATTCTTTTAGTATATAAGTCATGTCCACAACATTTTGTAGTATTACTGCATTAGATACAAGATCATTATATTTAATCCTTTTTTCTTGTTCATCAGGATCATTTTCAGAAATAACGCCTTCACCACCAAATAAGAAAAATTTAGAAAAACCATTATAGGATTCTATTTTATTCGTGCTTGATGTAATCTGTTGACGTAACTCAATATCTGAAATATATTTTAAAAGAAAAATAGTTCTAATTACTCTTCCTAATTCTCTAAATGTTTGGTATAACTTGTTTTTATGACTATAATTGTTTAACTTCCTTTTATTGGGGTAATTTTTATCTACTTCTATGGACTTTTCTTTTAGCAATGATTTCAACTGTTCTACAAATTCATTTGAATTTTCTTTGAAATTCATTTCTGCACAAAAATCAGAAATTAAAGGTTCACATTCGTTCCACGGTAAAAGTTGTTCTCTATAATCTGCAAATTCTTCTGAAGTATCAATACATAAGTCTCCAGTTTTTAATCCAGCTGCTAAATAATAAAAAATACATACTTCCAGATGTCTTCGTGCTAAAAAAGTATTGCCACTTTCTTTTATAATAACAGTATTTTGCCATTGAACACTTGCAAAACCTAAATCTAGTGTGGCAGGCAAAAGTTCAACACGCCTATCTTCATTTGCAAGTAGGAAATTCAGTGCTTCAATTAAAGCTTCCGTAATTACATGTCTTGCACTTGCCCCAAATTCTGTTACATTTAAATATTTCCTAATGGAACTTTTATATCTGTAAAGTGTTCTATTAGTGATAGTAAGTTCTATATCTGATGTAATATTCAATTGTAAACAAAGATGTTTTACAATTTTAATTGGAATTTCACTAATTTTAGGGAAATAGCCTAATCTTTGAAACGATTTTAACAGAAGTATAAAATTTAGAACTTGAATTTCGCCTTTTGTGACTTTATGGGCTACTTCAATATCTTTATGACTAGGTGTATAAATTTCTACAAGTTCTTTTGCACTAATATTTTTCTTAAATCTTGGATAAGCTGTACGTTCAATTGTTGCCAAATTATAATCCTCCTATATGTTGTTCAAACAAATCTATATGCTGCAAATCAACTATTGCTTTGTGAAATTATATTTTGTTTAGCCTTCCATTCTAAGTTTGCTTCATATTCTTTAACTCTCCTATAGAATGTATTTCTCTTTAATTCTAGTAATTCCATAGCTGTGGTAGCAGTTATTTCTTTGTTTTTCCATTTGATATATATATTTTCGAATTTATAATTGAGTTCTATTTTCTTTCTACCTTTGTATTTCCCCTGAGATTTTGCTATTGCTATTCCTTCAGCTTGTCTTTGCTTTATCTTTTTACGCTCTTGTTGTGCAACATAAGGATGATAAGGTCAAATTATGGAATATTTATTGAATATCCAAAAGAATGGTTATCTAAAGTTCCTTTCCAAAATTGGGTTGCGCCTGGTATAATTGCAATCGTAGTATTTGGATTAGGAAATATTATATCAGCAATATTTAGTTTTAGAAAAGAAAGTAGCCAATCATGGGTTATGTCTGCTATAATGGGTGGCATATTTTTTATGAGCCTTATTGCTCAAGTAATAATCTTAAGGTGGTACATGGCAACTGTACAGTTTTTCATTTTTAGTATAATTCAGTTATGCCTTAGCGCATATGTATTTTTAGGCTATAGAAAAAAATCCAAAGAGTTTTAAAATTTAGCAAATGAAAGGTGTCATGCAGTTTTATTAAAACGTGTCGCAGGAGATGTTGCTATCGAAACAAGAAAAGCCACATGTTGGAATTAATATCCAGAATGTGGCTCATTTTTGCACGTATGTCGGCTGTCCCCCCTAGTTAAGCTATTAGATAAGACTATTTTTATAGATGATAAAATTTTAAAAGGTTTATGTAGTGAATTTATTGAAAAGTATAGCAATATCGCAGGCATTTAAAATTCATTTAATTATGTACATGAAACTGCTATCTTTCTTTGCCTGTAACTGTGTAGAAAGGAGCAGGTTTCATATATTATTTTTATATAAAAGTAGTAAATAGGGAATATAGTAATTTAAAAACATATATATAAGCATCGATATCCCCAGTATATTTTTTTTAATCTCTATGTTTCTTTTGGTATATTTATTGATAATAATAAGTCCTGTTAATATACCTATAGGGATTCTCAAATTTCCTAAATATATTGAAAAGCCATAACTTATATAGAATGTAAAGATTTTAATAAAAAACCAATTTTCATCTTCTACATTTTTGAACTTTATAATTAATACCACTAGCAATATGGACAGTATCAAAACAAGCTTATAAATTAAAGCTATTTTTCCAAACTGAAAATAAAAGCTTTCGGGAAATCCAGCTGAACTTATTAAATTAAGTTCAGCTGTGTGATCATTCCATTCTATCTTGCAATTCTCAGTAGTAAGTTTACGTCCATTATTATTTATAAATGTTTTAAAAATCATATGTCTAAAAATATCATACTTACTTTTATAAAATACAGATACAGTATTATTACCCAAAAGAACAGCCCCTTCATCTTGAACACTTAATTGGTAATAACCATCTTTTGAGCTATATCTTCCTATATTATGTACAGATAATAATGTCCATATTATGTTGATTGTAGTAATTGTACATAACAAAATAATACTAAGTTCTATGAAACTCTTTTTAAATTTTGATATATCTATATAAAATTTCATTAGGAGCAACCCCTTTGTTGTTTTATGAAAAATTATGCTAATCATTAGGGAGACTTGCTATATCTCTGATAAAAATCATGTTAAGCGTTAATGTATTGGTTCTATTACTTCTATATTTTAAATAGAATAATCTAGTATTTTCAATGCTTAATTTTTTTAAGATTTTAGAGAGTTCCAAAGTAACAATATAGTAAGTATATACCCTCTCATTTTAACATTATATGGTAAACATTAATATAGTTATATGTATCTATTTTAAATTTAACTATTCCTCAAATATAGGTTTAGATAACAGTTAAGCTCCTCTATTCTTTGATCTTTTAAAGCTTTTATTTCGTTTAATCTATCTTCTAAGGCTACTCTTGTTTCCTCTAAGAGATTATTTGCATTAGTTTGTAGCTTGTGTATCTACTTTATGTTTGTCTTTTAAATTATTTATAAGGGTGTTAATATTGATACATCTAACAAATTTAGAACTATTATATTTAGATAATAATTAAAAATAAAGAAGCAACTCTTATTTAAGAATCGCTTCTTTTGATAATGCTTATATAAAGATCTAAGCTACGTTCAACTTCTACTGCCACCAATTTTATGAAATCTGTATAATCATTAGTACTATTTGCTTTGTCTAATGAATTATAATAA
>NZ_RYYS01000013.1 GCF_004138215.1 Anaerophilus nitritigenes
CAATTAATTTGTTTGCTTGTCATTTCTTGTGCTGTTTAGTTTTCAAAGGTCAATCTATTTTTTTAACTCGCCGTTGTTTTGACGACTTAATCATCTTATCATTTTTGTTTCTTGTTGTCAACTATTTTTTTAATCATTTTTAAAACTTGTTTTGTGCGACAACACATAATACTTTATCACATATTTTTTTCATGTCAACAGTTTTTTTATAATATATAATTATATTTTACTAGCTACATTTATAAATTCTTCTATTTCTATTTTTTATGTATTTTAAAAATACACTTAAAACTCTTTTATTATAAAGTAGAAATTTTTATCTTTTTATCTCTTTTTAGATGAAACTATAGATATTATTTTTTAAATAATAAATCTACTGAATTTTTTGACGAAAAGAATTTCAAAATAATCTTTTAAAAAACACCTCTTAAAATATATGCATTCTAAAAACAAAGAAGAATTTTGTCTTTTTATTTAGAAATTTAATAAAATTATCATTCTTTTCTATATAACAAATATTTATCATAATATTTTATTAAATTTATATAAATGCTATAATCTTATCTATGATATAAGCCATTAGCTTATATCTATATGATTTTCATATTCATGAAATATACTAAGTAGATTTTTATAAATTTACTTAGTATATCTTTATGTGTAAAGAAATGCAAGTCATATAAATAAAACATTATTATGGGAGGATTTTTAATTATGAATGGAATGAAATCATTTTTCAAGATAAGTCCTGTATTTTTAATAGCAGGTCTTATGATTGGAGGGGTAGATGCATTGTTAGCTGCTCCTGCTGCTACACTTTATGCTGCTATTGTAGCTATTTTTACAGAAAAATTGAGTTTTAATGACCTATTAGACATTTCTGTTGAAAATGTAAAAGAACTTAATCTTGTATTTTTTATCCTTATGATGGCTTACGCTATGGCTGAAGTCTTTATGGCTTCTGGAGTAGGTGCCTCCATTATCATTATGGCTTTAAATCTTGGAGTAACAGGGAAAACAATTGCCGTAGTAGGATTTTTTGTTACATCCGTTCTTTCCGTTGCAACTGGTACTTCTTGGGGAACTTTTGCAGCTTGTGCACCTATCTTTTTATGGCTAAATCATATCGTAGGAGGAAATCTTTTACTTACCGCTGCTGCAATAGCAGGTGGAGCTTGTTTTGGAGATAATATAGGTCTTATCTCTGATACTACCGTTGTAAGCTCTGGTATACAAAAAGTTGAAGTTATCGACAGAATAAGACATCAAGGTGTTTGGGCAGTACTAAGTGTTATTGCTGCTGGAGTAATATTTTTCTTAATGGGATTAGGACTTCCAGGCAATACAGCATCTGCTAGTGATGCTATCAATCAAATCACTCCAGATGTAATGAATTATCTTCAAGTCGAAAGACCTTCTTCTGTAGTATTATTAAATCAAGTACAACAAGGTGTACCACTTTATATGATTATACCTCTATTATTAGTTCTTATAGCAGCTATTAAAGGACTTCCTACAATCGCTTGTCTAGGTATAGGAATTATTGCATCTTTCGGATTAGGAAGTGTTGCTGGAACGATCGAAAACTTAGGCGCTTTTTCAAAACTTGTAATGGCAGGCTTTGAGGATGCTGGAAGTTGGGTAATCGTAATGATGATGTGGATTGGAGCTTTTGGTGGAATTATGTCTAAAATAAAAGCATTTGATCCTTTATCAAAACTTGTTCTTAAACTAGTAAAAAACGTAAGACAACTTATGTTTGCAAATGGAATCTTAAGTATACTAGGAAATGCAGCATTAGCAGATGAAATGGCTCAAATCGTAACGATAGGACCAATCATTAAAGATCTTACAGATCAAAACGTAGAAGCTTCAGAAGAAGATATGTATAAACTAAGACTTAGAAATGCTACCTTCGGATCATCTTTAGGAGTATTTGGATCACAACTTGTTCCTTGGCATGTTTATATAGGATTTTATGTTGGAATAGCCTCTGCTGTATATCCTTTACACAACTTCGTACCTATGGATATTATTAAATACAACTTTATGGCTATGATTTCCGTAGCTACTATACTAATATGTACTCTTACTGGTCTTGATCGATTCATACCAGGCTTTGATATTCCTAGCGAACCTAGCGTATCTCTCAAAAAAGAGAATTCTCGTGTAAAATCTAAAATATCATAGTATTTATTTGTAAAAAGCTAAAACCCGAGGGGTGGTTCTTATGAATTTGAAATATAAATCCATAAGAACCGCCCCTCGGGTTTCTTTATTCTATAGATTCTGAAGACTCTTCTTCTATTTTTTCAGCTTTTGCAAGAGATGCTATAATTTCTTGTGGCTGATTAAGAATACTAATCTCTTGTGAAAACTCCATGTCTTCAACTTTTAAAGGTTTCCCAGGTGCCAAACTAGAAATATCTATTTCTATACTTTCTGGAATATTCGTAGGCAAACATTCTATATGTACTTCTCTTAATTGTTGTTGGACCACTCCTCTATTTTCTTGCGCTCTTTCTCTCCCTATTAACCGAATAGGAACTATAGTCTGGATAGGTTGATTCTTGGATATTTCCTGAAAATCTATATGCTGTATTTGATTCGTTATTGGATTTCTTTGTACCTCTTTCATCATTACTACAGCATGATCTGTATCCATATTTAAATCTAAAAAAACATTCATTCCATAAGTTCTAACGATCTGATCGATCTCCATTTTTCCTACTTCTATAGATCGTGTAACTCTGTTTGCTCCATATACCACTGCTGGAATATATCCTGCTTCTCTTGTTCTATGAGATGGGCCTTTGCCTGTTTCACTACGTAAATCTGCTTGAATAGAAGTCTTTAACATATTTACCCCTCCTAAACTTATGCTCTAGTAGTGAGTATATCCAATCTACTTTTTTATCATACTATCTTTTTTTATCCATTGAAAAAGACGTCTCATAGACGTCTATCACTACATAACAAATTTATTGATTTCCATAGTTAATTCTTTTGTAAGTTCATTAAGTTTATTTGCTGCATTAGCTACTTCATCTACTGTATTTGCTTGTTGTTGCATAGATGCACTTACCTCTTCTGCTGAAGCTGCTGTTTCTTCTGAAACAGCCGAAATATTTTGTATCGCCAGCACTATATCGTCTTTATCTCCATTAATTTTTTGAATCGATAAACTTATATTTTCAATTTTATCCGTAATATTTTGAACT
>NZ_RYYS01000014.1 GCF_004138215.1 Anaerophilus nitritigenes
TATTTTTTTGCAAAAAATTAAATGTTGGAGTTATTCACCCCAACATTTATTATAGAACCTTTTGACTTTTATAAAAAGAGATAGTGTATATAATGGTGGTAGTTTGTAGACAAAGTTATAAAATTCTTCACTAATTTTCAAATTTAGAAAATATGAAGAAACGGTCGAAAATAGAATTACAAACTCGCTATGCTCAAACAGTGTAATGCTAATCATTTTCTTCCTTATTCTATATTTTCACAAATTCTCAATAAATGTTTCGAATTTTAGGACTTTGCTACAATATACTTTGTCAATAGTCTGTATTTTATATATAATTGTATTGTTAGTTTTTATAAATGAAAAAATAGGGAGATTTAGCTATAATAAGCTAAAAAATGATAAAATAGTATAAAGGAGTATTTAATAGTAAAGCAGAAGGAAATGAGGGGGATATCATGTCTAATTTTACTTTTTTAAATAAGAAATGGGCAATATTGGCTAAGTTAGGAACACAAGCAGAAAACTATCTTCATACGGATAGCAATGCATCCATGTTAAAGATGCGTATGTTTGGAGAACAACTGATAGATCATATATTAGCAGCTTTGAAAATTGAAGTGGATAAATTTTTAACTCAAGATGATAAGATTAAACTTTTAAGAAATACAAGAATAAATGGAGCTATACCAGACTTGTTTGATATAGTGAGACGTTATGGAAATAAGGCGAATCATGAAGGCTATGAAAACAAAAAAGATGCTTTAGAATGTTTAGTAGCTATGTATAGAATATCGGCTTGGTTTTATATTAACGTAACAAAAGATACTTCAATAAAACCATTAGCATATAAAACTCCTAAACCAGTTAAAGCGAAAGCACCAGTATATAACATGGAAGAGTATGCTAAAGAAAAGGAAGAAATAAAAGAAGAACATATTAAAGAAGTAAGTGCTGTAAAGGAAGAAGTAAAAACAGTTATTGAAACTGAAAATGATAAAAAGTTAGAGAAGGAAGTTGAAGAAACTTTAGAGCTGAATGAAGCAGAAACCAGAAAAAAATTGATAGATATAATGTTAAAGGATGCAGGATGGGATATTAGTAACAATGAATTTGTGAAAGTAGAATTTCTCTTAGAAAACCATAAAGAAGCTGGTAAAAAAGGATTTGTTGATTATGTATTGTTTGATAAAAAAGGCAAACCAATTGCAGTAGTAGAGGCTAAAAAATCTTTTGTTGATCCTATTATAGGACGCCAACAAGCAGTAGAATATGCCAATACGATAGAAAGAGATTATAAAGTTCGGCCTATAGTTTTTTATACCAATGGATATGAAATATACATGTGGGATGATAAGTACAGTGAGCCAAGACAAATTTGGGGATTTTATACACTAGAAGATTTAGAAGAATTATTTTTTAAACATAAGTATAAGAAGGATTTAAACAAAGTTGAAATAGACCAAAATATTGCAGGAAGACCCTATCAAATAGAAGGGATCAAAAGAGTGTATGAAAGATATTCAAGTGGGTTTAGAAAATCTCTTTTAGTAATGGCTACAGGAACTGGAAAAACAAGAACAGTTATTGGATTAACAAAGGGCATGATGGAAGCAAATTGGGCTAAAAGAGTATTATTTTTAGCGGATAGAGATGAACTTGTAAGACAAGCTAAAGAGGATAAAAATAGCTTTAAAACCTTTATGCCAGAGCAAATATCTTGTAGATTTACTGGGAAAAATTCTGATAATAGAGAGGCTACACTTTATTTTTCAACATATCAAACTATGATTAATTATTATAGTAAGTTTAGTGTAGGATTTTTTGACCTTATTATTTGTGATGAGTCTCATAGAAGTATATATAAGACATATAGGGATATTTTAGAATATTTTGATTCTCGTATTATAGGGCTAACAGCTACACCAGTAGATTTTATAGAAAGAAATACTTTTGATTTATTTAATTGTGAAGAAGAAGATCCCACATTTAATTTTTCCATAGACCAAGCTTGGAGTCATATACCTCCATATCTTATTGAGCCAAGAGTAATTGATGCTACTACTGACTTTTTAAGAAAAGGAATAAAATATAGCCAAATGACAGAAGAACAAAGAAGACAGGTGGATGATGAAGGTTATAATGGTGATGAAATTGAATTTGATAAAAAAGAATTAGAAAAGAAAATAACAAATAAAGATACCAATAAGTTTATATTAAAGACATTAATGGATAATGGAATTAAAGTAGGAGATCATTTAGGAAAGACAATCATATTTGCCAAAAATAAAAATCATGCTAATCTACTAGATTCGTTATTTAATGAAATGTATCCTCAATATAAAGGAAAAATGACGGCTGTTATTTATTCAGGAATTAAGGATAAGGAAAGACTTATAGAAAATTTTAAAAATGAAGAATTCCCTAGAATTGCTATTTCTGTAGACTTATTAGATACAGGAATAGATGTACCTGAAATAGTTAATTTAGTATTCGCAAAGCCTATATATTCAAAGGTTAAGTTTTGGCAGATGATAGGTAGAGGAACAAGAAGATGCGATAATTTATTTGACAATGGATTAGACAAAACAGAGTTTGTTATTTTTGATTCATATAAAAACTTTGAATTCTTTGAAATGAATCCAAAAGGATTTATTCCTAAGCTACAAAAAACATCTATGCAGGTTAGATTTGAATCTTTGTGCAAGCTTTTAGAAACATATAAGTTAAAAAATAAAGAGAATATATGCAATGATTTTGTAGAAAAGTTAAAGAGAGATATAGAAGAGTTACCATTAGAGAGCATAGAAATAAAGAAAAATAGAAAGAAAATAGAACAGGTTAAAAAGGAAGAATACTGGAAGAATTTAAGTGAAAACTTTATTAAAAAGCTAAAGTTAGAGATTGCACCATTAATTCAATGGATTGAAGCGAAAGATAATTCAGATGCTATTTCATTTGACAACTCAATATATAGAATACTTCAAAACTTTGAGAATAACGATAAGGATTTATTGATTAAAGAAATTAATGTGACTATGGAAAAGTTAGCAAGACTAAAACTCAATATAAATCAATTTGATGGAAAAAGAGAGGTTGTAAAATCATTATTACAGCCATCAGGTTGGGAGAATCTTAGTTACGAAAGATTAGAGAAAATAAGAATAGATCTAAGAGATTTGATGAAACATAAAGGAGCTACATCAGGAGCTTTTGTAGTATTTGATATAAAAGATACTGCTGGAGTAGTAAAAGAAATTAGTGCGGGTTCAGTTTTATATGGAGCTAATATGGAGCCTTATGAAAAGAGAGTGAAATCAGCCATTGAAGAGAAGTTAAATGATCAGTTAGTGATTCTTAAAATTAGAAAAGGTGAAAAGCTTTCTCAAACTGAAATAGAGGGTATATACTCCATATTTGGTGAAGAATTTGTTTATAGTATAGATGAGCTTTCAAGTAAAACAGATATAGATAAAGAGGATATAGTCGGTATTATTCGAAAGTTTGTTGGTGTTGATGAAATGGAATTAAATAAAAGGTTTGAAGAATTTATTCAAAAGTACCATAAAAAAATGAATGCTACTCAAATTAAAACTTTAGAAATTATTAAGAACGATATAGCTAAAAACAAAGGGATATCCTTTGCAGCATTATTTGCACAACCCTATACATCATTTAGTCCAAATGGAGTGGATGGTATATTTGGGAGAATGGCTGATGATGTCTTTGATCTGATAGCACCATTTAAAGCGACATATATATCTTAAATTTAGGAGGAGTCAAAGCAATGTTAAGTCCAGATATTAAAAGTAAAATTGATAAATTATGGAATAATTTTTGGTCAGGGGGAATATCGAACCCTCTGACTGTAATAGAGCAGATATCATATCTTTTGTTTATAAAAAGATTAGATGATATGGATAATGCAAATGAAAAAAGAGCCAATAGAATAGGCAAACCATATAGATCGTTATTTATGGAGCTAAGTGAAAAATTAAAAGAAGACCGTAAGATAGAGGAAGATTTTAACTATGAATTATTAAAGTGGAGTCAATTTAAGCATTTAGATGTTGAAAATATGTTTGATATTGTATCACAAAAGGTATTTCCTGCAATAAAAAAATTAGGTGGGGATAATTCAAGTTTTACAGCTGAAATGAAGGATGCAGTATTTATGATACCAAAAGCATCTCTACTTCAAGAGTCAGTTAGACTTATTGATGGAATAAATATGGATGATGCAGATACTAAGGGAGATTTATACGAGTATCTTTTATCAAAGCTTTCAACATCAGGAGTAAATGGTCAGTTTAGAACACCAAGACATATAATAAGAATGATGGTTGAACTTATGGACCCATCATGTGATGATAAAATATGTGACCCTGCTTGTGGTACTGCTGGATTTTTAATTAATTCATTAGAATATGTATTAGAAAAATACACAAACTCTGAAAGTGTATTTACCGATGAGGAAGGAAATCTTCATAATAGAATTGGAGATATGATGAAGGGTGAAGAGTGGGAGCATTTTAGAAATCAAATGTTTTATGGATTTGACTTTGACCCATCAATGGTTAGAATCGCTTCAATGAATCTTATGCTTCATAGTGTAGATAACCCAAATGTAAGACAAATGGATACATTATCTAAAAATTATGAAGAAGAAAATAAATATACATTGGTATTAGCAAATCCACCTTTTAAAGGAAGTATAGATAAAGAAGATATAAATTCTACCCTTGCAAAGGGAGCAAAAACTACTAAGACTGAACTTTTATTTATGAAGCTTATCAATACAATACTTGATTTAGGTGGAAGATGTGCTGTAATAGTTCCAGACGGAGTGTTATTTGGATCAACGAAAGCTCATAAGGATATAAGACAAAATTTAGTGGAAGAAAATGCATTAGAAGGTGTAATATCAATGCCTTCAGGAGTATTTAAACCCTATGCAGGAGTATCAACAGCGGTGCTTTTATTTACAAAAGGTGGAGAAACAAATAAAGTATGGTTTTATGATATGCAAAGTGATGGATTATCACTAGATGATAAAAGAAACAAACTTGATCATGATGGAGATATTCCAGATATAGTAGAAAAATGGAGAGCTGTAAAAAAAGATAATACGATAGAGCCAACGAAAGAAGATAAATGGTTTTGGGTAGAAAAAGAAAAGATAGTAGATAATGATTATGATTTATCAATAAATAAATATAAGAAAATAGAATACGAAGAGGTAGTATATGAAAAGCCAGAGATGATACTAGATAAGCTTGAGGCTTTAGAAAAATCAATTTTAGAGGATGTAGCAGAGCTTAAAGGAATGGTGAAGTAGGATGGAGAAGACTAATTTTTCAGAAGAGTGGAGAAAAGTTAAACTATCGGATTTAGGAAAAATACTTACAGGAAATACACCATCAACAAAGTGTGAAGAGTACTATAATTCTAAAGATTTTATGTTTATTAAGCCAGATGATTTAAGGAAAAATACACTTAATAAAATAAATATTAGTAAAGCATATATATCATCAAGTGGGTCTGAAAAAGCAAGGAAGGTACCTGCTGGAAGTATATTAGTAACTTGTATCGGAATTATAGGTAAGGTTGCAATAGTGGAAGCTGAAGCGTGTTTTAATCAACAAATTAATGCTATAATACCTGATAATAATATAGTGGATGCAAAATTTTTAGGGTATGCTATATTAAAATATAAATATTTACTAAAAGCAGTAGCTAATGCGCCTATTGTTCCTATAATAAATAAGACGCAATTTAGTGATATAGAAATTAAGATACCCCCATTAGAAACTCAAAAGAAAATAGTTCAGGTTTTAGAAAAGGCTGAAAAGGCTATAAAAAAGAGAAAAGAAGCTATTAATTTGTTGGATGAATTAGTTAAATCGAGATTTATCGAGATGTTTGGGGATCCAGTATTAAATCCTAAAGGATGGAATGTAGGAGTATTAGAAAAGTATATTGATGTAATAGGCGGATATGCATTTAAAAGTACTAAATTTATAAATGAAGGTATACCAGTGTTAAAAATAGGCAATATTAATGCAGGATATTTTAAGCCAGAAAATTTGATGTTTTGGAAAAAAGATAGGAAACTTAATAAATATTTGATAAAGCCGAAAGATTTAGTTATATCACTAACAGGAACTGTTGGTAAAGATGATTATGGGAATGTATGTATAATTGGTGACGATTATGAAGAGTATTATTTAAACCAACGTAATGCAAAGTTAGAAATTAAATCAGAAAATTTATTTAATAAATATTATTTAACATATTTATTAAAAGTTCCAGAAATTAAAAAGAGATTAACAGGAATTAATAGAGGTGTGAGACAAGCAAATATTGCTAACAAAGATATTTTAAATTTAAAAGTACCAATACCACCAATAGGTTTACAAAATGACTTTGCTAAATTAGTTAATCAAATCGATAAATTGAAATGTAAAATGGAGGAGAGTTTAGAAGAATTAGAAAATAACTTTAATTCATTAATGCAAAGGGCATTTACTGGAGAATTATTTAATTAAATTAGAGGAGTATATATGTAATAAATTTGATATTTATTATAATTATAGAAAAAGGTAGTTGTAAAATGAAAATAGTAACTTATCTACAGAAAAAAGCATATATAGATATACATTTAATTAAAATTTAAATGATTTAAAATAAAATTAGGAACGACACAGGGGTCGTTCCACTATGTTGTATACATGATGAAGAAATAGCAAGAAAGTTTTCATACATTAAAAGCTATTGATTGCCTGAAATTTGAAAGAGGTGAGCTTATTAATGAATGATGCTCAAAAAAATGATTTGTTTTATGTATGTTGTCTTATAGAATTTATAGGTAGAAAAACTAAAAATAGAAGGTCAACAATTGTTCAAATATTAGGTAAGGAAGAACTAACAAGACAATTAGATATTGCAGAGGTTAATCATTGTCTATCATTTGACCAAGTTTCAGATGAAATAATAGAGTATTTTAATATATCAGAAGGGGATTTTGATACTGTTGGAGTATGTAAATACAATGTTCCAAGTGTTCAAGCAATAGGAAAAGTGTATCAGAGATTAATAATAAGTATAATTTCAGAACAATATAATTTACTAGATGTTTTATTCAAAGTATTTAATTCATTTATAAGTGATGAAATTTCAGATTTCAATTCATCTGTTTATTATAGTAACCCAGAGTATTTAAAGTACTCTTACTTAGAAGGAAGATTATTAGAGTAATTACTTTTTCATATTCTTGAAACTTATAAGAAAATAAGATATAAATAGAATAAAGAGTAATACTATAAAGGGGTTGAAAGGCATGAAATATAAAACAAAAAAAGTAGTAGCTATTACTATTGCAGCTATGATGGTGATTAGTGCTTTTGCTACAGTAGTTTCTATTTTCTAGACAGAAGGTTATTAGCGGTAAAGTGTATTTTGGCAAAGGCATAAAAATAAGGAACAATTATTGAGAATTTGTGAAAATATAGAAAAAAGAGAGAAAATGATTAGCATTACACTGTTTGAGCGTAGCGAGTTTGTAATGCTATTTTCGACTGTTTCTATATATTTTCCAAATTTGAAAATTAGTGACGGTTTTTATGCCTTTGTCTACAATTTAAATGATTTTTATATTAAGAATCATTTTTTCTTATCAGTAAAATAACAAATCTAAAAAACTTTTCGCAGCAGTAGAAAGAGGAATTTTTTCATGAGTAAGGATTCCTATGCTTCTCTTAGAAGACTTTGGAACTACATCTAATATAAAAATATCATCAGTTTTAAGAAGTGTTTGAATAGCATCCTCCATAACAAAAGATATTCCCAATCCAATTTTAGTAAGTTCCATTAAAAGATCAATACTTTCTAGTTCAATTTCAGGCAAGATACTTACTTGATGATTTTTTATATAACTTTCAAAAAAATTTCTAGTAGTAGAATTCTTCTTAAGACTTAAAAAAGGATAACTTTCAAGATCTTTTAGATCTATTTGTAAATTTTTTAAGTGATCATAAGACTTTCCTGCAATAAATACATCTTGTATTTTTTTTATTTCTGTATATTTTATATCCTTATTATTCTGTTCAAAAACATTTACTACTGCTAGATCTACTTTTCCTTCATACAAAAGATCTGCACAAAGAGGAGAAGGTTTGTTAATAAGTTGGATTTTAATATTTGGAAAAGCTTCATGGAATTTTTTAATATAAGATAGAAGATAATATTTACAAATGGTATCACTTGCTGCAATAGTTACTTCTCCTACGTCTAAGGAATGAATAGATTCTATAAAATTCTCTCCTAACTGAATAAAATGAAAAGCATTTTTTATATAATCAAATAAATTTTCTCCCTCAGAAGTAAATTTAACTTTTTTTGTATGACGAACAAATAGTTGTATACCTAATTGTTCCTCTAAGCTTTTGATAGATTGACTCACAGCAGATTGAGAAATATATAAATTTTTAGCTGCTTCAGAAAAACTCATATATTTTCCTACATAATAAAAATTTTTATAAAGCTCTAGATTTACATTCATTTATAAGCACCTCTAATGTATAGTATTAACTATATTAATTTTATTAATCAATTGTATTATGTTACAATCAAATTGTAAATACTAAATGAAAAAAGGTGGGATAACATGAGTGCCATCAAAAGAATATATGTAGAGAAAAGACAAGGCTTTAATATAGAAGCAAAAGATTTATTAGAAGATATAAAACAAAATTTAGGAATGAGTGGATTAAGAGATTTAAGAATTTTAAATCGTTATGATATAGAAGGAATTTCAGAAGAAGAATATAAAAGAGTTAGAAATACTATTTTTTCAGAACCAAATGTAGATGATGTATATGATGAAATTTTCCCAATAGAAGATGGAGAAAAAGTTTTTGGAATTGAATACATTCCAGGACAGTATGACCAAAGAGCAGATTCAGCAGAACAATGTGTTCAAATATTTACTCAAAAGGAAAAACCTCATATTTTAACAGCAAAGATTATCGTACTAAAGGCAGATATAACAGAAGATGAATTTAAAAAAATTAAAGAATATTGTATCAATCCAGTAGACTCTAGAGAAGCTGAATTAAACAAACCAAATTCTTTAAAAATGGAGACTCAAAATCCAGAAAATGTAGAAGTGATTGAAGATTTTTTAGAAAAAAATGAAAAAGATTTAATGGACTTTAAAAATAATATGGGATTTGCCATGAGTTTTGAAGATTTATTATTTTGTCAAAAATATTTTAAAGAAGAAAAGAGAAATCCAACGATTACTGAATTAAAAGTAATAGATACTTATTGGTCGGATCATTGTAGACACACTACTTTTATGACTGAAATAGAAAAAGTTCAAATAGAAGAGCCATTTATAAAAAATATATATGATGAATATCTTTCTTCAAGAAAATATGTATATGAAGATAAAAATCGAGATATAAATCTTATGGATTTAGCAACTATAGGTATGAAAGAACTTAGAAAAAAAGGGAAATTAGATGATTTAGATGTTTCTGATGAAATTAATGCGTGTAGTATAAATATTAAAGTAAATGTAGAAGGAATAGATGAAGATTGGCTTTTGATGTTTAAAAATGAAACGCATAATCATCCTACAGAAATAGAGCCTTTTGGAGGAGCTGCAACTTGTTTAGGAGGAGCCATTCGCGATCCCCTCTCAGGAAGAAGTTATGTATATCAAGCTATGCGAGTAACAGGAAGTGCAGATCCAAGAGTAGATATAAAAGATACTTTAGATGGGAAATTACCTCAAAAAAAGATTACTACGCAAGCAGCAGCAGGATATAGCTCTTATGGAAATCAAATAGGACTTGCTACAGGGCAGGTAGCTGAAGTTTATGATGAGGATTTTGTAGCTAAAAGAATGGAAGTAGGTGCAGTGATTGCAGCAGCACCAAAGGAGAATGTAATAAGAGAAAATCCTACCCTAGGAGATGTGGTTATATTAGTAGGAGGAAGAACTGGAAGAGATGGTGTAGGAGGAGCTACAGGGTCTTCTAAGGAGCATGATGAAGAATCCATATTAAATTGTGGAGCAGAGGTACAAAAGGGAAATGCACCTACAGAAAGAAAAATTCAAAGATTGTTTAGAAATCCAATTGTAAGTAAAATGATTAAAAGATGTAACGACTTTGGAGCAGGGGGAGTATCTGTTGCAATTGGAGAACTTACAGATAGTTTAGAAATAGATTTGGATCAAGTACCTAAAAAATATGAAGGATTAGATGGAACAGAAATTGCTATATCTGAATCTCAAGAAAGAATGGCTGTAGTAGTAAAAAAAGAAGATGCTAAGAAGTTTATTAAGCTTTCCAATGAAGAAAATTTAGAAGCTACTGTAGTAGCTGATGTTACAAATACAGGCAGACTTGTAATGAAGTGGAAAGGGAAAATTATTTTAGATATCTCTAGAGAATTTTTAAATACAAATGGAGTAAAGCAAAAAACTCAAGTATGTGTAAAAGCTTTGAATAAAGAAAATAACTATTTTAAAAACAATATAGAAGAAAAAGACTTAGAAAAAGCTTGGATCAAAAATCTTAAGGATTTAAATGTAGCAAGTCAAAAAGGACTTATAGAGAGATTTGATAGTACTATAGGATCAGGAACTGTTTTGATGCCACTAGGAGGAAAATATCAACTTACTCCAGCAGAGGGAATGGCTGCTAAAATTCCTGTTTTGCATAAAGAGACTACTACAGGAAGTTTAATGAGCTATGGATATAACCCTAAAATTGGAAAATGGAGCCCTTTTCATGGAGCTTTGTATGCAGTTGTAGAAGCTATATCCAAAATAGTAGCTATGGGTGGAGATTATAAGAATGTACGTTTGTCTTTTCAAGAGTATTTTGAAAAGCTAGACAAAGACTCTGAAAAATGGGGTAAACCATTTAGTGCTCTTTTGGGAGCATACTTGGCACAAAAAGAATTTCAAACTCCTGCTATTGGTGGAAAAGATAGCATGTCAGGAACTTTTAAAGATATTACTGTACCTCCAACACTAGTAGCTTTTGCAGTAAGTACTGCAGATATTAGAAATATTGTTTCTCCTGAAATCAAAAAAATAGGAAGTAAGATTGTATACATTTCAGTGAAAAGAAATGAAAATGAGCTAATAGACTTTGAAGAATTAAAAAGAAATTTTGAACAAATACATGAATTGGTGCAACAAAAAAAGATATTATCTATTCAATCTATAAGAATAGGTGGAATAGCTTGTGCAATTAGCAAAATGGCTTTTGGAAATAAAATAGGAGTAGCGTTTGAAAAAGAAATAAATGAAAATGAGTTATTTGATTCTAATTATGGTTCCTTTATTTTAGAAATGGATTCTGAAAATATTTCTCTGTTAAAAGACATAAATTATGAAGTGTTAGGAACAACTCAAGAAAATGAAAATATTTTAATTAATGGGATAGAGATTTCATTAGAAAAAATATTAAAAGAATGGGAAGAACCTCTAGAAAGTATATTTCCAACTTATAAAAAGCAAGAAGGAGATATTCCAAATATTTCTTTTGAAAAAGGAATTCATAAAAAAGCATCTATACAATTAGCAAAACCAAGAATATTTATTCCAGCATTTCCAGGAACAAACTGTGAATATGATATGCAAAGAGTATTTGAAAAAGCAGGAGCGATACCTAAAACTTTAATATTTAAAAACTTAAAGCATCAAGATATAGAAGAGTCTATTGAATCTATGGTAGAGCATATAAAGAATTCACAAATTATAGCTTTGCCAGGAGGATTTAGTGCAGGAGATGAACCAGATGGCTCTGGAAAATTTATTGCAACAGTTTTTAGAAATGAAAAAGTAAAGGAAGCTGTAATGGATCTTCTTAAAAATAGAGATGGTTTGATGATTGGGATATGTAATGGATTCCAAGCTCTTATCAAACTTGGACTGCTACCATATGGAGAAATTAAAGAGACTGATGAAGATGCACCTACTCTTACCTTTAATAATATAGGAAGGCATGCGTCTACTATAGCAAGAACAAAAGTAGTTTCAAATCTTTCGCCATGGATGATGTATACAAACGTAGGAGACATTCATACAGTAGCTATCTCACATGGAGAAGGTAGATTTGTATCAAATGAGATGGAAATGAAAAAAATGATTCAAAATGGTCAAATTGTTACTCAATATGTAGACATGAATGGAAAACCAACCCATCAAATGCCTTATAATCCAAATGGATCTTTTTATGGAGTAGAAGGAATTACAAGCCCTGATGGAAGGATCTTTGGAAAAATGGCACATACAGAAAGAATGAGTGAAAATACAGCTATCAATATAGATGGGAATAAAGATCAAAGTATATTTAAAGCTGGAGTAGATTATTTTAAATAAAAGAAACCGGGAGTATTCCCGGTTTCTTATGCATTTTTAGGTAATATTTACTAAAAATACAAATTTTTAATGCAAAAAACTTGTATCATATTGAGTTTCTATTTCATGAATTAAATTTTTCATATCTTTTTTTTCTCTATGTATTCGGGGATTTTTTAAAGCTGATTCTAATTCTTTTTTTAATTCATTACGAAAATCATATAATTGATTATTTTTTCGTGCAACGAGTAATTCTTTAAATTTTTTTTCTATAATCGTTTGAACCATATCACAGACTCCTTTCATTTAATATAACAATAAATAAGTTCTATAAAAAATATAAGAATCCTTTTGTTATTTATAGGGAAGACTAAAATTATATGGATTGTTATGTTTTAAATTTTAATGGAAAACACGAACTTTTACAAAAAAATAAAAGCTTAATATTCGAATATAAACAAATCAATTTACAAAAAGTATTGAAAAATATTCGAAAAAACTCTTGACGTTATGGGAGCCATTTGCTAAAATAATAGTGAAACAAGAACACGACAATTGATGATCTACTCGTATAATTTCGGTAATAGGGTCCGAAAGTATCTACCAAGCAACCGTAAATTGCTTGACTATGGGTGAAAGCGTATCTAGGGTTCCGGCGAAAGTGTCAGGTCCGAGTGATACGAGTATTACTTTGTAATACTACACCGTGGGGAGAAAAGCCCGGACGGGGAGGTTTCACTGCATATTAAACCTCTCTGTTCGGGTTTCGTTTTTTTTGACCACAGTAAAAATAATCCAATTTAAGGAGGAGATCAGGTTGGAATTTACAAACAAAAAAGGAAATACTGGAATGCTTGAAAATATCTTTAAGCTTTCAGAGAGAAAAACAAATGTGAAAACTGAAATTTTGGCAGGAATTACTACTTTTATGACGATGGCATATATTCTTGTAGTTAATCCTGATATTTTAAGCATGACAGGAATGGATAAAGGAGCTGTATTTACGGCTACTGCACTATCAGCAGCTTTTGCTACATTCTTAATGGGCTTTTTAGCAAATTTACCTTTTGCGTTAGCACCTGGAATGGGACTAAATGCTTTCTTTGCTTTTACTGTATGTTTAACAATGGGATATAGTTGGCAGTTTGCTTTAACTGCAGTTTTAATTGAAGGAATTATTTTCATTATACTTACGATAACAAATATCAGAGAAGCCATTATTAATGGAATGCCTAGTGTTATTAAAAATGCAGTAAGTGTCGGAATTGGATTGTTTATAGCTTTCATAGGTTTTCAAGGTGCAGGAGTTATTGTAAAAAATGATGCTGTTTTAGTAGGACTTGGAAATGTAAAAGATCCAGCAGTATTATTGAGTTTAATAGGAATTATTATTACGGGAATACTACTTATAAAGAATATAAAAGGTGCTTTATTATTTGGAATGATGATTATTACAGTAGGAGGAATTTTGATTGGAGAAACTATGATTCCTAATGCACTTGTGAGTATACCACCATCTATTGAACCTATATTTTGGAAATTTGTTGGTACAGATCAAATTTTTTCTGCAGATATGGTTGTTGTAGTATTTACTTTCTTATTTGTAGATTTGTTTGATACATTAGGAACTTTAATTGGAGTATCTACAAAAGCAAATATGTTAGACAAAGATGGAAAAATTCCAAATGCTAAACAA
Source organism: Anaerophilus nitritigenes (assembly GCF_004138215.1). Taxonomy (GTDB): domain Bacteria; phylum Bacillota; class Clostridia; order Peptostreptococcales; family Thermotaleaceae; genus Anaerophilus; species Anaerophilus nitritogenes. The sequence goes on from NZ_RYYS01000014.1 coordinate 14,058, forward strand.
GCTTTATTTGCAGATGCTATTGGTACAACAGTAGGATCTATGATGGGAACAAGTACAGTAACTACTTTTGTAGAGAGTGCATCAGGAGTTGCTGAGGGAGGAAGAACAGGTCTTGCAGCTATTACAACAGGAGTGCTTTTCTTAGGATCAACTATATTTGCTCCAATATTTACATCTGTTCCACCACAAGCTACTTCAGCAGTATTGATTTTAGTGGGAATGTTTATGATGAGTCCTATTTTAAAAATTAATTTTGATGATTTTACAGAAGCCATCCCTGCTTTTCTAACTATTATCATGATGCCTTTAGCTTATAGTATTGCAGAAGGATTAGTCTTTGGAGTAATTTCTTATGTATTCTTAAAAGCTTTAACAGGAAGAAAAAAAGAAATTCATCCTATGATGTATATAGTAACATTATTATTTATAATAAAGCACATAGCTAGTTAAAATATAATAGCCCGAAATAGATGAGTCTATATCGGGTTTTTTACTACAAAACAAAGTGAGAATATTAAAAAAATATCTAATATAACAAGGAGGATTTTTATGAAAGTTGCGATTATTATGGGTAGTGATTCAGACTATAAAGTGGTAGAAAAAGCAGAAAAAGTATTAAAAGATTTTGGAGTAGAAGTAAGTGTTAGAGTAATATCAGCTCACAGAACACCAGAGCGTGCTGCAAACTTTGCAAAGGAAGCAGAAAATAATGGATTTGAAGTGATCATAGGAGCAGCAGGAAAAGCGGCTCATCTGCCAGGAGTACTAGCATCTTTGACTACATTACCAGTTATTGGATTACCTATTCAATCCTCTACTATGGATGGATTAGATTCTTTATTGTCTATTGTACAAATGCCAAAGGGAATTCCAGTTGCAACAGTTGCGATTAATGGAGCTGAAAATGCAGGACTGCTTGCTATACAAATGTTGTCTTTAAAATATGATAGTTTAAAAGAAAAATTAAAAAGATTTAGAGTAGAACAAGAAGAAGAAGTTATAAAAAAAGATGAAGCTTTTTTAAACAGATAAGGGGGATAAAAACATGGAAAAATTAGAAATGTTATATGAAGGAAAAGCAAAAAAGGTGTATAAGACAGATGATCAAAAAAGATATATTGTAGAATATAAAGATGATGCAACTGCTTTTAATGGACAAAAAAAAGGTACTATTGAAGACAAAGGTATTATTAACAACAAAATGTCAGCATTACTTTTTAAAATTTTAGAAGAAAAAGGAATACCTACTCATTTTGAAGAACTTTTAAGTGATAGAGAAATGCTTGTAAAAGCTGTAAAAATATTACCTCTTGAAGTTATTATAAGAAATGTAGCAGCAGGTTCCTTGTCTAAAAGATTAGGAATAGAAGAAGGAACACCTTTTTCACATACTATATTTGAATTTTGTTATAAAAATGATGATTTAGGAGATCCAATGATCAATGATGATCATGTGTTAGCTATGAATCTTGCAACTAAAGAGCAAATAGATACAATTAAAGATTATACTATGAAAGTAAATGAAATTTTAAAAGAATACTTTTTAGAAAAAGGTATGAAATTAATAGATTTTAAATTAGAATTTGGTACATTTGATGGACAAGTGATTTTAGCAGATGAAATATCTCCAGATACTTGTAGATTATGGGATGTAAAAACTAATAAAAAAATGGATAAAGATAGATTTAGAAGAGATTTAGGAGATGTAGAATCCACTTATCAAGAAGTATTAAACAGACTTCAGTAGGGAGGTAGCTATGTATAATGGAGAAAATTTAGATAAACTAAAAGAAGAATGTGGGGTTTTAGGAATTTATGCTCCCCAAGTGGAAAATATATCTCAAATGGTTTACTTTGGGCTTCATGCACTTCAACATAGAGGACAAGAAAGCGCAGGAATTGCAGCGAATAAAGATGGAGAAATTCATTATTACAAAGAGATGGGTCTTGTACAAGAGGTATTTTCAGATAAAGTTATACAAAGATTACAAGGAGATATTTCCATAGGACATGTAAGATATTCTACTACTGGAGAAAGCTATGTTATGAATGCACAACCATTGGTTGTGCATCATAAAGGAGGAGCTCTTGCACTGGCTCATAATGGAAATCTCATTAATGCAGGAGAGATTCGAGAAGAGCTTGAAGATGAAGGAGTGATCTTTCAAACTTCTATAGATAGTGAAGTCATTGCTAATATGATTGCAAGAAAAAATAAATTAGGGATAGAAAATGCCATTAAAGATACAATGAATCAAATAAAAGGTGCTTATGCACTTGTAATCACCTATCAAAATAAATTAATAGGGGTAAGAGATCCAAGTGGACTTAGACCTTTATGCATAGGAAAATTTGATGGAGGATATGTATTATCATCAGAAAGCTGTGCTTTTGGTGTATTGGGAGCAGAATTTATAAGAGATGTAGAGCCTGGTGAGATGATTATTATTGAAGATAATGAAATTATAAGTATTCAATATAAATGTAATGAAAAAAAATCATTATGTTCCTTTGAATTTGTTTATTTTGCAAGACCAGATAGTAATATAGATGGACAAAGTGTATATATCAGTAGAAAAAATGCAGGAATGATGCTTGCAAAAGAACATCCAGTAGATGCAGATTTAATCATTGCAGTTCCAGATTCAGGAACTGTGGCAGCTATTGGATATGCTCAAGAATCTAAGATACCTTTTGGAGAAGGGCTTATTAAAAATAGATATGTAGGAAGAACATTTATCCAACCTGATCAAAAGATGAGGGAAAGAAGTGTAAAAATGAAGCTCAATGTATTAAAAGAAAACATTGAGGGAAAAAGAATTATCATGGTAGATGATTCTATTGTACGTGGAACTACTAGCGGACAAATTGTAGAAATGTTAAAAAATGCAGGAGCAAAAGAGGTTCATGTACGGGTATGTTCTCCTCCAGTAAAATATTCTTGTTATTTTGGAATAGATACTCCAACTAGAAAAAATTTGGTAGGAGCTGTTCATTCTATAGAGGAAATTAGAAAGATGATTGGCGCTGATAGTCTTGGATATTTGAGTATTGAAGGACTATTAAACTCTACTTGTATACAAAATGATTTATGTAGTGCATGTTTTAGTGGAGAGTATCCAATGGAAGTTCCAAAGTCGGGAAATAAGTATTTATTTGAAAAGAGGTAGGAGGACATTATGGAAAAATCACTTACGTATAAGGATGCAGGTGTAGATGTATCAGAAGGAGCAAAAGCTGTTCATCTTATGAAAGAGCATGTACAAAAGACTTTTTCTAAAAATGTATTATGTGGACTAGGTGGATTTGGAGGATTATTTTCACTAGATCTAAAAGAATATAAAAATCCAGTACTTGTATCTGGTACGGATGGAGTAGGAACAAAATTAAAGATTGCTTTTATGATGGATAAACATGATACAGTAGGACAAGATTGTGTAGCTATGTGTGTCAATGATATATTATGCCAAGGGGCAAAACCATTATTTTTCTTAGATTATGTGGCTACAGGAAAACTAGAAGCTGAAAAGGTAGCTGATATTGTAAAAGGAATAGCAGATGGATGCTTAAAGGGACAATGCTCTTTAATTGGAGGAGAAACAGCAGAAATGCCAGGCTTTTATTCAGATGGAGAGTATGATATGGCAGGTTTTACAGTAGGAATTGTAGATTATGACAAAATTATAGACGGATCTAAAATAAAAGAAGGAGATGTACTTGTTGGTATTTCTTCAAGTGGTATTCATAGCAATGGTTATTCTTTGGTAAGAAAAATTTTCTTTGACACACTAGATTATAAGCTTGATCAATATATAGAAGAATTAGGATGTACTTTAGGAGAAGAGCTATTAAAGCCTACTCGTATTTATACAGATATAGTGATGAAATTAATAAATAAACATTCTATTAAAGGAATGGTTCATATGACGGGTGGAGGATTTTATGAAAATATTCCAAGAATCATTCCAAAAGGACTAGGTGTTGATGTAGAAATAGGAAGTTTTGACATCCTGCCTATTTTTGAATATATGCAAAAGCTTGGAAATATCAAACAAGAAGATATGTTTGCTACTTTTAATATGGGAATAGGCATGATTTTTGTAGTAGACAAAGACGATGTAGATCATGTCATGGAAGATTTAAAAGATGAAAAAGCTTATAGGATAGGAAAAGTAGTTAAAGGCGTAGGTGTGAATTTATGTCAATAAATATTGCCGCGTTTGTATCAGGGGGAGGAACAAATCTTCAAGCTCTTATAGATGAAATAGAAAAGAAAAATATAAATGGGAAAATACAACTTATACTTTCTAATAATGAAAATGCTTATGCCATAAAAAGAGGAGAAAAGCATGGGATTGAAAGTATTTATATAGGAAAGAAGAATTTCTCAGATATCAATGAAAGAAATGGAAAAATAATAGAAATTTTACAAGAGAAAAATATTGATTTAATAATTCTTGCAGGATATATGAGTATAATAGATAAAAAACTAGTTAGATTATATAAAAATAGAATTATAAATATTCACCCATCTTTGATTCCAAGCTTTTGTGGGAAAGGCTTTTATGGAAAAAAGGTTCATGAAGGGGTTTTAGAATATGGAGTAAAAGTAACAGGAGCTACAGTTCATTTTGTAGATGAAGGAACGGATACAGGACCTGTAATTTTACAAAAGAGTGTAATTGTAAAAGAAGATGATACCATAGATTCTTTGTCAGAGAGAGTTTTAAAGGTGGAGCATGAAATTCTTCCTTTGGCAGTGAAATACTTTTGTGAAGGAAAAATAAAAGTAGAGGGAAGAAAAGTTAAAATAGGGGGATTAGAGGATGAAACGTGCACTCATTAGTGTTTCGGATAAAAGAGGAATTGTAGAGTTTGCAAAAAAACTTCAAGATATGAATATAGAAATCATATCAACTGGAGGAACAGCAAAGGTTTTAAAGGAAAATGGAATCAAAGTCATAGGAATATCAGAGATTACAAATTTTCCTGAGTGTTTAGATGGAAGAGTTAAAACTCTGCATCCTGCTGTTCATGGAGGATTGCTTGCAAGACGAGATGATGAAACTCATATGAAGCAGCTTAAAAGTTTAAATATTACACCAATTGATATGGTAGTCATTAATTTATATCCTTTTAAAGAAACCATAAGCAAAGAAGATGTAACATTAGAAGAAGCTATTGAAAATATAGATATTGGTGGGCCTACTATGCTACGATCTGCTGCTAAAAATCATAAAGATGTAGTAGTAGTATGCAATCCTGATAATTATAAAGATGTAATTAGTGAAATACAAAAAGGTGAAATTTCTTATGATATGAAATATAAGTTAGCACTTAAAGTGTTTGAGCATACTGCTCATTATGATGCACTCATATCTGAGTATTTAAGAAAAGAAATCAATGAAGAACTTCCTTCTACACTTACATTGACTTATGAAAAAGTACAAGATTTAAGATATGGAGAAAATCCTCATCAAAAGGCAGTATTTTATAAAGAGATAGGAGAAAAAGAAGGTTCATTAATAGAAGCTACAAAGATTCATGGAAAAGAGCTTTCTTTTAATAATATAAATGATGCAAATGGAGCATTGGAGCTTTTAAAAGAATACGAAGAGCCTACTGTAGTAGCAGTTAAGCATACTAATGCTTGTGGAGTTGGAAGTGGCTATGATATTTATGATGCATATGTAAAAGCCTATGAATGTGATCCAGTTTCTATATTTGGAGGAATTATCGTAGCCAATAGAAAGATAGATAAAAAAACAGCAGAAGAAATCAACAAAATATTTATAGAAATAGTTATTGCACCAGATTTTGATCAAGATGCACTAGAAATTTTACAATCTAAGAAAAATATAAGAATATTAAAGCTTTCTAATATAAATGTGAAACAGTCAAAAGGATCTATAGATATAAAGAAAGTAAATGGAGGAATTTTGATTCAAGAAATAGACTATGATTTGACAACGGATATAAAAGTAGTAACAGAAAGAATTCCTACACAAAAAGAAATGAAAGACATGATTTTTGCTCTAAAGGTTGTAAAACATATTAAATCTAACGGAATTGTTCTTGCAAAGGATCAAAAGACTATAGGGATAGGACCTGGACAAGTCAATAGAATATGGGCTGTAGAAAATTCTATCAAGCAATCTAATGAAGAAGTAAAGGGTAGTGTACTTGCATCTGATGCATTTTTCCCATTTTCAGATTGTGTAGAGGAAGCAGCAAAATCAGGAGTTACAGCAATCATTCAGCCAGGAGGTTCTATTAAAGATGAAGAATCTATACAAATGGCAAATGAATATGGAATAGCTATGGTATTTACTTCAATGAGACATTTTAAACACTAAGGAGGAGTACCGATGAATGTATTGGTGATAGGAAGTGGCGGAAGAGAGCATGCAATCATATATAAAATCAGTCAAAGTCCAAAAGTAAAAAAGATTTATTGTGCTCCGGGAAATGCAGGGATCAAAGACTTAGCAGTATGTGTAGATATAAGTGTTGAAGATATAGAGGGACTTTTAAAATTTGCAAAGGAAAACAAAATTGATTTAACGATTGTAGGACCTGAAGTACCATTAGTTTTAGGAATTGTAGATGAGTTTCAAAGTAATGGGCTGAAAATATTTGGACCTAATAAAGAATGTTCACGACTTGAAGGAAGTAAAGCGTATACAAAAGAATTTTTAATAAGACATAATATTCCTACTGCAAAATATGAAGAGTACACAGATTTTAAGAAAGCAGAAGAAAATATAGACAAGTTTGGATATCCAGTAGTTTTAAAAGCAGATGGATTGGCTGCAGGAAAAGGAGTTGTGATTCCTCAAGCTAAGGAAGAAGCTATGGTAGCATTAGAAGAGATGATGAAAGAGAAAAAATTTGGACAAGCAGGATCAAAAGTAGTCATAGAAGAGTACTTAACGGGAATAGAAGCATCTATATTATGCTTTGTAGATGGAAAGACTATTATACCTATGGTAAGTGCACAAGATTACAAAAAGGTATATGATAAAGACCGAGGACCAAATACAGGGGGGATGGGAAGTTATTCTCCAAGTTTTTTAGATAATGAGAAATTCCAAGAAGAAATACAAAAGATTATATTAAATCCTATCATAGAAGGATTTAAAAAAGATAAACTAGATTTTAAAGGAATTTTATTTATAGGACTTATGATTACCAATGAAGGAATTAAGGTATTAGAATTTAATGTAAGATTTGGAGATCCAGAGACTCAAGCTATTCTTCCAAGACTAAAAACTGATTTGATAGACATTATAGAGAGTATTATAGGTGAAAAGCTAGATACACAACCTATATTATGGAAAGAAGAAAAAACAGTTTGTGTAGTCATAGCTTCAGGGGGATACCCAGAAAATTATGAAAAAGAAAAAGTAATACATGGACTAGATGAGATAAAAGATTCAATTGTATTTCATGCTGGAACAAAAGAAGTAGACGGAGAAGTTTTAACAAATGGAGGAAGAGTTTTAGGGGTCATGGCTTATGGAAAAACTGTAGAAGAAGCTAGAGAAAGAGTTTATAGGGATGTTTCTAAGATATCATTTGAGGATATGCATTATAGAAAAGATATAGGAAAAGTGATAACACCTGCATAAAAGTGTAGGTGTTTTTATTTTTAAATAAGAAGGAATATAAAAATACAATATAGAATAATAAAGGATTGAGGTGATTAAAATGAAATTTAAAGTAAATGAGATAACGATTATAGGTATAACAGCGGCATTAATGGTGGCTATTGGATATATATTATATGTAACAGGAAGCTTTTTACCTATTCCAGGGTCGAAATTTTTAATGTTTTCACCTTTTTTAGGTTTTATACTTACTATGCCTATATATAAAATTCGAAGAATGGGAGTTTTATCTGCTATAAGCTTTGTATTTGGAATTATTATGTCAAGTATATCTATATTTATGGGATTATCTATACTGGCCTCAGGAATATTTACAGACTTATTGTCTAAGATACTTTTTAAAAATTATAATTCTAATCAAAAAATAATTTTATCAATAGGATTTTATCCTATGTTTAGTTTAATCAACTCATTCTTGGTGGGATTATATATCACGGGAAATAAAGCATTTGCTTTAGATGGAGGATATGATATGCTAGGTATTGTTTCATGTATTATATATGCTTTGGGAGTATTAGGATCTTATGCGGCACTTAAGGTATTGCCATCTAGAATTATGAAAGAAAGATGTTAATGTTTGAATCAAACAAGATATAAAGGAAAGAGATATTCAAAAAAGATACATAAAAAGAAATGGTCAATGAAAGCGAATTAAAGCTGGAGTAAAAACTCCAGCTTTAGAAAGTTTAATATTTTTTAAACACATACAAAAGATTGTATATTTCTTAAATCTGTACCATAATACATCCACCAAAATCCAGTCCATCTATAACCAGAGATAGATCTTCTACCTATATATACAGGATAAAACCAAAAGTTATCTCCATTGTTTAGCCAAATATAAGTGAATCTGTTTCGACATCTTCGAATAGATCCAGGATCAACAGCTCTAGGTGCTTTAGGTGGAACTCTTGATGGAGGAGGAGAAGTAGGGGGTGGTGGCATTTGTGACGGTGGTTGAGGACCAAATGGTGGTTGAGGGCCAAATGGTGGTTGAGGGCCAAATGGTGGTTGAGGACCAAATGGTGGAAATAAAGGTGGCATAACCATATCATACACTCCTTTCCTAGTTTGTACTATAGTATATTCTCAATAAAATAAAATGTGCACATGGATAGGATATATTTAAAAAGAATAAAATATAAAAAGATTAATATGCAAAGTATTACATATACGATTGAAGTAAAGATGTGTATGGATTATTCCGATAAAAAATTTAGGAAGGAGAGATATAATGATTTTAGTGAATACAGACTTTATTACTGAAAAAAAGATAGAAACAATAGGACTTGTAAAAGGATCTACTGTAAGAGCAAAGCATGTTGGAAAAGATATTATGAGTGGACTGAAAACTTTAGTAGGAGGAGAGATTACTTCTTACAAAGAAATGATGGAGGAAGCAAGAGAAATTGCTACCAATAGAATGATGGAAGAAGCAAAAAAAATAGGGGCAGATGGAATCATAAATATAAGATATGCAACAAGTGCTATTATGCAAGGAGCAGCAGAAGTGATTGTTTATGGTACAGCTGTTAAAATAATAGAATAGTAGCCCTTGTTTTTATGACAATCTTTAAATTATTAACAGTTTGAAGCTATGAAATCATAGCTTCAATTTTTAATGTCTATGTTGTAAAATAGGGAAAAAGTTATGTATTAGGGGAATGTAATAAATTTGTAAAGAATTTATGAATAATTTGTTATATACTAGTATATGGAAAAGGGGGTGTTTTTATCAAAAATGCAATAGAAATCAAGGATGTCCGAAAAGTCTATAGAGTAGGAGATGAAAAGGTAGTTGCACTGAATCATGTTTCCTTGGAAATCAAGCAAGGAGAAGTTTGTTGTTTTTTAGGAACCTCAGGGTCAGGGAAATCAACCCTTTTAAATCTTATGGCAGGACTTGAAAAGCCTACAAAAGGAACAATTAAAATCAATGGACATTTTATTCAAAAAATGACTGAAAAGCAACTTGCTAAATTTAGACAAAAATATGTTGGTTTTATTTTTCAATCGTATAACCTGCTTCCTGCATTAACAGCAGTTGAAAATGTTAGTTTACCCCTTACGTTTAGAGGGATAGGAAAAAGCAAGAGAGAAGAAATATCAAAAAAAATGTTAGAAGCTGTTGGGCTTAAAAAATATATTACCCATAAACCTACTCAGATGAGTGGAGGACAACAACAGAGGGTAGGAATTGCAAGAGCATTTGTAAGTTATCCTCCTATTGTTTTTGCGGATGAGCCTACAGGAAATTTGGATTCTAAAACGACCCATGAAGTGATGGGGTTAATGCTTGAAATGGCAAAAGAGCACAATGAGACATTAATTATTGTAACGCATGACAAAAGTATAGCACAATATGCAGATAAAATTGTCTATATATTAGATGGAGATATACAAAAGATAGAAGAAAAAAACAAGGAGGAGAATTATGAGAAAGAGGGTAATTAGTTTATTTTTTATTTTTGTATTAATGGTAAGTATTTTACCTATTCAGCAATTAGCTTATGCTGATGGATCTAAATTGGTTATTGGAAGAAATACAGCTGTACCAACTTTTAAGCCTGGTGAGGATGTAAGATTGGGGATTCCTATAGAAAATATTGGAGAAGAGAGTGCAAAAAATGTAATAGTATCTTTAGATACTAGTGATTTAAAAAGCTTTCCTTTTGTAATAGATAAAATGACTACAACAAAAAGAATTTCATCTATAAATGGAAAAAGTGATGAAGATATAGCATTCTATTTAAAAGTAGCTATGGATGCAGAAAGTAAGACCTATCCTATCAAATTTAACATCAAGTATGAGGGCGGTAGTATGTCTGAAACAATTTATGTAAAAATTGAAGAAAATTTAAAAAAACCTTCATTAGAAGTCAAAGATGTGAAATTTAAAGGTGGAAGTGTGTTTAGTGGACAAAGTACCAATATGGAAATAGACCTTAGAAATGAAGGAGAAACTTTAGCAAAAGATATAGAACTTAAATTTGAAGGATTAAAAGCCAATGAAATTCGTCTAGATAAATATATGGAAAAGAAAAAGATCAAAGAAGTACAACCTAAACATTTTGAGAAAGTATCTTTTCCTATTTCAATAGGAAAAGATTTAGCAACAGGAACTTATGAATTAGAACTTATTATGAATTATAAAGATGAGTATGACCATGCTTATGAAAAAAAGACAAAAGTATATGTACCAGTAGATGGAGCTGGAGATCAAGAATTAGATTTTTCTTTTGAAAAACTTACATATCCTAAAGATGGGGTAAAGACAGGTCAAGACTTTGTAGTTGGATTTGATCTTATAAATTCATCAGATCAAGATGCCAAAAATGTAAAAGTCACAGTAGATGGAGGAGAATTCATCTTACCTAAATCGTCTTCTATTAAAAATATAAAAAATATTGCAGCTGGAAAAATGAATCATTTAGAGTTTAAGTTTTTTGCAAAAGATGGAGCAGAGTCAAAAAATTATCCTATTCAGATAAAGGTAGAATATGGGATCAATAGTTCGAAAGCAGAAGATCTTCGTTCTATGAGTCAATACGTAGGGATATATGTTGTAGGAGATAATTCTAAACTTACTCCAAAAATTATTGTAGATAATTATAATTTTGGAGGAGAATATGTAAAAACAGGAGAGGATTTTTTATTAAACATTTCTTTTTATAATACAAATAAAAGTAATGCTATAAGCAATATAAAAGTAAGTTTAAGTTCAGAAGGAGAAATATTTACTCCAGTAGGAAGTAGTAATTCTTTTTATATAGATGAAATAAATGCAAAGGGACATGCCCAAAAGACAATCAAATTAAAACCAAAAGTAGATGCAGAGAACAAAACTTATGGGATTAATGTAGATATTGAATATGAGGATCATAATGGAAAGCAATATACAGCAAAAGAAAATATTGGTATTCCAGTAGTTCAAGATCTACAGCTAATAGTAGAACAAGTAGAAATTCCTCAAGAAGTTTTTGTAGGAAATCCTACAGGTATATCTGTAGCATTTTATAATACAGGAAGAAGTCTTCTTCGTAATGTAATGATTAAAACAGTAGGGGATTTTGAAATTCAAGAGGGAAATGTTTTTTTAGGAAACTTAGAACCGGGAAAAGATGATTACTACGATGTAACTATTACTCCAAGTAAAGAAGGAAAAATAAAAGGAAAGATTATTTTTGAATATGATGACAATATAGGAAAACATTATACAACAGAAAGAGAATTTGAAATGAATGTTATGAAGGAAGAAATGCCTCCTATGCCAGAAGAAGGAATGGATATGCCTGATCAAGATGGAAAAAATCCTAATAAAAAATGGATTATTATTTCTATTGTAGGAGTAGGTGTAGGTATAGGAGGGTGGATTTTTTATAAAAAACGTAAGAAAAGAAAAGCTGAGGAAGTGAGTATAGATGAATAGTATAGACCTTTTTAAAATGGCCTTTCATAATCTATGGAGAAAAAAAACAAGGACTTTTCTTACAGTTTTAGGAGTAATCATTGGAACGAGCTCTATTGTTGTTATGTTATCACTAGGAATTGCAATGGATCAAAGCTTTCAAGAATATATTGACAGTATGGGGAATTTAAATATTATTGAAGTAAATAGTTCAGGCAGATATTATATGGACGAACAAGCTTCTAAAAATCAAAAGGAAATGAAGTTAAATGATGATGCAGTATCTAAGATCAAAGCAATACCAGGAGTTAAGGCTGTTATGCCTATTAAACGTGCTAGCATGAAAATGGCAGTAGGAAAAATGATAGGATATGTAAGTGTTATAGGAATTCACCCTGAGATTATGGAGGAGTTTGATTTTAAGATAGATAGAGGAAGACTTTTATTACCTACAGATAAAGAAGTTATGATATTTGGTAGTCAAGTTGCTTTTGATTTTACAAACCCAAGACTAAGAAATGATTATGGTGGATTTTCAGATAAACCTCCTGTAGATTTAATAAGTAATAAAATGATTTTAACTTCAGATATGGATTATGGAGAAAGAAGAAGTAATTCTGAAAGAGACAAAGACTACAAACCTCCTAAGCCTCATGAAGTGAAAGGTGTGGGAATATTATTAGAAAGTAATAGTGATAAAGACTGGAATGCTTATATGAATATGAGTACATTAAAAAAGATATTAAAAGAAGATGAAAAATTTGATAGGCAGAATAATAGAAAAAGAAATAAAGATGAAAATGAATATGGAAATTTAAAAGTAAAGGTAGAGAATATTGAGAAAGTAGAAAAAGTACAAGAACAATTAAGAGAAATGGGATTCCAAGCTTTTAGCTTAACAGATATGTTAAAATCTATGAAGGAGCAATCTAGAAAGACACAAGCAATACTTGGAGGAATCGGAGCAGTTAGTTTATTAGTTGCGGCTATTGGAATTACAAACACTATGATTATGAGTATTTATGAAAGAACTAGAGAAATAGGAGTGATGAAAGTATTAGGAGCTGATCTTCCTGATATCAAGAAACTATTTTTGATAGAAGCAGCTATGATCGGTTTTGTAGGTGGAATATGTGGGCTTTTGTTTAGTTACTTAGTATCTTATGGACTCAATAAAATTGGAGGAGGATTTATGGGGGGCATGGGAGGCATGGGAGGAGAAATAGGAATTTCTGTAATTACTCCTATGTTATCAGGGTCTGCACTCATTTTTTCCACAGTTGTAGGAATTGTATCAGGATATTTACCAGCAAGAAGAGCTATGAACTTAAGCGCACTAGAAGCAATAAAGACAGAATAAGAGAAGGATTTTTTCTCTTATTCTGTCTTTTACAAATTCTAAATTTCTGTTGGAGATTCTTCTGGAGGGAGTTTTTCCATAGTGATGCCTGTAAAACCATAGAAAATAGAAATTAATGGATTGACAAGATTTAAAAAAGCATATGGTAAATAAACGAATGGATGAATACCTAAAGCAGTAGTCATAAAAGCTCCACAAGTGTTCCAAGGGACTAAAGGAGATGTGATGGTACCAAAGTCTTCAAGACATCTAGATAGATTTTTAGGATGAAGTCCTTTGTCTCTAAAAATATCTTTATACATTCTGCCAGGAACTACTACTGATAAATATTGATCTCCTGTAGCTAAATTACAAAAAAGACAAGTGAAAAATGTTGCAACTACAATAGATCCAGTACTATGGGCAAAAGTTAATATTTTCTGTGCTATAGCATTGAGCATTCCAGAACTTTCCATAACTCCACCAAAGGATAGTGCAATTAAAATTAAAGATACAGTCCACATCATACTGTCAAGGCCTCCACGAGAAAGTAAACTATCTATAGCCTCTACTCCGGTATCTGAAGTATATCCAAAGTGAGCCGCTTTTATAATTTCAGTCATTCCAGCACCTTGGAAAATTGCTGAAAAGATTGCACCAAGGAGTGTTCCTCCAAATAGTCCAGGAAGAGCTGGAACTTTAAATACTACCATCAATATAACTAAAATAGGAGGGATGATTAATAAAGGATGAATAGTAAAATTAGAGCTAAGAGCATCTAGCATGATATTGATTCCAGCTACATCAAGTTCTTTTCCTGCATATTTGATTCCTAATATTCCAAACAATACACAAGATATAATCATACTAGGACCAGTTGTATAACACATGTGTCTGATGTGTTCAAACAGTGTAGTACCAGCCATGGCAGGTGCTAAGTTTGTAGTATCAGAAAGAGGAGACATTTTATCGCCAAAATAGGCACCTGAGATAATAGCACCGGCAACTATTTGAGATGGAATGCCAAGACCTGTACCTACACCAATTAATGCAATCCCTACTGTACCAGCAGTGGTCCAAGAGCTTCCAGTTGCGATAGATACGATAGAACAAATAATACAAGTTGCAATTAAGAATATACCAGGAGATATGATTTTTAGACCATAATAAATCATAGTAGGAACAACACCGGATAAAATCCAAGTACCGATAATACAACCAATAACCATAAGGATAAGAATAGATTGCATACCCATTTTAATTGTAGATAGGATACCTTCTTCAAGATCTTCCCATGTGCAACCTGATTTTATAGCTACTAAGCATGCAAATGCAACTGTAGTTAAAAGTGGAATATGAGGATCTCCTCCGAAAAACATTAATCCTCCAATTAAAGCTACGACTAAAAATCCGATAACTAACAAAGCTTTTCCAAGAGTCATTTTCGAACCATTGGATTCCATAAAATCATTCCCCCTTTTGGAATTTAATATATTTTAAAAATAATGAAATCCATATTTAGTATATCTAAAAAATGAATAAAAATCAATTAAAAAATTCAATTTAATAAAAAATTAGAAAATTTAAAAAATAAATTATATACAAATTAAATGCAAATTCTTCTGTGAATACACAAAAATAAAAATGAAAAAAGATAAAAATACTAATATTAAAAGGGAAAAAGTAGAAAAAATATACAAACAATTAGAAGCATAAAGTAATAAAGAATAAATAAAAAAATCAAAAAAATGAAATTAATTTCAATTGATTTCATTTTATAGAATAAAGAATAACACTTAAGTATGATGGAGATAGATATATAAATAAGTAGAAATGCTCGTTGATTGACAAATATAGAACCAAGAGTATAATATAATTAGCAAATGCCAACAATTATACTGGAGGGATTAAAATGACTATACAAAAAGAAAAAGCACAAGAAGGAACACATATTAAAAAAATTATTGCCATTATGAGTGGAAAGGGAGGTGTAGGAAAATCTTCTATTACTTCTCTTATGGCTATATCTTTACAAAATAAAGGATATAAAGTAGGAATTATGGATGCAGATATTACAGGACCAAGTATTCCTAAAATATTTGGAATCAATAATGAGAGAGCTTTTTCTAATGGACAAGCGATATTACCTGTAGAAACTTCATCTGGGATAGAGGTGATGTCTCTAAATTTATTAGTAAAAGAAGAAGATGATCCTGTAGTGTGGAGAGGTCCTATGATTTCAGGTACAGCAAAGAGATTTTTTACAGATGTAGAATGGGGAGAATTAGACTTTTTATTAATTGATATGCCTCCTGGTACGGGAGATGTACCTCTTACTATTATGCAGTCTCTTCCAGTAGATGGAGTAGTAGTAGTATCTTCACCTCAAGATTTAGTAAAGTTAATTGTTAAAAAATCTGTCAATATGGCAAAAATGATGGATATAGCTATTTATGGTATTGTAGAAAATATGAGTTATTTTATTTGTCCAAATTGCAATGAAAAACATTATATTTTTGGGAAAGGAAAAGTACAAGAAGTAGCAGAAGAAATGGGAGTAGATGTAATTGATTATCTTCCTATTGATCATGAATTTGTTTCCCTTTGCGATGAGGGAAAAGTCGAATTATATGGTAAAATAGAATTTGGAAGATGTGAAGAATTTGCAAAAAAAATAGAAGAAAAAGTAGGAGGTAATAAATTATGAAAATAGCTATTTCAGTTTTAGAAAAAGGAATGGATGGAATGATGGATGCTAGATTTGCAAGATGTTTATATTTTGCAATTGTAGATACACAAAAAAACCAATGTGAATGGATCGAAAATCAAGGGACAGCGGCTTTAAATGGAGGATCAGTAGTTTCTGCACAACAAGTAATAAGTCAAGGAGTAGAAGTGCTAATAACTGGTTTTGTAGGACCTCATGCTATGAAGGTATTAGAAACAGCAAATGTGAAAGTATATAGAGGAAAAGGTGGTACTATAGAGGATGAAGTAACTTTATATGAAGAAGGAAAGCTTGAAATTTTACAAGCAGCTATACAAGGAAGTCAATGTAGTTTTCATGAATAGGTAGGAGGTGAAGACTTGCCAAGACCTACAAAACCTAGAAAAATTGCATTTATGCCAGAAAGTAGGTATTTTATTCCTGTAGGAAAAGGAAAGTGCAATATTGAGGAAATACAGCTTAAACTTGAAGAAGTAGAGGCTATGAGACTTAAAGATATAGAAAAATTTTCACAAGAAGAATGTGCAGAAAAGATGCATATTTCAAGACAAACTTTTCAGCTTATCATTGATGAGGCAAGAAGAAAAGTAGCTCAGGCCCTTACAGAAGGAAAGGCTATTTTAATAGAGGGTGGAAATTATACTTTAAATATATGTAAATATGAATGTAAAAATTGTGGACATATATTTTGTGAAGCATATGAAAAAGAAATTCATGTGTGTCCTACATGTGATGCAAAAGAAGTTTCATGTTTAGAACAAGGTAAATTTTGTAGAAAAAGATGTGAAAAGGGTTGGTGTAGACAAAATAAAGAATAAGTTAAGAATTTTCTTGGCTTATTCTTTATTTTTATGACAGAAGCTGATAAAGCTTGAGAAGTTTTTGAATATATATAGAAAGGAAATAGATTATGCCAATTATTACAAAAATTGAACGACAAAAAAATAAAGAAAGAATAAATATTTATATAGATGATGCTTTTTTTATGGGAATCGATTTGGAGATTCTTTATAAATTGCATTTAAAAGAAGGACAATCTATAGAACAAGAAAGAATAAAAGAAATGATTTATGAAGAAATGTATATAAAAGCAAAAAATAAATCATTTCAAATTTTAAAATTTAGTGGACGTACTCAAAAGGAAATGGAAAAAAAATTAAAGAATCACGGATATGAAGATCATATTATAGATAGAGTGATAAATTTTTTGATAGAATATGGGTGGATCAATGATGAAGAAATGGCTAAATATTTAGTTAAAAACAAATTAGAAGGAAAAAAATATGGAAAAAATAGAATCAAACAAGAATTATACCAAAAAGGAGTAGATCATGAGTTCGTTGAGAATGCATTGAAAGAAGAGTTTAATGAAGAACGAGAATATGAAAATGCAAGGTTATTGGCACTAAGGAAAAGAAAAAGTATAAAAGATGAAGATCCTCAGAAAATTTATGAAAAAATAGGAAGATATTTAGTTTATAAAGGATATGGATATGATTTGATTCGAAAAGTTTTAAATGAAATAGTAAAGGATTCGTAAAAATAAGTATCATTTAAATATTACAGCATTTTAATATATAGTTTTATTGGATAGGATTGACCTTTTTGTCATTTACATGTATGATTATACATGTAAATGGTATCTTTATACTACAAAAAAATACAGGGGGCGACAAAATGGATGAAGAGGCGACAAAAATGGATAATAGTAATAAGAAAAGGTTTTCAGTGCCAGATACATATGTAATTATATTTTGCGTGATCTTACTGGCAGCCTTTTTAACTTATGTAATTCCGGTTGGACAATTTGATACTCATGATGTGACATTTACACAAGAAGATGGAACAGAAAAAACTAGAAATGTATTAATACCCGAGAGTTTTGAAATTGCTAAAGATGACCAGGGACAGTCTGTAAAAAATGGAATTAAGTTTTTTGAACCAGGTGGAGAAGTCGGAATTATGAATTACATGTTCGAAGGTTTAGTAAGCGGAGATAAATGGGGATCAGCAGTAGGAGTAGTAGCTTTTATCCTAGTAATAGGAGGTGCCTTTGGAATTATATTAAAAACTGGTGCAGTAGAATCAGGAATGCTTTATATCATCAAAAGAACAAAAGGTTTTGAAATTGCAGTATTACCTATTTTATTCTTTATATTTTCTTTAGGTGGAGCTGTATTTGGAATGGGTGAAGAAGCTATACCTTTTGTTATGATCTTAGTTCCTATTATTATTGCTATGGGATACGATGCAATTACTTGTATTTTGGTTACTTATGTTGCAACACAAATAGGCTTTGCAACTTCATGGATGAATCCATTTAGTGTAGCCGTTGCTCAAGGAGTAGCAGGTATTCCTGTTATGTCTGCAGCTACTTTTAGAATATTTATGTGGATTTTATTTACCACATTAGGAATTGTATATACAATGCTTTATGCTAAGAAAATAAAGAAAGATCCTTTAAAATCTATTTCTTATGAAGAAGATGCTCATTACAGAGAAGAATTTGAAGGAAAAGCAAATATAGAAGTAGATTTTGGATTAGGTCATGGTTTGGTAATATTAACGATTATATTAGGAATGGCTTGGGTTGTATGGGGTGTTATGAAGTATGAATATTATATACCAGAAATTGCTACTCAATTCTTTATTATGGGAATTGTATCAGGAATTATTGCAATTATCTTCAAACTTAATAATATGACAGTAAATGATATGGCTTCATCTTTTAGAGAAGGAGCAAAAGATCTTTTAGGAGCAGGTTTGGTAGTAGCTATGGCAAAGGGAATTATTCTAGTTTTAGGAGGAGCTGATCCTACCACACCAACAGTTTTAAATACAGTTCTTCATTATACGGGAAATATTGTAGGAATGCTTCCCCCAGCTTTAGCTGCATGGTTTATGTTAGTATTTCAATCTGTATTTAATTTCTTTGTGGTATCTGGATCAGGGCAAGCAGCTCTTACGATGCCTCTTATGGCACCACTTTCTGATTTGGTAGGAGTTAGTAGACAAGTTGCAGTCCTAGCATTTCAATTAGGAGATGGATTTACAAATTTAATTGTACCTACATCTGGCATACTTATGGCAGTACTAGGTATTACAAAAATAGAATGGAGTAAATGGGCTAAATGGCAATTAAAATTTCAAGGAATATTATTCTTGTTTGCATCTATAATTGTTATTGTAGCTACTATGATTGGACTTCAGTAAACAGAAAGAGATATGCATAGCATATCTCTTTTGTTGTAATATAGTGGTATAATAAATATATAGAAATGGAGGGATAAATTTGAAAACAATAGGTTTTATAGGAGCAGGAAATATGGGACGAGCTATGATGGGAGGAATTTTACAATCTAATATTGTAAAAAAAGAAGACATCATGGTATCGGATCAAAATGAAAATAATATCTATGAAATAGAAAATACGTTTGAAGTAAAAACTACAAAAGACAATAAAGAAGTGGCAAGATTTGCAGATATTTTAATATTATCTGTAAAACCAAACACTTATCCAGCAGTTATAGAAGAGATTAAGGATATTGTAAAAAAAGAAGTAATTGTCATTACTATAGCAGCAGGAAAAGATATAGAGGGAACTCAAAAATCATTTGAGAGAAAGTTAAAAGTAGTAAGAACTATGCCAAATACTCCAGCATTGGTAGGAGCAGGAATGACGAGCGTAGCTTTTAATGAATTATTAACAGAAGACGAAAAGAAAAGAGTTATACAGATACTAGAAAGCTTTGGAAAAGTTGAGATTGTTAGCGAAAAACTAATGGATGTAGTTACATCTATTAGTGGATCATCTCCAGCATATGTATTTATGTTTATAGAAGCTATGGCAGATGCAGCAGTTTTAGATGGTATGCCAAGAGATCAGGCTTATAGAATGGCAGCTCAAGCAGTACTAGGCTCAGCTAAAATGGTGTTAGATACAAAAAAACATCCTGGAGAGCTTAAGGATATGGTATGTTCCCCAGGAGGAACTACAATAGAGGCAGTAGCTACTCTTGAAAAAAAAGGTTTTCGTTTTGCAGTGATAGAGGCGATGCAAAAATGTACAAAAAAATCTATAGAAATGTCTAAATAAGGAATGGTGCTCCATTCCTTATTTCTTTTTTTGATTTGGTAACACTCCCTTTTTAAGATAAATATTATGGTTATAGAAGAAAAAAGGGGGGAAAGATATGTTTGAGTCATTATTTATTGCTTTGGCAATATGCATAGATTCATTTGCTGTTGGATTGTCTTATGGATTTGAAAATATAAAAATTCCAAAGAAATCTTTGTTGGTAATTCATTGTATCTCGATAGGAACTTTAGGGGGATCTATGTATTTTGGGAATTTAGTTCAAGAATTGTTAGATGGCTCTGTGGCAGCTATGATTAGTTGTTTTATATTGGTTGGGTTAGGAACTATGTATATTTTACAAGGATGTTTAAAATCTTTTATCCAAAAAAAAACTATGAATAAAGAGAGTAAAATTGCAGAAATTAAATTTTCAGAGTTTAAAATTATGATTGATGTAATGATGGATTGCACAAAAGCTGATACAGATATTTCAGGAACTATTGAGTTAAAAGAAGCTTTGTATATAGGAATTGCTGTATCATTAGATTCTTTGGGAGTAGGATTTGGTACTGGAATAGGAGATATCAATTGCTTAGAAGTTTTAATGATGGCATTTGTATTTAATCTTTTGGCTTTAACAGGAGGAATTTTTATAGGTAAAAAGGCAAATCATTATAATAAAAATTTAAAAACTTTTTGGATTTCAGGAGGAATTCTTATCTTTTTAGGATTATCTAAACTAACATAATAAATAACAAATTTTACAAGGTGTAAAGAATGAGAAAACTCAAAAAATAGTTATATACCCCACAAAAGAATTGAGTAGAGAAAGGAGAAAAAAAATGAAATTTCAAAAGAGGATCAGTATACTTTTCGTATGTTTATTGTTTATAAGTATAGTTATTGGTGGTTGTACCCCAGCACAACAAAAACCTGTACCTACACCTATCCCTCAACCAGATGAACCACCTATTGTAAATAGAGAAAGAGATTATAATACGGTTGAGGAATATAACAACAATACTCCTATGAATCCAAATCCACCTACTATGGAAGAAAACCGTACTATGGAAGAAAACCGTACTATGGATCAAAATCGTAGAATGGAACAAAATGTAGCCAATGCTATTAATAAAATAACAGGAGTAAGCAATGCAACAGTACTAATTAACAACAATATAGCTTATATAGGGGTAGATTTAGCATCTGATATAGAAAGTACTCAAACCAATCGAATCAAAGATGATATTATTAGCAAGGTAAAAGGTATAGAACCTTCTATCAAAACTGTTTATGTATCTTCTGATGTAGATGTAGTGGGAAGACTTAGAAATTATGGAAGAGATGTAAGAGATGGAAAACCTATTACAGGATTTATTGAAGAAATTGAAGAAATGTTTAGAAGACCAGTGCCTAGAAGCTAAAGTTACAAAAAGGTGATCTAAGATCACCTTTTTGTATTTAAAATGCAGGAATGATTGCTCCTTTATAGTTTTCTTCTATAAATTTTTTCACATCATCTGATTGAAGAGCTTTCATAAGTTTTTGAATTATTTCAGAGTCTTGATCTTCAGATCGAATAGCAACAATATTTGCATATGGAGAGTCTTCTCCTTCTATGAGTAGTGCATCTTCTTTAGGATTTAAATTTCCCTGTAAAGCGAAGTTTGTATTGATAATACTTACATCTACATCATCTATAGTTCTAGGAAGTTGTGCAGCCTCTATTGGTTTAAATTGTAAATTCTTAGGATTATACAAAATATCTTTTTCAGTTGCTTCTAATCCTGCATCAGATTTTAAGTGGATAATATCTTTTGCATCTAATAAAATTAAAGCTCTTCCTCTATTTGTAGGATCTTCAGGAATACTAATGATTGATCCATCTTTGAGTTCATCTATGGATTTAATTTTTTTAGAATATAATCCAAGAGGTTCTAGATGAACATTTCCTACACTTACAAGATCTAATTTTCTTTCCTTAGCAAATGTGTCTAAGTAAGGTTTATGTTGAAAGAAATTGGCATCAATTTCTTTATCAGAAAGAGCAAGGTTTGGAGATACATAATCTGTAAATTCAGTAACGATAAGCTCAATACCTTCTTTTTCTAATTGTGGTTTTACAACTTTGGTAAGAATATCAGCATGAGGATTTGGACTAGCACCTATTCTTAATTCTACTAATTCATTTTTATTTTTCTCCACATTTTCTTGTTTAGAGCATCCTGCAAAGATTAAAGAAAAAGACAATACACATACAAGTAATAAAGTAATTTTTTTCATTTTTTATTCCTCCTATTTTTTATTTATAATTTGTGCAATTTTATTTCCAGTACTTTGAATGATTTGAACTAAAACAATCAATAAAATAACAGTTGCAATCATTACGTTTGTTTGATAACGATGATATCCATAACTTATAGCT
The DNA here is from genome assembly GCF_004138215.1 of Anaerophilus nitritigenes. Classification (GTDB taxonomy): domain Bacteria; phylum Bacillota; class Clostridia; order Peptostreptococcales; family Thermotaleaceae; genus Anaerophilus; species Anaerophilus nitritogenes. Next base: position 36,706 of record NZ_RYYS01000014.1, read on the forward strand.
AAATATCCAAGACCACCTCCTCCAATTGCACCAGCCATAGCAGAGTAGCCTAATACATTAATGATGGTAATTGTAATTCCAAGAACTAAAGAAGACATAGATTCTGGAAGCAAAACTTTTAATATGATTTGAATGGGAGTAGCACCCATGGATATAGCCGCTTCTACAACTCCCCAATCTATTTCTTTGATACTTGATTCTACAACTCTAGCAAAGAAAGGAGTAGTAGCAAGAATCAGTGGAACGATGACAGCTTTTGTACCAATAGTAGTTCCTACTATAAGTCTTGTAAAAGGCATGATAAAAATCATTAAAATAATAAATGGGATAGATCTTGTAATGTTGATCATATAAGAAAGTATTTGATTAAGCCATGAATTTGGTAAAATATGATCTTCTCTGGTTATGACCAAAATAATTCCTAGTGGAAGACCTAATAAAATTGTAAAAAATACAGATACAAATACCATATATAAAGTTTCTAATAAAGATGGAGTAAGAAGTTCTATCCATTCATTCATTGTTTGATCACCTCTACCTTCACATAATTTTTTTCAAAGTATTTTATAATATCTAAAAGTCTGTGACAATCAACGTCCATTTGTATGGTTAGTTTTCCAATAGCTTGATTTTGAATGTATTCTATTTTACCAGATAAAATATTTACATCTATATCAAAATCTCTTGTAATTTGAGAAATAAGAGGCTGAGTAGCACTTCCCTGTGTAAAAGAAAGATGAAGAACTTTTCCTTTTATAAAAGATTTTGGAAGATTTTCATCTTGATTGATAAAATGCTTCGTAATAGGGTTTTGTGGTTTGGAGAAAATATCTACGGTAGATCCTTCTTCTGCAATGTTTCCTCCTTCTAGGATAGCTACTCTATTACAAACTTCTTTGATAACTTCCATTTCATGAGTGATGATGACAATAGTAAGATTTAGTCTATCGTTAATATTTTTTAAAAGATTTAAAATTTGTTTTGTAGTTTTAGGATCAAGTGCAGATGTAGCTTCATCACAAAGTAATACATCAGGTTCATTTGCAAGAGCTCTTGCAATTCCAACTCTTTGTTTTTGCCCTCCACTTAATTGAGAAGGATAAACATAAGCTTTGTCAGATAGTTCTACAAGCTCTAATAAATGATTGACCTTTTCTTTTATAATTTTTTCTGGTGTATTTACAAGTTTTAAAGGAAATGCAATATTTTCAAAGACAGTTTTACTGTGTAAAAGATTAAAGTTTTGAAAAATCATTCCTATCTTTTTTCTTGCTTTTCTAAGTTCTTTATTTTTTAAATGAATAAGATTAATTTTATTGACCAGTACATCACCAGAGGTAGGTTCTTCTAATCTATTGATGCATCGAATCAAAGATGATTTTCCAGCCCCACTTAATCCTATAATTCCGTAAATATCTCCTTTTTTTATCTCTAAATTAATATCTTTTAGAGCAACTACTTCATTTCTTCCTTTTGTATAAACTTTAGACAAATTTTTAATATGAATCATAATTTCACCCCTTTATAACTATACAGTACTAAACTAAAAAGATTATAAAATAAACTCTTCTATGAAAAGAGAAATTAAAAAAACCTCTTTCAGGAGAAAGAGGTACTAAACAGTATCCTTTCTCTCATCTATCGATATAAATATATCGTAGGAATTGGCACCGTTGCTTATATATAAGCCGGTTGCCGGGTTTCATAGGGCCAGTCCCTCCACCTCTCTGGATAAGAGATATCCGTTTTATTTAATTGTAGCCTTTGATTACTACCCAGTATAATAAGTTTTTAGAATAATGTCAATACTTTTTAAAAAAAATATTTTAAATGAAAAAGGATATAGGGGGTATATATAGAATATAACTATAAAAATAAGAAGTTTGAGGTGATAAAATTGAGTTATGAGTCAAAACTAAAAAGTAATTTTATAGACGAACTATTTGAAGCTATACTTTTACTAGAAAATGAAGAAGAGTGTTATAGATTTTTTGAAGATATATGTACAATTAAAGAAATACAAACTTTAGGTCAAAGGTTAAAGGTTGCAAAATTATTAAGGGAAAAAAAGACATATAATGAAATTGAGGAATCTACAGGAGCCAGTACGGCAACTATTAGCCGAATTAATAGATGTCTTACTTATGGAGCGGATGGATACAATATTATATTAGATCGATTAAAAGAGCAAAAAAAGTAATCTTATGAGAGATTACTTTTTTGCTCTTTAGAAATTTATATAAATGGACAAATTGTAGATAATTTTAGAAAGTTAGATGTTCATCTAATTTTAAGCAACGGAAATTCTGAATAAAATGAAAGAATTTCGTTGGCGCTATGAGCAATTCCGATAGGAATATGCGAATTTTTTGATAAAATATTGATTTTTGTATATACTTTATCTATATTAAAAACAAAGAAGGTCAATCTTTATAATAAAAGATCTATTATAGATAGTAGCTTAGAATATAGTTTTAGGAGGATGAATATGCAGTATAAAGATTATTATCAAATACTAGGAGTAAAGAAAGGATCATCACAAGGAGAAATAAAAAGTGCTTATAGAAAGCTTGCTAAAAAATATCATCCAGATGCAAATCCAAACAATAAAGAAGCAGAGGAAAGATTTAAATCTATCAATGAAGCTTATGAAGTATTAGGAGATGAAGAAAAAAGAAAAAAATATGATCAATTCGCAAGTGGATATAATTTTGAGCATGGATCTAATTTTGATCCATCTCAGTTTGGGTTTGGAGGATATTCATCTAGTAATAGAGGAGATTTTAGTGATTTTTTTAATACTATTTTTGGAAGTGGAAATGTTCATATGCAAGATTTATTTGGTGGATTTAGTCAAGGAGGTTGTAGAGGTTGTTCACCAAAGGGACAAGATGTTGAAACGAAAATAGATATTACACTAAAAGATGCTTATCAAGGAATTACAAAGAATATTTCTATAAAGATGGGTTCACAGAAAAAAAGTGTTTCTGTAAAAATTCCTTCAGGAATTTTACCTGGAAAGAAAATTAAGTTAAAAGGACAAGGAAAAAATGGAGGAGACTTATATTTAAAAGTAAATATAGTAGAGTCTAAAGATTTTGAATTAAAAGGATTAGACTTATACACAGTTCTTGATCTTACACCATGGGAGGCAGCTTTTGGGGTAGAGGTGATTGTACCTACTCTTACAGGAAAAGTAAAGGTAAAGGTTCCTGCTAATATGCAACCAGATGGAAAAATAAAAATTTCTAAAAAAGGATATAAAGATTTAAAAGGAGAAGCAGGAGATTTATATATAAAAACACGTATTATAAACCCACCTACTTTAACAAATGAAGAGATACAATTGTATGAGAAATTAAGAGAAGTTTCTCAATTTCAACCAAGAAATTAGAAATTGCAATATCAATAAAATAAGTCTATTAATAGAAAAAACATCTATTAATAGGCTTTATTCATTATAGTAAAGTTTTGTTATGAATAATTACTGGAAGAAGGGTATGTAATATCAAAATAGATGTAAAAATAGAAGTAAAGAGTATTGAGCTTAGAAATGAAATATAATATGTTTATTGATTGTAAAATATATTATGATGTATAAAAATAAGGGAATTTTTATAGAAAAGAAGTGAGAATATGATAAAAAACATAGGGTATGCTTGTATTAATACGCATCTTAAACCTAGAGGTTTTAAAGAATGTAGACTTTCATCTGTTTATAAATATGGCATAGATTATTTAAAAAAAGCAATGATGAATAATGCAACCTTAACAAAAGATATTTTGAAATGGAATGTAGAACATGATATTTATATGTATAGAGTTACAAGCACCATTTTGCCACTGGTGACTCATAAAGATTTATTAAAAGATTTTTCTTGGAGATGGCAATATGATGAGGATATCTTAAAAGAGCTCCATGAAATCAAAAACATCGTTACAAAAGAAAATATTCGTCTTTCTATGCATCCAGATCAATTTACTGTTTTAAATAGTAAAAAAGAAGACGTGGTACATAATAGTATTATTCATTTAAGATATCATCAAGAGGTTTTAACAAAAATGGGAGGGACTGATCTAATTATCCATACAGGCGGAGTTTATGGGGACAAAGAAGGTTCTACAGATAGATTTATAAAAAATTATAAAGATTTAGATGAAGAATTGAAAAAAACATTAAGACTTGAAAATGATGATAAGTCTTATACGATCCAAGATGTTTTAAAAGTTCATGAAAAAATAAAGATTCCTATTGTATTAGATATTCATCATCATCATTGTAATCAAGAAGATCCATATATACCTATAGATGAAATTGTAGATACATGGAAAAATACAAATTTGATTCCTAAAATGCATATTAGTAGTGGAAGAGAAGGAACTATAGATAGGCGTCATGCAGATTATATTTTAGAAAGTGATTTTTTAAAATTTAATCAGTTAATAAAAGATATAGATATAGATATAGACTTAATGGTAGAAGCCAAAGAAAAAGAAAGAGCTGTACTTCAAATAAAAGAAAAATTTTTTATGGATATGAGATAAGTATATGGAAACCATCTTAAAAAATAAGATTTCAATTGTGTAGTTCCACCATGCTGATATTGTATATATATCACAAAATGGGAGTAGCTTAGCTATTTCAATGTAGTATTTTTTGCAAGTTGTACAATTCTGTAACTTGCTAATAGTAGATAGAATAAAGGTGGAAATTAGATGAAAAAAATAAAATATTTATAGCAATTGTATTTGTTTATAAATAAAAAAGACTCATATTTAAATAAAAAATGAAGGATATAAGTAAGATATATAGAAATATTTAGTAAAAGCAGAAAAATCTTAAAAGGGGGAATGATTTTGGGAAAAATGATGATTATTGATGTAATATTGATTGGACTATATCTAATAAGTATGGTATGGATTGGTTTTTATTTTAAGAAAAAAGTACAAAAAACTACAGATTACTATTTGGCAGGAAGAAGTTTAAATAGTTTTGTTATTATGTCAACGGTATGTGCTTCAATCATTGGTGGGGGGGCCATGATTGGACGTGGAGGGGTTACTTATAGTCAAGGGGCAGTTGCTATTATGCTTGGACTTCCTTATCTTGTAGGGATGTATGTTTTTTCTGCAATTTCAGGGAGAATACAAGAAGTTGGAGTTTTGAATAATATTTCTTCCATACCTGATTTGATGGAATATAGATTTGGGATAAAGGTAAAATATATTACGGCTTTTTTAATAGCATTTACAATGATGGCTACGGTAGGAACACAAATTACAGCAACAGCTACACTGATTAAAACAATAGGTGGTTTTTCATATGAAGCAGGAGCTTGGATAGCTGTAATCATATTTGTTGCGTATACAGCTGTTTCTGGATTGTTTGGTGTTGTTTATACAGATGTGGCACAATTTATTATTTTAATTACTTTTATGTATATTTTATTACCTACTATCGCCTTAACTAAAATAGGCGGATTTGATACGATGATTCAATTAGTTCCTAAACAAATGCTTTCTATCAAACCATCTGCTGAGATTGTAGGTTGGATTTTTACTAATTTGGTATTTACATTAGCAGGAGCAGAGATGTGGCAAAGAGCGTTTGCAGCTAAAAGTGCCAAAGATGCCAAAAGAGGAATGTTCTTAGGAAATACAGTATATGCTTATACAATTAGTATAACATTTATTATAGGGCTAAGTGCTTATATATTACTTCCTAATGTAGTCAATGATTATGGTACAGCAGATGCAGCTATTCCAGCATTAGTTATGGAATTATTACCAATAGGAATTAGAGGGCTAACTATGGCTGCCTTATTTTCGGTTTTAATGTCTTCAGCAGATACTTATCTACTCATTTCAGTGCAAACCATTTTAGGAGATCTATTAAAACCTTTATGGCCAAATATTGAAGATGAAAAAGAGTTATTTTATTCAAGAGTAGTGACTGTTTTATTAGGATTTGGGGCATTAATTATTGCTCTTTATATTAGACAGGCGTATGAAGCTCTGATGTTTGCGTGGACATTTTATGCAGCTGCTTTAGGACTTCCGTGTTTTGCTGCACTGTACTGGAAAAAAGCTACAAAAGAAGGTATTACAGCAGGGATTATTACAGGTTTTACAACGAGTATTGTATGGAAAGTAGGAGGATCACCTTTTGGATTAGGGGCTGCTCTTCCAGGATCAATATTATGTGGAGTTGCTTTAATTGTAATAACTTATGCTACCTATAAAGAAGAAAATCCTACACCTTTTCCTAATTTAGCAAGACAGGAAAAGATAGAATGTAATGAATAGAATGATGGTTCAAATAATCAAGAGGTGATTATTTATGGAAATTCAAGATGTTTTGCAGACATTGATGCAAGCAATACTCAATATGAACAACTTTTCTACTATAGCTAATTCTGTAATGGTGATCAATACTATAATAGTATGGGCTAAATTAACTTTCTTCATTTTTGTAATTTTTTATGTATATGAAGATGCCCCAAAGTATAGTATGCATAAATTTTTATGGATTGCCATTGTTATATTTGTTCCTAAATATATAGGATTTATGACTTATTTGATCATAAGAACAATCAAACAGTATTTTCCTAAAGAAAATAAATCTTCAATAGAAGATTCTATCATAAATATATCAAATGAAAATAGTACGATGAATAAAAATTTGTTTTATAAAGTGATTAGCGTATGGATCATGATCACTATATTGGTTGCTGCTATTTATATGGTTGATAAAGAAAAAATAAAATCTGAAGAGGCTATAGAATTTGGAGTGGTTAAAGCAGAAAACTATTTTAAAGATGAATACAAAGATTTTATAGGAAAAGAAATAAAAGAAATATGGTTTGGAGAGAATGGAGTTTTAGAAATTCACTATGATTCAAAGGTAAAAAAAGGTGAGCTAACACTAGGGGTATATGAATATAATGGAGAGCCTATAGAAATATTTAAAACAAACAAAAGCGGAGTTACGACTATTAGCATAGAAAAAAATAGAATATATAAGTTGATTGCAAAGGGAATCCATACAAAAGGATATTATAATTTTTCTTGGGAATTCAACAAAGAGGAATAAAAGAGTGATAAAAAATCACTCTTTTTCAATGTATAGAAAGTTATAGAAGAAATATATTTTAATACAAAACAAACGTTCGACTTCCTCTACAGAAAGATAAAAAAATATGATATACTATGTTTTATTGAAGTTTTAAAAATAGTAATAAACAAGCTACACATAGATAAAAAAATTAAGAAAAATATACAAAGGAAAGGAGCAAGAGTATGGATCTATCCATGTTAAATCCTCCACAAAGAGAGGCAGTTTTAAAAACAGAGGGGCCACTACTTATATTAGCAGGAGCAGGATCTGGAAAAACTAGGGTGTTAACTCATAGAATTGCTTATTTGATTGAAGAAATAGGGGTGCATCCAGGAAATATATTAGCTATTACTTTTACAAATAAAGCGGCAAAGGAAATGAAATATAGAGTAGAAAGCTTGTTAAAAGAACCTGCACATATATGGGTAAGTACTTTTCATGCAGCTTGTGTAAGGATTTTAAGAAGAGATATTGAAAAAGTTGGATATACTAGTGATTTTGTCATTTATGATACAACAGATCAAAAGGTAGTTTTAAAGGAATGTTATAAGGAATTAAATGTGAATGATAAAAATTATCCATTACCAATGGTTCAAGGTAGAATCAGTGAGGCAAAAGACAGAATGGAGAATCCTAATCGTTTTAGAAAGTTATATGCAGGAGATTTTCAAATGGAAAAAATAGGACAAATCTATGAGCTTTATCAAAAAAAATTAAAAAAGAATAATGCTCTAGATTTTGATGATTTGATTTTTAAAGCAGTAGAATTATTTGAAAAAGATCCAGTAACCCTTTCTTATTATCAACATAAATTTCAATATATTATGGTGGATGAGTATCAGGACACCAATCAACTTCAATACAAATTAGTTTCTATGCTTGCAAAAATTCATCAAAATCTTTGTGTTGTAGGAGATGATGACCAGTCTATTTATAGCTGGAGAGGGGCAGATATAAGAAATATATTAAATTTTGAAGATGAATTTAAAAATGCTATGGTAATCAAGTTAGAACAAAATTATCGTTCTACTCAAAATATATTAGATGCTGCAAATAGTGTTATAAAAAACAATAGAGGTAGGAAAAATAAAGTATTGTGGACATCTCAAGAGTCAGGTGAGAAATTAAAATATTATAGAGCTATGACAGAACAGGATGAAGCACAGTTTATCGTGAAACAAATTAAAGATCTGATGGATAGGGAAGAAAAAAATTATTGTGATTTTTCTATTTTGTATAGAACAAATGCTCAATCTCGTGTCATAGAAGATATGCTTATGAAAGCTTCTATTCCTTATCGTATATATGGGGGATTAAAATTCTATGATCGAAAAGAAATCAAGGATATGATTGCCTATTTAAGACTTATTCAAAACCCTGTAGACGATGTGAGCTTGAAAAGAGTCATCAATGTACCGAAAAGAGGAATAGGAGATCGAACGATAGAGAAACTTCAAGAAAAGGCAAATCAAACAGGAGAAAGTCTATTTAGTGTATTATTAGACGATGAAATGATGGAAGGCTTTTCAAAAAGAATTTTAGCAGGAATCAAAGATTTTGTACTTTTGATTAGTAGATATGGTCAATTAAAGGAAGAATTAAGCATAGAAGAATTAATTGGTAAAATACTAGAAGAATCAGGTTATTTAGAAGAACTTAAAAAAGAAGGAACTGTAGAAGCACAAGGAAGAATGGAAAACTTACAAGAATTCTTATCTGTAGCCATAGATTTTGATCGAAATAGTGAGGAAAAGACATTAGAAGAATTTTTATCTAATATTTCACTAGTTTCTGATTTAGATAAAATGGAAGATGAAGAAAATACAGTAGTTTTGATGACTCTTCATAGTGCAAAGGGACTTGAATTTCCTATTGTATTTTTAGTAGGCATGGAGGAAGGAATATTTCCTATAGGAAGAGCAAAAACTGATGAAAATGATTTAGAAGAAGAAAGAAGGCTTTGCTATGTGGGGATTACAAGAGCAGAGGAGACACTTTTTTTAACTCATGCTAAAATGAGAACTTTATATGGAAGAACCAACTATAACCCAATGTCTAGATTTATTGAAGAAATTGCAGAAAATTTAATAGATATGGATCGAGAAGAAATAAAAAAACAAGATCAAAGAACATTTGCTCCATCTAAGGGAATTTATAGAGGAGCTACTTTAAAGACAGAGCCAAAGCCCCAAGGGAGTACAGGAGAAGCTAAACCAGGGAGTAAGATCAATCATGGGAAATTTGGAGTAGGTACAATTATATCTGTTAGTAAAAAATCAGATCAAACAGAACTTACTATTGCATTTGATAATGCAGGAATAAAAAAACTGATTATGGAGTTTGCTCCTATTACACTTATATAATGAGGTGAACTTTATGCACAAAGATGAAGCATATAAAAAAATATATGATTTGATACAAAACTTAAATGAACATAACTATAATTATTATGTACTAGATCAGCCTACTATTACAGATTATGAATATGACATGATGATGAATGAACTTATCAAGTTAGAAGAAAAATTTCCTGAGTTCGTTATGGAGGATTCTCCTACAAAACGAGTAGGAGGAGAAGCACTATCCTCATTTGAACAAGTAAGACATACAGTACCTATGCTTAGTCTGGATAATTCATATGACTCAAAAGATTTGATTGATTTCGATCAAAGAGTAAAAAAAGCTATCATGAAAGATGTGGAGTATGTAGTAGAGCCTAAAATTGACGGATTGTCTGTATCCTTAAAATATGAAAGAGGAAAATTTGTTCAAGGAGCTACTCGTGGAGATGGCATTATAGGAGAAGATATTACAAATAATTTAAAAACAGTAAAATCTATTCCACTTCAATTAAACGAAGATATAGATATAGAAGTAAGAGGAGAAGTTTTTATTCCCCGGGAAAAGTTTGTAAAAATAAATCAAAAACAAGAAGAAAAAGGGGAGACTATTTTTGCAAATCCAAGAAATGCAGCAGCTGGCTCTTTAAGACAGCTAGATTCCAAGGTGACTGCCCAAAGAGGACTAGATATATTTGTATTTAATATACAAATCATGGAGAATAATGAAATTTTAAAGCATGATGAGGGATTTGAATATTTAAAAAAACTAGGTTTTAAAACTTCTATGTATAAAGTGTATAAAAATATAGAGGAAGTAGTAAAGGCCTGTGAAATGTGGAAAGAAAAAAGAAGTAGCCTACCCTTTGATATTGATGGACTTGTGATAAAAGTCAATGATCTAAGACAAAGGGAAGAACTAGGATTTAAATCAAAAAGCCCTAGATGGGCTATTGCATATAAGTTTCCAGCAGAACAACAAAAGACGAAAATTGAAGATATTACTGTTCAAGTAGGAAGAACAGGAGCGCTTACCCCTACAGCAGAGCTTACTTCTGTAAGAGTAGCAGGATCAGTTATTAGTCGTGCAACTTTGCATAATGAGGATTATATCAAAGAAAAGGATATTCGTATTGGAGATTATGTAATGATTCAAAAGGCAGGGGACGTGATTCCAGAGGTTGTTAAAGTTATTATAGAAGACCGAACAGGAGAGGAAGTTCCTTTTGAAATGCCTAAAATTTGTCCTTCCTGTCATGAAGAAACTATAAGACTAGAAGGAGAAGCGGTGACAAGATGTGTCAATGGGGCTTGTCCTGCTCAACTAAGACGAGGACTGATTCATTTTGTATCAAGAGATGCTATGAATATTGATGGACTAGGAGAGTCTATTGTTACAGTTCTTTTAGAAAATAATCTAATAGAAGATGCAGCAGATTTGTATAATCTAAAAAAAGAAGAGCTGATTCATTTAGAGAGAATGGGAGAAAAATCTGTTAAAAATCTATTAGATGCTATAGAAAAATCTAAAAAAAATGATCTTTATAGAGTGATATTTGGGCTAGGAATAAAGCTCGTAGGAATAAGAGCAGCATCTTTGCTTTCAGATGCATTTATGAGTATGGACAATTTAATGAAGGCAAGCTATGAAGAAATTGTAGTAATTCCTGAAATTGGACATAAAATGGCAGAAAGTATTGTAGCTTTTTTAAAGGAAGATCGTAATATTGAGATCATTGAAAAGCTTAAAAAAGCTGGTGTAAATATGGAAAACTACAAAGATGATGATACAGAGGTTGAGAAAAAATTTGAAAAGAAGACATTTGTACTGACAGGAACTCTACAAAAATATAAAAGAAATGAAGCAAAGGAAATTATAGAAAAGTTAGGGGGAAAAGTTACAGGAAGTGTAAGTAAAAAAACAGATTATGTTTTAGCTGGAAGTGAAGCTGGGTCTAAGCTTGAAAAGGCAAATGAGCTAGGGGTAAAAGTAATTGATGAAGATGAATTTGAAGAAATGATAAAATAAAACCAGCTTTTGCTGGTTTTATTTTATGAGAAAGGAGAATAAGTGTGAATATAGATGATATTGCTGCTCTTTCTAAGATTAAATTAAGTGAATATGAAAAAGAAAAAATGATAGATGACTTTAATAGAACGATTGATTTTGTAGATAAATTAAAAGAAGTGAATGTAGATAAAGTTGCTCCTACTTATCATATTTTACATATAAAAAATGTATATAGAGAAGACAAAATACTGCCTTCTATGAAACAAGATGAGGTTTTAAAAAATGCGCCTGAAAAAAATAATGGTTATTTTCAAGTACCAAAGATGATGGAATAGGAGAGGTGGTTATGGAACTTTATCATTTGACAATACATGAAGTGTTAGAAAAAATCAGAAAAAAAGAAGTGAGCAAACAAGAGGTTTTACAGACCACTGTAGATAGAATCAAAGATATAGATTATCATATAGGAGCTTATCTTTATGTTAATAAAAAATTCCATATGAATGATGGAGAACTTTCAGGAATTTCTATGTCTATTAAGGATAATATTTGTACAAAGAATATTTCTACTACTTGTGCATCTAAAATACTTAAAAATTTTATTCCTCCTTATGATGCGACAGTTGTAGATAAGCTTTATGAAAATGGATGCATTTTAGTAGGGAAAACAAATATGGACGAATTTGGAATGGGTTCTTCTACTGAAAATTCTAGCTTTCATATTACTAAAAATCCATGGAATTTAGATTATGTTCCTGGAGGGTCTAGTGGAGGATCAGCAGCATCTATAGCATCTTCTCAAGCTTATTTTTCTTTAGGATCAGATACGGGTGGGTCTATTCGTCAACCATCAGCATTTTGTGGACTTGTAGGACTAAAACCTACCTATGGACTGGTATCTAGATATGGACTAATTGCTTATGCATCGTCATTAGATCAAATAGGACCAATTACAAAGGATGTAGAGGATTGTGCCATTGTGCTAAATCATATAGCAGGATACGATAGGAAAGATAGTACTTCTTTTAAATACCGAAAAATAGATTATACAAAAGAATTAAGAAAAGATATAAAAGGAATAAAAATAGGAATCATAAAAGAATATATGAATGAAAGTATGGATGCATATGTAAAAAAATCTTTTTTTGATGCATGTAAAAAGCTTGAAAGTTTAGGAGCCATAGTAGAAGAAGTATCCATTCCTCATGTAAAATATTCACTACCTACTTATGAAATTATATCTTCTAGTGAATGCAGTTCTAATTTGTCAAGATTTGATGGAATTCGTTATGGAGTGAGAAGATCAAAAGATTTATTAAATGATTTATTTACATCTACAAGATCACAGGGCTTCGGAGAGGAAGTAAAAAGAAAAATTTTATTGGGAACATTTTTTCTAACAGCAGATTCTTATGAGGAATATTATGAAAGAGCATTAAAGGTAAGAACTTTAATAAAAAAAGATTTTGATGAAGCCTTTAAAAGGTTTGATGCAATGATTTGTCCTACATCTCCAACACTTCCATTTAAAATAGGGCAAAGAAAAAATATAATAGATAAATATATACAAGATACGTATACAGTAGCTGCAAATTTAGCAGGAATTCCTGCTATTTCTATTCCTTGTGGATGCAGAGAAAATTTATTTGTAGGGCTTCAAATTATGGGAAAAGCATTTGATGAAAAGACAATTTTAAATATTTCCTATGCTTTTGAACAAATTCATGATTACCATAAGAAAAGGCCTAATTGGAGGTAATGTATGTATCAAATACTTATAGGACTTGAAATTCATGCAGAGCTTTTGACAAATTCTAAAATATTTTGTAGTTGCTCTACTCAGTTTGGAAAAGAAGCGAATACTCAGTGTTGTCCAGTATGTTTAGGTCTTCCAGGATCATTGCCAGTTTTGAATAAAAAGGTTATAGAGTTTGCTATCCAATCAGGAATTGCAATGAATTGTGAAATTACAAAAAAGTCTTTTATGGATCGGAAAAATTATTTTTATCCAGATTTACCAAAGGCTTATCAAATTTCTCAATATGAAGATCCTTTGTGTAAAGATGGGTATATAGAAATAGAAAAAGATAAAAAAGTAAAAAAAATTGGGATTCAAAGAATTCATATAGAAGAGGATGCAGGCAAATCCATTCACGAGAAAGATTATTCATTAGTGGATTATAATAGATGTGGATTACCTTTAATTGAGATTGTTACAAAACCTCATATGAATTCTTCAAAAGAAGCTTATCTATTTTTGGAGAATTTAAAAAGTATCCTTGAATATATAGAAGTTTCAGATTGCAAAATGGAAGAAGGATCGCTAAGGTGTGATGTAAATATTAATGTAGTATCAAGCGATATGGTAAAAACTAATATTGTAGAGCTTAAAAATTTAAATTCATTTAAAGCAGTTGCAAAAGCTATTGAGTATGAAGAAAAAAGACATATTTCTCTTTTAGAAAAAGGTGAAAATACAAAAAAAGAAACGAGAAGATGGGATGAGCACAAAAACATGACTATTCCTATGAGAAGCAAAGAATATGTACAAGATTATAGATATTTTAAAGATCCAGATTTAGTTATGATTCATATAGATAAAGATTGGATAGAGGGTATGAAAAAAAATATTCCAGAGCTTCCAAAGGATAAAAAAAGTCGTTTTATAAAAGATTATCATCTTCCAGATTATGATGCGAAAGTACTTACTTCTTCAAGAAAAATAGCTGATTTTTTTGAAGAAGTAGTGAAATATTTTTCTGATTTTAAGCTTGTAAGCAATTTTATAATGACAGAAGTTTATAGAGTATTAAAAGAAAAAAATATCACTATAGAAGATATAAAAATTAAACCAAAGGATTTAGGAGAGCTTCTTACATTCATACAGAAAGGAATGATTAGCAATCATATAGGGAAAAAAATTTTTAAAAAGATGTGCATTTCTGGAGAAACACCAAGAAACATTATAGAAAATAAAGGACTAATACAAATATCTGATGAAAATAGTATCAAAGAAATGATACAAAAAGTAATCAATGAAAATCCTCAGTCTATTGAAGATTATAAAAATGGAAAAGATAAAGCATTAGGTTTTTTAGTAGGACAAGTGATGAAAGAATCTAGAGGGAAAGCAAATCCAAAGCTTGTAAATCAATATCTAAACAAGATGATTTAATGAGAATATGGTATAAGAACATAGGAATTTTGTAACTTACACCTTCTTTTATGAATATTATGAATATAAACCATAAAAGGAGGTTTTTTTATTGATTGAACTTACTCTTATTCATTGGATTTATGTAGTGATGGTACTTGTTGTATTAGGAATTATGTTAATGAGAAAAGATACAATTATTCCCTGTGTATTAGGAATATTTTTTATAGGATTTGCAGCTAAAAAAACTGTTTTAGGAGCTACAAAAGCAATATTTGATAGTTTTATTGTGGCAGGGATAGAGCTACTTGGAATTATATTAGTGATTTCATGTATTGTTGCCATGTCTAAAGTATTAGAAGAAATTGGTGCCAATCAATTGATGGTAAAACCTTTTACAAAGTTTATCAAAACACCAGATATAGCCTTTTGGTTTATAGGAATAACGATGCTTTTGATATCATGGTTTTTTTGGCCTTCACCAGCAACAGCCTTAGTAGGAGCTGTAATGCTTCCTGTTGCACTTAAAGTAGGACTTCCAGCTATAGGAGTAGCTATGGCTATTAACTTATTTGGACATGGACTTTCCTTATCTACAGATTATGTGATTCAAGGGGCACCTACTATTACCGCAACAGCAGCAGGAGTACCTGTCGAATCAGTTATTACAGAAGGAACTCCTCTTTTTTGGGTAATGGGTATTGTGACTATTACGACTGCATTTATTCTTTTAAAAAGAGATATGAAAAAAGGAAAAATATCAAATACAAATATGGATGAATTTCATACAGAAGCAAAAAAGAAGATAAGGGCGACTGCTAAAATATCTGCAATTTTAGTATCAATTGGATTTTTATTAGATGTTATAGCTATGTTTTTATTTGAAATTAAAGGATCAGATGCAACAGCATTAATTGGAGGAACATCTATTCTATTACTTATGATTATTTGTGGTATAACTTATAAAGGAGAAGCTTTAGATCAAATTACAAAATATATAAAAGAAGGATTTGTATTTGGAATGGAAATATTTGGACCAATTATTCCTATTGCAGCTTTTTTCTATATGGGAGAAGTATCCCCTCTTGAGGCTGTTTTAGGAGAAGGAGTTCTTCCTATAGGCTCTCAAGGAATATTATCTGATATGGGAAGCGCACTAGCAGCTGTTGCTCCTATGAATCGTCCCATGGCAGCTAGTATGGAGATGGTTGTAGGAGCTATTACAGGGTTAGATGGTTCAGGGTTTTCAGGAATGTCTTTAGCAGGATCTTTAGCAAAAGTCTTTGGAACAGCAGTAGGTGCAAGTATACCAAAGCTTGCAGCATTAGGTCAGATTGGAGCTATATGGGTTGGAGGAGGAACGATTGTTCCTTGGGGACTTATTCCTGCAGCAGCTATCTGTAGAGTCATGCCTATAGATTTGGCAAGAAGGAATTTCTTCCCTGTCATGATTGGATTCATTGTAACAACCATAGTAGCTATATTTATTATATAGCAATCTAAAACTAAGCCGAAGGCTTAGTTTTACTGTTATATGAAAACAGAATTTTTATCCATTGTTACATCTGAGTTACAATTCAATAAAGTACATTGACGAAGCTTTTAACTAAGTGATATAACTGTAAGTAGAGAAAGATTGTCGAAAATAATACAAAATTATTTTTATTTTTGGCAAAAGGAGGAATGCTATTAAAATTAGGGGGACAAGTGATGAAAAAAGGATTATTATTTTTGATTATATTTACAATGATGTTTTCTATAGTATCTACAGCTTTTGGACAAGAGGCAAAAAATAGCATACAAGTAATAGATGGGATAACAGGAAAAAGTCAAAAAGTACATAGTGTAAATTTAGTAATGTCGGGAGAGGTTGTTCATACAGATGTACCTGCTCTCTTATATACTATAAATTGGAAAAGTAGAACTTTGGTACCTATTAAGTTTATCGTTGAAAATTTAGGAGCAGAAATTAAGTGGAACCAAGAGAAAAAGGAAGCTACGATTATTGCAGATCAAAAAACTATTGTTTTAAAAATAGATAGTGATAAGGCTTTAGTAAATGGAAAATCTGTTTCTCTTCCAGATCAAGTTCCTGCAAAATTATTAGGATATAAAGAAAACTATAGAACCATGGTTCCTTTAAGATTTATTGCTGAACAATTGGGAATGGATATAGGTTGGAATCAAGAAAGTGCTACTGTTACCATTGAAGCTATAAAACCTGTAGAACCTATACAACCTATTACTCCAACAGAAGATATTACTGATATTACATATGAAAATTCAAAAAGACCTCAAATACTTATTAAAACTACTAAAGAGGTAGAATTTAAAACAAGCTATTTAGAGGGAAGTAAGTATGGAAGCTGTGATCGATTGGTTTTAGATATTCCAAACACTACTTTTAAGATCAATGATCCATCTATGATAGATAATGATGGACTTATTAGAAAAACTATAAATAAAGATGGAATTATGACAATAAGAGGATCTTTATTTGAACCAGCGCCTAAAAATGTAAGTCGTATTGTGATAGATTTAGCTATGACAAAAGGATATCATGTGTCTTATGATAAAGAGCAAAAGGCTATCAAAGTAGATTTTGTAAATAGTGTTAATAACATAAAGGTAGAAAAAAGAAATCTTGTAGATGCTATAGTGATCCAAACAGAAGAGAAGCCTACCTATAATAGAATGAACTTAGGAAATAGAGTGGTGGTAGATGTATTAAATGCATCATTGAAGTTTAATAAAAGTGAAGTTCCCATTTCACAAGTAGGAATTCAAAAAATCAGAGTAGCTGAATTTGAACCAGATCAAAATTATGAAAAAGATGATCGAATTGTTAGGATTGTAATAGATTTAAATAATATGCAAAGTCCTGAAAATGTCTTTATAGACCAAGAAGGAAAGGATATTATTATCTATACAAGTCAAAAGCCTATAGATACAATGAATTATGAAAAAATAAATAATAGTCAATCACTCCTTCAACTTTCTTTAAATGATGAAGTAAAATATGATATAGACCATGATTTAAATAAAAATGAATTATACGTAATAGTGCCAAAGGATAAAGTAGAACTAAAAAACACCCTTCTTACATTAGAGGATCGTATGATTCAAACTATTAAGATAGAAGGGCAAAAGGATTCGTATTTATTAAGTATCAAAATGAAAGAAAAAACAGAATACAAAGTAGAAAGTTCAAAAACAACAGATGAAATTAAAATAAGATTTACGAATACGGCAATTACTCCACTGCCTAGTACAGGAAAAAAATTGATTGTTATTGATGCAGGTCATGGAGGAAAAGATCCTGGAACACATAGTAAAAGTCCTCTACAATATGAAAAAGACTTAGCATTAGATACAGCAAAGAGATTAGAACAACTTTTACAAATGGCAGGTTATGATACTCATATGACAAGAAGCGATGATACATTTATAGAACTTAAGGAGAGACCTGGTGTTGCAAATCGTTTAAATGCAGATTTATTTGTAAGTATTCACTATAACTCTCATCCAAATCCAGATATAAGCGGAGTACAAACTCTTTATGTAGATAATGATCCAAGAAACAACAAACCCTTTGCAACGATTATGCAACAAGAACTTGTAAAGGGACTAAATGCACCAGATAGATTGATTGTGCATAGGCCAAATTTAGTGGTGATTAGAGATACAAAAATGCCAGCAGTATTATGCGAGATTGCATTTGTATCAAATCCACAAGAAGCTTTAAAATCAAGTATGCCAGAATACAGACAAAGAGCTGCTCAAGCAATGTTAAATGGAATTGAAAGATATTTAAATGAGGTAAGATAAATGTACAAAATAAGACTAGGCCGTAGGCTTAGTCTTATTTTGTATAGAAATATGATTGTATGTATTTTGAGGGGTAAAATACACACAACTAGGATGGGGAGTAGAAGATAACGAAATAACATGAGTAAGATTGCATTTACCATCATTTTGAAAAAAACAAGGAAGAGAACAATTGATGTTAATCATTTTACTGATCACCTCTTAAAGATAGTATGAGAATATATAAGATAGATATACCTTGAAAAAAATGTATATCTGTATAAAAAATTTAAAAAATCATATCATAAACAAGAATAAGAATAAAGGAGGAAGAATATGTTTTTTGAGGACTATACAAATACAAAAGTTTTGTATCATATTATTAGTTTGATAGATTTAAAAAGAGTATTACAAAGAGGAATTCATTTTGATGACAAAATTACTTATCAAACCAAATATGATGGTTTTCATGAAATCATTGACAATGAAAAGCCAGAATATATTCCTAAATGGGTAATTAGAAATAAATCTATTTTTGCAAGCATGAATTATTCTAAGAATCATTATTTTCATTCTCATAGTGCAGTTTTATCTATTCAAGTAAATCCTAAAAAATGTTGGGTAGCCAATGAAAATTATGCCAATGAGTTTTATGAACCTTTTGTGCTACAGCATATAAAAGATTTCGAAGGGTGTAAAAAATATATTCAAAATGAAGGAAAGAAATTATTAAAAAAATATTGGGAGACTTCTTTAAGCTTTGAAGAAAATTTGAAAGCCAGAAAAGATAAAACAAAAGGATATGACGCAGAAGTACTTATTCTACATTCTATTGAGCCTAAAGATATTGAGATTGAATACATCGTATCAGATCATAAAATGATGACTATAAAAGAATGGAAAAATACTTTTTGTGGATAAATTTATATTAAACAATACTTATTACATATTGGTTACAATTTAATAAGTATATTGACGAGAGATTTGAGCAAGTGATATAACTGTATATGTAGAAGGATTGTCTAAAATAAAACAATACTGTTTTAATTTGGGATAAGAGGAGGAATATGATTAAAATAGGGGGACATAAGATGAAAAAAGTATTATTATTTTTATTTACATTCACGATATTCTTATCTATGGGATCTATAGCATTTGGGGAAGAGATGAAGAGTAGTATGCAAGTAAAAAATCAAAAAGTAGAGACAGTCAATAAGGTTCATAATATTAAGATAGAAAAAATAAATCTTGTAGATGCAGTAGTCATACAAACAGAGGAAACTCCTACTTATAATAGAATGGATATAGGAAATCGAATCGTAGTAGATGTGCTCAATGCATCATTAAAAATGAATCAAAAAGAAATGCATATTTCTCAATTAGGAATTGAAAAAATAAAAATGACTGAATTTGCATCTAATCAAAACTATGAAAAACAAGATAAAGTAGTTCGTATTGTACTTTATTTAGATTCTGTGGAAAGTGCTGAAAATGTATGTATTGATCAAGAAGGAAAAGATATCATTATTTATACGAGTCAAAAACCTGTAAAACAATTACATTATGAAAAAGAAAATAATAATATTATTTTTCCTACAAAAAATAATACAGGGAAGAAAATGATAGTGGTAGATCCAGGACATGGAGGAAAAGCCCCTGGAACTCATAGTGAAAATCCTCTACAATATGAAAAAGATTTAGCATTAGATACAGCAAAAAGATTAGAAAAACTTCTACAAGAAGTAGGATATGATACATATATGACAAGAAGTGATGATATTACTGTAGGACTTTCTGATAGGGCTAATGCTGCAAATATTGTAAATGCAGATCTATTTGTAAGTGTACACTACAATTGGTTTGATGATCCAAAAGTAAGTGGTGTACAAACTCTTTATGTAGACAATGATCCTAGAGATAATAAAGTTTTTGCAAAGATTATGCAAGAAGAATTAGTAAAAGGACTGGATGCTAAAGATATGCGTATTGTAGATAGACCAAACTTAGTAGTCATTAGAGACACAAAGATGCCAGCAGTTTTGTGCGAGATTGCTTTTTTATCTAACCCTGAAGAAGTACTCAAAGTTAGTACACAAGAATATAGACAAAGAGCAGCACAAGCCATGTTAAATGGGATTACAAGGTATTTAAATCAATAGATAGTATAAAAATAATAAAAGATGCAAATTCGCATCTTTATTATTTGTGTAGAATTTTCTAAATAGTCAATAAAAAAGTTTTGTAAATAAGCAAAAAGGATATATAATGAAAATAGATCACAATATTTCTACAGGAGGGAAATGTCATGGAGTTTATTTTAGGATATTTGATTATATTTTGTGCAAGAATTGTAGATGTATCTATTTCTGTAGTAAGAACGATTTTGATGGTGAGAGGAAAAAAATTTCAAGCAGCTGCTTTAGGGGTGTTAGAGACTTTTATTTATATTACGATTCTTACTAAAATCATGGGACAATTAGACAATGTAGGAAATTTGATTGCTTATGCATTAGGATTTGGTACAGGTCAGATGGTAGGAATCTTTTTAGAACAAAAGATGGCTATTGGACATGTAACAGCTCAAATTATTACCAAAGCAGATGAAGATGAGCTTTTGGAAATATTAAGAAAAGAAGGATTTGGAGTGACAGTTATTCAAGGTTATGGAAGAGAAGGTATTAAAAATATTTTAAACATTGCATTACAAAGAACCATGCTTCCAAAATTAAATGAAATATTAAATGAATTTGATAAAGGTGCCTTTGTAACAATTATGGATACAAAGAATATTCAAGGAGGATATTTAAAAAGAATGAAAAGAAAATAATACAAATTTAAGGTTTTAGACATAGTGTTCATGCTTAACTAATATAATTTTACAAAGATATTGGTTAGGAGGGACATGAATGAGAATACGTAAAGTAGCAGGGGTATTTTTACTATTGTGTATAATAATAGGTGTTACTGTGTTTACAAATCCTTTCAAAATGGTAAAAGGATTATTCAGTAATGAAGAGTTAGCTTCAAATATCATTGAAAGCAATGAAGATTCAGAAGAAGAAACTGCTTTAAGAGATACGGTACTTTATTATAAAGATGATAAAGGATTTTTAATTCCTGTTATGAGAAAAATTCCATGGACACAAGATAGAGGAATTGCAAAAATGGCTTTAAATTCTATGATTGATACACCTGGCAATAGAGAGGATGTAAAAGAAATAGGATTACAGCCAGTAATTCCTTCAAATACTCAAATTAGAGGAATGACGATTAAAGATGGATTATGTAAAGTGGATTTTACTACAGAATTTTTAAATTATGTTAGCAAAGAAGAAGAAGAAAGCTTAATAAAATCAGTAGTATATACATTAACAGAGTTTCCGACAATTGATCAGGTACAACTTAGAGTAAATGGAAAAGTTTTAAGTGGGCTTACCTTTGGAACAAATATAGCAAATGCAATGACAAGAGACAATATTAATTATGTTAGCAAGGAGAATAATGATCAAAAGGTAGTAGTATATTATGAGGGAACAGCAAATGGATTATCATCTTATTTTGTTCCTGTAACAAAATCTATTAAAAAAGAAGATGCAACACCTGTAAATGTATTAGATGCACTAGATGCACTAGTAGAAGGGCCACCAGAAGGAATAGGACTATATACTGAGATTCCAAAAGGAACACAAATTATAGGAGTAGATCTTAATGAAAGTATAGCAACTATAAATCTTACGGAAGAAGTATTAGATATAATAGAAAACGACCAAGCAGCAGCAAGTATGGCTAAAACCTTTGGATTGACATTAAAAGAACAATATCCAAGTATTGCAGGGGTAAAGCTTTGTGTTAATGGAAAAGAGTTAAGGATTGGAGAAAGTAAAACAGAAGAACCTATTATAGTACCTACATTTGCAAATCAATATGAGTAAACCAGTGGAGATCCACTGGTTTATTCATATTAAAATTTCAGCATAAACAGGATAATGATCAGAAAATTTAACAGGAACTACATTATAATCTATTAACTCTATGGAAGGAGATAAAAAGATATAATCGATTCTTTTGTTTAAAGGCATAAGAGTAGATTGATATTCTTTGTGAAATTTTGTAGCTGCATCTATCATAGGAACATTAAATTTTGGATTAGAAGTATTAAAATCTCCTAACAATATGAAAGGTTCATCAAGAGTTTTTATATATTTTTCAATATATGAAAATTGTTTTTCTCTTTCTTTTTCATTAAGTCCTAAGTGAACGTTTAGAATATTTAGTTTTTTGTTTCCAATTTTTAAAAGGGTATGGAGCATTCCTCTTTGCTCTTTTTTACTAGGAAGAGGAATATGCTTTTTCTTTAAAAATTCTAAAAAACTAAAAGTGGCAACTCCGTAATATCCATCTCCTATTTTAACATTAGGAGCAAAGGCATGATCACACAAAAAATTTTTATAAATAGTACTTACTTGATATCCTCTTTTATTATTTTCATTAATCTCTTGTAAAGCCATGATATGAAATTTTTCATTTTTGAGAAAGTACATGAGTTGACTAAGCTTTGGAATCATAAATAAATCTTTACCACTATGAATATTATAGGTAAGAATTTTAAATATATATCTATCTTTTTCCATACATACACATCCAATCTAAAAAAACTGTATATTGTCTTCCTATGTATTAAAAAAATACCTATATGAGTAGTATATGCTATATAGAGTGAATTGGTAAAGATAGTATGATAAAATAAAAAAGGTGATACAATAACTAAATAGAATGATCAATAAAAGGAGATGAAAGTATTGTTAAGATTAAATAAAAGAAAAGAAGATCAACTAAGAAAAGTTACTATATCTAAAGATTATTTGGCATATCCAGAAGGTTCTGTTTTAATAGAAATGGGAAATACAAAGGTTATTTGTACAGCATCTATAGAAGAAAAAGTACCTCCCTTTTTAAAAGGAAGTGGAAAAGGCTGGGTTACAGCAGAGTATGGAATGCTACCAAGGTCTACTCAAACAAGGAAGATTAGAGAATCTAGTAGAGGAAAAGTAGATGGAAGAACTCAAGAAATTCAAAGATTGATTGGAAGAGCATTACGCAGTGTAGTAGATTTAGATGCATTGGGAGAAAAAACAATATGGATTGATTGTGATGTGATTCAAGCTGACGGAGGAACTAGAACTGCATCTATAACAGGAGCTTTTATTGCTTTGGTGCAAGGATTACATAAACTTTATGAAAAAAAAGAAATCAAAACATTTCCAATTAAAAATTATGTGGCAGCTATAAGCGTGGGAATAGTAGAGGACACACCAGTATTAGATCTTTGTTATGAAGAAGATTCAAATGCAAAAGTGGATATGAATGTCATCATGACAGATCAAAAAGAGTTTATAGAGATACAAGGAACAGGAGAAGAAGCTCCTTTTACAAGACAAGAGCTTATGAGACTTTTAGAGCTTGCAGAGAAGGGGAATGAAGAACTGATTTGTATGCAAAAAGAGATATTGGGAGAAATAGGGAATTTGATAGGTATAGATAAAAATATGGAGGAGTAAAATTATGAATAAAGTAGTGATTGCATCTCAAAATAAGCATAAATTAGAAGAAATTAAAGATATTTTAAAAGATTTTCCACTAGAGATTTATAGTATGGATCAAGTAGGACTCAAAGATTTAGAGATTGTAGAAGATGGACATACTTTTGAAGAAAATTCTATGAAAAAGGCAGTAGAGGTAATGAAAAGAACAAATGCAATCGCCATTGCGGATGATTCAGGACTTGAAGTAGAAGCTATAGACAATAGGCCTGGAGTATATTCAGCAAGATTTTCAGGAGAAGGGGCTACGGATGAGAAAAACAATACAAAGCTTTTAGATATGCTAAAAGGCATTGAATTACATAAAAGAAGTGCAAGATTTGTATCTGTTATTTCTGTAGCATTTCCTGATGGGGAAAAATTAAGTGTCAGAGGAGAATGTTCTGGAGTAATAGGTTTTGAAGAAAAAGGGGAAAATGGATTTGGGTATGATCCATTATTTATTGTACCTGAGTATAATAAAACCTTTGCAGAAATAGATTCTGATTTTAAAAATAAAATTAGCCATAGAGCAAATGCACTAAAGAAATTAAAAAAGGAATTAAAGGGATTATTATAGGAGGAATATTACTTGAAAGTTGTAGTGATAAGCGATACTCATGGAATGATAGACTTAGCTATTGATGTTATAAAAGAGATAGAAGATGTGGATCTTTGTATTCATTTAGGAGATCATTATAAAGATGCCCTAGATATAGAAGAGTCTACAGAAGTAGAGATGATAGCAGTGAAAGGAAATTGTGATAGAGAAGATGAAGAATCTGAGATGGTCTTAGAACTAGAAGATCATAGATTATTTATTACTCATGGTCATGAATATGGGGTAAAAATGAATTTAAATAGAATTTACTACAAGGCATTAGAATTAGGATGTAATGTAGTTTTATTTGGACATACTCATTCTCCTATTATAGACCAAATAGATGATGTATTTATTATGAATCCAGGAAGTATAAGTCTTCCAAGAGGAGGACAAAATAGTTCCTATGGAATTATAGAAATAGATGAAGAAATACATGGACAAATTATAGAAGTAAAGTAAAAGGAGCAAATGCTCCTTTTGGGCTTATAGACAAAGTCATAAAAAACGTCACTAAATTTTCAAATTTGGAAAATATATAGAAACG
>NZ_RYYS01000015.1 GCF_004138215.1 Anaerophilus nitritigenes
CATTACTTACTTCGTCTACTGTTTCTACACTTGCTACATTGCTTACTTCGCTTACTGTTACTATTGCACTTACTGTATCTACTACATCTACACTCGCTACATTACTTACTTGACTGACTGTATCTACTGTATTGATAAGCAGTTTTCCATTTTCATCTGTTTGAATAGGATTATTGACATCACTTCCATAAATTTGAGTTTTTAATTGTTGTGCCACATTATTAAACACAAGATTATTAGGCATACTATTCCTCCTTTTTTTAAAAATGAAGTAGGGTGGTTGTCTACCTCATTTTCTACTGTATTATATGGTGAGTTTCAGAATATGTGATTATAAATCAATATGCTTGAAAAAATAAATTTCTTCACAATCCTTTGTAGAAAACATATAAATATATTAAAAAGTAAAAATTCTACTTAAAAGAGGTGAGTAAATGACAAATCCCCACTATCCTATAAAGGTTGCTTGTATACTAGATGAATTTGGTGAGGAATGGTTTAAATATGAATGCAATTTAATTCCCTTAAATATAAACAACTGGAAAGAAACACTCATTCATACACATCCACATTTTTTACTTGTACAATCTGCTTGGCAAGGAAATCACGGTCAATGGAAATACAAAATTACTGATTTGCATAAAAAAAAAGATACTTCTCTAAAAGAAGTCGTCTATTGGTGCAAAACAAATAATATTCCTACAGTTTTTTGGAATATTGAAGATCCATATCATTTCGATTCTTTTATAGAAGCAGCAAAACAATTTGACTATATTTTTACAACTGATAGTGATAGCATTAAAAAATATGCAAACATTGTAAATCACAATCGTATCTATCCTCTTCCTTTTGCAGCTCAACCCAAACAACATAATCCAATTGATAAAGATAAAGAAAAATTAGGAAAAGTAGGTTTTTCTGGAACCTGGCATAAAATAGGACATGAAGATCGAATTGTCGATATGAAAAAAATATTAGAACCTGCTTTAAAATATAACATCCACATTTATGATCGAATGCATAATTATAAAAAAGATAATCATTATAAGTTTCCACATATTTATCAATCTCATATAAAAAAGTCTATTCCTTATCCTCAAATAGGATCTATTTATAAAAAATATGATGTTTTTTTAAATGTGAATACTGTGCAAAATAGTCCTACCATGTTTTCCTGTAGAGTTTTTGAAGTATTAGCTTGTGGGATTACTCTGATTAGTGGCTATGCTTTAGGAGTTGAGAAAATGCTTCCTAATATAGTAAATTTATGTAAAACAAAAGAAGAAACACTAAAATATCTAGATTTGTTATTAGAAAATAAAGATTTGAGAGATAGACTTTCTCTTTTGGGATTAAGAACTGTATTAGAAAAACACACTTATAGACATAGGTTTGAAACTGTTTTAGAAAAAATAAACATTCCTTATAAAAAAGTGAATACCCCAGGAATATCTATCATTACTTGTACCAATAAACCACACTTTATGTATAATATATTTGAAAATTATACTAGACAAAAATATCCCTATAAAGAATTAATTATTATTTTAAATAACAATCATATAAACTTAAAAGATTGTACAGAAGAAGCAAAAAAATATGAAAATATATCTGTATTTCAAATAGATGAACAAAAAACATTAGGAGAATGTCTTAATTTTGCTATTTCTCAATCTAAGTTTGATTATATATCTAAAATGGACGATGATGATTACTATGCAAAAAATTACATTATTGACCTTATGAATGCTTTTATATATACAGATGCAGATGTAGTAGGAAAGCATTCATATTATGTTTATTTTCCAGATCATAATATTTTAGCATTAAAATTTCCAAATACAGAAAATCAATACACACCCTTTGTAGCAGGTGCTACTCTTACTTTTAAAAAGCATATATTTGAAAAAATAAAATTTTCAATTTATAAACCTGCTGGATGTGATAGTGAATTTTTATTGGATTGCAAAAAAAACGGTTTGAAAATTTATTCAACCGATCGATTTAATTATGTTGCATTTAGAAGATCAGATTTAGATGATCATACATGGAAAATCACCTACGAAGAATTTTTAAGAAAATGCGAAGTTACTTTGTATACAAAAGACTATCAGACACATATTACTGTGTAAAATTTTTTATAAATAAAGAGGAGATTCTTATGTGTAAATCGTTAAAAGAGAAATTTTTAAATAAAACTGCTAAAGTTTGTGTCATAGGATTAGGATATGTTGGATTACCTCTCGCAATATCACTAGCAAAATACGGATATGAAGTATTTGGAATAGATACTTCAAAGGATAAAATTAAAAGTTTGAGAAATGGAAAATCTTATATTCTAGATATATCCGACAAAGATCTTCAAGATGTGATTCATAAAAATTTATTTGTGGGAGATGATTTTTCTATATTAAGCAAAGCTAATGCTATTAGTATTTGTGTTCCTACTCCATTGAATAAAACCAAAGATCCAGATCTTTCTTATCTTTCTTCTTCTATAGAAAAAATAATACAATTCATAAAAAGAGGAACCTTAATCATACTAGAAAGTACTACTTATCCAGGTACAACAGAAGAACTTATTACCAAAACTATTGAAAATAATAAAAAATATAGATTAGGAATTGATTTTTTTGTATGTTTTTCCCCTGAAAGAATAGATCCTGGAAATAAAAAATTAGATATAAAAAATATACCTAAAGTCATAGGAGGAGATACATCTAATTCTCTTGAATTAGGAATGATTTACTACAGCTCTATTTTTAATGAAATGATTCCTGTAAGCTCAACAAAAGTAGCTGAAATGACAAAATTATTAGAAAATACCTTTCGAAGTGTAAATATTGCTTTGGTCAATGAATTAACTTTAATGTGTGAAAGGATGAATATTAATATATGGGAAGTAATTGATGCTGCTTCCACTAAACCTATGGGTTATATGCCTTTTTATCCTGGTCCTGGTATAGGTGGTCATTGTATCCCATTAGATCCTATGTATTTATCCTGGAGAGGGAAAACTTTCGATTATTATAATCGATTTATAGAACTATCCAATGATATCAATAGAAATATGCCTAGATATATGGTACAAAATATTAGTGAATTATTAAATCGTCAAGAAAAGTCCATAAAAAATTCTATTATTTTTCTTATAGGTATTTCATATAAAAAAAATGTAGCTGATCTTCGTGAATCACCTGCTATAGAAATATATAGATTACTCGAAGAAAAAGGAGGCAAATTAATTTATCATGATCCTTATGTTCCTCATTGTAAAATAAATGGAAAAACAATATATTCTCAAAATCTTACCAAAGAAACTATCAAAAGTGCAGATCTTATCGTCATTACTACTGATCATAGCAACATAGATTATCCTTTTATCATTAAACATGCAAAAAATATTTTTGACACAAGAAATGTTACAAAATTATATACAAATCAAAAGCATATTACTTTATTAGGCAATCTATATGAATAAAAGAGCACTTGTTCATTCAAGTCCTCTTTTATTTTTGCTCCTTATAAATTAATTTTTTGAGCATTTCTAATATTCTTCAATCTATCTATTGGATCTGCAGGATTTCCTGCTAAAATTTGATTATTTTCAAATGATTTTGTTACTACACCTTCTAATCCAACAGTACAAGCTTGTCCTATATCCTCACCCCTTCTATATTTTTTATTCATCTAAAATAGTATTATTCTCTATTAGGCACATATGTTTATAAATAAACATATTAGTAAATCGAGAAAAACAAAAATCGAAAGGAATGATAAAAATTGAATACAATTAAATTATTTCCCACACAAAATGTCTATATTTCTCAGTACTATCCATCAACAAATTACTCTCAAGCTCCTTCATTAGATGTGGGTCGATTTACAGGTCCTGGAGATGCAAAACGAGCTTTACTTCAATTTGATTTATCATCATTGGTAGGAAACATTGAATCAGCTTATTTAAGTTTATATCTTTACAGAAATGAAGTTCCAAGTATATCTAAACCTAGTACAATCTATCAATTAGAAAATTCTTTTAATCAAAATACTGTCACCTACAATACAGCTCCATCTTATTCCTCTACTGCAGAAGCATCTATTGCTATTACTAATGAAACCAACAAATTTATACAATGGGATATTACTTCTTTGGTAAAAGGCTGGATAGAAAATACCATTACAAATAATGGAATCATACTAATTGGATTAGAAAGCGCCAACGGATTAGTTGCATATAAAAGTACACGATATACAGATTCTTCTTATTGGCCTTATTTAGAAATTAATTTCTCTGGAAATTATCTTTTCACATATCCAGTAGAAAACGTTACAACTACTAATGATCAAAATGGTTCTACCCCCATTTTTTTAGGTCCTAGAATAGCTACATTTGGTATAAAAAATACAGGTACTCATAGAGGAGATGTACTCATACAGCTTAGTCCTAACGGAACTACATGGATCGATCATCTTCCTCCTGCTTATACTGTTCCTTCTTTATATCCACAAGATACCATCACCCTAAGTACTTCTGCATATTTTAATTATGCACGTATAGCCTATACCTCTCACACGCTTGGAGAACCTACTACTTTAGCAATTTATGCTTCCATAAAAGGATAATATTAAAAACTGACAAATTCGTAAACAATAGTAAAAAGCTTATGAATTTGTCAGTAAACTATACTATTTTATAGATGATATTCCATATAATCTTTCATACCAATTCCAAGTTTTAGTTAAACCTTTCTCTAAAGAATATTGAGGTTGAAAACCTAAAATATCATATAATTTTTTTATATTTGCTGTTCGATAGGAAGTTTCATCCCATAAACGACGAGGATTATACTGAATATCTAAAGATCTTTTTGAAAGCTTAATGATATTGTGACCTAAATCAAAAATACTTGTACTATATCCGGTTCCTATATTAAAA
The DNA here is from genome assembly GCF_004138215.1 of Anaerophilus nitritigenes. Lineage (GTDB taxonomy): Bacteria > Bacillota > Clostridia > Peptostreptococcales > Thermotaleaceae > Anaerophilus > Anaerophilus nitritogenes. The sequence goes on from NZ_RYYS01000015.1 coordinate 4,940, forward strand.
ATTTCATTCTTTCCTTCCTCCTTTATTGAAGCTAAATAAGTTGCCTCTACTGCATCTTCTATATAAGTAAAATCTCTTATTTCTTCTCCATTTCCTGTAATAACTATCGGCAATCCTCTAAATGCTTGATCTATAAATTTTGGAACAACTCCTCTATAAAAATTTGTATCCTCCTTAGGTCCATAACAATTAAAATATCGAAGAATCGTCATAGGTAACCCATAATGTTTTTTATAAAATTGACAATAATATTCTCCTGACAATTTAGATATGCCATAAGGTGTATGAGGACATAGTGAAAAATCTTCTTTTAATGGATATTCTGATGGATTATATACACAAGAAGTAGACGCATATACGAAACGCTCTACCCCTATTTTTTTTGCTAATTCTAATTGTGATAATGTTCCTCCTCCATTAACCTCTAAATCATATCTAGGTTCTTTAATAGATAATTCATTAGCAAAATGAGCAGCTAAATGAATTATCATACTTGGTTTATACTTTTTATAAATATCTTCTATAGAAGGATCTCTGATATCTTTTTTAAAAAAATATAAATTTTTAGATGGAGGTAAATTTAAAATATTTCCTCCAGATAAATCATCAATCACTACTACTTTGTAATTTTTATTAAGAAATAATTCTACAAGATGAGATCCTATAAATCCCGCTCCTCCAGTAATAGCAACTATTTTTGTATCTCCCATTTTTCCACCTCTTATATCCTATATATTTTCTTGTTTGTATCTTTGGATAAAACATTTTTGGTATCTATAATGACTGTATTTAAATCTGATTGAAGCAATATTTCATCATAGTTCATATCCTTTTGTTTTGCTGTTATGATAATACAATCCGCATTCTCAATACATTCTATTAAAGAATTCACTTGAAAAGCATATTTCATAGATACTACTGGATCATACCCTAAAACTTTTGCCCCTTTATCCTTTAATTTCATGGCTATATCTATTGCAGGACTATTTCTACAATCTGAACAATAATCTTTCATTGCAAGTCCTATGATGGATATCTTAGATCCTTTTATACTTTTTCCTATTTTTTTTAATAACTCCTCAATTATTTCTACTATTTTTTCTGGTCTCTTATCATTTAATTTTCTAGCTTTATCCATTAAAATAGGAGATGGACTATTATCTTTTAGAGCACATTTTAAATAATGAAGCGCATTAGGAATACAATATCCTCCAACACCAATTCCTGGATCAAGAAGCTTCACTCTAGGATGGGTATTCACAAGTTTCTTTAGCTCATAAATATCAACTCCTAAATAGGTTGCTATATCACTTATTTCATTTGCCAAAGCAATCTCTACATCTCTTGATATATTTTGTATTACTTTTGTCAACTCAGCTGTTTTAATATCTTTTGCTTTATAAATAGGAGTACCTGATAAAGTATATAAAAATTTTTCTGCTTCTTTATAGCTTTCATCATTTACACCTGCAAGAATTCTTGTATTGTTTTTTAACTCCTCAAAGGCATGCCCTTCAAGAATAGTCTCTGGGCAATATGCCAAATAAATTTTTTTATTGATTTTTTCTAATTGAGGAATGATTATTTTTTCACATGTTCCTGGAATCATAGTCGTCTTAAATAATAAAAGATCTCCATCTAAAAGAGTAGGTAAAATAGTATCCATAATATTTTGAATAGGAACTACATCTTGTGATCCATCTTTTGATCCTTCAATACCCACTGTTATAACAAATATAGCTGGTTTATTATAAGTTCTTTCATAATTTGCACATACTGATAATTTATTTTGATCTATGAACTCTTTTGCAATTTTTGAAATATGGACTCCATTATCATATTCATATATTGAAATTTTTTCATTTTTGATATCGTCTATCACTTTTGGATTTGTATCTATTCCTATAACTTCATATCCTCTCATACACATAAAAATAGCCATAGGAAGTCCAATATGTCCTAAACCAAAAATATAAATTTTCATTTTCTTCCTCCTTATTTCATCTCTTCATATAACTCCTAAAATATCATATGAATACAATATCTATAAGGTACCAAATTTTTTGCACCATATAGATAGTATCTGCATATTTTCATAATAGGATAAGATCTTTAGGAGGAGAAAAAATGAATCATTTATATTCAAAATTTGTAAAACATAAACTTAAAATAGGTGTTATATTAGATCCATTTAGCTATGAATGTTTTAAATATGAAGCATATATTATACCACTTGATCCCTTTTCTTGGAAAAGTACACTGATAAAAGAAAAGCCTGATTTTATTTTTGTAGAATCTGCTTGGGAAGGTAACAACGGAAGATGGTCTCATAAAATTGCTCATTTAGAAAAAATAAAAAATCAATCTCTAAAACAGTTAATCTATGAATGCAAAAAAAGAAAAATTCCAACTGTATTTTGGAATAAAGAAGATCCCTTATTTTTTTCATCTTTTTTAGAAACTGCTAAATTATTTGATTATGTCTTTACAACAGATAAAAACTGTGTACAAAAATATAAGGATCTTTTAGGTCATCATAAAGTTTATGTATTGCCCTTTGCAGCTCAACCTAAAATACACAATCCCATAGATAAAAATAGAGTTCGTCTAGGGAACGTTGCTTTTGCAGGTACTTGGTATAGTATGTTTGAAGATAGAACAAAGAGTATGGAAATGCTTCTTAAACCTTCATTAAAATATAATTTACACATTTATGATAGAATGTATCATTCTCATCAACATCATGATTTTAAATTTCCTAGCATCTATCAATGTTGTATTCACAGAAATCTTTCTTATGATAAAATGGTTCAATTTTATAAAAAATATGATATATTTTTAAATGCTAATATCATATCCGATAGCCCTACTATGTTTTCAAGAAGAGTATTTGAAATTTTAGCTTGTGGTATAAATATAATCAGTAGCTATAGTCTAGGAATAGAATATTTTTTTAAAGGAATAGTACCCCTATGTAAAACTAAAGAAGATGTAGAAAAATATTTAGATCTGTTAATTTATAATAAAGAATATAAAGACCGATTATCTTTACTAGGTTTAAGAAAAATTTTTAAATATCATACTTATGCAAAAAGATTAGAAATGATTCTTAAAACAATAGGAATAAAAACTTATAAAGATGATTTAGGAGTGTCTATTATCACTTGCACGAATCGAATCCATAGTATAGATCCTATATTAGATAATTTTTATAGACAAAATTATAAAGAAAAAGAATTAATTATTGTTTTAAATAACAATCAAATGAATCTAAAAGAATGGAAGAGGAAAACAAAACTTGATGAAAGGATAAAGATATTTCAAATGGATGAAATCAAATCTTTAGGAGAATGTCTAAACTTTGGAATTTCTCAAGCACAATATTCTTACATCTCCAAATTTGATGATGATAATTATTATGCTCCTAACTTTCTAGAAGATTTGATAAATGGATTTTTATATACAGATGCTCAAATCATAGGAAAACATACTTACTATGCTTATTTAGAAAAAAGCAATACAATAGCATTGAGGTTTCCAAATTTAGAAAATCAATATGTCCACTTTTTATGCGGTGCTGCATTTATTATGAAAAAGCAGGTATGGAATCAAATAAAATTCAAAGATACAACTATTCAAACTGTAACTTATTTTTGGAGGGATTGTGTAAGAAAAAGAATAAAATTATATTCTGCAGATAGATTTAATTTTATAGCTATAAGACATCCATCTATAGAAGATCATACTTGGAAAATAGATGATGATGAATTTTTAATAAAATGTGAAATACAAGGAAAAACAAAAGATTATATTACTCATATTACTGTATAAAAAGCCTTGCTTCAATAAAGCAAGGCTTTTTTACTATCTTAAAGAACCACCTAGTTCTTCTTCTAAAGTTTTTACAATTTTTTCATGTACTTTTGTCACTTCTTCATCTGTCAATGTCCTATCCTTTGCTCGATAAGTAAGAGAATAAGCTATACTTTTATACCCTTCTTCTATTTGTTTTCCTTTGTATACATCAAATAATTTAATGCTTTCTAATAAATCTTCTCCATTTGCTTTTGCAATATCTTCAATTTGTTTTACATACACTTCATCTTTTACTACCAAAGCAATATCTCTTGTCATAGCAGGATATTTTGGTAATTCTTTATAAATTCTATCTGGTTTTGTAATTCCCATAAGCATAGTAGCATCTATTTCTACTACATATACTCTTGTTCCTAGTTTATAATTTTCCAATACATCTGGATGAATTTCTCCCATAACCCCTAATATATGATTTTCATATACTATGTTTGCACATCTTCCTGGATGGAAAGTAGTATTACTTTTTTGTGGAATATATTCTATATTTTCTATCCTAAGTCTTTTCAGCAAGCTTTCTATAGCTCCTTTTATACTATAAAAATCTATTTCTGTTCCATACATTCCTATAGTTAATACCTTTTTTTCTATAGGTAATTCAGTCACTGGAATATCTTTTGGTATAAATATATTTCCAAGTTCAAATGCTTTTGCCTCTTCTACATTTCTATTGTAATTTCTAGATAATACCTCTAACATATTTCCCATTAAAGTAGTTCTCATAATACTATTTTCTTCTCCTAGAGGATTAATCACTTTTACAACACTTCTCATACAACTTTCTTTTCCTATGCATAATAAATCAAAAACTTTTGGACTCATAAAAGAATAAGTTTGGATTTCATTTAAACCTGCTGCATTTAGTGTATTTTTGATAATATCTTCTATAATTTGCCCATTTGTTTTGGCTCCTTGCCCACTTCCCTTAGGAAGTGTCATATCTAAACGATCAAACCCATAAATTCTTGCGATTTCTTCTACAAAATCTATTTCCTGGGTAATATCAAATCGAAATGTAGGAACTGTAACTATAAGGTTTTCTTCTTCATCTTTTACTTTCATTTCCAGCTTTTCTAATATTTTTATCATTTCACTTTTAGATAATTTTGTTCCTAATAACTGATTGATTCTATTTGGTCTTACAAGTATTGTTTTTTCTTCTTCTACTTTAGGATATAGATCAATAACTCCTTTGACGATTTTTCCTGCCCCTGTCTCTTCAATCAATTGACATACTCTATTGGCAGCTATAAGTGCAAGATTTGGATCTACTCCTTTTTCAAATCTTGCAGACGCTTCTGTTCTAAGTCCTAATTTTTTAGAAGTAGTTCTTATAGAATCTCCATTAAAGTTTGCTGATTCTAAAAGAATCGTCTTTGTATTTTTTGTAACTTCAGAGTTGAGTCCTCCCATAACTCCTGCTACAGCAACTGCTTTTTCCCCATCATAAATCATAAGCATATTTTCATCTATATTTCTTTTTGTTTCATCTAAAGTAGTAAAAGTTTTTTCTTCTGCATTTTTTACTACGATCTTTTGATTGTTAAGTTGATCTAAATCAAAAGCATGAAGAGGCTGTCCAAGTTCTAACATTACATAATTTGTAATATCTACTATATTGTTAATAGGACGCATTCCCATTTTTCTTAATCTATTTTGTAGCCATTGAGGAGAATGAGTCACATTAACATCTTTTATAACTCTTGCTACATATCTTTTACAAAGATCATTATTTTTTACTTCCACAGATGTATAATTCTTTATATCTTCTACTTCTTCTTTAATATGTATATCAGGATATTTCAAAGGTAAATTAAAAGTTGCACCAGTCTCTCTCGCCATTCCTAAGACACTTAAACAATCTGGACGATTTGGAGTAATCTCAAATTCAATCACATGATCATTTAACTCTAATATATCTAATATATTTGTTCCTAATGGATATTCTTCATCTAATATATAAATACCATCCTTTGTTTTATGTGTAGGAAATACCTTATCACTAATTCCTAATTCTTCTCCACCACACATCATTCCATTAGAAACGACCCCTCTAAGTTTTCCTTTTTTAATTTTAGTACCATCTGGTAATTTCCCTCCATGTAATACAACCGGAATATATTGCCCTTCTTCAACATTTGTAGCTCCTGTAACAATTTGAAGTACTTCTTCTCCAATATCTACCTGTGTTACAACAAGCTTTTGTGCATCAGGATGAAGTTTAATTTCTAGTATTTTTCCTACTACTACTTTTTCTATGTTTTTTCCAACCATTTCTACTGTTTCAATATTTGATCCAGACATAACAAGTCCATTACTCAAAGTATCTATATCTAAATTTTTAATATCTACATAATCTTCTAACCACTGTGTTGATATAAACATCTTTATACCTCCCTTTAGAATTGTTCAATAAAACGCATATCATTTTCAAATAAAAGTCTTATATCTTCTATTCCATACTTTAGCATTGTTACTCTATCAAGCCCCATTCCAAAAGCAAATCCACTATATTCTTCTGGATCTATTCCACATTCTTTTAATACATTTGGATGAACCATTCCTGCTCCTAAAATTTCAATCCATCCACTTCCTTTACATACTTTACAACCTTCTCCTTCACATTTAAAACAAGTTACATCTACCTCAGCACTTGGTTCTGTAAATGGAAAATGATGAGGTCTAAATTTTGTTTTCGTTTCACTTCCAAATAATTGTTTTGCAAATAAATCTAGTGTTCCTTTTAAATCTGCCATAGTAATTCCACGATCTATTACAAGACCCTCTACTTGATGAAACATCGGAGAGTGTGTAGCGTCTAATTCATCAAATCTAAAACATCTTCCTGGAGAAATAATTTTAATAGGTGGAGTCTGTTTTTTCATAGTACGAATTTGAACAGGAGATGTTTGAGTTCTAAGTAAAATATCTTCTGTTATATAAAATGTATCACTCATATCTCTTGAAGGATGATTTTTAGGAGCATTTAGTGCATCAAAATTATGATATACAGTTTCTACCTCTGGCCCCTCTGCAATTTTAAATCCCATTCCTATAAAGATATCTTTTATTTCATCTAATACTTTTGTAAGAGGATGTTTATGTCCTAACTTACACTTTCTTCCTGGCATAGTAACATCTATAGTTTCTTTTTGAAGTCTAATATTTTTTTCATTTTGTTTTACAACTTCTATTGCATTTTGTAAAGAATTCTCTATTTCTTCTCTTACCTCATTGGCAATTTTTCCTATAAGAGGTCTTTCTTCATTAGATAAATCCTTCATTCCTCTTAAAACTAAAGTCAATTCTCCTTTTTTCCCTAGATACTTGACTCTAATTTGTTCTAAATCCTGCATACTTTTAGCATCTTGAATAGCACTTTCAGCAAGATTTTTTATTTTTTCTAATTGATCTTTCATGATGTTTCTCCTTTCAAAAAAACTAATTTTTATTATTTTTCCACAAAAAAAAGACTTCATCCCAGAAGGGACGAAGTCTTCTCCGCGGTACCACCCTAATAATTGAATATTTCAACCACTTATTGACATAACGGCGTCTACCGATAGAACCTACTATCATTTCAATCCTATAGTTTAAGAGTGAACTTCAGTTAAAGATTTCTTTGAAATGTTCTCAGCTTATAACCATCTCATCTCTGTAAAGAATCCTATAACTTACTTTTCTCTATCATCACTGTTCTTCTTATTAATGATTTGAAATCATTTGTTTATAGCCTAAATAGGCATGTATATTTCCAGTCAATAAAAAAACTTTCCAAAACCATTCTGATGTAGCGAGCATCATGCTCACACCCCTTTTATACTACTTTTACTTAATTATAGCATAGCAAAATGAGGTTTACAAGAATAGCTTGCTACATCATATTATATTTTAAAAATTTTCTGATTCCTTCTTTGTCTTACAGCTTCATACATAACAATTGAAGAAGCTACAGAAGCATTTAATGACTCTGCACATCCTATCATAGGAATTTTTACTACAGAATCTGAGAGATCAATGACTTCTTTTTCTACTCCATTTCCTTCATTTCCTATAACAATTGCAACCTTTTTTGTATAATCTATCTCATCATAATAATATTTTGTATCTAAACTTGTAGTAATAATATGTATATTTTGTTCTCTTAAAAGTTCTAATATACCTATGGTTTCCTCCATATGTATAATAGGCATATGAAAAATAGAACCCATAGTAGACCTGATTGTTTTTAAATTATATAAGTCCACACATCCTTTTGATAAAACAACTGCATCAAATCCTGCTGCATCTGCAGTTCGAATCATAGTTCCCAGATTCCCAGGATCTTGAATTCTATCTAATACTAAAAATAATCCATTGGAAGTTTTAAAAATTTCTTCTATTTGATAATCTTCCATAGAAAGAATTCCTAATATTCCTTGAGGTGTTTGTGTATCAGCAAGTTTAATAAATAAAGAAGTAGGAACTTGATAAACTTTTATTCCTTTATGTAATAAAATCTCTATAATTTCATCTGCATCTTTATTTTTATATAATTCTTCACAAAATATTATGTATTCTAGACTTTTTTCATTTTCTATTGCATCTTTTATAATTCTTATGCCTTCAATCATATATTGTTTGCTTTTTTGTCGATATCTTCTTTTTTCTAATTGTTTTACAGTTTTGATAATTCCATTGTCCTCAGATGTGATATACATAATTGATGACGTCATTTTAGTCCTTCTGCCTTTCTTTCAATTTTTTGTATATCATCATTATGACCAATGACAACTAATACATCATCTTTTCTTACAATATCTACTGCACTAGGAGATATATTGATTTGTCCTCCATGCTTAATAGCCATCACATTTACTCCATATTTCGCTCGCATATCTAGCTGTTGTAGATTTTTTCCTTCCCATTCTTCTAATGAAGAAATCTCTACAATGCTATAGTCTGGAGCTAGTTCTATATAATCTAATATATTAGAAGATACAAGGTTGTGAGCAACTCTTACTCCCATATCCCTTTCTGGAAATACTATTCGATCTGCTCCAATTTTATATAAAACTTTTGCATGTAATTCGCTTTGTGCTTTTGTTACTACATATTTTACTCCTAATTCTTTTACAAGTAATGTCGCCATAATAGAGGATTGTATATTCGAACCAATAGTAATAACAGCCACATCAAAATTTCTAATTCCTAAAGCCTTAATAGCTCCTTCCTCTGTAGCATCTACTTGTACTGCATGAGTTACACTATCTGCAATTCCTTGAACTACATCTTCATTTCTATCAATAGCTAACACATCATATCCAAGGCCATATAGTGTTTTTGCCACACTTGCTCCAAATCTTCCACAACCAATCACAACAAATTGCTTCATGATAACACTCCTTTATCCTACAATTACTTTTTCTTCTGGATATTTAATCAATCTTTTATTCTTTTGTTGCATTCTAGCTAATGCTAAAGCTATTGTAAAAGGCCCTACTCTTCCTGCAAACATAGTGAAAATTACTAAAATCTTTCCCATTGTACTTAAAGTAGGTGTTATTCCTAATGACAAACCTACTGTTCCAAAAGCAGAAGTAACCTCAAAGAAGATTTCAATAAAAGAATGATTGTTATCTGTAATAGATAATATCATTGTAACACAAATAATTAAAGCCATACTAATTCCTATAATTGATAAAGATCTATTCACAATATCTCTAGCAATCCTTCTTTTAAATACTTCTGTATCTTCTTTTCCCTTAATAATACAAATAATCGTCCAAACAATGACTCCCACTGTAGTAGTCTTTACTCCTCCTGCTGTAGACACAGAAGAACCTCCTATAAACATGAGTACCATAGTAATAAAAATAGTTGCCATAGAAAGCTGATCTGTAGGCAATGTATTAAATCCAGCTGTTCTAGGTGTAATTCCATGAAATAAAGCTCCTAATATCTTTCCTTTAAAGTTTAAACCTCCTAATGTAGCTTCATTGTTATATTCTAATAAAAATACACTAAAAAAACCTACTACAATCAAAATACCTGTAATATATAAAACAAGCTTTGTATGCAAACTATATTTTGAAAATTTTCTTTTTTGTAAAACCTCAACAATAACTGCAAATCCTAATCCTCCAAAAACAATTAACCCACATATAGTAAGATTGATTAACCCATCATCTACAAAACTCGTAAGGCTTGAAAAATTTCCCATAATATCAAATCCCGCATTACAAAAAGCAGAAATAGCATGAAATATACTCATTCCAATCCCTTTGCCAATCCCATATCTAGGAATAAATCGAAAAGAGAGAAAAAAAGCACCTATTCCTTCTATAATAACCGTTGTCATAAGCACATATTGAGTAAGCCTTACAACTCCTGATGTACTAAATTGATTTAAAGCTTCTTGGATTACAAGTCTTTCTCTAAAAGTAATTTTTCTTCTGATAATTAAAGCAAAAAATGTAGCCATTGTCATAAATCCTAATCCACCCACTTGAATGAGTAAAAGAATGATTGTCTTCCCAAAAGTAGTCCAATAAGTAGCTGTATCTACTACCACAAGTCCTGTTACACAAACAGCTGAAGTAGATGTAAATAGTGCATTAATAAATCCTATACTTTTTCCCGATACAGATGCAATAGGTAAACTTAAAAGAATAGCTCCTATTAAAATGACACTTGCAAAGCCTAATACAATAATTTGTGAAGGAGTTAATTTTAGTTTTTTAATCCTTGTATTTTTCTCTATTTCAACCACCCCTGATTTTTACTCTTTTAGATTTATTATAGCATATTTAAAATAAAACCCTAGAGTTATTGTAAACAAAGATAGATGAAAATATGAATATAAATGAAAAATAGACTCATATATGAGTCTATTTATGCATTTATTTTTTGTTTTGCAACTTCTGCTAATTGTGCAAAACCTGCTTCATCATGAATAGCCATTTCAGATAACATTTTTCTATTGATTTCAACACCTGAAAGTTTTAATCCATTGATCAATTTACTATAAGAGATTCCATTCATTCTTGCCGCTGCATTAATTCTTGCAATCCAAAGTTTTCTAAAATCTCTTTTTCTTAATTTACGTCCTACGTATGCATATCTTAAAGATTTCATTACAGCTTGATTTGCAACTCTGAACAATTTGCTTTTTGCACCGTAATAACCTTTCGCAAGCTTTAATATTTTTTTATGTTTCTTTTTTGCATTTACTGCTTTTTTTACTCTTGCCATCTTTTTCTACCTCCTTTACTTTTTATCTATGCGTATGGTAATAATCTTTTTACTCTTTTTTCTTCTGATTTTGGCATAATAGCAGCCTTACGTAAATTTCTTTTTCTCTTTGGTGTTTTCTTTGTTAAGATATGGCTTTTATAAGCTTTCGCTCTTTTTACCTTACCTTTTTTAGTTATTTTAAATCTCTTTGCTGCTCCACGATGTGTTTTCATTTTTGGCATAATAATTTCCTCCCCTCTAGTATCTAAGCATTCTTAGGTGATAAAAACATTGTCATGTTCCTACCTTCTAAATTTGGCTTTTTCTCTACAGTACCAGCATCAACAATAAGTGCTGTAAATTTTTCCATTACTTCATACCCTAATTTGGTATAACCCATTTCTCTTCCTTTAAATCTTAAACTAACTTTTACTTTGTCTCCTTTAGAAAGGAATTTAATGGCATTGTTTGCTTTAACTGATAGATCATGTTCTTCAATATTTAAACTTAATCGAACTTCTTTTACATTAATAATTTTTTGCTTTTTCTTTGCTTCTTTTTCTTTTTTTGATAATTCAAATTTGTACTTTCCATAATCCATAATTTTACATACTGGTGGTTTTGCTTGAGCTGCTACTTTTACTAGATCTAATCTTTTTTCTACTGCCATATCTAGTGCCTTTTGAGTAGCAACAATTCCTAGCTGCTCACCTTCTGCATCAATTAACCTTACTTCACGATCTCTAATCTCTTCATTGATTTCTAACTCTTTAATGGTTTAACACCTCCTATTGATAGATAAACTTTTATATGCATAATAAAAAAGCGAATGTAATATACATCCGCTTCATAAGCTCAATTTAATACTAAAATAAAAAGCTCATATATACCTTACGAACTTATGTTGTAAGGTGAGAAGCGGAAACTTCTACTTAACATTACTTAACAAGTTTATCATTATATTTTTATATTGTCAATGATTTTTTATGTAATCTTTTTATTTTTTTTTATAAATCCTTCATTATTTTTTTTATTAGATTGGGCAAACTATAAATGTATTCTTTAAGAAAGAAGGTGATGAGCTATTTCAAGGAAGAAAATTATTCTATTTCTTTTTTGCTGTATTCTCACAATAGGTTTATTGTCTATCATAAGTCCATACAACAAAATTTTAAGCATGCTTCCTATTAATAAATTATTTTTCATCTTTTTATGTCTATGTCCTGTAATTTATTACATGAAACATGGAAAATCTCCTCAATTAGAGCCTTCTCATATTCAAATGGAAAAAAAAGATGATCGCCAAAATGGAAGCCTCAATAAACCTTCTGTTCGTTTTGATGATGTAGCTGGCCTTAATGAAGTAAAGGAAGAATTGTTAGAAATCATAGACTTCATTAAAGAGCCTCAAAAGTATCATGAAATGGGTGCTAAAATTCCAAAGGGTATTTTATTTTTTGGTCCTCCTGGGACAGGAAAAACCCTTCTAGCTCAAGCCTTAGCAGGAGAAACAGATTCTAGTTTTTTTCCTGCAAGTGGTTCTGAATTCGTAGAAAAATATGTGGGTGTAGGAGCAAAAAGAGTAAGAAGTTTATTTGAAAAAGCTAAAAAATCTGCTCCTAGTGTAATTTTTATTGATGAAATTGATGCAATTGGAGCTAAAAGAACTACAGAAAGTAATAACGAAAAAGACCAAACTCTTAATCAACTTCTTATTGAAATGGATGGATTTCATTCAGATCAAACGGTTATCGTTATTGGGGCTACCAATCGTCTTGATCTATTAGATGAAGCTTTGCTTCGTCCTGGAAGATTCGATCGTCATATGTTTATTGGTAATCCTGATCTTCATGCTAGAGAAGAAATTTTTCAAGTCCATACCAAAAATAAACCTATTGACAAAAGTGTTAATATACAAGAACTTGCAAAAAGAACTCATGGTATGTCTGGAGCTCACCTTTCTAATATTGCTAATGAAGCCGCAATTTTAGCAGTAAGAAACAATAAAAAATCTATCGGAATTGACGAGTTTAATGAAGCTATTGAAAAAGTAATTGCAGGTTTACAAAGAAAAAATACTTCTATTTTAGAAAAAGAAAAACAAAAAGTTTCTTATCATGAAGCTGGCCATGCTTTAATTGGAAAAGTTTTAAGTACAGATTTAATTTCAAAAGTATCTATTGTACCTAGAGGCGAAGCTTTAGGTTATGTTATGTACTCTCCTTGCGAAGAACGTTTTTTAACAACTACAGATGAACTAAAAAATAAAATAAAAGTTTTGTTAGGAGGAAGATGTGCTGAACAAATCATGTTTGGCGAAATTTCAACTGGTGCAAGAGATGATTTAAAAAAAGCAAATACTATTGCCTATCAAATGGTATGTGAATATGGAATGAGTAATTTAAAAAACAGAGTATTTGAACCCTCTTTTATTAAAAATTGTTATCCCATGATCGATGAAGAAATTCGACTCATCATAGATGAATGTTATGAAGAAGCTTATGAACATTTAAAAAATCGTACAGATTTATTAGAAGCCATTGCTCATGAATTATTTCAAAAAGAAACTCTTACTGGAGAAGATCTTGAATCTATACTTGGAAATTTTAATAAATCTAAGTCTATTATATAATAAAAGAGGACAAAATATTTTGTCCTCTTTTATTATATTTATAATGTTTTATTTTTTATTTCTTCTTCTACTTTATGAATAAAATCTTTTATTGTTTGATTTCCTAGCTCTCCATGATCTCTAGATCGAACAGATATTTCGGCTGCTTGCTCTTCTTTTTCTCCTACAATAATCATATAAGGAACCTTTTGAAGTTGAGCTTCACGAATCTTATATCCTATTTTTTCATTTCTATCATCTAGTTCTACTCTTATTTCTTTGTCTTTTAATGCATCTTTAATTTTTTGTGCATACTCTATATATTTATCTGCGATTGGAAGAATTTTTACTTGTACTGGTGCAATCCATGTTGGGAACTTTCCTGCAAAATGCTCAATTAAAATTCCTATAAATCTTTCAATACTTCCAAATATTGTTCTATGAAGCATAATTGGTCTATGTTTTTCACTATCTTTTCCTATATAAGTTAAATCAAATCTTTGAGGCATTTGGAAATCTAATTGAATTGTTCCACATTGCCATGTTCTTCCTATACAATCTTCTAAATGAAAATCTATTTTAGGTCCATAAAAAGCCCCATCTCCTTCGTTAAGCTTATAAGAAAGTCCTTTTTCCTCTAATGCTTCTCTTAAAGCATTTGTAGCCATTTCCCACTCTTCATCTGACCCCATTGAATTTTCAGGTCTTGTAGATAATTCAATATGATATTTAAATCCAAATATACTATATAGATAATCTGTAAAATCAATAACTCCTTTTATTTCATCTTTTATTTGTTCAGGAAGCATATAAATATGTGCATCATCCTGAGTGAAGTTTCTTACACGCATAAGTCCATGTAATGCTCCTGATAATTCATGTCTATGAACAAGTCCAAGTTCTGCCATTCTAATAGGAAAATCTCTATAACTATGCATTTTTGTTTTATAAACAAGCATTCCCCCTGGGCAGTTCATTGGTTTTACTGCATAATCCATTTCATCGATTTGAGTAAAATACATATTTTCTTTGTAATGGTCCCAATGTCCAGAGGTATGCCATAATTGTTCATTTAAAATAATAGGAGTTTTTACTTCATCATATTCTCTTTTTACATGCTCTCTTCTCCAAAAATCTTCTAAGATATTTCTAACAATCATACCCTTTGCATGAAAAAATGGAAATCCTGGTCCTTCTTCTTGGAGACTAAATAAATCTAATTCTTTTCCTAATTTTCTATGGTCTCTTTTTTTAGCTTCTTCTAATCTATGGATATATTCATCTAGTTCTTTTTGCTTTGGAAAAGCTGTAGCATAAATTCTTTGAAGCATTTGCTTATTTTCATCTCCACGCCAATAAGCACCTGCAACACTAAGAATTTTTACTGCTTTTACATTTTTAGTAGCAAGAAGGTGAGGACCTGCACAGAGATCTACAAAATCTCCTTGCTTATAAAAAGAAATACTAGCATCCTCTGGAAGATCTTCTATTAATTCAACCTTATAATCTTCTCCTTTTCCTTTCATATACTTTATGGCTTCATCTCTAGGAAGTTCAAATCTTTCTAAGTTTAAATTTTCTGAAGCAATTTTTTTCATTTCTTTTTCTATTTTTTCAAAATCTTCTTCTGTAAATCTATGTTCTGATTCAAAATCATAGTAAAATCCATTTTCAATAGCCGGTCCTATAGCAAGTTTTGTATTTGGAAATAATCTTTGCACTGCTTGTGCCATCATATGAGAGCTTGTATGTCTAAAAACATCTTTTCCTTTTTCATCTTCAAATTTTAAAATATTTAACGCTACATCTTCATGAATTTCATAAGATAAATCCACTACCTTGTTATCTACTTCTCCTGCTACTGCTTCTTTCGCAAGTCTTCCACTAATTTCTTTTGCAATGTCTAAAATAGTCATTCCCTTGTTTACTTCTTTTACAGATCCATCTTTCAATTGAATTTTTACTAATTCCATATCTATACCTCCCCATTTGTTCTATCTAAAATATTTTTTATTAAAAAACAAAAACTCCCACCCAAAAGCAAAAGCTTTAGGACGGGAGATATCTCTCGCGGTTCCACCCAAATTGACATGGTCCACTTACATGACATTAACGCTGTCTAACGGAATCCTTTTTGCAAAAGCTACTCAGATACAGCTCAAAGGTAGTTTTCTCATATCCATATCCAAGAATGCTTTCAGCCTATGACATTCTCTCTCTAATGACTGGTATTATGATACTTTTCCTTTTTCATTGCCTTTTATTTTTGACTTTGTTTCATTATAAGAATAATTTCTATACTTGTCAATAAGTTTATTCAATTTTTCAAAATTTATACAAAATTTCAAGCCAATAATACAAATGCTCCTTGTAAAAGACCTATAATACAGCCTAAAATCGCACCTAAAATTTCTATATGTTTAAGTTCCTTCTTTGCAATAGTTAATACAATTTCTTCTAATTTTTCTAATTCAAAATTATTTACTTTTTCTTCTACTATAGCTGAAATTTTTATAGTTTCTGTAGCTTTATGAACCATTTTTTCTGTTAATTCTGTAATTACATTTTCAGCTTCTTTATCAACGATCTCATTGATATACTCTTGTATCATTCCTTTAAAGCTAGATGGAATAAATGCTGGAAGCTTTCCATCTACTAACTTTCCAATTTTTCTTTTGATTGAAAAAACCAATTCACTTTTGTTTTCTGTTTCAATAAACTTATCTATAATTTCTCTCATAGACAACAATTCATTCTCTACTACTTCTCCTACACTTTTTGCAAGCTCTTTTTTTCTCTTTGGAATCAATCCTTGAATTTTTATATTAAGAAAGGGAATTTCAATAGGATATAATGGTCTAAATATAAACTTAATGGCTAAAACATTTGTAATCCATCCAATCAAAGCTCCTACTCCTGCTAAAACTGCTAACTTCGTCCAAAACAACTTCCTTCACCTCTATATTTTATCTTTTGTATACTTTATTATAATTTGATATTTAGTATAGCATAAGTATCTATAAAGTACAATAAACTAATACTTAGTTTAGCTAGAGTTTTATTTTGTCTAAATTCTAATTCATGTAAATTTATTTATTAAACTTCTAGATAAACTTATAAAGAGTAGAGATTTCTCTACTCTTGTTTGATCTGTTGAGATACACATAATTCACAACCACTACAAATATATGCTCTATCTCCAAATACATTTTGAATAGTTCTTATGATTTCTTTTTTATGAATTTTACTTGAAACATGCAGTATTATTTTTTTAGGAGCCAATGTAATCAAAGAACTAATCAGTAAATCATCATAACTTATATCTTTTTGTTCCATATCTGATGCCAGATCATCAAGGTATTCATTTTGAATTAATATATTTCTGGAATCATATAAATGATATTTTCCATCTTTCATTAAAACATGTACAGTATGAATCTTAGCTTCTTGTATCTCTACAAAATATCTTAAAAGCCTTATAAACTCATTGTATTCCTTTTCCATTAAAAAATCTTCTACGGATCGATCTATTTTTATTTTCAATTCTTCTATATAATTTTTAAGTCTGAATCTAACAAACCCTTCTATATTCAAAATTGTATTTTCTTTTAAGTAGCTCATTATTTCTTCTATCAACTTGCCTTTTGTAGAAATATTAACACTTATTCCTTGTTCATATTCACGGGCTTCATCTTCTTTTATATTTTTAAAATGCTCTATAATAGATTTTCTTTCTCCTAAACTAAAATAATAATATTCTTGACTTAAAATCTTATATACTATTTTTTCTTCCATATCATTCATAATTACATTAGACACAATATTTGCCATATATTTTTGGAAAATGTATTCAAAATCATAATCTAAATCATTATTAGGTTGTATTATATATTTAATTTCAATATTATTCATTGTTTCATTGATTTCGTTTTGAATATGCATTTTATATTTTTCTAAATGTTTTATTTGTTCATGTAATATGTTTTGAACAAACTTCAAAGATTCAGTAAGTACCACTGTCATTAAATACATTTTTTTCACTCCTTCTGCTACTGTATTAGTAGTATATGTGTAATAAGAAGTGATATTCAAAATAGCCTATTACATTTATTGTTTATTATTCCATTTGTATAATAGGAATAATAGATCCTATATCAACTGGATCTTTTTCTGTTAGAAATACAGGCTTCACTTCATAATTATTTAAAAATTTACAAATAGTTCTATAATCTGGATGTTTTTTCAAATTTCCAGTAAAAGCTAATTTATCATTTTTTACAAATCCAGAACTTCCTCCAATAAATCCATACTCGAGACCAAAAAGATCTATGTATCCAGGCTGAATCAAAAGAATGTCTATCCCATATTTTTTTACTTCTTTAGCAATTCCTTTATCTGATGTAATCATTGCTTTTTCGTTTACTACACAAATTGAGCATTTTGTATATCCTTGTTTTACATCAATACATTCTATTTTATTATCTTGTAGCAATTTTAGAGTAAATGGATCTGTATATTTAAAATTATGAATTGCAAACTTCCCCACTCTCCCTATATTATATGCAATATTTTCTGGATAGTTCCTTTTTAAAATAGTATCTCCCTTATAAGTATAAATTCCTAAAGAATTCAGTAGAGGTGCTATTTTTTCATACACATTAGGAGCAATCACTACATCTTTTCCTGTAACAGGATGTAATAATATATCTGGATGATACGAAATAGATTCATATAACTCTTTACAATGTGGAGTTTTTAATATCTGAAGCTTTAAATCTTTTAAACTTTTTTCAAGTGTATTTGAAATTCTTCCATCTACAATAATAGTATTTACATCCTTTTTAGGTAAAAAAGGAGTTTCCAAATATTGTTTTTTCATTTTCATCACCATCTTTATTAAAACAAAAAAAAGCCTTTTTAAAAAGGCTTTTTTTAAAAATAATATTTATTCAAATTTAGTACAAAATCTTCTTTCCCACTCTTCTATCAACATTGGTTTAAAATCTGGATGAGCTATTTGAATGAGTGCTCTTCCTCTTTCTTTTAATGTTTTTCCTCTTAAATTAGCAATACCATATTCTGTAACAATATAATGAACATCATTTCTAGAAGTAGTTACAGCTGCTCCTTCATCTATAAAAGGTACAATTCGAGATAATTTTCCTTTTGATGCAGTGGATGGAATTGCAATAATAGATTTTCCTCCCTTTGATAGACTTGCTCCTCTTACATAATCAATTTGACCTCCTACACCACTAAACTGTTTCAGTCCTATAGTATCAGAGACTACTTGACCCATTAAGTCCACTTGAATACATGAATTAATAGAAACCATGTTTTCATTTTGCATAATCACATAAGGATTATTTACATAATCAACTGAATACATTTCCACACTAGGATTATTGTTTACAAAATCATAAAGTCTTTGTGTACCCATTAAAAAAGTTACGATCATTTTATCTTTATGTAGAGTCTTTCTTTTATTATTAACAACTCCAGATTCTACCAATTCTACTACTCCATCAGAAAACATTTCAGAGTGAATTCCTAAGTCTTTTTTATCTTTTAAAAATAACAACACTGCATCAGGAATAGCTCCAATTCCTAGTTGAAGAGTATCTCCATCGTTAATCAAAGTAGCACAATTCTCTCCTATTGCTTTTTCTACATCTCCAATTTTAGGAGGATTTAACTCAATAATAGGATAAGAAGTTTCAATAATACAATCTAAATCAGATACATGAATAAAAGAATCTCCCATGGTTCTTGGCATATGATCATTCACTTCTGCAATCACAAGTTTTGCACATTCTGTTGCAGGTTTTGTATAATCATTAGAAACTCCAAAACTACAATATCCATGTTCATCTGGTCTACTAAGCTGAATCAAAGCTACATCTACAGGCAAATATCCTTCTTTAAAAAGTCTTGGAATTTCTGTAAAAAAACAAGGTGTATAATCTGCTCTAGCTTCTGCTACTCCTTGGCGAGTAGATCCGCCTACAAATAAAGCATTATGTCTAAAATGTGGTGCCATTTCAGGATGTGTATATTCTCCTTTTCCTAAAGGTACCATATGAACAATCTCTACATCTTCATATTGATCTTTATTTCTTATCATAGCATCTATAAGCTTTTGAGGTTCTGCTGCAGCATGTCCTGTAACCACTCTATCCCTTGATTTTATTTTTTTCACAGCATCTTCTAGTTTAGTTAATTTTGACTTATAAATTTTTTTCCAATCCATTTCATTCATCCTTTCTATTTTGAATACTTCATATATGTATTATGAATTACTTTTTATAATATTATTTTTATTTTTTATTCTCAATTAAAACTATTTTCCTTCTATATTTAAGATTCAGACATTTTAAAATATATCTTAGTAAATAATTTGTTTTTTATAATCAAATTATACTAAAAATATTAGGAATATTCAATTCAATTATTTGCAAATACAAAATTCAACTCCTACTTTCAAACTAACGCTCCTTATTTTCTTTATTTAGTATCTTCTTGGCCATATCAATGAGCTCTTGACTCATTTCATGAACAAGGTGTACTTCCTTTATAGTTGGAATTTCTTTTTTTAAGTCTACCAAAACAATTTCTTCAAGAGTAATCTTTGCTGAAGGACAGCCACTACAGGCTCCAAGAAATTTTACTTCTACAACTTGATCCTTTACTGCAATTAACTCTATATCCCCATAATGATTCATAAGCTTTGGTCTAATTTTTATCTCAATAATTTTTTGCACTTCTTCAAACATACTATCCCTCCATTTACTCTTTAGAAATACAATCTTATATCTTAACTGTTATTTGTTATATTCTATTTATGAAAAATCAATTTAGTTGTGTACTATTTCCTTTTGTTTTTTTTACTATTCAGTCATTTCTTTTTCTATCTTTGTATTTTGGTGTTTACTAAAATCAGATAATATAACAAACAATATTATACCTACTATAAATCCCCAAGCAGCTCCTTTAGCAGCTAAAACAGCTCCCATAACTCCTGCTACACCTCTATCTGTATCATTTCTACAAATATTCATAGCTAATCTTGCACATACATAACCTTGTACTAACAAAGTAAGGGATAGAGCAACTGGTAATACAGGTTGTACTAATGAAACTATAGGAACTAATGCGACGCCTATAAAAGTAACCCATCTATATGTTCCTGTTCCTCCAAAAATTGAATCCATAGACTCTCTTCCATCTTTATATCTTTCTGATACTGCTGCAGTTACAGCTGCCCACAAAGGTCCACACAACGTAACATATGGTGCAATTATTGCCATTATCATATTTCTAATCCCACTTACTAGATTAGAACGATTAGAATTAAAATCTATCAGTTCATCTGTTCTTGCTTCATCTGCTTCTTTTAGAAGTGCTTCTCCTGTAACAAAATCACCAAAAGCTATTATATAAGCTATAAATGCCATAGGTATTGCTTTTATATATAAATCTAGATTTGGAAAACCAATTCCAAAAGGACTTACATTTCCTATCAATTCACCTATTTGAGGTATTTTTATAAAAGATCCTATTTCAATCTTTGGTATAGGCAACTCACCAAATAAGGGTCCTACAATAATGCTAATTACTATAGCTGGTAACATCCCATACTTCCCTAAAATCTCTGCCAATCCACTTCTTTTTTTCAATTCTTTAAATCCATTAGAAAATAAAATATAATAAGAAATAATTCCACCTATAAAAATAGCTATAGGATATATTCCAAATCTACCACCTACTTTAAATTCTCCCATTACAGCTGCAAATCCTGCCCCTAATAATATCCCTGCTTTTATAGAATTAGGTACTATATTAATCAACTTGCCTGCTATACCTGTAACTCCCATAACTATAAATATTATTCCTATGATTAATTGAAGTGCTATTAATGCTTGTATTCTTTCTATTCCTAATGCATATTCATTCAAATATGCTATGGTAAGTGGTATAGATGGTGTAATCCATCCTGGAACTACTGGATCTCCTAATAAAACATGTGCATTGTATAATAATCCATTGATAATTACCATAGACCAAGCTAATTCAAAAGATACACCTAATACATCAGTAAGAATAGGTATTGCACCTAGACATGTAGCACACATTAATATTGCTTGAATAGCTTCAGACCACTCCCATTTATAATGAACAAATGGTAATCTTATTTTAAATATACCCATTGCAATATACGGTTGTTCTTTACCTAATTGTCTTGTAAATGCCATATATTTTCCTCCCTATATTTTTTATATTCATATTGAAAACATTTTCCTATATTTTTTAAGAAAGAGGGGAAATCTTCCCCTCTCACTATTTTTGTGCTGCTGCAGCTTCTCTTTTTGCAATAGCTTCTTCATCTATTCTTGCAAGTTTTTTTGCTAATTCTTTTTTATGTGGTAAATTTCCTTGTCTTGCAATCATAATTCTTTGTGCTTGTGGAGAACCTGCTCCATGCATAGATTCTGTTCTATATCCTACTGCAGCTGTTCCTAATGTCATGTTTTCAATAAGTCTTAAGATTCTCATTCTGTGTTCTGTTGGTACTACATTGACACCTTTAAAATATTTTTCACAAATTGGTCCTATTTCTGGATGTTTAAAATCTTTTTCAGATGGCATAGTTACCATAAGTCCTCCTGCAATATCTTCTGCAAGTCTTGTAATCTCATATGGAAATCTTGTTACATTTTGCTTACAGACATTTGCTAAAAGTAAATCTATTTGATAGTTGCCAGCTTTTGTTTTGTATCCTTCTGCAGAACATGCAATTCCACAGCAATATAATGTTTCATTTAAATGAGTCATTTCTATTAATTTATCTTTTACATGAGATGCTTTTGCCGCTCCATTAAAATCTGCTGCTACTGCTGCTGCCCCTATCAACACATCTCCTACCCCTACTTTGCATCCTCCATAGCTTTGTCTATGATATCCTGCAAATCTTTCTACCAACATTCCTGCAAATTCTACTTCTCCGTTTAAAAATATTCTGTCATTTGGTATGAATACATTATCAAATACTACTAATGCTTCTTGTCCTCCAAATTCTTTATTTCCTACATCTACATCTGCATCTTCTTCTAATTTTCTTGTATCACAAGATTGTCTTCCATAAATCATATAAATTCCTTTTGCATCAGATGGGATTGCAAAAGATACTGCATAAGCTTCATCTCCTTCTTTCATTGCAATAGTTGGCATGATTAAATGCTCATGAGAATTTATAGCTCCTGTTTGATGGGCTTTTGCTCCTCTTACTACAATTCCATCTTCCCTTTGTTCTACTACATGTAAAAATAAATCTGGATCTGCTTGTTTACTAGGTGATAATCCTCTATCTCCTTTAGGATCTGTCATAGCTCCATCTACTACTAAATCCTTTTCTTGTACATATTCTAAATATTTTTTAAAATTTTCATGATAATTTGTTCCATACTTTTCATCCGTTTCATAAGTTGTACTATATACTGCATTAAAGGAGTCCATTCCTACACAACGTTGAAAACATGACCCTGTCTTTTGTCCCAAAAGTCTTAGCATTTTTACTTTTTTCACAAGATCATCTGCACTTTGATGAAGATGTGTAAAACGATTTACTTTTTTTCCTGTCAAATTAGATGTTGCTGTCATCAACTCTTTATATTCTGGATGTTGAGCAAGCTCATAAGTCATTGCTACTGAATTAATAGAAGGTCTAATTATTGGATGGTCTACAAAATTTTTAATTAATTCTCCAAACACATACACCTTAATATCTAATTTTCTCAAACTATCTAAATATTGCTCCTTTGTCATTAATGCCACAACAAATCATCTCCTTCTTTAATATGTATCTACACTATATTAAAGCAATTCTTATGCCATATATATTTCTTTTTTAAACAGCTATATCAAAGCTTGTATTTTACACCTTTTAATCTATTTTCTTTTTATTTATTCATTATTAAAACAAAAAGAATCGTTGCAATTTTACAACGATTCTTCAGAAATTTTTTCTTTATACTTGTTTAATTTTCAATGTTATATACAACAATATGTATATAATTTTTTTGTTGCAATATTGCATATTTGTTGTTATTTTACAACTTTTTTTCATACTTCTGTCTTTTTCTTACAAAAGTAGAAGGATCAATTCCTAAAGCCTTTGCTGCACCCCTTACATTTTTATATTTTTCAAAAGCTCTCTCTAACAATTCTCTTTCTACACTCGCTACAGCTTCTTTTAAAGGTATAATTTCTTCTATGAATTTTGAAGAAGTATTTTTTGCATAAATTATTTTGGGTAAATCTTCACAAATAATCTCCTGTTCATTACTCATAATAAATACTCTTTCTACAATATTTTTTAATTCTCTTACATTTCCTGGCCAATCATATTCATATAATATTTCTAAAGCATCCTTACTAAATCTTTTATTCCATCCATATTTTATATTTAGTTCAGAAAGAAAATGACGTACCAAAGGAAGTATATCTCCTCTTCTTTCTCTTAAAGAAGGAATACAAATAGGCACTACATGTAATCTATAATAAAGATCTTCTCTAAATTGATTTTCTTTTACCATTTTTTCTAAATTACGATTTGTAGCTGCTAAAATACGCACATCCACTTTAATAGATTCAACTCCCCCAACTCTTTTAATTTCATTTTCCTGTAAAACTCTTAAAAGTTTTACTTGCATATTTAATGGAAGTTCTCCTATTTCATCTAAAAACAAAGTTCCTCCATTTGCTACTTCAAACAACCCCATTTTCCCTTGTCTATTTGCTCCTGTAAAAGCTCCCTTTTCATATCCAAAAAGCTCTGATTCAATAAGAGTAGTAGGAATTGCTCCACAATTTACTTTGATAAACTGTTTTCTTTTTCTATTGCTATTTTTATGTATAAACTTTGCAAATTCTTCTTTACCTACACCTGTTTCACCTAAAATAAGTATTGTAGTATCTACTTTAGCCACTCTCTTTGCCATTCTAGCTACTTCAAGCATTTTTTCATCTTCTGCTATAATATGAAGTGTACTTAAAAGTTGCATACGCATCTCTTCTATTTCTGAGTAATACTTTTGTGCCAATTCTTTATTTTTTTCTAGCTGTTCTTTTAAAAGAGAAAGCTGTGTAATATCCCTCACGTTAGTAACTACCAAAGTAATTTGATTTTTTTCATCAAAAATAGGTGTACTTGTTACTAATGCATTTTTTCCCGTTTTAAATTTTTGATGAATTGTAGTTGTTTTTTTACTGCTCAACACCTTTAAAGTAGCTGATTCAGAAATATATCCTTCATTTTCCAAATTGAGCATGTTTTTACCTAGCATTTCTTCTCTTTTTACTCCTGTAATCCTTTCATAAGATTTATTAATCTTAAGAGTATTGGCATGTCCATCTGTAATATATATTCCATCATAAGAAGATTCAATCACTGCATCTAATTTTTTAGATATATCTTGAACATCGTTAAGCTCATTGATAATACTTTCAAGCTCTGAGCTATCTTTAAATACAATTAAGGCTCCAAACACTTTACTATCTCTTGACAAAGAAATTCTATCGCATATAAGAGTTTTTTCTTTAAATTCTATTTTTTGATTGTATTCACTTTTTCGAGTCTCAATTACATGATAAAGTTGTAACTCTGGTAATATTTTTTCTACATGAAATCCAATGATTTCTTCATTGTTCAAGCTTAATATACGAATAGCAGATAGATTGCATCTTTTAATGATCCCTTGCTCATCAATGATAACGATTCCATTATTGGTAAAATCCAAAACTGCTTTTAATTCACTAGACTCTTCTATTTGTTTTTCCAATAAAGCTTTTATAATATCTGTCCGAGTTAAAATTCCTATCAAACATCCTTTTTCATCCACAACTGGTAATCTTCCTACTTTTATTTCCCAAGCTTCTTTTATATTAGCATCTTGTCTAATAGTTATTACTGTTTTGGTAGCCAATGTTCCAATCTTTATATGTGGATCAACATTTCTTAAAAAAGTCTTCATTAAATTAGTTTTTGTAATAATTCCTACTAAGTTTCCTTTTTGATCCACAATAGGAGCTCCATCAATACAATTTTTCACAAAAATTTTTACAGCTTTATATAAAGTATCTTCTACAGTTAGGACAATGGGATTTCTAGTCATTAATTGTTGAACTTTCAAGCCATTCCCCCCTCAATTTATTTGTCATTTTTAGAATTTTCCAAATTTTAGTTATGTTACAAAAAAATCCTAGTATATACTAGGATTTTTCTATATTGGAGGCGGCACCCAGATTTGAACTGGGGAATAAAGGTTTTGCAGACCTCTGCCTTACCACTT
>NZ_RYYS01000016.1 GCF_004138215.1 Anaerophilus nitritigenes
GATTTTTTAAAAATCATTGAAGAAAAATCAGAAAAAATTAACAATCGTTAAATATAAGGTTTGTGGAGGAATACATATGAGCAAATTAGATAAATTTTCAAACATAACAAAAGAAATGTACGAGTTATATGAAAGAAAAAACAAAGACTATGGAGACAGCTTTGGAAAAACATTTAAAGAATATGGACTAGTAATGGCAGCAATAAGAATTGAGGATAAGCTACAGAGATTCAAGAAATTAATTAAGAGTGAAGCTGAGGTAAAAGATGAAAGTATCAGAGATACTCTTATAGATCTAGCAAATTATAGTGCAATGACAATAATTGAACTAGATAAAATGATAGATAGTAAAAAATAATTCCAGGAATAAAAAATAAAAAACTCACACCACATAAATACATAGGCTCCTATAGTATACCTGGTGCTATAGGAGCAAAAGGGGAAGAAATTCATGAATCAAGTAATACTTATTGGAAGACTTACAAAAGATCCTGAGTTAAGATTTACTGCTGGAAGTGGAAAAGCAGTATGTACATTTAATTTAGCAGTAAATAGACTATTTGCAAAAGATAATGAAGCTGATTTTTTTAGGATTGTCTCTTGGGGTAAAACAGGAGAGAATGCAGCTAATTATTTATATAAAGGTAGCCAAGTAGCAGTACAAGGAAGATTGCAAAATAACAACTATGAAAAAGATGGAGTAAAACATTATTCAATAGAAGTTGTAGCTGAGAGAGTGAAATTTTTAGACTCAAAACCAAAACAAGAAAATCCAGAAGATGGATTTCAAGAAATAGATGATGATGATATTCCATTTTAAATAAATAGGGGGTAAACAATGAGCAAGAAAAGAATTGCATTAGAGGATCAAATAAAGGAATTTATAAAATCTGTATTAGACATAGCAGAAACACAAGAAAAATTAGAGCATATCAATATGGAGATTAGTAATCATCAAGGTAATTTACAGATGGATTTTACAGTAAGAAATAGAAAAAAAGTATATTAAGTCTTACTCTACATAGAGCGGACATCATGGAAGAAATCATTTCTTCTTTTGATGTCCTTTTTTATTTAAGGAGGGGAATATGAAATTAAATGATTTGTTAAGGAATGACAGTAAAGAAAACTTGTACAAAATTACAAAGAAATTAATTGAAGAAGAAAATAAAGGAAATGAAATCAGTATAAAAAATTGTATGAGGCATGATGCACATAAAAAAATTAAGGCAGCTTATAGACAAATTAAATGGGGATAGCTTGATAAAAAAATAACGAAGTAGCTTTTTAGAGTGGAACGATTTAAAGATAGTTTTTTAAAAGGCTTTTTAAAGAAATTATCAGAGAAGTAAAAAGGACTCTAATAAGCAATAAGACTAGAGATAAAGCAAATAAAAAGAAAGTTAACATAGTCTATCTTCTGTTAAGTTTCAAGAATAGGAAAAACAAGAATAAAATCCATACAACAAAGTATTTACAAGACTTGTAACGGACAAAGCTATCTAAAAAAACAATATCCAAAATATGGAAAATACGTTCCACAAACCTATCATTTTCTTTGAAAAAAGAATAAAATTTCAAAACTATGCATTTTTATAAATTAACACAAAGAAGGTGTGAATTTGGAAAAATTTATAACAAGTTTTAAAATGAGCTTACGAAAAAAGAGAAGAGAGAAAAATACAATTGAATCGTATGTTAGAGATATAAGACAATTTTTAAATTATATTGATAAGCCTGTGGTAGAGATAGAAGAAAATGATGTGTTAGATTTTATAGAGTATTTAGAAAGCGAGGAACAAGGACTATCACCAAAAACAGTTAATCGGAAGATTACAAGTATTAATGCTTTTGTTTTGCATCTAAACGAAGGATATCAAATTCAAATACATATAAAAATACCACATATCAAGATTTATCAAAAAGGATATACAGACTATCAATTTTCACAGATAGATTTTAAGAAAATGGTAATTGTAGCAAAGAAACAAAAAGACTTTAGAGCAGTAGCAATTTTTTATACACTCTTATATCTAGGATTAAGGATCACTGAAATGCTACAACTAGAAATAAGTGATACAAAAAAAGAAGTAATATCAATCCAAGGCAAAGGTAAGATATGGAGAGAAGTTATAGTAACAGATCTAATGCGAAAAGTTTGGGATGATTATCTTAAACATAGATCCAAGTACAAACCGAAAAATCAAAATATAAATTTTAAAAAAGATCAAAATAAATTATTTATTGGTAAACAAGGTAATCTTACAAGACAAGCTGTTTATGGAATTATAAGAAAGTATGCTATTATGGCCGAGGTGGATACTGAGAGCTCTAAACCACATAAAGTTACACCGCATAAATTTAGACATTTATGTGGAAAGACTTTAAAAGATAATAATTGTCCATTAACTTTCATTCAACGGCATTTGGGACATGTAAGCATAAATACTACTACTAGATATTTAAATGAGACTGTACAAGATGTACAAAATACTTTAGAAAATGTTTTTCAAACATATGAATGTGATTTAAGAAGTGTAAAATAAAAAAAATATCTCCCTAAAAATAATACAACATAATATTTCTTATATTGCATTATATCGAAACGTAGTATATAATTATCCTATAAAACACAACATAAGTTAAAAATACAATGTTTTTATATTATGCAACATAAATTAATTATGTAATATAGGGAGATGTAAAAATGAAAAATATAATTAATAAATTTGAAGCTTATCTAGAAAAAGAAGGAAAAAGTAAGAATACTATAAAAAGTTACTTGATTCATATTAATGGTTTTTTAAAATGGTTTTCGGAGACATATTCAATAAAATTCACAAGATTGTATAGAGAAAATGTTTTAGAGTATAAAAGTTATTTAAAAAATATAAAGAAACAAAGTGCTAAGACACTTAATGTAAAAATAGCAGCACTTATAAAATTTAATGAATTCTTACAAGAAATTAACATACAAGAAGATATAGTGATCTCTAAAAAAGATACTATAAAAATTCAAACTGTAATAGCGAATCCTACTTCTATTACTAAAAAAGATGTAGAACAATTTAGACAGCACGTATTAGAAAGTGAAGGAAAGAGAAATTATGCTATTGTCACAATTATGGCATATGCAGGATTAAGAATCTCTGAGACACTAAATATAAAAATAGATGATTTTAATTTAGTAAGTAGAGAGATTATTATTAGAAGTGGAAAAGGGGAAAAACAAAGGATTGTATATATGAATGATAAAGTTGTAAATGTAATTAAAGAATATTTAAAAATTCGTGATGAAAAAGGAAAATATCTTTTTATGAGCCAAAAAGGAAATAAATTAGATAGAACTGTTATAAATAGAATGTTTAAAAAATATTCAAATAATATGACACCACATACTTTGAGGCATTTCTTTTGTACAAATGCATTGGAAAATGGATTTAGTATACATGAAGTTGCTAATCTAGCCGGTCATACCAACATACACACAACACTTTTATATACAAATCCTTCTGTTGAGAAGATGAAAGAGAAAATGAATAAACTATAGGAGTGATTATATGAGTAAAAAAATAGATAGATCAATAATTGAAAAAATAGAAAACATATTAATAAAATATCCATTTTGGATTTTGAGAGTAGAAACTGGAGGATTAGGTTCTCCATCAATATATAATATGGCAAGTGGTCAAGATTATACAGTAAATTCAACAGTAGAAGATACAGCCGAATATGAAGAATACATAAAACAAAGAATTACATTAATAGAAAAAGTATATGATTTACTACCCAAAGATGAAAAAAAATTGATACAACTCAGATATTTTGAAAGTATTGATGTAGATGATGTTATGGCAGAAATGAACATTTGCAAAACTAAATATTATAAACTTAGAAAAAATACATTTTACAAATTTGCAACAGCTTTTGGATATATAAAATAAAGAGCTTGAACAAAATAAAAACAAAATGCGAACAATCCACGAACTAAAAACAGGACAGAAAAAGAAGGTTTTAGTATAATAATAGTAAGATGCACTCCGTATGAGAGATGCAGAAAATACAACTGAATATGGTTTATGCTCTAGGAGAAAGCAGCCTATATAGGAGGGCTGCTTTTTTATTTTACAAAAACATACTTGGACAAGGAGCCACACCATAATACATGTAGGGTTACGCCATGATCTAAATTTTAGAGCAATTTAGGGAGCGGAGTGTGCGAAGATCTGTCTAATAATTTTAGTAATCATATATAATATAATTCAACTTATATTGTATATGATTATTAAAATTGAATAATGAATAAGGGAGGTGGATATTTTTGAGTAGTAGAAGCCTAGATCGTGATAAGGCTTTTGAACTTTGGTTTCAAGGGAAAGTAGAAGGAGAAGAAAAAAAACCAAAAGACATTGCAGAGATCTTAAATATTCAGCCTTCTAAGGTTAGAAAATGGAAAAGTCTTGATCAATGGGAGATTAAGTGGAAAAACTTTGGTAAACATGGAGCTCCGTTTGGGAATACAAATGCTAAAGGAAATAACGGAGGAGCACCATCGGGGAATAAGAATGCTAGAAAACATGGTTTATATGAAAAAATTATATATGAAAAGTTATCAGAAGAAGATCAGGAATTGTTTGAGTTAGCTGGAAAGATTGCTGGTTTAGAGAATGATTTACAAGTTGCTCGGTACAAACTAGCAAAATTATTGGAACAACAGCAAGAGCAAACATTAAAAGGTACTGCAATAACAAGATCAGGCAGTACAAGAGCATATAAGTTAAAAGATGACTTCTATGAAGATGCAATCAATAAAGCACTACAGGTAGTAAACCAGATTGAAAAAAATCTTCAAAATATAAAATTAGAAAGAGAAAAATTGAAAATTGTTAGAGAGAAACTCAAAGGTACAGAACCTGATAAGCAAATAGAAATTGTAATTAAGCGAAAAGGTGAAGATAAATGATAGAAAAAGAAGTGAATCCCCACTTTGAAGATTTTGTGTTTGACTGGGATTATAAAATTTATTTTTTAGTTGGGGGTTATGGATCATCTAAAAGCTATCATGTAGCTTTAAAGATACTATTGAAGCTGCTTAAAGAAAAAAGAACTGCTTTAGTAGTTAGAGAAGTATATGACACGATAAGAGATAGTTGTTATTCTCTATTTGAGGAAATTATTATTGATCTTGAATTAGACAATAGAATAAAGCTTGTAACCTCACCAATGCAGATAAGGTTCCCTAATGGATCAAAAATTATATTCAAAGGAATGGATAATCCTGCAAAATTAAAATCTATTAATGGTGTAACTATAGTATGGGTAGAAGAGTGTTCAGAGGTTAAATATGAAGGCTATAAAGAGTTATTAGGTAGGTTAAGGCATCCTACATTACCACTACATTTTATTCTATCTACTAACCCAGTAGGAGAAGATAATTGGATTTATAAGCATTTCTTCAAGGATGAAGATAAGGAGATCTTTATTTTTGATGATAAAGAATTATATAACAAAAGAATAGTAATAAAAAATAATACATATTATCATCACTCAACTGCTGATGATAATTTATTTTTACCTGTAAGTTATATAGAACAATTAGAAGACCTAAAAACATATGATATTGATTTATATAGAATAGCAAGGAAAGGAAGATTTGGTGTAAATGGAACCAAAGTACTTCCACAGTTTGAAACAAAGCCACATGATGAGGTATTGAATAAAGTTGGAGAAATACCACAAAGGTTCTTAAGAGTTGGGATGGACTTTGGGTTTGAAGATTCTTTCAATGCTATTGTAAGAATTGCTATAGATGATAATAAAAAAATACTCTATATTTACTGGGAGTATTACAAGAATCAAATGACAGATGATAAAACGGTAGAAGAAATAGAAGAATTTAAAATATCAAAAGAGTTAATAAGAGCAGATAGTGCCGAACCTAAGACAATCAGATACTATCAACAACAAGGTTTTAAAATGATTGGAGCTAAAAAATACCCAGGTTCTAGGTTACAAAACACAAAAAAAGTTAAGAGGTTTAAGAAAATCATCTGCTCCGATGAATGCAGAAATACTATAAGAGAGTTGAAAAACTTAACTTATAAAAAAGATAAACTAGGCAATTTAATTTATGATGAATTTAATATCGATCCACACACACTGAGTTCGATCTGGTATGCATTAGATGGATATGAAGTTGCAGATGTAAAAGAAAAGAGTAAGAAAAGGCCACAAGGAAATAGAAAAAAATAGCTATAACAAAATCATGTATAAACTATGTATAATTCAAGTAAAAGAGTATATTTATACGAAAATTTATGCATAAATGGTTATTTACAGAGATCATAAAATTAAAAAATCAATAGAAGTGTTGAAAATAGTGAATTTCATATAAAAAGTCGAATGTTACACAATTAATAGTTTTGTTACATTCTAAGAAGAAAGGGAAAGTAGAGATGGTGAGAAAAAAAGGAAAGGCTCAATGTATAGAACTGATTCAAAAGGCAGAAGAAAAGATACCACAAGGAAGCAGACAACTAGAAGATTTTTCAAACCTTACAGATATCAAAAAACCACCGTATTCCCCTGAAAAGCTTTTATCCATCATTGATGAAAGCCCAGATTTAAAACAATTGATTAATGCTATGGCTACGAATATTGCATTATTTGGTCATGGGATCAAGTATAAAGAGGACTTTGACTATGATAAAGCAGATGAATCAAAAAAGAAAGCAGCAGACAAAGAATGGGAAGTCTTGAAAAGATTATATAAATATTGCAATCCAACAGAAGACTTTAAAAAAGTATTAGAAAAGATGCTTATAGATAGAGAGTCTATTGGATGGGGTACTATTGAAGTTTTAAGAAATCTCTCGGGAGAAGTAGTTCAATTTGAATACTGTAGGGCTGTAAATATTAGAATAGCTCAATCAAATAATAAATTCGTAGAGATGAGTCAATTGCAAATGAATGAAGAGGGAGAATATGAAGAAGTTACAATGCATAGGAAGTTCAAGAAATTTGTCCAACTTGTGAATGGAAAAAAAGTGTATTTTAAAGAATTTGGAGATCCAAGATCTATGGATTGCGAATCAGGAGAATATGGCGAAGATATATTGCCAGATAATCTAGCAACAGAATTAATATATTTCCCTATTCATTCTTCTTATTCAGATTATGGAGTACCTAGATGGATTGGAACCTTAGTATCTGCATTAGGATCACGAGCAGCCGAAGTGCTAAACTATATGTATTTTGAAACAGGAACTATACTTCCTGCTGCAATTATAGTAGATGGAGGACAGCTTACGGAAAGTAGTATTGATGCCTTGAGAGAAGGAAAGGGCATTAATAATGCATATAAACTTCTACTTTTAGAAACTGCTCCATTTGAAGAAGAAGATCCAACAGTTGTAAGTGAAAATAAAAATAAGGTATCAACTAAAATTGAAAAATTAGCAGATACAAATAATAAAGATGGTTTATTCCAGGAATACCAAAAGAATAATAAAGAGCGAATACGAGATTCTTTTAGATTACCACCTATCTATACAGGCCAGAGTACAGACTATACACAAAGCACAGCAGATGTGGCTAGAATAATAGCGGAAGAGCAGATTTTTACTCCTGAAAGAGATGCAATAGCAAGTATGTTTAATACTGTTATTAACAATGAACGAGGAATAGGTTTAGTGGTAATGTATTTAAAAGGTCCACAACTTAGCAACATGACGGAACTTGCAAAAGCTCTAGAACCATTTATACAAGCAGGAGCGGTTACTCCTAATATGTTGATAGACAAACTAGGGGAATTATTAAACAAATCAATAGAACCACTTCCAGATGAAATAGGGAACCTGCCTTTTGAAATTGTAAAACAAAAATATATGCAAAAAAATGATGAAGGACAAATTGAAAATACAATAGAGAAAATAGAAAAATCTGAATTAGATTACATAGAAAAGTTAAATGAAATGTTAGAGGTCATAAAGAAAATAGGTGCTGATGCAGATGAATAAAAAAAAGAAAGCATTGAGCATCTTTTTTAATGCCATAAATAAGACAAAAGATCATATATCAACTATTAGAACAAAAAGGTATTTAAAAGATCTTAAAGATAAAACATGGAATGATATAGCAGTAGTTGATATAGTAAAATTTACTAAGCAACTAGAGGACCTATTTAAGAAACACCAAAATGCTTATATAAAGCTTTTTAATACCAAAAAGGTAATATACATTAAAGAAGATAAAAAAAACATTAAAAAAGGCAAATACAGAGCTGAGGACTATCTTGATGAAAGATTTAATCATGTTGTAGTAGATGATATTAAAGATGAATTGATAGAACTTGAAAAAGACTTTCAAAATGAATTAGAAAAGACTTATGATGATTTAATCGTTGCAGGGACTATTCCTGCTGCAGTTGAAACAGTACTAAGTTCTATGGGAATGAAATTTGATTTTAATGAGTTTGATCTTGCAACTAGAGATTATCTTAAAAATAAAAAAATTCATTGGGCCAAGCAAGTAAAAGAGTCCACAGAAAATGAAATAAAAAGAATATTAGTGGATGGCTTTGAAGCAGGGACAAGTACTTATGATATTGCTAGGGATATACAACGGTCTACAGAGTTTGGATATGACAGAGCAGAAGCGATAGCGAGGACTGAAATAATAGCTTCATGTAACAATGCAGATCTAATGGCATGGAGTAAAAATCCAGATATCATAGGCAAGGAGTGGAGTGCTACTGGAGACCGTAGAACTCGACCTACTCATCAATCAGCGAATGGACAAAAGAGAAAACTAGAAGAACCATTTATAGTGGGCATGTCAAGGTTGATGCATCCAGGAGATGGATCACTAGGAGCAAATGCAAAAGAAATAGTGAAGTGTAGATGTACTATGTTTCCTATTTTTAAAGGAGAAAGCACTAAAAGTAATACTCCTTATGACGATAAAGATGTAGGAAAGTCTAACTGGCTAAGAAGACAAGATAGAGATTTTAGAGAAAATTATCTAGGTGGAAAGACCAAAAGACAGTTATTTGATGCACATTTATTAAAAGAACAAGACTTTACAAAAAAGTATAGAGAGATTGATACAAAGGATATTCTATTTATAAATAATGATTGTATGGAACATTCAACAAGAGGAAGAACCAAAGGAACAGCACAGGAAAAAGATTTTGCAGATTTTACAAATCCTAAAAACCCACTTCAGGGTGGCGGGAAGATGAAAAAAGGTGGACATTCTCAAAAAAATATAGAATATCTGGATAAACTGAGAAAAAAATATGAGGAAATGTATAAAGATATTTTAGAGAATGGTTCTAGAAGCAAAAAAATAGATGTTCAAAAGCTTCTAGACAATTATACTTACGAATATAAAACATATAGTAATGGTGTAAGAGTGGGAAATGTATTAGGACATAAAGAAAAAGCAAAAAAGAAAAATAATGGTCAAACATGGTTCCCTAAAGAGTGGGATGATGATAAAATAAAAGTAGCAGGAATGTATGTGGCAAATATTAAGGATAAGAATCAATTTTGGAATTCTAATAATGGGGCATATAAACATGCTGTGTTCAATGATGTTGAAGTAGCAATTTTTCAAAATAAAGAAACGGGTGAAATTGAAACTATATTCCCAAGCAAGGTTCAAAGCCATTTAGAAAAGAAAGGAGACAAATTATATGATTGATTTTCAAAAAATAAAAGATGATCTGAATGACATAATTAGTACCCCTCGTGAAAGTCTTGCATTTATGGATAAGAGAGATAAACTTGTGGAGTTTTTTGGTAGAAACGAAGAAGAAACACTTGAGTTTATAGAGAACAACATAGATAAGTTTACATCCAAAGAACTAGAAGAATTTGCAGATAATCTAGAAGATATATTTTTGAAATTTTATACTAAGACCTTTGCAGAGAGAATGAGAAAAGTAGCTGATAAAATAAAAGATGAAGATGTAAATGAAGCAGTAGAACAAATGGAGATATTAATTGGTGTTGAAGATGAAGAATAAGAAACCTTATACTTTTTAAAATAAGTATGAGGTTTTTATATTTCATAAAAAAACTTTTGAATGCAACACAAACTTACTTTTGTAACATTCAATAATGAACAGAGCTGTTGAAAATGCTATATATGTAAATTAATACAATGAAAATGCATAAATAAAACATAAAAAATCGTGTAAAACTAGTATTTTTTATGAATAATATGCATTTTTTTATGTTTAAAATTTAGAAAGGAGGAAGTAAAAATGAAGTTAAGGGAAATAGTGGATGCTAAGATTACACATGTATCTTTTGTTAAAAAAGGAGCAAATGGAAAAGACTTTCTTATCATGAAGTCAGATGATCAGGAGCCAACACTAGAAAAGGAAACTCCTATACTAAAAGTACAGGATGATAAAAAATTGGTGACTGGAATAGTCTATGAACCAGATACTGTAGATTCTCAAAATGAATTCATGAAAGCAGATGCAATAGAAAAAGCTGCTCATAAATTTATGGAGGACTATAGAAATATTGATAAGAATCATACTTTCAATAATGAGAATGTTTCTGTAGTTGAATCCTTTGTAACAAAAGGAGATACAAAGATAGGAGATACTTCAATTAAAAAAGGTACGTGGGTTATGACTACTAAAGTAAATGATGACAAGCTTTGGGAAGATGTAAAAAAAGGAAACATAAAAGGATATAGTATGGGTGGTGTAGGAAAGAAGATAGAGCATAACCAGGAACCAGCAAAAGTAAAAAAATCAAATGAAGAAAACCCTGAATCAGAAGAGATGAAGGGCTTTTTTAATGTCTTGAAATCTTTTTTTGCTGGTGATTCTATTCAAAAGGAAAACAAAACAACAGTATCCTTTGCAGACAGAATGGCTGTAAATGATGTAACAGAAGGGATGTGGAGAGTAAATGATACCTTAAGATCAACTATGAGAGATATTTTAAATTCACAAGATATCAAAGAAAAACAGCCTGCATTAAATAAAGCAATAGATGAGTTTGGAATATATATGAAAAATAAAATTAAAAATGTTGGAACTCAAATTACAAAAGCAGATGAGGACTTTTTTGGAGAGCCTGTAGAGAAAGCAGGAAAAAAGATATCTGCGAGTAGGATGACAAGTATTAAAAATGCTATTACATCATTACAAAATCTAGTACAAGAAGTTGAAGAAAATGAAGATACAGAAAATAGTGAGGAGGAAGATGAAGTGAAAAAAGAAGATATAGCAAGTATTATCAAGGAAGCGATGACACCAATAAATGAGAGGTTAGATAAAATTGAAAAAGGAGAATCTAGTACATCACAACAAGTTGATGGAGTAGAGAATGACAAGATCACCAAAGAAGATTTAACAGAGGTCATCAAGGAAGCGATGGTGTCTATTGAAAGTAGACTTGAGAAAGTAGAAAAGACTAGAGGAATTTCAAAACAAATAGATGAAGTAGATACTGTTCAAAAATCAAACTCAGTATTTTCAGGGATACAAATATAATTTGTAGGAGGAGATAATATGACAATTACGAATACAGAAATCATTAAAAAGGCAGGAATTCACACACAAGGGAATTATGGAGCTAGTGGACTCTTAAATCCAGCACAATCAGAGAAATTTATAGATATGATTATGGATAGTTCAGAGTTTTTAAAGAAGCTAAGATATGAAAAAAAGGATCGTATTAGTGGAACTATTTCTAAATTAGGAGTAGGAAGTAGATTACTTAGAGGAAAAGCAGAAGGGAAAGATACTATTTCAGGGAATGAAGTTATTCCTGTTATTGGTGATGTTCCATATCAAGTAGAAAAAATGAAATTAGGTACTTTTATGACAGAAGATTGGCTGGAAGAAAATATAGAGAGAGAAAATTTTGAGGATCATTTTATGGGGAAAATAGCTAGTCAAATTCAAGTAGATCTCTTAGATTTAGCATTTAACGGAGATGAAGATACATCAAGTAGTGATCTTGATTATGAGTTTTTAAAATTAAATGATGGATATATTAAGCAAATCAAGAAAAAAGGGCATGTGGTAGATGGAGCCACAATTAATGGAGGAAAATTTGGGAAGAAATATTTTTATTCGTTAAGAAGAGCTGTTCCTAAAAAATATAGAAATCCTAAATTTCGTTGGATATGTTCAGATGATACTTATACAGATCTTTCTGAGTATCTAAGTGAAAGACCTACAGCCCTAGGAGATATTGCTATTACAAAAGGAGAAAGAATTGAAATACTGGGGACAGGATTTGAGACAGTACCAAATATGCCAGATGATGTAATTCTTTATGCAGAGCCAGAAAATCTAGTAATTGTATATACAAAGGATATTAAACATAGAAAGACTACAGAAGGTAAAGAAGCTGTTTATGAAGATAAAAGATTTTATGCAACACATCTAGGAGCAGATTTTGTAATAACAGAGATAGATGCCACAGGTATTTTAATTAATAGAGGACCCTTAGCATAGGAGGAATAAAAAAATGGCTGCTAAAAGCAAAGAAAAGATTGTAAGGTATATAGGAGAGAGTTATTCTTATACAGTAGGGGATGTTCGATTTACTAAAAAGAACAAAGTAAAGGAAATGGATGCAGATCTAGCATCTATTGTTTTAAAATATGGCTGTTTTGAGGAAGTGAAAGAAAATGAACAACCATCAAGCACTAAGAAAGGCGGAGGAACTTCAGAAGAAACTGGAGCTTCAGCTACCGAAGAATAAAGAAGATATGTCTATGTCATCCCTATGGAATAAATGTCATCCTAAAATGAAAATAGAAAAAGATGGTGATTAAGATGTATGTCTCTTATGATGAAGTGAAAAAGAGAAATATTAAGATATTAGAAAGTCTACCAAAAGAACACATTGAGGACAGACTTTCTTCTATTTCAAAGATGGTTGATGAATATTGTAACACAAAATTCAAACCTACTATAGATACTTATAAAACTGATTTAAGAGAAAAGATAATAGTTAGAAAAAGACCATTATTACAAGTAGATAGTTTACGTATTAATGATGAAATCATTATAGAGGATCAAGATTTTTATGTAGAAAAAGATTCAAATTTAATTGAAATAGATGAGCCTATTAACTATAAACGAAGAAGAAAGAATGTAAAAATTGAATATCAATATGGCTATGATGAGGTGCCAGAGACGGTCAAGGATGTAATAATAGAACTACTTATATTAGAAGAAAGCGAAAAAGATATGACAGGTAATATGAAGTCACAGTCTTGGGAGGATTACTCATATACTAGAGAGGATTCGGACAAGTTAAAAACAAAAGAAGATATTTTATCTAGGCTTTTAATATATCAAGAAGATAGAGAAATATCTATTATGTATAAAGAAAATAATAAGATTCATGCTTGTCTATTATAAGGATGTGAGAAGATGCCTTTTGGGTTTATAGATGGACTTATGGACAAGGTCAACATATACAAATTGAATAGAACTTTTTCAAATAGAACATCAAAAAATAAAATGGCTAATAGTGAAGTCCCTGATATGAAAAATGTTCCTTGTAGGATAATTAAAAATGAAAAAATTCTTTTTGAGAAAGAAATAGACTTAGTAAATGGTGATGTAATTGAAGAGATAAACACAGGTGAGAAATTTACCATTACAGATGATGGATATATAGTGCGAGGCATGAATACATTTCATCATACAAAGTACACTATTGAAAAGAAAAGGATTTAAAATATGGATGATAGAATCAGTATAGAGATTGATATAGATACTTTAAGAAGGCTAGAAGAAAGATATGGACAAAGACAGATTGAAGGAGCAAAGAGAATCATAGAAAAATACACAAACATTGTGTCTAGAGAGGCAAAACAAATTATAAATGATTATGGCTATCGTGATACGGGAAGGCTGATCAATTCAATTAAGCCTTCTCTTTTAGTGTATACAAATAAAATTCAAGGTTGGGTAAAAGCAGGAACAAAGTACGCACGTTTCATACATGAAGGAGCAGAACATGAAGGGGATGATATAGTGAAACATTTTGTTCCCTTTAGAGTTGCTCCTACTCTGCTTCAATGGGCTTTAAGACATGATGTAATTATCAAGGTAGATGGAGTGTATAGAATGTTTGATACAGGAGCTTATGTGGATCCTGCAAAAGGGGGGCTTAGGGTAACAGTAGCACCAACTAAATTCTTTAGTAAGCCTTATGAAGAAAACAAAGAAAAATTCTTACAAGAAATGAGGCAACTAATCAATGATTAAGAACTATTTTTATTCAAATAAAATTGCAGATAAGATACAAGAAATATTAGATAGAGAAATACCTGGAGATGCTGCAAAAAATATTAATACAGGGGACTTCGGTATACTTCCACCACCAGAAGAATTAGAGAAGTATCTACCAGCAATTATTATAAGTATAGAAGAAGTAGACCCTGTCATGGCAAATGAAGCTTTAGAGATACAGTATTATCCATACTATTTTAGTATTTATTATATTTATCCATATACTTTTGAATCTTTTAATGACGTGCCATCAGAGGCAAGAAATAATATTGAAAGCATTGCAAATGTATTGATGAATCATAAAACATTAGAAAATTTTATGATAGAAAAAAGTGAAAAAGAAGTAGGCGGTTTAATTCTTAGTAGCAGCATTACTAAGATTAGTTTTGAGAACATAGAAAATGAATTTTTTAGAAGTCTAAAGATTCCTGCTAGTATAGGGAAAATAAGTTATGTGATAGGCTTTAGAACCTTTAGAAGATAGGAGTGATTAAGTTGGAAACAAAAAAAATAATATTTAAAGGACTATCCCCTAGAGATAGTATTACTTACGAAGATAAAATTTTTAAAAATGGTGCAATTGTAGAAATGCCTATTAATATTGCAGACGCATATATTAAAACAAAACTTGCATATGAAATTTCTGATATGAATGAGGCAAAAAATTTTCAAAAGCTAGAAACAACTTCCATGCAAAAAAGAAAAGCAATTGAAGAAAAAGCAAAAGCTAAGAAGGGAGAAAATGAGTAATGGGAGAGAGATTATCAGAGAGTATTAATATAGGTGTTGCAGATATGACCTTTCTTCCTGAAGGAGAAGATATTCCTATTTATCTTGGGCTGACTAAGGGAGGAGTGACTCTTAAATATGAAGCAGAGTATCATACCCTTACATCAGACCAAACAGGGAAAACTCCACTAGATGATGTAGGGATAGGGGAAACAGTTACAGTAGAATTTCATCTTTTAGATACATCTTTAGAAAAAATGACAAGTGTTATGCCTACAGCATCTCCTGAAAAAGAAGGAGATCATGTGAAAGCTGTTACCTTTGGAAGAAGACCAGGATTAAGGCTTACACATCACTCAGGGAAATTAGTAATTCATCCTATATCAGCAGGACCAGGGGATTTATCAAAAGATGTAATTATTTACAGAGCAGGGAATAAAGCAGGCTTAGAACTTGCTTACAAGCTAGATGATGAATGGGTGATTCCGTGTAAATATACAGGATATTATGATGATTTTAGACCCGAAGGAGATCAATTATTCCGTATAGGTGAAGATATTCAAACAGTAGGAGAAAAA
Organism: Anaerophilus nitritigenes; assembly: GCF_004138215.1. GTDB lineage: Bacteria > Bacillota > Clostridia > Peptostreptococcales > Thermotaleaceae > Anaerophilus > Anaerophilus nitritogenes. The sequence continues at coordinate 15,595 of NZ_RYYS01000016.1, forward strand.
AGAGTGGTAAAGTTTTGGATTACTCCATCTAATCCAGAATTACAAGTAAGCAAAACAATAGATTTTAAAGCAAATGCTATGTTTGAAGATGGCACTACACAAGATGTAACAAAAAAGTGCAAGTGGATTAGTGCAGATGAAGAGATAGCAACTATTAGAACAAGTGGAGATAAAGCAGTAGCAAGTGCTATAAAGTCAGGAACAGTGGTTATAAGAGCTGAGTATGTTGGCTATTCAAATTCAACTACATTAGTAGTGGAGAATTAACGATGAAGTTTGAGAACACGCAAGAATTAGCACAGTTTTTTTATGAAAATGAGCATACTTTGATGGAAGAATTTAAAAAAAGCAATATTTCTGCCTTTATAGGATTTAGGGCGAGAAGTATTGCTTATTCTATTGTGAAAAATGTATTGACTACAAAAGATATACAAGCTACAGAATGTCAAATCTATAAACTAGTAGACATGATTACAATGAAAATGGAGTGTGATAAAGATGAAAAGAACTATTACAATCAATAACAAAGAAATTATAATTAGAAGTTTAAAACTTAAAGAATTAAAAAGCATGGTAAGTACTATTGGAGAAAAGATTGATGAAGTATTCAATTTTTTTGATAAAAAGAATACAAATGAAGATTTTATGGCAAATCTTCCAGTATTTATTACAGAAAATATAGATTTTATTGCAGGATATATTCTTCAGTTTACAGATATTAAAGAAGATGAAATAGATGAAATGGATGTACTTGAAATAGTAGAAATTACAAAAGAAATTCTAAAGATTAATGGAGTTGAAACGGAGAAAGTAAAGGATTTTTTTCAACAATTTTTACAGATCAGTCAAGGAAATCCAGTAAACAATCTAAAGACGGAGCAACAGTTTATAGAAACAGTACCGAATGTTTAGAAGCTCTGATCTATGGAGTGGAAGATATCCTAGCACAAGAATATAAGTGGTCCCCTAAAGATATAGATGATCTTTCTATTATAGAAATTATTAAATTTACCCAACTTATTAAAGCTAGGAATGAAATAACGATGAGAGAAAAAATTGCTGAATATAAGATTCTTCTATTGATTCATCATGCTGAGAATCCCCAAGAGTTATATGAAAAACTAGATAGTATTGAACATGATAAAGAGATAGATGAAGAAATTGGAGATTTGGATAAGCTTGAGAAATTAAGAAATAGAAGAACTTATAGGAGGTGATTGGAATGAGTTCAGATAATAGAGTCAGAGTACTCTTTGAAGCTGTTATGGACAATTTTAGAACCAATGTAGATCGTGGGATCAGAGAGGTTCTAGAAATAGGAAACGCAGGGGAAAGAGCAGGAGAACGAAGCAGGCAGGGATTTAATAGAGCAAGTCAAGGACTAGAAAATATGAATGGTCTAGCAAATAAATTTAAAGATACTTTAAAAACTATAGTAAAAATATATATAGGGAAAAAGTTTATAGATCTTGGTAAAACATTTGTTACCGAATTTGGTAAAACTAAAACAGCTTTAGGAGAAATGGCTTCTTTAGGATATGATAATGCTGAGAGTTTAGAGTATCTTAGGCAAAAGGCTATAGAATTTTCAAGTACATGGTCAGGAACAACAAGAGAAGAATTTATACAAAGTGCCTATGACATTAAATCAGGGATTGCTACCTTAACCGATGAAGGAGTTGCAGACTTTACAGAGCTTGCAGCATTAACAGGAAAAGCTACCAAGGCTACAGCAAATGAAATGACTACATTATTTGCCCAAGGCTATGGTATCTATAGAGATCTATATAATAGTGATTTTGACTTTGGAGAAAAGTTCTCAGCAGGGATAGCAAAATCAGTACAAAGATTTAGAACGCAAGGCTCGGAGATGAGTGGTTATCTTACCACGTTAGGTGCAAATGCAAAGAATGCAGGAAAAGAACTAGATGAAATTCTTTCTGTAGGAGGTCTTTTGCAACAAACCAATAGTGGATCAGAAGCTGCCACTATGTATCAATCATTTTTAAATAATGCTATGCAAGCATCTAAGAAACTTAAAATATCTTTTGTAGATCAAAACAATCAATTGCTTTCAACAGCGGAAATTATTGAAAAAATCAAAGGAAAATATGGGAATGTACTAGATGCGGTAGAAAAGAATGAGTTGTCCAAAGCTTTTGGGAGAATAGAAGCAACTAAATTTATTGATTTACTTTACAACAAGACAGAAGAATTAAAAGATGCCCAAAACGAGGTAAATAAATCTATTAATGATGGAGTTGAAGCTACTAAGAAAATGGCTGAAACTATGAATTCTGGTCCTTTAGAGAAAATTAATATTTTTAAACAAAGAGTTGCTAACGCAATGGAAAAAATAGGAGAAAAAATGGCTCCTGCTATAGATCAAGCTATGGATAAATTGTTTGAGGCTATGGATAAAGCAGAGAATGATGGAACATTTGATAATCTAGCTCAAAATATTGCTGATCTTTATAATAATTTAATTAATAAAGGAATCGAACTATTAAATCATATTGATGATATTAGTGCTACTATTAGTAATTTCACTGGATTTATTTCAGATCATTTAGATACTATCTTATTTGCTGCAGAAGCGTGGATGATTTTTAAATTTGCTATGACTGCTGGGAAAATAATTGAAGCTGTTTCAGTAGGGGTACATCTTCTTACTCTTGCAATAACAGGGCAAACTATCGCTACTGAAGGAGCAACTATTGCACAACGATTACTAAATATTGCTATAGCTAGTAATCCTATAGGAGCAATTATTACTGTTATAGGTATTTTGATTCTTGCATTATATAAACTTAATAAACATACTGGAATAGTAAAAAAGGCTTTTATAGTCTTTATTAATGTAGTAAAAGGAGCCTTTTTAATTTTTGTATATGTCTATGCATGGGGAATGAATTATGTGATTCAATTGATGTATAACTTTATATCCCTAATTCCAGGTATGGGAGAAAAGTTTAAAAGGGTATCAGAAATGTCTAAAAAATCCTTAGAAGAAATACGTAAAGAGCTAAAAAAAACAAAAGATGCTATAGTAGATGTAAACAATACTCCAATTGATATAAAAAACAATAAGAAATCAAAAGAAGAAACAGAATTGGAAAAAGAACAGAAAAAACTAAAAGCAGAAATGGACAAACTTAAGAACCTTGATGATAAACAAATAAAAAAATTAATGGATTCTGAATCTGGAGCCAGTAGTAATGGAAATTCTAATACTATTGAAAAAGTAATTAGGAAAATTACAGACAAATATAGTGATAAAGTAGATTTATATGAAAGTAGAGCGGAGCTTGCAAATAGTAAAGATGATGATGCTGGAGTAAAATTCAATAAAGAAAAAATGATTGAAGCTTTAAAACAAACAGCATCTGAATTGTTAAGGCTTGAAAATAGAAGTAGTGGGAAAGATAAAAATATAGTTGAGTCAGCTCGAAATAGAGTACTCACTAAGATAGCCAAGATTACAGAAGATATAAAAGGCGGAATTAATAAAATGGTTGGAGAGTTTAATAAGCCGTCAGAGCTAAAAGCTTTAACTAAATATGATTATGCAATTAATAATGCTAAGAATACTTTAAGTAAAACGGCTATAGTAGCACCTAATCTCACAATGTACTTAACTCTTGAAGATACTGGAGAAAAAGGGCGAGAAAAAATTCAAAGAGAGGTTATGCCTTTATTAGATATCTTCAACAACACATCTGAAACAGCTCTCAAAACCATAACTAGAAATGGATAAGCCATTTCCTAACTCTATTGAAAAAATGTAAAATATTGTTTAAAATAGAAAGGAGTTGATATCATCTAAGGGGGATCATTGTAATGAAAAGAGTAATCGGTGTAAGTTTGATAGTATTTGGTATACTTGCTGAAGTTGGTGCAATAGTCAATATAATTATAGGAGAAGCTGATTTACCTTTAGATTTAGTGATGTTATTTATTAGTCCACTAATGACTATAGTACCAGGATATTTTTTGATCAAAAATAGTACAAAAACTAAAATACAAAATGATAAACATCAAATAAAAATACAAGAAGAAATAGAAAAAATTAAAAAAGGAAGTTTACCTGAAGTAGATACAGATATTTTATTAAAAAGGTCTGAGATATGTCATTATGAACAGCCTGCTACAAGATTAGGGCAATCAACAAGAACTAGTTATGTTGGAGGATATTCAGGCGGAAGCTTTAGAATTGCTAAAGGAATAAGTATACGCACAGGATCAGGGACAAGAACACCTATAACACATCATGTTACTGATTTTTATAATGGGAGATTATTAATTACAAATGAAAGAATTTTGTTTATGCAACCACAAAAACCTTTTGAAATGCCTTTAAAGAAGGTTTCAGCTTTACAGCCATATCAAAATGCCATTGGGTTACAAAATGGTTCTACATACTATAAAATACAAGTAAAAGAGCCTGAATATGTTTATACAATTATAAAATATTGTATTAAAAGATATGCAGCATAATAAAGGACCACAATTTAGTGGTTCTTTTATAATGGGGTGATGTAGTGAAAAGATTTGCAAATATATTAACAAACCCAAAGGTAAAATTAATTCATGCTATGCAAAAATCAATAATCAAAGATACTTTTGATAATAATTTAGATGGATGGATAGGAGATACAGGAGCAGCATGGCATAAGATGACTATAGATACCAATGCAGATCAATCATCTGGACTTACTGGAGGACTGGCTTTAAATAGTGCAGGATGTTATGCCCCAGGAAGTATAGAAAAAGAAATAGAGTTATCAAACTATGGAGAGGTTGTATTCGAACATTATGTACAGAATCCAGATGAAAAAGAAGAAATCAATAAGTTGAATTTTTATATAGATGGGGTATTAAAAATGAGTATAGAAGGACCTTCTCCATGGCAAAGATGTCAACCTATTGGGTTGACTCCTGGAAAACACAAATTCAAATTTGAATATATAGTTAAAAATCCAAGTGGGAGAAAAGGAGTCTTTGATACTTTTTTAGTAACACAAGGAAAAGATGTAGATTGTATAGTGATACAAAATAATCCAGCAAAGCCAGTTTCAAATTTAGCATCTACAAAAACACTAAGAGGGTTTACACGCATTCAACAGATGTGCCAAGCAGACACAGAGATTGAATTTACGGCTTTGTTTGAGCCTATCCAGTTCCAAGATTTCATTATCCATTCTAATGAAATCTTTTATTATATTGATGAATTTGGATCATGTTATCGTGGATCATTTCCATCAAAAATTGATCCTAAGAGTATAGCTATGGATTCTTTATATACAATAAATTTAACTATGCTTGCAGCTCAAAAGGCTGGCATGGGATTTTGTTAGGGTGATTTTATGTATGGATTAACAATTGAATTATTAGAATATCTAGCAGATCACTTGCAGATTGGGGATAGATATCCTAATTCTAAAGTTATTGTAAGAAGAAAAAATAATACAGGAGGATATGAGAATTTTCCAATAAAACTTCCAGAGGTTGTATCTATCGATATAGATAGAAGATGGAACATGGCTGCTGATGAAATCAAAATCAAGATATCAAATGTTAATGGATACTACTCTCCAGATTATTGGCATTTAAATAAGTTTAAAGGAGTCCAGGAGCTACCACCTAGTGGATATACTAATACTTTAATACCTTTTAATTGCTTAGAAGCTTATTTAGGATATGGAGAAGAACTTGTAAGGCTGTTTACAGGCCAGATTCAAAGTGTAGATATTATAGAAGATAATTCTTCTCTCGATTTTACTGGAAAGAACAACTTTAGAAAGCTTCTAAAGCCTATAGATCCTGTTACTTCTCGTAGTCTTGTCTATACAAATGAAACAGCTATGAATATTGTGGTGGATTTATGCAAAAGAGCAGGAATAGAGACAATAATATATGATGCCATAGAAATCGAAGGATATGACTATTCTATTAATAAGGTAGAATTTGAATTAGGAGTTACTTTTAAAGATGCTATAGAGAAGATCCTAGATAGTATGGGACACAGAATTATTGCAGATAGATTCGGAAATATACAGGTGAAAAAACAAGAAATTTATAGTCAACATGATATCCATCATTGGGAGTTTTCTGACTATGTAAATCTAACTCAGGGAAATTATAAAATAGATCCTTCTATATTAAGAAATAGAATTATTGTAAAGTCTAAAAGCAGCTGGAAGGCTTATGAAGATCCTTTTTTAATAGAGTATTGTAATGGAGAAAAAATATCTATGGGTATAGATGTCCCATGGGCTGAAACTAACGAGCAGAAGCTAATGGTAGCAGATGCTTTTTTTATTGGCATGAGAAGGAAATTAAGACGTATTACAGTCGCAGTAGTTGGGAATCCATCTATGGACATAGGAGATTTGGTTAAAAGTGAAATGCTTACATCTGGTGCTACATCTAAATATATGATTACAGGTATTCGAACTACATTTTCTACATCTGGTTATTTTGATATGGTTGATCTTGAATTTGTAACTGGAATCAATGGGCATATCGCTGTTGAAGCAGAAGGAGATTACGGAGCTTTAGATGATAGTAATGCTAGTGGCAAAACCGTAACAATGCATCAAAGAGATGAAATTGTAGACGAGGCTATGAAATGGATAGATACCCCTTATCAATGGGGAGGAAATGTTGCTCATAATAAAAGGCACTATGGGTTTGATTGTTCTCATTTTGTGTATGTAGTCCTTAATAAATTTGGGCTTATAGATCGATATAAGGTTGCACAAGACATGAAGTCATGGGCAAAAGAAATAGATGAAAAGAGTCTAATGAAAGGGGATTTAGTCTTCTATACGAATAATAATGGAAGAGTGAGTCATGTAGCATTGTATATAGGAAATGGGAAAATTATTCATGCAGGGGGTGGCGACAGTAGTGTCACTTCAAAAGTAAGAGCAAGACAAAGAAATGCAAAGGTGAAAATTAGTGCTCTACACTATAGGAAAGGGAAAATGTATTTTGGTAGAGTACCAGGATTGTAGGTGACAACATGATTCAAGATTTTAGAGATCCTATAGAATATGTAGTCAATCAATATTTTCAAGAAAAAAAAATGATAGGTTTAAATTCTGATGGAGAAGATTCAGGATATACTCTGAATGGGTCATTTTATCAAGACGATAATCTTCCAGATGAGCCGGTATATATTATTCGAGATGAGGACAAAAGAGTAAAAAAGGTTGTCTATGGAAATGTAGATATACTCTTAGAGGATGAAGAGGCAGATCCAATCATTTGGATGGAAGAACTCATAAGGGATAATCATGGGAAAGTAGAAAAAATTAAAGTAGTATATCCAGACGGAGAAGAGTTGGTAAAAGAAATAAAAAGAAACGAAAATGGAAAGGTAGAAAAATTCGGTTAAAAGGAATGATACTATGGGGCTACCTACATATGTAACGAATTGGGATGAATTGATTGATTTGTTACAAGATCATCTTACAATAGATAATGTTCAAATCAATACAGAAGGGATAGAAGAAGCTCTTGAAAAGTATTTTCCAGATATTATCGAGCTTTTAAAGCAAATTGTAGAGAATACCAAGCCTTTAGAAGGAATTCAGAAAATCAAGGGGTTTTTAATTCAAGCTTTTAACAATACAAATGATTATATAGTAGAATGGGCAGCTCCAGAAGATATTCTTTTGACAGGAGTAACCTATTCTCAGTCTGATTTTAGATGCCAAGATAATTGGGATCTTTTTATTATTGGGGAAGAGAAGGAACTTCAATTGTTTGATAGTGTTTATGCTAAAGATTTTGGGCAGCATAAGCACTTTAATGTATTTTTCCCTGTTCCAAAAGGAACAAAAATAAAATTAGTTATGCATAATGTATCAAACAGAGAAAAGTGTGTATGGGTAGACTTTGAATATCTTGCAACAAAATTTCCAATTGACAATGGCAGTATTATCATAAAATATTTAGCTCCAAATGAAAGAAATACAGATTATATAGTTCTTTTAGAGGAAACAGTGTCTAAACCTTTAGGAACTCACATCATACAAAACACAAGAGATTTTCAAGGTTATATAAAAAAACAACCTTATGAACGAATTATTACTTTAACAGCAGATCGACCTATTAGAGTTGTTGAATTTTACTATGAAAAGAAACAAGAAAATGAAATTGACCATGATTATGATTGGAAGATCACGTTAAGATGGGAAGACAATACAAGCACAGATATAGATATGCATTGTTTTATTGATCATGATGTAACTAAGAAAGTTGATTACACACATAAAAAATATGTTAAAGATGAAGAAAATAGGATGTGGTTAGATTATGATTATAGGTCACATGGTGAAAATGGTTTTGAAAAAGAGCCAGAAATTGTAACTATTCAAGGCTTAAATTCTCATATTGCTTCTATACAAATTATTAATTTTAATGGAAAAACATTAAGAGAAGATGCATTGCTTGAAATAGAAAAAGATGATGAAGTCCGAACATCCTTTGAGATTTCGAAAGATGTATTAAATAATCATAAAGGAATTTGGGTGTGTGATATAGATTTGAATAACCAAAAGATAATACAAAAAGATATAATTTTGGATGGAGCAGGCGAGTTCCCGCAAAGTAGGTGATGTGTAAGTGGGTTTTGCAAAATATATTATAAATATAGATGAATTATTTGAAAAGTTTAATATAGAAGTGAATGCAAATATGGAAGATTTTAAGGATTACTTAGAAGGTAAACTTGATGCAATCATAGATCTTTTAAAACAAAATTTATCAAAGAAGAAAGGCATACAATCTATAAAATCTATGAGTAAAAGTATTCCAGCAATAGTCAACGATTTTATTCTTGAATATACATTTAGTGAAAATGTAATGTTAACAGGGATAACTTATTCACAAAGTGCTTGGAAAGCAGAAGATAATTTGAGTGTTCTGATAAACGGAAGCGTATTATTTGATCACGTATATACAAAAGAACTGGGAGAATATAAACATTTTCATGCAGTATACTATTTCCCTGCGAATACTACTATTACAATTATACATCATAACCATTCAGGGAATAGCAAGCTCATGTGGGTAGATATAGAATTTGTTAAATTATTTGAAGAAAATAATGTTGATCCACCAATAGAAGAACCATCAGAGCCAGAGCCAGACGATGAGGATGAGAATATCTGTAAACGTGAGTTTGAAAAAGCTTCAACTGTACAGGAAGCTATTGATTTTGCAAGAAATTGCTTAGGGATTGTTCCTAGAAATTATGAAATTAGCTTGGAGTGGGCAAATCATATTAATGAAGGTACACATCAATTATTCAGGGAATATCCATCTGTTAGGGATATAGTACAAAATTCTGAATATGAATTGGTATTTGTATTATATGAAAAAGCCCCAGAAAATAACGGATATGTGGGAGGTTATTTTCAGCCACCAACATCACAAAATAATTACAAAATGATTATTGGAGTTAATACACACTATACAGTACAGAAATCAACTAAGATGTGGGAACAATCTTTTTTATCAGGCTTTAACGCTTCAGGACATAAGTTTGCTACTATATACCATGAAGTGGGGCATTATTGCCATTTTAATAATGTTTCCATAGACCGCTGGATAGAGCTAACACAATATGACCCTGACGGATATGGGGTTGAAAAATCACCTCAACTAACCCCTACACTGGAATCTATAATTTCTCAACAAATTTCTACATATGCTACATATTGGTATCCAATTGAATTTGTTGCAGAATATTTTGCTGTATATACATTAAGAGAAAAACGCAATGGGACACAAGGATATGATCATCCGACTCTTAGAAATAAATATAATGTAAACAATGGTTTTAGACCCAATGAACTAACTTAATAAAGGAGCGATAGGTCATGTGGAAAGATGGTAAAAGTCTAATTTTTTATATTCCTTGTATGTTTTGTAAACATAAAATAAGAGGTGAACATAAGCATAAAAAAATATGCATGGCTTTTCCTGACAATATCCCTGAAAAAATTCTAACAGGAGAGCTTAGTCATTTACAACATGTAGAAGGAGATCGTGGCATTAAATATGAACCGATAGATGAAGAAACAGATTACCGTAAGATTTTCAATCAATAGGTTAAAAATAAAGTGGCAGGAGGTATATTATGAGCAGATTTAATTGGGTAGAAGGAACAACGAAAGTAAGCGAGTTTGTAAAAGCTGTAACCACAGATCTAACAAACACAGCAGAAAATAAATGGGAACTTGTATATCCTAAAAATATATCAGAAGTAGAAAACACAGCTATAATAAAAACAAAAACATCTTTTAATAAAGAGTTTTATTTAAAAATACAAAGGCCTACTGATTCTATGAATTATGTATTGATGCAAATAGGCACAGGGATGAATGATGAAAAAGATGATTTAGCAGAGAATAAAAAAAGTAATCCTGCTCGATTTGCATGGTATAGGGAAAATAACGAGTTATATTTAGGAGAATGGTTACCTGTTCAATACTGGATCTCTTTTTCGAGTGATTTTATTAACATTGTAATACAAGGAGATCCTTCGCCAGATGAAGCTCCTTATAACAATTATTTGATTTCCTATGCATACATTGGCGCCCTTGAAGGTTATGAAGGAGCAGATGAAGATACAGATTATAACTTCGGATTAACGGTAAGTAGTGATGCTCCCCCAACATTTCCAAAAGATTACGGAAATAGAACAGCATCAGCAGTTACTGATATTGCATTAGTCGGAACTAGGACAGGTACTCCTTATCAAGCACATTATCCTGGTTTTCATACATCCAATCCATGGATGGATAAAAACTTTATTTCAGGAAGTGCATGGACTCATAAATACCACTTTTCAGAAGTAACAGTTATACACGCATATGATAGGGAAAGAGGAAAGCTTCAAAATGTTTTAGTAGGAGATCGTTCTGCTATTTTTCATTTAGACGAACTCATACAAGATAAAGGAACTAAAGAAGAAAAAGTTTATAAAATGTTTAATATAAATGCTCCATATAACTTTTTAAATAATGGTCCTAATGTGTTATATGGAATAGCTATAAGAAAAAGCTAAAGAAGTGGTAATTTATGAAATTAAAATTTAGATATTCTAGTTATAATCACTATGGAAGCTATAAGTTTCGATATGATACTCGAGAAGAAATACATACAGATCAGCTTATTCAACCCGTTGTATTTTGGGGAAGTGAAATAAAAAGATGCTCAGAGTCTGTATATTTTTCTTTTATAGAAAGAAAAGTTAAATTATATCAACTCATTAAGTTTTTTCAAAAATTAGATCAATCTCATTTATTCAAAAGTACACATCAACTTTTACTTTCAAGAACAAATAATAAATACATAAACACAAGAGAAATAGATCAACTTAGACTAGATTTAGATAGAGAAGAGTATATCAGCATATTACAAGATTCTTTATTATCTCAAGATAAATGTAATGAGATTAAAAATATATTGAATCATCTAGCATTAGAAGATTTAAGAGAAAATGAAATTTACAATATATTAGAAGCTTTATTCACTAAAAAACATGAATATGAATTAATGATTTTCTTAAATCTACTTTTAAAAATAAAGTCAGAGAGGCATTTAGATGTTCTAGAAAAAACTTTTGATATGAGAATAAATATGAACAAAAAATTAATAGCATATAGAAATAAAGAAAATCTTATTTTATCGGATATAAGAAAATTGAATGAACAAGATTCCTTACATGTGTTAGAAAAAAATGACTTATTAAATTGTAAAGTAGAAATTTATTTTAAAAAATTAGAACGAGTAATTAATGAAAGTATATATGTAACACAAAATATTGTTTTAAATAAAAAAAAATATAGAGATATACTTGTTGCAAATGCACAACATACATTAATTCGAATGATAAAAGAATTGTATCGTAATGAGGATATACAAAGGTATGCTAGAAAGATAAACAAAATATATGATGAACAGCTTAAACTTGTAACACGTAATTTTGAAAAAGAGATAAAAGAGTATAATTCTTGCTTTTTAAAAAGAAAGATTGAAAAAGATTTAGAACTAAAAAAAGAAGTAGTTTTTTATATAAGAAATAACAAGAAGGATGCTTTGAGAGAAACAATAAAACTATTACTTATTGATATGCAGAAAACAATAATTTATGAATTTATTCAAAAGCTTCAAAAAGATATTGATAGAAATCTTCAATTAGATAAATCTTTATTAAATTTTGATAAAGTACAAGATCATAAAGAAATTTCAATTAAAAACAGTGAAAAATTGATCAGTAATATCAATACAAAAGAACTATTAAAAATATTTCATGAAATATTTTTGGATAAATATTTTTTTGAAGAGATTATGAAAGAATATGAAATAAAATATTTAGATAAAAAAATTATTCCTAAAGATATACAGATTTTTTTAAGAAATTTATTGAAAAAATCTATTGAAAATATACACCAAATGAATGATATCGATATAGAAAAAGATATAAAAAGTAAGCTATTAAATTTACTAAATAACCCTAGAAATTTTAAAAAGCATAAAGTAGAAGTTATTCAAGAAGTAGCAGACAAGAATAACTTTGAATGTGAACAGAGATCTCTTTCAAAAGAAGAAGTTGAAAGGGATCTTAATTTATATAAAAGATTTTGGTTTTTAAATGAAATAGATATAAAAGATTTCATGATACTACCCTGCCATGATTTTGATTATGAAAATAATTCTATAAAATTTAATGTAGATGAAATGATTCCAGAAAATCATCATTCTGTATATCCTAATGAATTTTATAAAGAAATAGATAGACATCCTATTCCTTATGGCAAAGATTTTGGACCAGATGAAATAGGAATTCCTATTAATATTCTGATTGATATAATTAATATATTTATCTTAATGTGGTGGAAGTTCTATCCTGCCTTTTGGGGATGGACAGGGACACAAGCAGTAATAGGAATTACAAAATCTATATATGACTGGATTACTCTTGAAACATCTATTCATGATATGAAAGAAAAAGAAGTAAAAGAAGCCTACGAAAGAGCTTATAGATGGATTAGGTGGGAAGCTGAAAAGATGGCTTTAAAAGCTAGAGGTAATATGGAGCTTAAAGGAAATTATTATGTAGGATTATTTTTAGAAGAGCTTATTTACTATATGACAGATCATCATTTTGATATAATGCCAATTTTCAAAGATGTAAACAAAATGGATGAATGGAGAAATAATTTTAATCGTAGTCCTCAAAATGATATTAAATGGGTTTTAGATAAAGTAAAAGGTATAAGACATAAAATAATAGATGAAAGAAAGGAAGGATAATATGGCTGATTTAAGACAAAGAACATGGGGAATATTTATCAAACCTTATATTGAATATGGTGGAGATAAATTAGTTCAAAGAAAAGGTGTAACAGTACAAAGTCCTTGCCATTATGGAGGTGGTTGTCCTAGTTATAGTACTGTACAAGGAGGAGAACCCTATATGCTTTTTGATAAAGCTACATCTTTTATAGAAATTAAAGAAAAAGTTAAAAAATGTATGGATGATTTAGGATATTCAAAACATGATATATTAATAACTGAAATTATACCATTTGATCACATTATAACACCTTTAGCTTAGGAGGGTGATTTTTTATGCGATTAATTAAAGTTGAAGATGGACTTTCAGAGCATGATAATTTCATGCTTAATTCTTCCATAGAGGACTTTTTAGGTAATGGGGAATACACTAGAACCTTAAATGAATTTATATTGAAATCTGGAGAAATAAAAAGGAATTTCAATTTTAATGATTTTGTAATTGAAATTAAAAAGGATTCTGTGGAGCTTTCTAAAGAAGATGAATTTCTCTTTTTTATAGAAACTAAACGTGGACAATTTGGGATAAAAGAATCACAAGGGGAGGGTCTTTCTAAATATTGGAAGTTGGTGCTAAGTGATGGGTTTATTCAATCATACACTTCTATAGATGGATTGGAATGGATAAATATAGGCGGAGTTCCCTTGGAAAATCAATATATAAAATATCAAGGGTTTAGCCAAAAAGGGAAAAACCCTCTTATTATACGAGATTACAAATTATATAAAAGTCCCTATATTACAATTAATAATTTCCTTCCAGGGACAAAAGTAAAGTTAATAGCTGAAAATAATACCTTAGTAAAAGAAAGAATTTTTGATGAAAATATGGAGGCTAAAATATTTTTAGATTACTGCTTTTTAGGACAATTTGAGTTTTATGACTTAGAAGATAATTTAATATTAAGAAGTGGACCCTTAAACTTAAAATATGGTGATAGGTACTTATATACTTCCCATAATCTTCAACTTATTCATGATGGGAAAGTACTCTTTTGCGAAACAGAAAATCTTAAAACTCTGCAGGAGATACTTTTCTTAAAGAATCCAAGTGAAGATACTTATGAACATATCAATTTAAAAGTATCGCATAATACATCCGATGTCATTGAGTTATCTATTGATAAACAAAATTATAGTGATCATTTAATTATAGATACAATTAATCCAGGAGAAGAGATAAAAATTCAATTACGAATATTAAAAGATAAACAAAGAATTCATTTTGGAGTAAATGACTTCTCTATTGATATATTTTAGGAGGTGTAGTAAATGCAGAATGCCAAAAAAGATTCTTATGATCATCCTAGTTTGTTAGCAGTAAATAAAAAGCTAGATAGTACTATAGCCGTCACAGCTACAAATACAGGAGCATTAAATGTAAGTAGTGGTAAAGTTCATAAAAAGACCATACAGCTCAATCTAACAGAAGAGAGAAATAAACGATTATTTCATGAATCTTTTAATGAAATTACTTTTTCGAAAGTTAATGGAGAGATCACTCTTTATTTAGATGCTCCAATAGATACTAAAGCTCTGTCTATTCGAGAAAGAATAAGTCTTGAAACAACTGCTGGACAATTTTACATCTCAAATCCTTCACAACCAGGGAAAATGGTTGAAATATGGCTATGGGAATAGGGAGGTGAAGTAATTGGGTACTGTAACCTTTTTTAATACTACAGGAGCTGGATCAGGGTCTGGTATAGATTTAGCACAAATAACCAAATTAAATGTTACTGCTCCGCATGAGGTAAATATAGAAATTGAAAATACAATCGACTTCAAACGTCTTCCAGTAGAAGTTTTAAAATTAATTCCTGGGCAAGAAGATGTAGTACAAACACTTGCTGATTTTGATAATGCAGATCAAACAGATTTTAAAAAGAACGACTTTGTAGAATTTAACGGATCTATGTGCCTAAAAACACAGTATGATAACGATCTAGAAGAACATAGGAAAATCGAAACGGGACATTTATACTCAGTAGCAATAGACAGAAATTTATACAGAAAGATAGTAGATGCGGAGGTGAGGGGATAATGGATAAAACAGGTAAACTACTTCATCCATTCTTAACAGAAAAAAACACCCTAGAAAATATGGAAATAGGAGATATTATATCTTGTGAATATACAGCTTCAAGTGGTCAATGTGGTAATTTAAATAATCTAGGAAAAGCTACTAAAGATTTGATTCCTGTAACGGGTAGTGCTACACCAGATGGGAGTTTTTATTTTATAAAAGCAGATGAAGGTTTATATATTGCTGATAGAGTGGTTCAACATTCCATTAGCTGGGATACTTTAGATAAAGGAGGATTTATAGAAGGTAGGTTGTTTTCTTTAATACCTAAATTAACTTCTTCTAATGACAAAGGTTTTAATATATCGTGTTCAAAAATGTATAGTGAGTTATGGGATGCATTTCATTTATTTGATAAAAATTCACTTGATGGAAGTGAAAATAGTTGGTCTCCAGCAGGATTAAATAATGATTGGGTTATTATAGATTTCCCTTTTTCATTGGTACTAGCAGAATATATATATACTATTACATCTTCTGGAAGAGAAAAATATAGGACTTCTGACCCTAGTTCATGGGAAGTCTATGGTAGTAATGATAAAGGGGTTACTTGGGAGTTACTTGATAGTGTAAGTAATGAACCAGTATTCGGAATAAAAGAAACTAGAAGTTTTTATTTTCAAACTACAAAAAATTATAATAGTATTAAATTTGTATTTACAGATAGAACAAATAAGTCATATCCAGATATGATAATATCTGAAATAGACTTATACTCAACTAAATGTTTAGTTCGTTCTCTATCTGGTGGGGTAGCTTATATAGATGAAAATGGAAATTTATCTTTAAAAGATAAAGGACTAGGTGCTTTTCCTAAGAATAATGAATATGCTAAATATATTATAAATTCAAAACTAGGAGATATATGGAATACCAATATTAAATCATGGGTAAAAGATACCCCTTCTATTAACATAGGATATTCTCGTGAAAGAGTATGTTTAGATACTACATTCAATAAATTATTAGGAACAACAGTAAATACAGAAGTTGGCTTTAGACCTGTATTACAATTAAAGCACCCAACACAAAAAACTTTATGGTATTAATATTAAATATTAGGAGGTGATTTTACAATGGAATATGATTTGTTGCTTGAAAATTCAAAACCAGAAGGTTTTACCATTAAAACAACACCAGAAACAACAGAAGATAATAGAAACATCCTGATTTCAGGAAATTTTGACAAATATGCTCCTTCATCAGTAACATTAACTGGTATACAAATATATTCAGTAGTAGAAAATAAATATTTAATTGTAAATTCTAATAAAAAAATTCAGACTTTTACGAAAGAGGGTAAGTTGGTAGACACAGATTTTTCAGAACAAGATATACTCGCTTCCAACTTAGAAGCACGTAAGAAATTTGAAGACTATGGCTTTATTATGGATAATTTTATTGTCAGTAAAATAAAAGAGCTTAGTAATGAAAATATACTATATAAATATGATATTAATTTGAATGTAGTAAAAAAATATGCAATAATTTTAAATAATAAAATAAGGGTTCCTCACCCATATTTAGAAGAAGTTTTCGACCCTAAAGATTTAGATATGGGTAAATGTATTCGTTGTCATTATTCTGCTACTTCTAATCAAGTAGGGGTATATAGTGGTTTAGGAGAAGAAACCAGCGATTTAATACCCCTAGAAAGTTCAGCTACTCTAAATGGTGATTTTTATTGGATATGCGTAGGATATGATTATTTGGGAAGAAAGAAATGTATTGCAGATAGAAATATTCAACATAGCATTTCTTGGAATAGTATTAATAATGTTGGATATGTGAATGAGTGTAATATCAATGTTTTTTATAACACAAATCTTATACCTATTATGACAAACAACACATTTCCAAAAGGTATAGCTTTTTCAAGCTCTATTTATAATACTGTATATGAACCATTTACAGCATTTGATAATTTATATTATCCTTCTAGTGCTTATTGGTTTACTGTAAATCCATTACCACAATATATGGGATATGATTTTCTAAACCCTACTATTGTAAACCATTATTCTCTAAAATCAGTGGACACAGTAGGGAATAGAGCTCCAGTAGATTTCACATTTGAGGGGTATGATGGGAATAATTGGAACGTTTTAGATGCTCAACAAGGAGTTACATGGCATCCATCCAATACGGAAGTTAAAACTTTTAATATACTAAATGAAAACTCATATTTTAAATATAGGATTAATGTATCTGCTATTGGGGGAGGAGCAGGGGTTGCTATTGATAAATTTGAAATGAAATATATCAATAAAAATCTAAAATATAATTTTTATACAAGACTTCTTACGGGTGGAATAACTTCTACAGATAAAGATAATGAATGGGACAAGATTATATGCGAGTATGATTTAGGTGGACTGATTGAAGCTGGAAGTAATGACATATGGCATTGGAATGTATCCACTCGTTCGTGGACTTCATCAACTTCTATTAATTCAAATTCTAAGAGAAATGTTAGAGGATATACTAGTGGTGCTAATAGTTTTGATGAAGGATATGGTACGACAAATGCTACTAGCTCTGTAGGTTATAGACCAGTTCTTCTTATAGAAAAACTTAGTTTTATGAAATACCTTGTAGAAGACAATGGAGATATAAAATATTTTGACCAAGGTTTTAAAACTGTAGGATCTTCTATAGATTCAAATAATTTAGGAGAGCTTTTTGATGCTTATGGAATGTCTGACCTGTCTTTAATTATTCAAAACATAGACTCTTTAGCATCTAACAATCCTAAAATACTAGCTTTATCACCAACACAGTTAGAATCTCCTAAATTAAAACTAAAAGCAATACCACATCCACAACTAGTTCTTCCAACTGGAGATGTTAGATTAAACAAAGTAAAAAATATTGATTATTTTAAACTCTATGCTAATACTTTTGCCAATGGAGTGTTAAAAATAATAGCTAGTGTAGATGGTGGAGAAACATGGCTTTCATGGAATGGATCTATATTTGACGTAGTGGATATCTCGAAATTGGATGAAGTTAAAGAAAAAGGTATGGACATTAAGACTTTTAATAATTTAACTACTCAATGGAATGAAATTGTAAAGGATAAAATTAGATTTGGTTATTATCTTGAAATAGATGATATAAAAGACGTTGCACAAGTCGAGAAACTAGAAATTCAATTCGATTTCGTAGGAAGATGGAAAAAAGCTGTTCATGGAAAAGATTATGATTATGAATATGCTAATGATAATCTAAAAGTTTCATTATTAACAGATGGAAGTTACAAAATAAATTATCAATTGTAAACACCTATAAATTAAAAGGTGTTATTTTTATACCTAAAAAGGAGCGATGGGATGGAAAAGGAAGCAATAAAAATATTAATGAGTCAAGGAGCATTTGCTATATTATTCGGGTATCTTCTTTTCTATGTACTGAAAGAAAATTCAAAACGTGAAGGGAAATATCAAGATATTATACAGGAGCTTAGTCAAAAATTTAATATTGTTGAAGATGTGAAAAATGATGTTAAAGAAATCAAAGATAAAATTTTTAAGTAGGAAGTGATTTTATTGAAAAATTTTGAGATTATAACAATTGAAGAATTGCTAAAAAGATTAGAAAAGTACACTTACAAGCAATTGCATATACACCATACATTTAAACCAGATCACAGCAATTTTAATGGAAAAAATCATATTGCTCTACAAGAAGGTATGTATCGTTATCATACGGAGACTAAAAAATGGCAAGATATAGGGCAACATGTGACCTTGGCACCAGATGGAAAATTTATTACAGGAAGAGACTTTAGTACTTCTCCTGCTAGTATTGCTGGATGGAACAAAGGAGCTTTTGCAGTTGAAATGATTGGTAATTTTGATGTAGGAAAGGATCAATTAAAAGGAGAGCAAAAGAGAAGTATATTAATGTTATCTAAATATTTTGCAGATCGTTTTGGATATGATTGTATTAAATTTCATAGAGAAGGTCCCGGTGTGCGAAAAACATGTCCTGGAACTTCAATAAAAAAAGATACATTCATTAAGGAGGTAATGAGTATGGGAAAAATTTTTAAGGATGTAGAGGACGGTAGATGGTCAGTTCCATATATAGAGGCTGCAAAAGATTTAGGTATTATGAACGGAAATACAGATGGTACATTCAAGCCAACAGAACCACTTACAAGAGAACAAGCAGCAATAATAGCTGTAAATCTATATGAAAAAATAACTGGAAAGAAGGTTGTTGAATAATGAACGTAGAAGCGATTGTAAAGGTAGGAACAGCCGTAATTGCTCTTATAGGAGCAGTGATCACATATATTATTATTCCTTATATTAAGTCTAAGACTACAGCAGAACAGCAGAAAAATATTAAATTTTGGGTAAAGGTTGCGGTAAATGCAGCAGAACAAATCTTCCAAGAAAAGAGCCAAGGGCAGCAGAAAAAGCAATATGTAATTAATTTTTTATTTAAACAAGGTATTCAAATTAGTATGGAGCAATTAGACCTATTAATAGAAGCAACAGTTTTAGAATTGAATAAAGATATTAAAATAGATGCAGGGGCTTAAATGCTCCTGCTTTTTTTATTTTTTGGACAGAAACTTAAGTTAACGATAGATGAGGATATGTAAAGAAAGAGTTTAAATTTTATAAGATATATATTTGTACTTATGGTATAATATAGAAAAAACTATAGTTTAATATCGCACAGCTAAGGGACTTACATATTACATGAAAGTCCCTTAGTTGTATTTATTTGTAAAAAATAATAAATAAATGGTATAATATGCATGCGATATAAAATTATAGGGGGAATATATATGGTTGAAGAAATTAAGATGAAGAACTTCGGTGATATATATATAAAGAGTGCGATTTTGCATATCATAGATAACAAGCAAGATGATAAACCAGAATTGAGTGATTTAGAATTAGATTTAAGTAGTGAAAAGTCTTATGACTTTTTAAAATCACATATCAAAGAGTCTTTGTTAGATAGTAAGAATCTTAAAGCTAAATTTAATGATCCATCTGAAAATTCTGTTTTGAAATGTTATAATAATATTGTAAATGATGAAAAAAACTTTGTAGATGCATCAAAGAAAATAACTGAAAGATTGTTTAAATTTATGGGGAAAAAGGCAAGTAATGGATGTCTTATTGTATGTTCTTATAAAGATGAAAAGAGTAATGAGTTTTTAGCAATTTTGAAAATGGATTATAATAATTATTACATATTTGAGAGGATAACTACTAATGAAGGGAAAATGTATAATAAGTTAATAACTAAATCTGATGGATTACCTTCTATTAAAGAGAAACTTCAAAAATGTGCATTTATAAAAATGTATAATGATAATAATGAATATGACTTACTAGTCTTAGATAAACAGAGAAAAAGATATCATGAAGATGATGTATCTCAATTTTTTTATAAATTCTTTTTGAATTGTAATTTTAATGACAACATTAGAAAAAATACAAAAAATTTGCTGAAGTATACTAAGAAATTCATTGAAAAAACATATGGTTCCGATCCAGTTTTAGCTAAAGAAAAAATCAGTATATTATATGATACTTTTAATAGTAGTAAAACATTTAATGCTAAGAATTTTTCACAACTTGTTTTTGAAGAGGAAGAAATAAAAGAGAAATTTATTGAAGAAGTAATAATGAAAAATGATTTAGAGATAGAAACTGAAATAGACAATGGATATACAAAAAATAAGACAAATCAAATATCATATAAAGCAACTGAAGGATTGGAAATAAAAGTACCAGCAAAGCTTGTAAAGGATAAAAAAGTGTTTGAAATAAAAAAATCACAAGATAATCCTGGAACATATAATATAAGCATCAAGAATATACATTTAGATAGTTATGATCTTGAATAGGGTAATTTGTAATAGAAAGGAGGTTTATTTATGAAATTATTATATGGCTATATTAAAAATATTGAAGATATATTTGTTAATGAAACTACTGAAATAACCGAAGATGTTTCAATTTATGAATTATATAGCCATGTAACAGGCAAAACTTTAAAGAAACTATTAAAATTAGATATAGAAAAAATCTTCAATTATTTTAATGCTTCTCTACGCATTACTGTTTCTGATGAGTTTAATAACCCAGAAATATTTAATAATGAAGATGAGACACAGAATACAATTGAAGAAATTGAAGATCGTGAAGATGAAGAAGAACTGAAAGTTATAGTAAAAATTTACAAAAAGGTATTTTTACAAGAAAGATACAATTATAAGAATGATAGGTTTGAACTAAATTTTTTTACTACAAAATACAATTTATATAAATTTTTAAAAGACAACACAATTAACTATATCCAAAATCAAATGTTTACTCCTTATAAAAAGTTATTTATAATAATTGGAGATTCTGATTTGAATTATGAAAATGATTATTTAGGGATATTAGGAATAAATGTTAATGATGAATATATCGAAAATTTGAGGGATGATACAATTAACCCAGATTATGAATATATAGATAACATTATAAATTTGAGGGAAAAAGAAATAAGAAAGACAGATAATATTAAATATATTGCTCCTGAATTCTTTTACTTTGAAGATATTGAAGATCAAAATTTAAACAAAATATTTTTTAAAAAAACTTGTGATTTAATAATAATGTATTTATCAGAAACTGTTAAGAATATGGAAAGATATTATTTATGTGAATTCAATGGATATAAAAACTTAAATATAGTTATTGATGACAATGATATAGAAAATGAATTAACTAATAATAACGTTAAAAGACTTTATGAACTGTATAAATGGACATATCAATCTGGTTTTACTGATAAAATAATGATTGTAAGAAATATAATAAGTAAATATTTAAAAGAAGATGAAAAGCTTAACTATGGTACATTACTAAAAAATACTAAGGATATTTATGGTTCCGTACAAGCTAATTATCGAATCTTTTTTGAAGAAAAAATTGATGATTTTTTTGAAGATAGAAAAAAGGTAGCACAATATACCCTGGAAAATATAAAAGATTTAGAAAAAGAAATAAGCAATCTTGCGAATACAATTTCACAGAATGTATTAACTGCAATTGGAGTAGTATTAACTACAATCATAACTAATTCTGTAAAATCAGATTTAACTATTAGAGGTATTAAGATTGCTATAATATCCTATATTGTATACCTTATTATAAGTTTTATTTATAATTTAATTATACCGAACATGTTAGTTATGCAACAATATAATACCAATAATCATTTATTACATTACTATACAACATTCCTACCAGAGAAGATAGTTAAAGATGTTAAAGGAGAGATAGTAGAAAAGAAGCTAAAATTTTTTAAAATATGCTGGGGGTTATCTTTATTCATTATTATAAGTTTAATTATTATATCAATATATACTTTCAATAATTTAGAAAATATTTATACAGTTTTCTTAGGAAGTTCATAATAGTTATTAAAAAGTTTTATCATGGTATTTCTTTAAAGCTGATTATGGAATATGGCAAATCAATAATAGTTCATAAAAAATACATAATTGGTTTTTCGTCCTTATAGTTTTCCTAAAACATTAGACCAGGATTTCTCCTGGTCTTTTAAAATCACTTCCACTCGAACCCCTTCAATTATTTTAATAGTAGATATATATGTAAAGAAGGAAAAACCAATTCCATATCTAATACATAATATAAATACTAAAGATGGAGAAGTTATATTCCTATGGATAAAGATTTTATAGAGTACCCTATTAGGATTGATATTAGAGAGTTGCTAGAAGGTAAAGAGTAGAGGATGGGTGGCAAATAAAATGCCACCTAATTTAAAATACTATAGAAAGTAAAATTGCAAATCTATTGTTGACAAAAGATGAAAATATATATTATATTCGAAAACCATGAACTATGGAGAGCGATATTTAAGCACAACTTTATTTGATTTTGAGGCATAGTCTATAGACTATGCCTTTATATATATTAGTTTTGTGGTATAATATCTAAATGTAAAGGTTTTCACTACTCATAGAAAGGAAAGGTTTTATATGGATAAGGATATACAACAAAAGATTGATCAAACAGTACAATGGCTTCAAAATCAAGTAAAAGAATCAAAGACAAATGGACTTATTGTAGGCATATCTGGAGGAATTGATTCAGCCGTAGTTGCCTATTTAATAAAACAAACATTTCCTAAAAATTCTTTAGGTGTAATTCTTCCTTGTAAAAGTAACCCAAAAGATCAAGAGGATGCTATATTAGTTGCAAAAGGATGTAATATAGAATATGTGAACTTAGATTTAAGTAAAGTTCATGACACTTTGTTAGATAATATTGTAAATACTATGAAAAATAAAAATCTATTAAAAGACGAAAACAGTTTACAATTAAGCGATGCAAATCTTAGAGCTAGATTACGAATGAGTTCTATCTATTGTATAGCTAATACACTAAACTATTTAGTAGTAGGAACAGATAATGCAGCTGAAATTTATACAGGATATTTCACAAAATATGGAGATGGAGGAGTGGATATTTTACCTATTGCAAATCTTCAAAAAAAAGAAGTATATGAATGGGCAAAATATATGGAAGTACCTCAAAGTGTAATCGATCGTCCACCATCAGCAGGTCTTTGGGAAGGACAAACAGATGAATATGAAATGGGAACTACTTATGACAAAATAGATGCATTTTTAGAAGGAAAAAGTATTCCAAAAGAAGATGAAGAAATTATACAAAGATTACATATACGCTCTCAACACAAAAGAATGACTCCAGCGACACCTCCTATTTTTTAGTAAATTTATGTATGAATAATATATGTTTTATGAGAGATAATAAACTTGTATAGGGCAGTATAGAAGGCGAAAATTCAGGATTGAGTCCGACTTTAGAAGCGGTAACAGTCTTAAAGACCTTTCTGTACTGTACCTATATTTTTTATATAACAAATTTTTAGAAAATAAATGAAACAGGTGTTATGATTTAAACTTCTAAATCATAACACCTGTTTCATTTATTTTTACATAGATTTTGTTATATCTTCCATCATGAGCATAATATTTTTCATTACTATACTTCCGTTGATTTTGATTAAATGGATATCTTTTTTTTCTATAGATTTAGATAGATTGATTATAGATACATCGAATTTGTCTACTGTTGATTTAGCTTTTTTTTCAATTAATGTAGATTTTATACTTTGAGAAGTTTCTTTGATTTTATCAATGCTTTTTTGTGCTGAAACATAATCACCCATAGCTGCATTTAAAATAGCATGTCTTGTGAGGTATTTTAATGTATAGATAGCAGGTGGTACATCTATTTTAAAGGATATCATAAATTTTGGTAAAAAAGAGGTTAAATGATTGGCAGTTGTAATGGTATTTATATAATCTTTGTTCATTCCATATGTTGTAAGCATATTGAGAGATTCTTCAAATCCAGAAATAATATCAGGAGAAACACTTTGATCGATTAATAAGGGTTCTAATACGTTCCATTTATTATGGATCATAAGAATAGTTTGGTTAATTTTTTTCCAAGTTTCATCAATATTTTTTGGAGGTTTTTGTTCTTTAGATGAGGTAGCATTTTCTTTTTTTAGAATATCTGTTAAAATACTTTCGTCAATAGTCATGGGTTTTGGCTGTTCTTCTAATAGTATGTTACTTTTTTTCTTTGTTGTTTTTTCATTTTCTTGTGTAGCTTCTATTTGAATTTTTTCATATTCTATTTTTTTTGTTTCTATAATCACTCTTTGAAAAAAAGGAATCATGTCTGCTTGATTCATAATGGATAGTGTATCTTTTTCTATTTCTTTTATAACAGAAGGAAGCGCTTTGGGTTCATTTTCATTTTTAGGTGTAGGTTTTTGAACTTTTTTTGTACAAGATACAGAAAATAAGATTAAGCAAAGAGTAAGTAATAAGGAAATATATTTTTTTGAATTTTTCATATTATCACCTCGAAAATAGTATTTCCAGTGACTATAGAAAGCATACCGTAAAATGATAAAGAATACAAATTTTTTTGAAGAATATAAAAAAAGATGGAACTAGTCCATCTTTTTTGAAGATTATTATGAATATGTTTAACGGAATACATTTGCAAATATTGTAATAATTCCTGCGTTACAAAAGTCGATAAATAAACTTCCTACAAGAGGTATAACAAAGAATGGAGTTGGAGCTGGACCGTATTTACCTGAAATCGCTTGCATATTTGCGATAGCATTTGGAGTAGCTCCCATACCGAATCCACAATGTCCTCCTGCTAAAACTGCTGCCTCGTAATTTCTTCCCATTACATTGAAAGTTACAAAGTAAGCAAAGCAAGCCATTAGTACAGTTTGAGCGATTAACATGATAAGCATAGGAACAGCTAAATCAGCTAATTGCCATAACTTTAATCCCATTAAAGCCATAGATAAGAAAATAGATAAAGCAATATTTCCTAATAAATCGATTTCTATAGTAGGTACTTCATAAGAATGAGTAAAGTCTGATATATTTCTTATAATAGCAGCTGCTAACATAGCACCTATATAAGATGGGAAAGTCATACCAGTTTTTTGTATAAACATTGAAAGTATTGTACCAATTCCCATAGCTAAAATAATTTGTGATGCAGCTAAAGAGAAATTTTTAGGAATTAATTCTTGAACTTCTTCTTGTGTAGCAGCAACTTCTGCATGTGCTTTTATATTACTAGAAGCTGTAAGATTATGTTTTTCAATTAATCTTTTAGCAATAGGACCACCCAACATACTTCCCATAATTAAACCAAAAGTTGCAGAAGCCATTGCAACAGTAGTTGCACCAATAGCACCTTGACTTTCAAATAAAGGACCAAAAGCACCAGAAGTTCCATGTCCGCCTGTCATAGGAACAGATCCTGTTGAAAGTCCGATTAAAGTATCTAGTTGGAAAACCTTTGCAAGACTTACGCCAATTACATTTTGAAGAGAAACTAAAATAATTGCAACAACTAAAAATAATCCAACCTGAACTCCACCTTTTTTCAATAATTTGAAACTAGCAGTAAAACCTACTGTTGTAAAAAATGCTGTCATTAACACGCTTTGAAGTGTTGTATCCATTTGAAATTCTAATATGTTAGATTGTTTTAAAATTAAAGCCGTGATTGCAAAAATCAATCCACCAATTACAGGTGCTGGAATACAAAACTTTTCGAGTAAATTCACTTTTTTACGGATTGTTTGTCCTAAAAATAAAACCATTACTGCGATAGCTACTGATTGAAGCATATCTAATTCTAATAACATACACATACCTCCTTAATATTTTATAAGATAATTCCTATACACTTATTATAAGAGGTATACTACAAAAAAATACTTCTTACAACAAAAAACTACAAAGATTGTTTTTATAATTCAATATTTTACTACATATGAAATTGAACTTTCAATTTTTTAAAAATTCAATCTTGAAATAATTCCTTCTATAAATTTTTTTACACTAATTTTACCTCGATCTTCTTTTGGATTATCAATATGTTTAATTTCTTTTTTTACCTGTTTAATATCAAATAAAGCAGTACTGTATTCAACAAATTTATTGTTATAATAATCATCATGACCTAGAGATGCAATATTCTCTAATGCCTTAAGAATTGTTCTTCTGATTCTTTGTTCGATAGTTCTTGCATGAATAGAAATGTTGCAGGTAATATTTTCTTGAATCGCTATTTTGTTATAGATATCTTGTAGTTGATAAGTTGAGGAAGTATTTTTTTTCTTAGAGGAAATAACTTGTTCTATAAGTTGAATTAAATCTTTACTTCCAGATTCTCCGATTATTCCTATATCTGTAAAAATATCATATACTTGTCTTTTCCAATTGGTTGGAGGTTTTATTTGTTTTGATTTTTCAATATGAAGAACGGCGTCTTTAATGAGTGCGACGGATTTTTCTAATTCGATATTATTGCATACCCCTTTTATCACATTTAATGCTTCAATTTTATTGAGTGGTTTATGAATAAAAAAGACAATTCCATTTTCATAAGCTTTTGAAATCATGTTTTGATCTTCTACTTGAGAAATCATGATAAACTTTCCTTTGTATCCTAAAGCTCTAGAAGTTTCTATAATTTCAATTCCATCTTTTTTGGGAAGTAAAAAATCAATGAGCACAATATCTGGTTGATAAAATAATATTTCTTCTGGTGCATCTTGTCCATTTTCTAATTCTTCTAAGACATTCCCTAAATCATTTTTTATAATTAAATATTTAAGCATTTTCCTGATATTAATATCATCATCAATAATTAAAAAAGTATTTTTCATTGTCATCCCTCAGTTAATATTTTTTTTTGTAGTATTACTTCAAAAGTTGTTCCTATTTTAAATTTAGAGGTTACATGAATTTGGCCTTGTAATTCATCTACAATATTTTTTACATGAGCTAGCCCAATTCCTGTAGATGGATTACCAGAATAGTCATCATATTTAGTTGTAAATCCCGGATTAAAGATATAAGGGAGAATATCATCTTCTATTCCTTTACCATTATCTATGACTTGAAATATGATATGATCTTGGTCACTTTTTTGAAATACGTGAATTTTTCCATAGTTTTCACATGCATCTATAGAATTAATAATTAAATTATTTAGTATCGTAAATAAATGAAAATATTTATGTAGTTTAAAATTTTGTTCATAATTAAATTCAATAGATATATGTAGGTGATTTGCTTTTAAATAACGAGAAGTGTTTTCACGAATAATCACAAACATATCCCAAAGCATCATGGTGCCATTTTGTTCAAATGCATTTAAAAAGCTTTCAAAGCCATGTAAAACTCTATAATAATCTTTTTTGATTTCATGTATGTCTCTAGCAATATTTAAAGTTTGATCTTTGATAGTTGTGTTGTCTTTATAAGCTTCATAAAGGTCATAACTTTTTTTCATAACACTTTCAATATCATGGGTAGATTTTTTAAGATAAAACATTTCTGCTTGAATATCAGAAACTAATAGATTTAATTGAGTATATTTTTTTCTGTGTTCACGAGTAAGTAAGAAAAGTTCTTGTTTTTTATAGAAAAAATAAATAAAGTAAGCAATAATACTTCTAGCTATTCCAACTAAAATAGTCATATGAAGAATTGGGTGAAGAATTTGATCATGTCTGACTACAATTTCAGATATATTACTTAGTATATCACTAAAAGCTAGACATATAATAGGAATTATGAATTGATCTTTTCTTTGTTGAACATGAAAGCCATAGATGAAAGTTCCATATACAAGATAATAAATAATAGAAGGTCCATGTGCAACAAAAATATCTTGTAAGGACATATTATAAAATAATACCCCTAAAAAGCTTCTTTGTATGAAAACAACAAAGCCTGAAAATAAGCAAAGTAGAAAAGGAGAAATATGTTCAGCGATTAAGATCGTTACATTTAAAGCGATAATTCCTGCAGAAAATCTTAAAGAACTATTAAAAGGATAAAAATAAATTTCACCAAAAGCTGCCACAGATAAAGAAAAAAGAAGATATTTCTTAAGTTGATTCATAGGTGACCTCCCTAATTTAATCCTGTTTAAATATAGTTTATAATAAAATTAACATCATCACAAACTATTTTTCATTGAAATATTTTAACCACATGAGTTAAATAAAATAATACAAAATGTTAAAAGTAAAAATTTTTATAAAATTAGTAGGATATTGTATTTACAAAATTATTCTTATGTTTTTTCTAATGAATAAAAGTACAGGCACAAAGCATAGGTATAAAAATAAAATAATAATATCTTTGTAAAACTTAGCTAGAAGGGAGCACATAGTACATGAATGGAAATGGAAGAATAAAGAGAGTGTTTCCAGGAGGAAATACATCAAAAGGATTTTATTCTTATTATGATCAAATCATTGATTCCCAAACACGGAAATTGTGGATTATTAAAGGAGGACCAGGAGTAGGAAAATCTTCATTTATGAGAAAAATTGGGTATGACATATCAAAAATAGGATATGATGTAGAATTTCATCAATGCTCATCAGACTATGATTCTTTAGACGGAATTGTTATACCTGATTTGAAAATTGCAATGATTGATGGAACCGCACCCCATATAGTAGATCCTAAATATCCAGGAGCAGTAGATGAAATATTAAATTTTGGACAATTTTGGAATGAACATGGAATCCAAAAGCATAAAGATGCTATTATAAGGATCAGTAAAGAAACCAGTCAATGTTTTAAAAGAGCATATCAATTTTTCGCGGCAGCAAAGCTTATAAGGGATGATATATATAATATATATGGAGAAGCATTAGAAAAAAGAAAACTAGATCAAACACTAGCTAAATTCAAACAAAATTTATTTAATCATTTAGATTATAATGAAGAAGGAAAGATAAGACATTTATTTGGAAGTGCGTTTACACCTAAGGGGTATGTAGATCATTATGAAACTATTCTAGAAGGAATGAATACAATTTATTATATAGACGGAAGGTATATGGATGCAATGTCTGAATTTATAGAGAACATTGCTTATGAGGCAAGGACTAGAGGTTTAAATGTAGAAGTCTATCATGAACCATTAGATGAAAAAAATATACAAACTTTAATTATACCTTTATTGCAAGTAGGTATTACTATTGGTGATAAATATGCTCATAGTTATGATGAAAAAATCGTATTTTGGGATTTTATGAAAAAAGATATTTTAAATCAACATGAAGATATATTAAAAGAAGACCAAAAAATTTATGAAGAACTTATTCATACGGGTATTTTAAATATTAAAAGAGCAAAAGAAAAACATGATCATCTAGAAAAAATTTATATAGAATACATGGATTTTAAAAAAATAGATGAATTAAGGGGAAATATTCTACAAAAAATATTAAATTATGCAAAAGTAAAGGAGTAAAAATTTATAAACCCTATTGCAGGATAGGATTTATTTATATATAATTAATAAATGTGAGTAAAGATATTTTCCAAGCGTATACAGGGTAGAAGCAAAAAAAGAGTGCCTTTATAGGTGCTCTTTTTTTTGAAGATAATAATCTTTGATTATTTTTTCTACATGAATGAAAATATCTTCTTCTGGGACAGACAAAAGATTAGATATTTTATGTATGATTTGATTTTTCCAGTAATAATCTTTTAAAGCACGATTTCCGCAAACAAATTCTATACGAGTATAATCTTTATTTTGTTCTAACTTTCTAATTTTAATTATTCCTACTTCGCCTGTATGGGAAGGATGGATTCCATAACAAGGAGAGAAATCGAATTGATCAATTTCAACGATTCTAATATTTTTTTGAACAAAAGGAACTTTCCTTAAAGGCATTATTTCAACTTGTTTAACAGAAGGATAATATTGTTTTACATGAAAGTTATTAAAAATAATTTGATTTGCAAAATATTCTACTCTTTGAGCTTGTGCTTGAGAAAATTGATCAATTCTTACATCTATGCTATTAAAGTTTTTGTTTAAATGAAGATTTATTGTGGGTGCATCAAATAATTCTTCAAAGCATGCAGATAATATATGTTGGCCAAGGTGTTGTTGCATATGATCAAATCTAGTTTCCCAGTTGATCCTACATTTTAAATTTTGATTTTGTGATGGCGGTTGATCTACTACATGATAAATTTTATTATCTTTTTCATAGACATAAGAAACCAAAAGCTCTCCTATTTTTCCTATATCACTAGGCTGTTCATTTCCTTGTGGATAAAAGGCTGTTTGATCTAAAACTATATGAGAAAATTCATCTTTAGTTTCACAATGAATAATATTTGCACTAAATTCTTTTAGATAGATATTGTCGTAGAATAATTTTTTCGTCAATGAAATCATCTCCTTTAGTGATTAATGTCGTATATAATAATATTCTATATAAATAAATAAAAGTCCTTCCCTTAGAAAAAGGAGATGAAATCATCTCCTTTTTCTAAGGTTATGGATATATCGTAATGGAATTTTTAGGGATAAAAAAGATTTCTCCTTGTTCTGTAAGAATTTTATAATTATTAGATGAAAATCCTAAAAAAGATTCTATCCAATGGTTTGTGTCTTCTATGATGGCAATAGGTTTAGAAGAGGTAGTAATGGATCCTTCCCCTAAAATAAAGTTTTTATATTTAGGACTATAATAATATACTTCTTTTGTTACTATGGTTTCGATAGGTTTAAAATCTGATGGAGAAGGAAAAATGCTTTTGATTGCCTTGCACTTTTGCCTATGAATGGATACAGAAATTACTGGATATTTATTTTGTACAATTTCTATTTGATTGTTTTCAATAATTTGAATCCATTCATCAGGAGGAGCTGTTTCATCTATCCATTTGGCAGCATATATTTCCTCAAGATATTTATTTTTTTTAAATATACTTTTAAATTCATCGTCTAGATAAATAAATATTTCCATAAACTGCTCCACAAAAAAAGCGCCAAGTTTTTCATCAAGAAGTTGATGAGTAATCATTAAATTGTATCCAAGGTCTTTGATAGGTATAAATTCTATATTTTCTATAGGAAGAAGATTTTCTATTTTGTTTGTAAATACATATTCATTTCCAATCAAACGATAAATGGAAATGACAGATAAATCTTTTGAAAGATTTAAAGATATAATTAATTCATTTTCACCATTAGGCATAATATTTTCTTCATAAAGATGGATATCCATATATTCTATGTATTTTATCCATTGCTCATATTTTAAATTTTTTAAAGTGGTGAGAATAATAGATTCTTTTGCTTTTTTATGAATAGATTCTTCTTTGTTTTTATACTCTTCTATGACAGAAGATGAAATTTTAAGGTTTGGGATTACGTAAGTTTTAAATGTAGATACATATTGATTTTGATAAAGAAATTGATAAAAGATAAAAGATAGGAACAAAAGTAGGCTTAAGAGTATACCAGTAATAATTTTTTTCAACATTTAAATCACCTCTTTTCAATATATGTGAGAATAATAAAAATTTGAACTAATTTTTAATTTATGATGTATTAAAACACAAATAGAGACAGGCTGAATAATATATAGTAAAGATTTAATGAAAGGAGGATAGATTTATGAATGAAGTAAAGAACATATATGAAGGAATAAAAGAATTTATTCAAATTTTTATTATGAAATATGAATATGAAAATAGAGGAATATTAAAAAAAATGAAAATAGATAGTCGTTTAAATATGGAGTTAGAAGATGAAAAGTGGGCTAGACTATTTATTAAAAAATCATGTTTGAATCATTGTGCGAAAATTGTGTTACTAAGATATATAGAAGATATAGAAATGATCATTCCAAAGCTTAATGAAAAAGGAATGAATATATGGAGAAGTTTATCTAAAAACTTAATACAAAAGATAAGCATCTTATATGGTATTGCACTTAAAGATTTAGAAGAAGATGAAAATATTATTTTCAGAGAAATTTTTCAAAAGAGTGATTATGACCTATTTGAAATAGATGATGAATTAGCATCTATTATTTATAATAAATTCTTTAGAATTGATTTTTCAAAATTAACCAAAGAAGATATTCAAATTTTGTTTGCATTGATGTATTCTTTAGAAGAAAGAGAAGATATGAGACTAGAAAATTTTTATAAAAAAGCACCAGCGCTTTCTTATGTATTAAATATACAAAATAGGAATACTATACTATGAAACTAGGACTCCTAGTTTTATAGTATAGTAGATGATCCAAGAATTGAGGGTTTATATTGTATATGAAATAAAAACTGATATCATTACATAAAGAATGAGGTATAATAAAAAAGTATTCCTTTTGGAATGTTAATAAGTGAACTTTCTTGAAATATATAACACAAATTATGAGTGGATCTACAATTTGGTAATAAGCACAATTTCCTATATATTATAAAAAATAGAATAATGATACGAGGGGAGAAAATAATGGATCTTTATAATTTAACAATGAATATAGAAGAAAAAGCTTTGAAATTTTTGATAGAATGTAAATTAGAAGAGGATATTCAAAGGGCTAAACAAGAGTTTGATGAATTGTGTACAGCTATACAAAATGATGAAAATATGTTTGTAGATTTTAATGAATGGTTAGTTTATGATTATGAAGAAAGAACTGGGAAAAAATTAATTGAAAAATATTATGAACAACATAAAGATGATATAACGAAAGAAGAAAAAATATTTATACAAAAGAGAATAGATTCTTATTTAAGTATTTATGAATTGAAAGAAAGCAAGGGCAATAAAGGGAAATTTGAAGACTTATTTACAAAAAAATATGAATATATTGATTTGCAAAATATAGAAGATTTACAAATTAAGGATTTAGTATTAGCTAGAGTTATAAAGATTTCAGGAAATGTATATTTTTATAGACCTGTTTACATACCTCCTATTTTCAAAAAAAGTATAGAAAGAAATATTGTTATTAAATATAATGAATATAAGGAGAAGACTCCTTATGCAAATTGGGGAAATTTCTTAAAAAACAATACCATTTTATTACAAGAATACTTAGGAGTCATTACACAAGTATTAGACCAAAAAGAAGATGAAGAGGAATATAAAATATGGCAAAGTACATATCTTATAAAAGATGAAAAAAAAATAATACAAAAATTAAAGAACAATGAAATGATACAATTGGATTTTGAAGAAAGAGATTATGTTATTTTTAAATTATTAGATGAGAATGAACTTCTTGCTGAAATTAGCATACAAAAAAATAAAATAGAAGTAGAATGTAATTCAAAAGAGGAGTGTTTAAAGTCAAAAAAAATAATAGAAGATATTTTAAAACAAGAGATTAAGTATTATAAAGATGAAGTATTAGAACTAGATGATTTACTATAGTTGAATTGACATAAAAGTATGAAATATGTACAATGATATATATTATGAAATGAATATTTTGAGGGGGATAAGAAATCTTTATGGAAATACCATTATCAGATTTGGTGGACTCGTGTAGGGAAGAAATATATTTAGAGTTAGATTTATCAGAAGAACAGGGAAAAAATGATCTGAAATTTTTGAAAGAATTTAGAAAGTTAGTAAAGAAATTTAATAAGCCGACTGCGCAAATTGATTATTTGATTAGTCAATTAGAAGGCAATCCAGATTTTGAAAATGTGATCAAAGTTTTTGATATAAATGAAGCAAGTATTAAAAAGAAAATTGAAAAACATCCTTATTTTAAAAATCCATGTGATTATCCAATTCGATTGATTACAATTATGAAATATTTAAAAAAGAAGGGTGTAGATATTAATTTTCAGGATATGGATTTGATTGTAGATAAATTAATACAACAAATAGATGGAGTTAAAAAGGTTGGAGAAGGTATGTATTTGAAAAAAATGATGAAATAACGCGTATTTTACGCGTTATTTCTATATTTAAAGAATAGAGTAGAGGAGTTTACAAAAGTATATAGAAATAATTATAGATGAAAATAAAGAGTTAACAATAGTTTAGGTGGAGATAGGATGGAAAAAACAATACAGACTGTACTCAAACAAATAAAATCTTTAGATAAAACAGAGTCTGATGATATAGTAGAGTTATGTAAAATATTTTTTTTAAAAAAGTTTGGAAAGAATATTTTTAGTCAATTAAGTATGGATGTAGACGAAAAATTGCAAGGAAAAATACAATGGGATACAATAAAAGATTTATATTTTGACTTTAGTAGCTTTAGTAAGCAATATGAAAAAACTATTTCTTTAATAGATAAGGAAAAAACAGGAAGCTTCTATACTCCAGAATATATAGTAGACTATATTGTAGAAGAAAGTTTGCTGTATTACTTTGAAAAGAAAACAGGATATATAAAAGAAAAGATCAAAGTATTTTTAACAGGAGAAGATTCATTAGAAAAAAAAGAAATTGAGAATCTTCTTTATTGGATAGATAAAGTAAAAATTATAGATATGGCTTGTGGAACAGGATTTTTCTTAATAGGATCCTTTAAAAAAATATTTAAATATAAAAAAAGAATTTACAAGTCATTATATAAAAAAACAGATGATTTTTTTATTAAAAAATATATTGTAGAAAATAATTTATTTGGAATAGATATTCAAAAAAATCCAATCATTATTTTAAAATTGGTATTGCTTTCTTTAGTATATGAAAATGAAAAAAGTTTTATAGATTTTTTACCTTATTTAAACATTATACAAGGAGATAGTTTAATAGAAGATGTATTTTTAAAATGGGGAACATTTCATATTGTTTTAGGAAATCCACCTTATTTAGGGGAAAAAGGGAATAAATCAATTTTTGATGCATTAAAAGATACTTCTTTTGGAAAAAAATATTATGAGGGTAAGATGGACTACTTTTATTTTTTTATTTATAGAGCAATGGAACTTTTAGAAAAGGACGGAATACTTTCTTATATAACTACTAATTATTTCTTGACAGCTGATGGAGCTTGTAAATTAAGAAATTTTATAAAAGAGAATACCACATTTTTGCAAATTATTAATTTCAATGATTATGAGATCTTTAAGGAAGCTAAAGGACAACATAATATGATATTTTTTCTTAGAGAAGGATATGATGAATCTTGTCCTATTCAAATTCAATATATAACAGAAAAAAATATTGGTTCAAAGGAACTTTATGGTCATCTTTATGAAGATAAAAGTCAAAAAATAAAAAAGTATACATTAGATCAACAACAAAGTATTTATGGAGAAAATGGACATATTTTCATAGAAGAAAATAATGATTATAGATTTATTTTAGAAAAAATTTATAAAAAATCTAATTGTAATTTAGAATCCTTATGTTATATTAATCAAGGAATTGTCAGCGGAGCAGATAAAGTAACAAAAGAGATGATACAAAGAAAAATTCCTTCTAAAGAGTTACAAACTAGAAATATTGTAATAGACCAAGGGATCTTTGTACTCTCTAAAGAAGAGGTCGCTTCTTTAGAGCTTTTGAAATCTCATTATGTAAAGCCTATGTATAAAAATAGTGATATACAAAGATATACAGTAAATATAAATCCTAAAAAATATATTTTATACATCTTAGATAATACTTTTATAAAAACACAAAGATGTGAAAAAATTTTACAATATCTTTTGAAGTATAAACCTGTACTGGAAAAAAGAAGAGAGACTCTTAAAGGAACACGAAAATGGTATGCTCTTCAATGGCCGAGAAAACAAGAAATATTTGAAAACGAAAAAATTATTGTTCCTCATAGAGCAAAAGAGAACAAATTTGCTTTTCATAATGGTTCATGGTATGCTAGTGCAGATGTTTATTTTTTGACAAAAAAAGATGATGATGTAGATTTAAAAATATTATTAGGATTTTTGAATTCTAAGATTGTATATTTTTGGCTTTATAATAGAGGAAAAAGAAAAGGAGAGTATTTAGAGCTTTATGCAACACCTTTAAAACATATACCTATCCTTTGGCCAATTGATGGACAAGATGCTCAAAGAATAAAAAAATTGACAAACAAGATGATTCAAAAAGGT
This sequence comes from Anaerophilus nitritigenes, assembly GCF_004138215.1. Classification (GTDB taxonomy): domain Bacteria; phylum Bacillota; class Clostridia; order Peptostreptococcales; family Thermotaleaceae; genus Anaerophilus; species Anaerophilus nitritogenes. The sequence continues at coordinate 52,563 of NZ_RYYS01000016.1, forward strand.
GAAAATCCTATAGATCAGAATCATATAGATCAAATTTTATATAAAATTTATGGTTTTACTCAAAAGGAAATAGAAATGGTAGAAGCTTTGTATTATAGAAATATAGGAATATAGAAATTAAAAGTTTAAATCATAAATCACAAAATGAAAAAAATAGAATATTATGTATTGAAAATACAAGGGCTACAGTAATGAAGACCAAAAAAAGTTATATAGTCCCTTAAATGGAAAGGAGGCTATATTTTGCAAACATTGAATATTTTCTTTCCTACGCAAAGTTTAAGAGACTATTATATGAAAAAGATTTTTCATTTTAAAGAAAAAATTTATGAGCAAAATATATCTATTTGGGGAGTAAAAAGTATTCAATTTCGGAAACAATATAGAAAAATTCCTGGATATTGGGTGAAAATCAAATTAAATGATGAAGGAAATGGAGAAGTTGCAAAAAATCATATTTATAAAAATATTCCTTGCTTCTGGATAGAAGATCAATTGTTTTTTCCTAAAACATTTATTTCTCAAAAAGAAATGGAACAAATGTGGATTCAAAAATACAAGTTGAGAAAAGTGGCTTTTAATTCAGATGCTTGGAAAATTTTCTTTGAAGAAGGAAAAGTACATCTACAAGCAGGAAGAATGGATATTGCAAAAGTTGCTTTTTTATGTATATATAAAAACAATCCATTTTTTTTAAAAAAATATAAAAGATATTATGTATTTGAAGATTTAGCATATTATTATGAAGAAAAAGGAGAACTTCATGAGAGTATTCGTTGTTTAAAAATTCAACAGAAGTTACAGCCAGATTCATCAGAGGCATATTTAAATATGAGTAATTTTTTGTTGATGCATGGTTTGTATGAAGAAGGAATTCAGATATGCAAAAAAGCATTAGAAATCAATCCAAAAGATGATCATTTAGTAAATAATTTGATTGTTGCATATATGAATTGTGGATATTTTGAAAGTGCAGTTTTGTATTTAGAAGAACGTATTGAACAATATCCAAATCACCCATTGAATTGGAAATTGATAGGGGATATTTTATTTCAAATTGGAAAAGATAAAGCTGCAATTATATGTTTTGAAAAAGCTCTAGATTTAGATTTAGAGGATGTATGGAATATAAAAGATGATATTTATTATAGCTTAGCTATCGCTTATCAAGAAACTTCAAATTATCATAAAGCCATTGAATATTATGAAAAGTTCATAAAAGAAAATGAAATGGATACCGTTATTTTAATGAATTTGACAAAATTATATGGTAAAGATTTGAAACAATATGATCAAGCTGTATATTATGGGCAAAACCTAGTGCAAAAATATCCAGAAAATGGGTATGGACATCATAATTTAGGGTTAGTTTATTTAAGTATAGGAGAGTTTGAAAAAGCAAAATGGCATCTTTATAAAGCAAAACAAATTCTTCCTAACTATCTTCCAGTATATGAGGCAATTTCAAAATTGAAAATAGAAACAATAAAAAAGCAAGTCATTAAAAATTGACTTGCTTTTTTATTGTTTCTATGAGAATTTTTTATTCTAATTAATAATGAACCAACTACAATGTAACGATACATTATAGTTGGTTTTATAGTTTACATAGATACTATTCTGTGTTATAATCAATTTGAAAAAATATAAATAGATACAATTTGAAGGAGGAACGATACAATGAACAAAATGAATATAAGACAATTAACCATGACAGGATTGATGACTGCATTAGTTTTAGTAGGTACTATGTTAATTCAGGTACCAACTCCTACAAAAGGATATATTCACATTGGTGATAGTATGGTATATCTTAGTGGTATATTATTAGGACCAGTTTTAGGAAGTATTGCTGCTGCTATTGGGTCTTTGTTTGCGGATGTATTTTCTTCTTATTTTATATATGCACCTGCAACTTTTGTGATTAAAGGGTTAGATGCTTTGATAGTAGGTTATATCTATCATAAGATAGTAAAAGAAAATGATGGAGTATCTAAAAAACTAGTAGCTTTTTCTTTTTCAGTGATTGTAGGATCAGTAGTGATGGTGGGTGGATATTTGTTGTTTGAAAGTATATTGTATGGATTTAAGGGAGCGGTAGTGGGTATTGTAGGAAATATTACTCAAGGAATTGGAGGAGGAATTCTTGCAGCTCCTCTTATGATTGCATTAGATAAAGTGAAATTTTTTCAAAAATTAAAAATACATTATAATAAATAAAGCTTCGTGAGAAGCTTTAGCTTATAGACAAAGTCATAAAAAACGTCACTAAATTTTCAAATTTGGAAAATATATAGAAACG
>NZ_RYYS01000017.1 GCF_004138215.1 Anaerophilus nitritigenes
AGCAGTATTATTTACAGCTATTGTTAAAATCATACATTATTATTTGAGCTAGTAGGTGGTGAAATGCAGGGATGGATTAAAGTTCACAGGTGCATTAAAAAAAATTGGTTATGGCAGGATAAACCATTCTCTAAAGGTCAAGCATGGATAGATTTAATCATGATGATGAATCACGAGGATAGGAAAGTTTTAATAGGAAATGAATTGATTTTAGTTGAAAGAGGCAGCCGAATAACATCTATTAGAAAATTATGTGATAGATGGGGATGGTCAAATACTAAATTAAAAAACTTTCTAAAAATATTAGAAAATGATGGAATGTTAATCGTAAAAAGCGACACTAAAAAAACCATTATAACAGTAGTAAATTACAACGATTACCAAAGTAAAGACGACAGTAAAAACGACGCAGAAGCGACAGACGAACGACACGAAAGCGACACGAAAGCGACACGAAAACATACAAACAAGAATGTAAAGAATTATAAGAATGAAAAGAATGATAAAGAAGATATAAAAGATATTGTTGAACTAAAGTTCAACGAAGAATCAATTCAATATAGATTAGCAAATTATCTTAAAAAATATATTCTTAAAAACAATCCTAAAGCAAGAGTACCAGGATTAAAAGATATGGATAAATGGTCAATACACATAGATCGACTTATTAGATTAGATGGTAGAACTGATGAAGAAGTTAAAAAAGTAATTCAATGGTGTCAAAAAGATTCTTTTTGGATGACTAATATTTTGAGCACACAGAAACTAAGAAAGAATTTTGATACATTGTTTCTTCAAATGAATAATGAACGATCAAAGAAAAGTAATGGTAAGGGAAAACAATTTGAAACGAATACAGAGAAAATCATAGACAGTGTAGATGCGGTAAAAAGATTTTTAGAAATGGAGGATGAAGATGGATAAAAAACAACTCATTGAAGGGCTTACAGTATTAGAAAGTGTCTATGACAATTTTAGAATTCTCAATGATGATAAAACAATGCTTGTATGGTACAAGATTTTCAAAGAAGATGATCCTAAGCTATTTGAAATGGCAGTAGAAACATATATAGCAACAAATGAATTTAAACCTACACCAGCTGGAGTAAGAAAGTGTATGGAAAAATTGGCTACAAATCATAACTTAAATGGAGCGGAAGCATGGGGAAAGGTTATGGAACTTATAAAAAAATATGGATGGTATAGAGCGGATGAAGCACTAAAAGAAGTTAAACATGATAAGCCATTGCATAAAGCTGTACAAGCATTAGGATTTAGGGAGTTATGTACAAGTGAAAATTTGATGGCAGATAGAGCACACTTTCTAAAGATATATGAGCAGTATATGAAACGAGAATCGGACAAGGTTATGCTTCCAGGAAGAGTGCAAAATGATCTAAAACAGTTACAGAAAGTTAATCAAGTTACAAAACTTTTAAGTGAAAAGTTTGAAATGGGTAAAACGTCTTAGAAGTGATAAGGGGGAAATTACATGGATATGTTTGCAATGGAATTATCAAAGGCAGTCGAGCAATTAGCAGTAGAAAAAGGTATGAAGACTAAAGCCTTAATAAGACAAGCATTAGAGCTATATAAGGGGGATAGGACAAGATGACTAAAGAGCAATGGATTGAAGATATCAGGGGGATGATACAAGAACTTGGATTAAAATATATACCTTCAAGACAAGAAATAGGATGGTACTTATCCCTTAGCCATATGTACAAAATAGATAAAGTAGGACTAGATACACTAGAAGAAGCCATAAGGCTTCCAAGAAAAATAGATTTACCAAGGTCAAAATGGATTAAAATTCCTAAAGAGCCAAGACAATCAGAAATCGAAAAAGACATGAAAGCAATTAAAAAAATTATGAAAGAATTAAAAATAGAATATTTCCCAAAACAAGACCAGATAAAACCGTCTACTTTAAGCAATAAATTACAATGCAATGGGGCTTACACCAATATGTTAGCTAAAAAGCTAGGAGTGCTAAGATACAGACAGTATATAAAATTGCACGGAAAACCAAAAGAAACAAAAAAAGAAGAAAAAAATATGTGGTTTGATGAAAAAGAGAATTTAAGAAAAAAAGAAGCAGAAAAAAGATATTTGCAACAATGTCAAGAGGGAGAGGTAAAAACAATAACAGGAGAAGAAGCACAAAAATACATAGAAAAATATTCAAATACAAAAGAAGAAAAAATACCTAGCATGTTAAATGTGTTAGCTTGTAGCACAAAAGGGAAAATCAATATTGCAGTAGTACAAGAAATTATACGTTTATTAGAAAGAGGAAAGAGTAAAGAATGGATTTGTAGGAAAAAGAAAATAGATATGGACAAGCTAGATCGATTCTTAGCACGTTCTCGGTCGTACAGAGAGTTAAAAACTAGCAAAGCTATATAAATATACTAAAGCAAAAACAAAGTCGAAATAAAGCAGAAATAGGAGGTCGCATGATAGAACAAATATTTAATTATTTCGGTGAAGCGAACCAAATAGAAAAACTTAAGGAAGAAGTAGAAGAGTTTATACAAGCTGTTAAAAATAAAGATATAGACAATATGGAAGAAGAAATAGCAGATATAGAAGTGGTTTTAGAACAGTTTGCAAGAGTTTTTAAATTAGATAAAAGGAAAGTAAAACATATAAAAAGATTCAAAGTCCAAAGAACTGTAAACAGAATAAAGAGAGGATATTATAAGAGGTGGAAAAATGCTAGTATTTAAAATTCCAGGAGAGCCAATTGCTAAAGGTCGCCCACGTGTAACAAAGTATGGGACACATACACCAGAGAAAACAAAGAACTATGAAACTTTAGTTAAAGAAATGTTTGCTATTACATATGGACAACCACTACTAGAAAATCCTTTAGAAATAAACTTGAAATTATATTTTTCAATTCCTAAAAGTGCAAGTAAAATTAAAAAAAATTTAATGGAAAACGGAAACATAAGACCTATAAAAAGACCAGATTTAGACAATTGCATGAAATCAATTACAGATGCACTTAATGGAATAGCATACAAAGATGATAGTCAGATCATAAAAGCTACTGTAGAGAAGTATTACAGTGAAGTACCTAGAGCAGAGGTTGTTATAAAGGAGTTGGAACTATGAGGACAAAACCAATAGAAATTATAGTAGGAAAAACATATATAAATTTCAAAGGATATTGGAGAACCGTTTTAGCTGTAATGGAAACAGCAGAAGGAGTTAAAGTTAAATACGAAGATGGAACGGGGAATCCTAGAACTTGCTTGATAGATAGTTTTAGGCAATGGATAAAGAAAAATTATTATTGAAATTAAAATAACAGAAAGGGTGAAGTAAATGAAATATATGCTGTATATCAAAGACAACGATACTGAAAACAATATGACGATTGAATGTAATGACGCTAATGACTTAGCGAAATATGCAAGTGAAAGTATAAAACAAGGTTATACAGATGTTAGAGCAGTTATAGAAAATACACACTAGAGGTGGTTGAGTGAATGAATATGCTGAGATCATTGGATATAGGGAACTAGAAAAAGGAACTAGGTTAGCTGTTGTAATTCCAGAAAAACACTTAGGAGAATACATTAAAAGATTTGCTCAAAATGGAAAGGTGAAATCAGAGATACGTCTTGATGATGGAAGAACAATTACAGCAGAGCAAAGGAAAAAAGCATATGCAACAATCAGAGATATGGCTACATATACGGGATATATGCCAGAGGAAATGAAAGAGATCATGAAATACAGCTACATTGCGAATACAGGAAGTGATTATTTTTCTCTTTCAAATTGTAGTGTAACAACAGCAAGGCTATTTATTAATTACATCATAGAATTTTGCTTTCAATGGAATATACCATTATTGGACCATGGCTTAAATAGAACGGATGATATAGGAAAATATTTGTGGCTATGCCTAAAATATAAAAAGTGTGCAATATGTGGCAAAGAAGCTGAAACACATCATTGGGATGCCATAGGTATGGGCAATGATAGGAAAAGAATAGATGATTCAAGCTATAGGAAAATAGCACTTTGCAGAGTACATCATACAGAAGCACATACGATTGGCAGAGATACATTTGCAGAGAAATATCATGTATATGGGATTACTTATACAGACTAGGAGGTTGTAATGATGAATATAGGAGATAGAGTGTACATCTGGGATACACAAAGCGACCTATTCATCAAAGAA
>NZ_RYYS01000018.1 GCF_004138215.1 Anaerophilus nitritigenes
ACGTTTTTTAAGCAACGGAAATCTTGAATGAAATGAAAAGATTTCGTTGGCGCCATGAGTTTACGAATTTTATAACTTTGTCTATAAACTTTCAATTTAAATCTTTATTTATTCTTTAAAAACTTTTCTTTCTCCAAAATCATAATCTTACTAGAAGCTGTTGCAATAAGCTTGTTTTCTTTATTATAGCCTTCTCCTAATACATGAACAATTCTTCTTCCTTTGTGTTGGACTTTTGCAATTACTGTTAATTCATCTTTTTCAAAAATAGGTCTATGATACTGAACACTTAAATCTAAGGATGTAAATTCTACTTTACCAGTAGCTAAGTGTACCAATACACCTAGGGTATTATCAAAAGCCGCAGCCATAAATCCCCCCTGCATAGTATTTCTAGGATTTAAATATTCCTGTAAAATTGGATATGCACATGTTAAGCTTTCATCTTCTATATACTCAATAAACTTAGGTTTCATAACTTGTACACAATTTGCAGAAAAATCTCCTAATATACCATTTTCAACAATATGTTTTAACTCTTCATATTTCATTTTTTATATCTTCTCCTTTATACTCTATTGTCTATTCATAACTATACTTTCTTTGAACACTTTCTTCAACCTTTTATTTATCAAAAAAAGAATAAAACAGGGAAACTCCCTGTTTTATTCTTTTTTGATTGGAAGAAATGGAGATGGATCTATATTTTTTCCATCTATCAATACTTCAAAATGAAGATGTGGCTCTTCAGAAATTTCAAATAATGCACTTTTTCCAATGCCACTAATAACTTGTCCTTTCCTTACTAAATCTCCTATTTTAACCATTTCTGTAGTACTTAAATTAGCATATCTTGTAATAATATCATGATCATGAGCTATAGTAATCATAGTGCCTAATTTAGGATCATCTATAATTTCTACAATCTTACCTGTCAACGCAGCTACAACAGGTGTATTCAAAGGTGCTATTAAATCTATGCCATAATGAGTCGTATATTCTTCTAATGTTTTTGAATATACTAGCTTTTCTTCTGCATAGTCCATGCCCATCTTACCTTTTACTGGAAGATTCATATTCGCTATTTTTTCTTCCTTTGATTCTTGTTTAGGTTCTTCTTTTACTTCTTGTTTTACAATGCTTTGTTTTTTAGGCTTTGACTCTACAATTTGAGTCTGCTCTTTCTCATTTGAGACTTCTTGTTGTTCATTCATACTTTCTATTATACTAGATGATTCCTTTTCATCTATCTGCCAAAAATCATCCATCTCTTCTGTCAATGATGGTTCCTTTACATCTTCTTCTTGGACTTTATCTATATGTTCTTTGCTAACCCACGCAGATACAGTACCTACAATACATATACATAGAAATAGAATAATATAAAAGCCTTCTTTACTCCATACTTTTTTTGTAAATTTTTTCATATTTCCACCTCCATCTAGTATTCTTGCCACCTAGATGGATTTCATACATTCGAAATCTATATTTTTATTTCATTTTTTCAATTTCTACTCCTACATAATAATGCTTTAAGATTTCTTCAAAGGAATGTCCCTCTTTGGCCATCCCATTAGCTCCCCACTGACTCATACCTACTCCATGACCATAACCTACAGTAGTAAATTTCACTTGATCTCCTTGTATATCAATTTTAAAATTTGCTGAACGAAGACCAAATAATTCTCTAATTTCTCTACCCTTTAGTGTTTTATTCCCTACCTTTATTTTTAAAATCCTACCACCTTCACTTCTTTCTACTATTGCTATATCTGTTGAAATCTTAGCAGGATCAATGGTACAATCATTGTATTTTTGCTTTATTTTATTAATAAAATCAGAAATAGATATTGTTTCGTCATCTGTAAAATGAGGTGCATCCTTTTCATAAGGACTTTCTACACTTCTAAGATAAGGCACCCATGCAGTAAAAACATCTTCTGAATTTTCAGTTTTTCCTCCGCTTGTAGAATGAAACAAAGGCTGATCAATAGGATTATCCTCATATGTCATAATCATTGAACTTGTTTTTTCTACTGCTTCTTCTATCCTTGGCCAATAATTGTTCATCCATTGTTCTGATTTAATCTCTGTCAGTTTTTCTTTTGAAAGCCATACCTGGCAATGAACCGTATCACAAAGCTCAGCCTTTGGATGAACTTGATTTCCATTTTTTTTATATGCATTGATTCTTGATACAGCATAGCTTCTTGCTGCCACTGCTTGAGCTTTTAGAGCCTCCATTTCAAATGTTGCTGGCATTTCTCCTGATATAACTCCTTTTACATACTCCTCCAAATCTAGAGTTTGTACTTTTTTTTGGTTTTGTAGATAAACATGAACTTTTTGATCATTTTTTAAAATTTTTTGTTTTGTTTTTTGTACAGGAGATTTTTGAATATCACAGCTTTGTATCAATATCATAGGAATAATAATAATGATTCCTATAATGCTCCCCATCCAAATGAATAAATTTTTCATAAGTTCTCCCCCTTTTGGATCTTTTGTATAGTATATCTACTACATTTTATGAAGATCAAAAGAGGGATAGAACAAAAATCGCATGTTTCTATTAAACATGCGATTTTTACTATTCTTCTCTTCTTATTTTTGCTCCTAAAGCTCTTAGTTTATTTTCGATTTCCACATATCCCCGATCAATATGGTAGATCTCTCCTATTTCTGTTGTTCCGTCTGCCACCATTCCTGCAAGAATTAGTGCTGCACCTGCTCTTAAGTCTGTAGCCTTTACCTGTGTTCCTTGAAGTGTATCTACTCCTTGTACTACAGCACTTCTTCCCTCTATTTTAATATTTGCACCCATTCTTTTTAGTTCTGCTACATGCATAAATCTATTTTCAAAAACTGTCTCTATAACTACACTTGTTCCCTTTGCAACACTTAAAAGAGTCATAAATTGAGCTTGCATATCTGTAGGAAATCCTGGATACGGTAATGTCTTTATGTCTGTAGGGATAACAGATCTTTTTCCTATTACTCGAATACTATCTGCATTTTCCTCTATTTCTATTCCACATTCTCTTAATTTTGCAATCATAGGTTTCACGTGATCACTTAGACAATTTTCTATCGTCACATCTCCACCACTTAGAGCTGCTGCTACCATAAAAGTTCCTGCTTCGATTCGATCAGGAATCACTGTATGTCTAGTTCCTCCTAATTCTTTTACTCCTTCTATCTTTATGGTATCTGTTCCTGCTCCTTTTATTTTTGCACCTAAACCATTTAAAAAATTAGATAAGTCCACAATCTCAGGTTCTTCTGCTGCATTTTCTATTACAGTGATTCCCTTTGCCATTGTTGCAGCCATCATAATATTTTCTGTTGCACCAACACTTGGAAAATCCAAATAAATTTTATCTCCTATAAGTTCTTTTGCTTTTGCCTCTACATATCCGTGTCCTACATCAATTTGTGCTCCTAATGCTTGAAGGCCTTTAAGATGTAAGTCAATTGGTCTAGTCCCTATCGCGCATCCTCCAGGGAGAGAAATCTTTGCTTTTCCTTGTCTTGCAAGAAGTGGCCCCATTACTAAAAAAGATGCTCTCATTTTACGAATTAGTTCATAAGGTGCTTCATATTGATTTAGCTGTGCTGCATTAATTTCTATTAATCCATTTTGTACATTTCTATTAACTTTTGCTCCTACAGATCCTAAAACTTCACCAATTACCTCGACATCTCTAAGAGCTGGTATATCTTCTAATACACAAGTATCTTGTGCCAATAGCGTTCCTGCTAAGATGGGTAATACAGAATTTTTTGCTCCACTTACTCTTACTTTTCCATGTAATGCTGGGCTTTTTTCTACAACAATCTTTGCCACATCATGATCCTCCTTTAGCTTCGTATTCTTATGCTTGTGGCTTTAATAAATCAATAACCTATAGCAATGAGTGGTGTTCCTATCCAGATATATGTTTTTTGGTCATAAGAATTATATCTTATTGCCAAATGCATATTTACTTTATTTCCTCCATAGCTTATATGATCTTTTATTTTGCTACTATATCCAGTTGTGCTGATCATATCTTTATTATCAAATTTTTCTATTTCTTTGATCTTTAAATTTTTCATTATATCTGTTATAATTTGTTCTTTTGTTTCACCTTCTAATTTTCCCACATAGCTTCCTGTAATGCAAGAGGTAAATGTGGTAGTTCCGAAATAATTCAATATTTTTTTTATATTTTCTGTTTCCTGATGAATATCTATTATTTTATCATAGATTACGTCTACTACTATATTCGTTTCCTTTATATGTTCATTTTTTATAGATTGAATAATCAAAGATATATCTTCTTTGTTTTCTGTTTTTCCTTGAATATAAATTTGAGTATTTTCTTGCTCTGATGTATCTAGGATTTGTGGATTTGTCATCAGTAATTGTTTTGAAAGATGTAAAGCTATTTTTTTACCTTCTTTTGGGTCTGTATATTTTTTTATATTTGTATGACCATTAAGATTAATCTCTTCTAAATTTCCTCCCGAAATTTCAAAAGCTTTTAAAATTCCCTCTTCCTTTGTAAAAGCATCTGTACGATTCATAGTAAATATAAAACATAGGATCAATATAAATGAATAAAGACAAATCTTTTTTATAATTTTTTTCAAAATCTCATCTCCCTTAAAAAATAGAAAGGGAAGAGAATTTATTATCAAATATGTTAAAGGGGGACGAAAACATATTTTACAACTTCTCTCTTCCCTTGTTATTAAAAGTATTGACTTAGAAAGATAAGAATATACATTTAAAAATTATTTTTCAAATCCTTTTTTTGTTCGCTCACAAACTTCACATTTTATTCCCACAAATTGATCTAAAAAATTAATTTCTTTAAATTCATCTACAAAAAAAGGAGCTTCTTTTTGTAAAAATTCAATATGTTTTTTACATATTTTTTTATTTTTGATATTTAAGAATTCTTGTGGTAAAGAAGGTATTTTCTCAAGAATTATATTGTTTTCCTCTACTGCATCGTCACTTGCAAGTACCAGTGCAATATCTCCTTTTTTATCTCCCATATCTATTGTTTTATAATCTTTTTGAAATTCTTTAGATATATCCATAAATTTTTCTGCAATCTCTGATCTTATATTATTTTCAATAATAATTTTTTTTACTCTTTCATCTTTACATTTTTCTTTTACTACTTTTATAGCTTCTTCCTTATAAATTTGATCATATGTTAAAGCAAATACTACTCTTTCTCTAAATTCTCCAAGCCAAATTCTTTTTTCATCTGCTTTTATTTGAGGTGTACCAGTCACTCCATATTGTACGTATTTTTCTAAATCATTATGTGTCATGTAAAGTCCTCCATATTGTAAGTAATTTTCATTATACTATTTTATACCAAATTATAAGTATTTCATTCTTTATATTCTTTATACATACAAAAAAGACTTTCAATTGAAAGTCTCAAACTGTTGACAAAGTATATTATATCAAAGTCATAAAAATTAGGAACAATTATTAAGAATTTGTACAAAAATTATCTGTAAAATATTTATTTATTCACTTTAGAAACTATTTCTTGTAATTTATTTGATACCTCTTTGTTTTTCTTAAGTATATCATGAATATTATTTATAGCCTCTAATATATTCATGTTTTGTTGTGCAATATTATTTGTAGCTTCTGTAGATTGTTCTACTGTAGTAGATATATCTTTAATAGATGTAGAGATTTCATTAATTGTTGCAGCTAACTCTTCTGATGTAGCTGATAAATCTGATATAATATTGTTTAATGAAAAACCATCTTCTTTGTATTGATTGACTGCATTCACCATCATTTCGTAATCTGATATTACATCCTTTTCTAAAAATTGTATCAAATAATTGGTATTTTTTATCAACTGAGCTACAGATTTGTTTATATCCTGAGTCACATATTGTATTTCTCCTACTGTTTCGCTAGATCTATCAGATAGTTTTCTAATTTCATCTGCTACTACTGCAAATCCTCTTCCAGATTCTCCTGCTCTTGCTGCTTCAATAGCTGCATTTAAAGATAAAAGACTTGTTTGTTCTGTAATTTCTAATATTGCATTAGATAAAACATTTATTTTTTCTACTTTTTCTGCTGATTGAATAGCCTCCTCTATTTCTTTTTTTGTATTTACATAGATATTCATAGTATTATCTTTTGCTTCAATAAATTGATTACTCAAATTTTCTGCCCTTTCATTGATTTCATGCGAAGTTATTGCTCCTTCTTCCATTTTCTTGGCAAAATCCGAAATAGCATAGTCTATTTCATTTGTAGATTCATTAATGGATATAGTAGAAGCTGCAGTTTCTTCCATCCCTGCTGATAATTGCTGTGCAGTTGCAGAGGTATCTTGTGCTTGAGCTACTAAAAAATCTAGTTTCTCTATGGTTTGTTCATATACTTGATGATTTGTATCAATAGAGTCTTCCATATCTTTTACAAATATTTTTAGTTTCTCTATAATGTTTTGAAAAGAGTAATACATTTGACCAATCTCGTCTTTTCTTTGAATATGCTTTTGTTCTATTTTATCACCTAAATTTAGATTCCCTATATTTTCTGATATTTGAACTGTATGTAAAATAGGCTTTGTAATAGATTTTGATATAATTAAAGATACTATTACTGATATTATTAAAACAATAACCATTGTAAATAAAGTATAGTAAATAGATTTATTAAGAATTCCTATTGTATGTTCTGCAGATACTCCTACCCCTACTGTCCATTTAGATTCTATGATATCTCCAAAGAAGAAAAATCTATGTATTCCATCATAATCTTTTACTTTTCTATCTTTAAGGCTTATCTTATTATCTTTCATAATAGTTTTTATATTTTGATCTAATATGTCATCAACCTTAGTATATTGATCTTCTTTTGGTTTAAATCCATCATTCTTATGAGTTATAATATTGCCTTGATGATCTATTAAAAAAGCATACGAACCTTCTCCTACCTTTATATCATCTATATACTCTACTAAATCATCAATAAAAAGATCTGTCGCTATAACTCCTTTTTTTCCATCTAGTGTTTTAAATTTTTTAGCAATTGTTATAACCATTTCTTTTGTTTTTGAATCTTCATAAGGCTCTGATATATAAAAATCATCTGTTTTCATCGCTCCTATATACCATCCTCTTTGTGTAGGATCATAAGTAGGCTTAAATCCTGTAGCCTCTAGATAATATTGATCTTCAAAAGACATAAAGTAAAGATTTCCAGGATTTCTTTCACTAGCTTGCTTTAAATAATTACATGCATAATCATATTCAAATTGATTTCCTATTATCATACTTTCTATTACTTCGTATAGTGAATCTTTTTGTAAAGCCATCCATTTATCTATATCTTTTGCGATTCCAGTAGTTTCAAGCTGTACTTTTTTATCTAATTCTTTGCCTAGATTCTTGATGGATATATTATAATTTAGTGTAGAAATAAATAAAATACTAAAAGTACACATCAGTACAGCAAACAAAATCATCTTGTTTTTTAGTTTCATAGTACCATCCTCTCTAAAATGCTTAGTCATTTTTTCTATATTTCATTATCTTGTTTCTATATTTTATAATACTCTATAAGTAGTCTAAATCCTTCTTTTCAACTAAAAACAAGTTCAAAACAAAACACCTTATAAGTTAATAAACTTATAAGATGTTTTGTTTTTTTATATTCTCTATTTAAACCAATTTCTCTTTTTCCTTTCTATGGTATAGATCCCTTCTGTTTTAATATCTGAATACTTCATTAGGATATTTTGTACCCTCTCTTGATCTTTTGGATCTAACATAATAGATATTCCACAGCATTTACTCAAATCTCTAGGAGTAGGAACAATAGTATATGTTACTTTTTCTATTTTTAATATTTTTTCTAATGCCAACCCATCTGTATGAGAAGGAAATAATACATAAGTATTTAGCATTTTATCACCTTATTTAGTAACTGCAGCTTCCCTATTATTTTCTAGCATTTCAAGAAAAGCTTCTAGCCTTGTTATAATTTGTCCTGAATCTTGAAGACTATAATCTGTTTCAATCATCATCATAGGAATTCCTTCTTGATCTAGTACATCTTTGATCTTCTTATATTCTAAAGCATACGTATTGCAAAACGAAAGATTGTAATAAATCACTCCATCTGCATTATATTCTTTATAAAGTCTTATCAAATCATCAATTCTTCCTTCATTTGGAGTAAAACAGGCACAATTGATATTTAAATATCTATCTGCTAAATTCTTGATTTGATCATCTAAAGACACTGCTTCTTCCTTAACTAAATTTTCAAAATATCTTGTCCCTGTACAGGTTTCCTCACAGACAATAGCAGCACCACTAGTTTCTATCAAATGATGAAGTTTCCAGTTTGGAACAGCCATAGGAGTTCCCGCTACTAATATTCTTGGTGCACCTTCTTTAAATACTCCTTCTCCTCTTTGAATACGCAATTCTAACTCATCACATAATTCATTTGTTTTTTCTATAAATCTATCTGGATCATCATAAAAAGCAATTTGAGTAATCAATAAAGCATCTTTTCCACTAATAGGAATATTTTTATTTTTTCTTGTATTATATAATCTTTGAAGAGCTTTTCTTTTATCATTAATAAGCTTAATTGCATCTTTTAATTTTTCAGTAGTAATTTCATTTCCTGTTAGTTTTTCTACCTTTTCTTTAAATATTTTAATTTCATCTATCCAATGAATCTTATCTTTTTCTCTTTTCATTTGAGGAAGATCCATTACATGTATAGGAGCATAATCTTTTAATATCTCCCAAGCTTTTTTCTTTCCATCACATGTAGTCTCTCCTACAAGCATGTCTACTGATTGAAAATAAGGACAGGTTTCACTTGTTTTTGCTCCTACAGAAGCTTTAATCAGTGGACACATATTTCTTGGTAAAACCTTTTCCCCATCTGGTATCCAAAAATCTGATCCTCCACATAACCCTACTCCAATGGCATCTGCTGCAAAAGTTACTTCATCAGGTACAAATACACAAAAACTTCCTAATACCTTTTTCCCATTTTTTCTATGCTCAGAAAGCTCAGCAATACGTAGTCCATGAATTTCTGAAACCACCATATTATAATAATTCATTCCTTCAGGACGATTTTCTTGAGATAAATAAATATCTCCATAAAATTCTGGAAGTACTGCACAAAGTTGATCATGCTTTTCTAAATCCATTCCTAATGATCCCCATAATTCTCTATAATCTGCCATTTATTATCCCCCTTTTTGTATGGTTACTTAAATTATAATACAAGACCCTACTCAGCTTATATACTTATAGAAAAATTCTATAATAAATCCTTCACTTGTAAAAAATACCAATAGTTCATTTTATACAATCATTTTTAAAATAAGTAATATAAGTAAAAGACTGTGGATTTCCACAGTCTTAATTTTTAACTATTTGTTTTGAAAGTTCCCTTAATTTTTCTGCAGATTGACTAGAACTTTGTGCATAGCTTAAAAGTTGCTCCATGCTACTTAATGTCTCCTCTGCTGATGCAGATACCTCTTCTGTTCCAGCAGATATTTGTTGAGAAGACTGTGAAATTTTTTCCATACTCACAACCATCTTTTCTTTTTGTATAACCATCTCTTCATTAAAATTTTTGATCTTTTTCATATCTGTAAAAAGTAACTGTACCTTTTGTGTGACTTGATGAATAATATTTTCTGTTTCTTGTACTGCATTGATTTGTTCTTTAAAAACTTCATGATTATTTTGAATAGATTCTACTGCATGAGCAGACTTAGATTCAATAGCTTTAATTAAATCTTTAATTTCTTCTGCTGCATGAGCAGATTCTTCTGCTAATTTTCTAATTTCTTCTGCTACTACTGCAAAGCCTCTTCCTGCCTCTCCTGCTCTGGCACTTTCTATAGAAGCATTTAAAGCCAAAAGATTAGTTTGTTCTGCAATAGCTACAATAGTTTCTATAACCATTCCAATAGAATTAATACTTTGTGCCATATCCATAATTACTGCATTGACTTTTTTTTCTGACTGAGCTGTATCGTCAGATCTTTGTCCTAGTCTTTGAATAGAACAAACTCCCTTTTCATTTAATGTAGTAGTTTCTATAAATTCTTTATTCAAATTATCAATAAGATTAGAAATCTCATTCATTTTTTGTGATAATTCATTAGCCTGCCATGCCCCATTTTCTGATTCTTGTGCTTGTCCTTCTGTCTCTTTTGCAATTTCATTCATAGAATTAGATACTTGATGAATTGTATCTGTTGTTTGTTGAGAAATCATCTTTAATTGCTCTGAGGCATCACTAAGTTTTTCTACCATTGCATTAACAGTCATTCCTGTATGATGTAGGTTTTGTGCCATTTGATTTAAATTTTGTCCTAATATACTAATCCCATCTTCTCCATGTATTTCAATCTTTGTAGATAGATTGCCTGCTGCCCACTCTTTACTTGCATTGATCAAAGTATACAATCTATTTAGTACCAACCGATCATATACTGCAATAGTAACCCATGACATAATAATAATTCCTAATAAAGTAGATACAAATATTCCTACTTTTCCCCCTAAAAAATCTGCATATATTCCCATTTGCTCAAGAACATCTTTTGATTTGACAATCCCCATATTAACCATATTTCCTACTGTGGAACTAAATAATTGAGTGATAATAATTACTCCAAGCAATTTAAATTTAATACTATGATACCATTTTAATTTTTCAATCACCCTTACTCCTCCTTCGTTCTTTATACTACCAGTATACACAAAAATTTACATAAAAAAAAGGTGTTACTCATCTTTTAAAGTACCTCCATTCCTTGATTAGATAATTTTTGTATAATATCCTTTGATTTCAAAATAAAAATTCTCATGATGCTCATCAAATTTTTTATAGTAAAAAAATTAAATTCCCAATATTTATTAGGAATTTTAAAAATGAACATGTACAAGATGAAATTTTATTTTTTTATCACTCCAACCTAGATCCCAAGGGACTCTATATCTATCTGTATTATGAGAATTTACAAGAGCATACCCTTTAGAATCTGCACCCGTTACAACAGATATATGTGTTATTTTCCCTTTTTTTTCATAGGCAACAAAATCTCCTGGTAATAATTTATACGCACCCTTGTATACTTGATCATAAGTTCCATAAGCTACTGTAGAAGCTCTCCCACTATAGATCATATAATTTTTAAAAGCATGTGCATTGATCCAAGCTTTACTTCCTTCCTTTGTATAATTCCATGTACTATTTTTTCTAAATTCTCCTCCCTCATGTAAAATCTGAGAAGCAAAATTTGCACAATCTCCTCCTAAATGATTATAATTAATATATTTTTTATTATAGATATAATCCTCTTTTGCTGCTGCTCCACAATACTCATCTGCATACTTTAATGCATTTTTTCTCCTCTGTATCATATTTGAAAAATCTCTTTCCTTTTGGTCTACAATATATTTTTTAAATTCTTCTGTTTTAATTTCATCAAGCTCCATAGAATCTGCAAAAGGATCTGTATACCATTCCCTTATAATAATCCATTCATTTCCTCTTTTTTGAACATCTACTGAATGATAAGTTCCTATACGAAAGGCATTTTTTATAGTTTGATCATTCTCATAACAATATTCATATGTAGTTGATGCAATCAAATTTATTGTTGTTTTTTCTCCTTTATCATTTATTTTACCTACTACTGTATTAGAGTCAATGTTTGTAAATACAACTCCCTGTTTTTTTGCCCACTTATGAAGATATTTCATTTTTTTAATTTCATGTTCATATGCCCATATTCCATATCTTAATTGTGTATCATATAACTTTTGAATAGTATTTTCATCTTTATCTAATATAGCTTGATTTCTTTTATGAAATATATTTTGTATTGTTTGACCTAATTCATCCTGTACAAATACCTGTCGTATGGATGTATGAAAATATAAACACCCTATTACTATTACTAGACCTAACACTAAAGCAATATATTTTTTCTTTATTGTTACAAATAAAATCAACCTACCCCCTCCTTACAATATATCTTTTTCATAGGCATCCTATCTATACTTTATTAGATTATATGTAAAAGATTTGGAAAGTAGGATGATAATTTCTATTTTTTTAAGATGGTTTCAAATTTTTTATAACTTTTTTGTATTCCTTCATCTAAATCTATAGATCTTCCTTCTAATTTTTCAAGTTTTTTATCATATCTTCTTAACTCCTCTAATTCATTATGAATCTTTAGATTATTAGATACTTCTTTGTATATTTTTTCCTTTTGATTTATGATTTTTTTAATGTAATCATTTCTTATCATAAAAATAGTATCTTGATTAAATTTATGAACATATAAAAGTCCCTCAAAAGCTTTATATCTTCCTGATGAAAGCATCCAATAAATAGGTCTTTTATAGAAAAATTTCATATGATCTTTAAAAAACTTATCCTCAAAATATTTTTTTATTTTGTCATGCTGCAATCCATTAAAAAGAAAAGAAATATTTTCATCTATCTTCTCTTTTCCAAATAAAACATCTATAAACTTTATAAAAAAAGGTACAATAGAATGAGAAAATCCATTTGTAATAGGAATCACGCCATCTTTACATGGATAAAACTTAAACATTTCATTTTTTTTCAAATCATATCTTCCCATCATACAACCTACTCCATAAGATATAAATTTTTTTATCTCTTGAGTTTGATTGATCTTTCTTAAGGTAATATCTTCGTCCTTTACATATGGATCTAATATTTTTTCACATCTATATAGTTTAATAAATATTTCGTTTAATTTTTCTTCTTTTTCTTTTAATACCTTTAGATTTTTTTTACACATCTCTTCCCAGTATAGATATGTATCTTTTATCGTTTCTTTTTTATGAATCACAAAGGGATGTACCTTAAAATCCCAAGACACCTCATATTGATCCCAATCCTTTTTAGAAATATCAATACACTCCTTCGAAATTTTTTCTATCTCTTTTTTTATTTCTTCATTAGGAAAAATAATTGGAATTAGCCCCATATTTCCAGGCTGTAGATTAATAGTAGGATTCATAATATTTAAAAAGTATGCTGCTACCTTAGAACACAAAAAACCCATTAAAAAGTATAAATTTTTTTGAGAAAATAAAGAAGAAGCAGATGTATCAAATAAAAATCCTTCTTCTCTCCATCGAGCTGAAAATCTTGAAGAATTTACAAATGACCATGAAATTCCTTTTTTAAAATAATAAGAAGTATTTGCAATTCCTATATTAGAAGACCTTGAAGCATTAAGCTTTTTATTGTACTCTCTAATTTTTTCTCCATCCTTTTCCCAATTTACTATATAGATATGATTTCCATACCATTTTCTAAATTCTCCTCCCTTATGGTAAGGAAACCACTTATATCCACTAATTTTTGCTCTTTCTCTACTTTCATAGCCAAACCCTATTTTGTTCTTATCTACTTCAAACCAGTACCTTACAAATATTTTATTGTTACTTGTTTGAAGACCTACTCTGGGCTGTGCAATTTTTTTTAAAGATACACCCAATTTAAAATCATTGATGATAGAATCATTAACCCAAAAGGCAAGAGGTACTCCTGGAATTTTTTTAAAATCCATACCTTTTCTTTTATACCTATAATAAATATTTTCATCTTTTATAGCCTCTATTACTTTTTTAGGTTGCACTTTTGCTCCCTTAAATTCACAAAGTCTTATAAAGTCTATCACTTGATCTTGTTTTAAATTTTTCATAACAAAAGTACAAATAGGAACAGTGGCATCCTCAAAGCTTGAATACTCTAATTGTATAAGACTTTTTAATGATTTTTCTAAGAGTATGTATTTTCTCATTTCTTCATATCTTTTGATAAACATCCATACAAAACTTGTCATACAACCTATATAGCCCTCTCTCTTTGCAAAATTCATAGCTCTTTTTATAAAGACTGCAAATAAGTCTTCTTTATAATCTTTATAATACTCATCTACATATGTTTTAAGATCTATATTCATTCTTTTATTTGCTAAATAAGGTGGATTCATAATTACCACATCATAAGTATTGGAAAGAATTTTCCCTAAAATGAGCAACCTCCTCATTTTTTCTGGCATCCATTTAACATATTCCCCTAAAGCTTTTATTTTTAAATCTTTCACTTTTAAAATAGAACCATATTTTTTTGCATCATAAAAAATATCTAAAAGATTTTTCAACTCTTTTTTCATAAGATGAATCTTTTCTTTTGGAATATATTTTAAAAAACTTTCTTCTTGTCCTACTAAATCATTGCTTTCCTCTATAGAATATACAGATAGATCTATAGCTTCATAAAAAATATTTTTGTTTTTTTCCCAAGCTTTTGTAAAGAGAATAAATCTTGCTATCTCTACTACTTTTTCATCCACATCTAGCCCGTATAAATTATAATTCAAAATATATTTTGGAATATCTTCTGATGAGTACCCTTCATGTAGATAGATAAGATATAAGACATCAAAAGCATATGATAATAGATTTCCTACTCCACAAGCAGGATCTATGATTTTTATATTTTTAGGGTCTATTTTTCTTTTGTCATTAGATTCTTTTTGTGGGATATAAAAAGATAAATATTTCTTAATCTTTTCATCTCCTACATCCTCAATCCATAGCTTTCCAAGTGTATTATCTACCATATACTTACTGATCCACTCAGGCGTAAAAATCTGGGTGGCTACAATCATTTCCTCTTGCTTCATCCTAGCTTTGTGGATACCCGTCGTATTTTTTTGTTTTTCTAAAAAATAGTATTGATAGATCCACCCTATATTCTCTACTTTCTCCATATCTTCTAATTTTAAAAAATCATTTAGTATATTTTTTATATTTTTAAATGAACTTGGAAATAAAATTCTCTCCTCTTCTTTAATAGGATTAAAAACAAAAGGAACAGCTTTGCATAAATCATCCCAAATTGTAAAAAATTCTTGATAATTTGTATAGTTTTTTATAGCTATCATATTTTTTATTCTTGTATACTCTAAAATAATAAAACAATAAAAATATCTATAACTTATTTTTTCAACTATTTCTTTAAGACCTTTCATCCACAATTTTTCTGGGATATGGATCTCAAAAGCTTTTTTTATAATCTCCTTTTTTAATTCTTTTTTGAAAATCTTTATAAAATTTTTCATTTTTTTATGATGCATGTCTATCCCCCTAAACCCCTTTTCCCTTATATATTAACTTCTATGGTAATTTTATACATCCTCTTTTATTTTCTATTACTTAATCCTCGATAAAAAATGAGAGACAAATTAATTGTCCCTCATTTTTTCTTATATTTACTATATGGATATAATTTATCCATCACTTCATTTAGTGGCATCTTACTTTCCCAATTTGTTAAAATATCATCTTTATCTTCTTTTTCTAATAGCTCTATATCTTTATTTTCATTCTCTTTTGCAATATTATTATTCCTAATTGTATTACAATTTGTAGTTTTTAATAGATCATAGATTCTTTTTAACATATCATTCATTTCCTCTAATAACAAGATTACTTTGTTATCCACAAAATCTTCTCCCTCTCTATTATCTTATATAAAAAGATATTCTTTGTATTGTACTTATTCTGATTGATAGTATAATAAAATATCCTTGCACTGTATATAAAAGTATAGAAAAATGCCATATTACAAATTTACAAACTGGAGATCAAGTAGAAATTATTCAATATCAAGAAAATCGGTTTTATGCTCCTCTGTTATGTTTTCACATTATTTGATTTACAAATATCAATATTCCTATACAAAAAATACACATAAGTACCCATAATACCCATTTCTTCAATAGATCCCCTCCTTATATATTCATTATATTCAACAAGCTCAATTATGTTGACTTTTATATAAGAATGGAATTCTGTATGTATTTTAAAAATATTATCCACATGTTCTTTAAAAATGTGGATAATATTTGTGAATAAATTATTGCGTCTACAAATACTGGTTTTTCATATATATTATTTTTTTATCCTCTTTGTCCACACCTTTAGTTTAAAATATATTATTTGTTCTGGATAATTCTGTGGATAACACAAAGTGTGTCTAACCTTTGATATTCCTTGATTTGAAATATTTTATTTTTTTTATCCACATTTTATCCACAACATATTTATTTTGCTTTATATATTATATTTTTTGTAATTATTGTTTTACATTTTCTCTTCTTGAAAATACTTCATCATTCCAGTATAAATACTCCATGCAACTTTTTCCTGATATTTAGCATCTTGTAAAAGCTTCTCTTCTTGTGGATTAGATAAAAAACCACACTCTATTAACACCATAGGAATACTAGATTCTTTTAAAAGGTATACATCACTTTTTTCCTTTGGCTTTCTATGATTGCCATCGTCTAATACTTTAATTAATTCTTCTTGTATGTATTCTGATACTTTTTTGCTTTCCTCTGAATTTTTGGGATAAAAGGTTTGTGCTCCATAATATTTAGAATCTGTAAAACTATTCATATGTATACTTATAAATAAATCTGCATTACTTTCATCTCTTATTTTTTTTCTATTTCTTAAATCTTCATTTTTCTTTTTTCTAATACTTCCCTCTTCCGTATAAAGACCTATATCTTTATTTCGAGTTAAAAGTACCACTGCTCCATCTTGTTCTAGTAACTTTCTTACCTTCAATGCAATAGAAAGGTTTATATGACTTTCACATACCCCTGATTTAGATACAGTTCCTCCATCAATACCTCCATGACCTGCATCAATAATGATGACTTTATTAAGCATAATTCGATTAGAAACTTCTAAGATTCGTGTAGAAAAACTAAATATATATATCACAAAACATAGTACAAAAAGACGAAAAATCCACTTCTTCTTCATGACCACAATCAATTTTTATACCCCCTTTATACCTTTTTCATATTCTATTTTATTCACAGTCATGGCCATATATGAAAATTTCGTCTAAGCTTATTCATACTATAAAAAAAAGGTTCTATAATAAATGTTGGGGTGAATAACTCCAACATTTAATTTTTTGCAAA
>NZ_RYYS01000019.1 GCF_004138215.1 Anaerophilus nitritigenes
ATGGCTATACGTTTTTCTTTCATTTTTATCACGAACCTTTCGGATGAACTTTATGTAATAAAGGTTAATAATTTTCTTTTAGAATACCATATATTTCTAGAAACAAAAATAACCTGGAATCACATTTGGAATCAAGGTATCTGTCCCTTTGATTCACCTTGGTTTACCGAAAGTTGTGAATATTTTTTCTATTTATTATAGTATACTATTATTCCAAAATTGAAATTTTCTCCTCTAGTTTTACACCACTTTGGGAAGGATATTTCACGTTTTTCCTTTATATATTCCTCCCATGCATCAATAAGTTTTTTATAATAATTATATCCATCACAAAGACTATCTTTAAGTGTTCCCGACTTTAGTTTTTTAATAGCATTATACGCATATTCTAAAGAAGCCCTAGCATTTTCTATGTTTCCAATAAACATTGTTTCAGACAAATGATGTGTTTGATAATCCACATTGTTCAATTTACCTTTCACTAGTTCAATAAGTGAAATCTCATCTGCTGGACATATTCTGATTGCTTCTTCATAGTAATCTAAATTATTACAAAAATATCCAAGCCAGCGATAAGGTGTGACATCACCTGTTTTCTTTTTAGTCCATTCTTTAAGTATTGTAATTAAAAATTGATGAAGCTGTTGAGGTATAAGTTGATGGACTTCTTTATTATAATAGCTTAAAAAAGCAAGTTCTTTTGCAATTTCCCTTTGTTCATCTATATTCTTAGATCGAGTTAATGATATAAAATCTTCAACAGCTTTATGTGCTTGTTTTCTTAAGCCTTTTTCCTTTAAAAGACAATACTTTGAAAAATCTTCATACCCATTTTGAATACTATATTTTTCACCAATTTCTTTTAGTCCTTTAAAATTATCTTCATTCCAATAATACATAATCTTACGCTCCGTTCTCATATAAATTCATCTCATTAATAATACCAATCAATCCTTTTTTCATTTCTAATGATCGTTGGGGATATTCATTTTCCTCCAGTTCTATTTACCTAATTTTATCATGTCCGAGTATTTATTGTCTAATTAAGTATAACTTATCCAGTAACTATTCCTAGTGCTCACAGACCAGTTACCTTGATTCTTTAGTTTTATAGAAGTATTATATATATAGTTATATAAAATTAGTAATTTGAAAGAAGGTAACAAATTGCAAAAATATCAAAATAGAGAAGAATTAATTTTAGAAATTCAAAAACGTGCAAAGTTATTCATCGAAGAATTTGGTGATATTGATGATAAAGAGAAAGATATATTCATTAGTGAAGTGGATAAAACACCTTCTCAAATGCTTGCTTATCAGTTGGGATGGATGAATTTGATTCTTAATTGGGAAAATCAAGAGCAACAAGGGCATGTTGTTGTAACACCAACACCAGATTACAAGTGGAATAATCTTGGTTCATTATATGAAAGTTTTTACAAACAATATGATGGATACACCTTAAAAGAATTATGTAATATGTTTACAAAAGTAGAACAGCAAATTATTGAATTGATTAATAGTTATACAGATGTGGAATTATTTCAACAAGGTGGGAGAAAATGGTCATCATCAACTCCAGCTAATTGGCCAATATGGAAATGGATTCACATTAATACTGTTGCACCGTTTAAGTCTTTCAGAACAAAAATAAGAAAGTGGAAAAAATTACAACAAAGAAAACTATTCTAAAAATATTAGGCTAGCAAAGAGAATGTTTCATGTTTATTCAAATATATGAACAAATAAGAAGTGTGTAATTGTAGAATATGGTGAAACAAAAAAGGAGTAAATTATGAAACTAATATGGAGAGTTTTAGTTCTTATACTTGTATTAATATACGAGAAGGTATGGAGACCTATGGTTTGTAAAAAAAAGATATATCATCATATAGAAAATATTGGTGGACAAGTAGGTAACATAGAAAAGTTAACTCCAAGAGATGAAGTTTATAGTGTTTACTATATCGTAAATGGACAATCGAAACATTCAAATGTGAAATTTAATCTGTTTTATAAAAGTACATGGAAATAGTTCTATATAATTTATAATCTTATTTACTTCCCAACATTCTTATTTTGCGTAATTGTAGAAAATTGAGACTTAAACTATAATAGGAGGTTTGTATGGAAATCAGAATTATAGAGAACGACAAAAAAGATTTTTTAGATTTATTGCTTTTAGCTGATGAACAAGAAAATATGATTGATAAGTATTTACATAGAGGAGAATTGTTTGCATTGTATGATGGAGGTCTAAAAAGTGTCTGTGTTGTAACAAAAGAAAAAGATGGTGAATACGAGCTGAAAAATTTAGCTACATATAAAAAATATCAAGGACGAGGTTACGGAAGTAGCTTGGTAAAGTATATATTTGAATACTATAAAGGAAAGTGCAAGACGATGTTTGTAGGTACTGGAGATAGTCCTTTGACAATTCCTTTTTATGAACATTGTGGATTTAAGATTTCTCATAAAGTAAAAAATTTTTTCATCATTAACTACGATAAACCTATTTTTGAAAATGGTGTTCAGCTTATTGATATGGTTTATTTAAGAAAAGACTTCTCAAATGTTTAAATATCTTGTTTGTAGCATTGTGAGAAGTTATAATTGAGGGACAGAAATTATGATATAATAAAACTAATAAATGGGTATTAGTAGCAGCACTAAAAGCTAATTCTATAGATAATAAAAGAATCATTCAAGATATGGCAGTTATATCGAATCATAGTAATTCTACGGATGCATGGAAACAATATAAAAGTTTACATTTAAGTGAGCCATCAAGGGAACTATATATCTTTCATACTTCAAATGAAGAAATTGAAGTAATTGAACAGAAATTCATTGGAGGACCAATTAATGAAAATCCGTATGGAGCAGGTTTGAATCAAAAGGACATGTACATTGATTCTTTGATTTTAAATTCTTGACTTCCTAAATTCTTAACTTCCAAAGAATTTTAATTCTTAAATTCTTTGGAAGTTTTTATTTGAACATTAATATAATTGGGGAATAGTTAAAAATCAAATAACTATAGAATTGATTACCATATAATGTTAAAATTAATTAACTATTCCTAGTGCCTATGATTGAATATATTTTATATGGAGTAATCATTTTTATAACTTATGTACTAATCAGGTTTACTAATCATGAAAGCAAAGAGAATGTTTTACGTTGATTCAAATATATGAACAAATAAGAATTGAATAATTATAGAAAACTGTGAAGTAAAGATCTCTGTACAGACCATATTGGATACTATGAAAAGTATGGATTTAAGTATATTGGTACAGGCTATCATCCCTGGGGAGATAGTTCTCGAGTATATGTTACAACCTTAGAATCATAGACCAGGGATACTGATTTGATGAGGTGACATTCATGAATAAAAAAGATAAAGATTATAAACAACAATGGGTTAAAGAACGAGTAGCTAGACGAAATCATTCTATAATCATGCTAGTGATAGTGGGATTAGGTACAATTTTGAAAGAATCAAAAGAATTAGGCACTATGTGGACAATAATATTATTAATTTTTCTAGTAATTGTCATATTAGTTATATTCAAAGTATATACCTCAAAGGAAGAAAACAAATAAGTATATCCTAGGATATACTTATTTAAAATTTTTAAAAGAAAAATATCTTAATTTTTATAAAATATTCATCTATAAGCGATTACTAAAGGAGAGATGGAATGAAATATAATATATTAGTGATTATAATTGGTTTTATTACTGGATTAGTTAGTAACAGAATAGTTAATGACTGGTACTCATCTCTAATTCCTATCATTGTAATTATGGGTATTTTAATATTTAGATACATATATCAGAAGTTAAAATAGAGTTGGAGTAGTATCTTGATTGAATACAATAATAGAAAAGGTGGCATTTATCATGTATAAGCAAATGAGTGAAAAAAAGCTTCATTCATATATAATATTTGTATTAGTGTTTAGCCTTTTGTTATCAGTATTTTCTTTTATTGAAATAAATAAAATTGTTAAATATTTTGTTAATAATCTTCAAGTGATAAAAATGATAATAAGAGATGAAGAAGCTAGGAATAATACAACAATTCATTTTAATGGAAATATAAATTTTTCTGAATGTAATATTTTAATACTAGATAGCAAAGATAAAATAATAGCCAATCTAAGCATAAATCACTATGTTTTTATAGCTTTACTTTTTAATATATTATTAATGATCTCTGCATTGATAATGTATTATAAATATACTATTCAATTAAAAAAACTCAAAAGGAAGTAAAGAATCTAAGATTAAGAGAATGAATAATCAGAGTACCTGTCCATGTTTAATAGGGATTTTCCGATATATGGTAAAATAAGCATTGTAAAATTTAAAAAAGGAGAGATATTGTGAAGAAAATCATCATTTGTATTTTTTTACTGCTTCAAATCACAATTGTTCATGCTACAAACTACCAGATTCCACATGCAGATCTTAGTTTGTATTGTGATCATGACATGGAGGAAGTTGGATATCAAGAATTAATGCCTATACAGGAGTATGTTTTTCAAAATGGAACAAAAATAAATGCTTCACCAGAAAATGCACAAACAATAATAATGATAAACGGTTTATACCAACCAGATATACAGACAATCAATCATAATAACATATTATTGGTTCCAGCAAAAACTATATGTGAAACATTAGGATTTCAGCTGAATTGGGTAGAAGAAAGCAATAATGTAATCATTAAAAATAACAATCATACAATTACTTTAAAAGTGAAGGATCATGTTGCAATTGTTAATAATGAAAAGCATACGTTACAATCAGCACCGATCCTCATGAACAACACAATCTACGTACCACTAAGATTTATCTGTGAAACAATGGGTCTAAAAGTTAAATATTATACACGAACTGAAATTGATTTGTTTACATGGAATCCTGTGGTGACTATTGATCAAGAGTTTAATGCTTCATATATTTCTGAGAAAGAAGCTTATGAATCTTTAAAAAGAAATTTAACATATGGTTATGATCATTTTGAAGATAATTATAAAACACTTCATCAACCAGAAAAGCATTTATTGACTAGTGCTTTAGAGATACTACGAAAAGATATAGAAAACTTAAGGTTGGTGCAAACCATTTCTAGATATTATGTATTTGAAGGCCTTCGTTATACAATATATGTAGATAAGTATACGGGTACTATTTATTTTAATGTGATAGGCATATCATTCTCACAAGTGAAAAAAGCAGACTTTAACGACCCTAGGTTATTTGAATACTCTTATATGGTGGATTAGTATTAATAAAAACGTATAGACCGTAGATATAACGGCTATACGTTTTTTAAAAATATGAAGGTTATTAGCGGTAAATACTTTAAAAAATCAAAAAAACATTATGAAAAATAAAGGAATTTTCATTCTTATATAGAAAAGAATTAAAGAATGCAAGAATTTAAGAAGTAAAGAATTTTGGAAGGAGTTAATTGTAATGAGTAAAATAATCTCTATTTTTAATCAAAAAGGAGGTATTGGGAAAAGTACAACAACCATTAATCTAGGGGCAGCACTTGTGAAACAAGGCAAAACTGTGTTGTTGGTAGATATGGATCCCCAAGCCAATACAACTGTAGGAGTAGGTATTGATGACGAAGAATTAGAATATACGGTATATGATCTTTTGATAGATAAAAAAGTGAAGAAGGAAAGTATTTTAGAAATTATACAAAAAACTCCTTATGAAGGATTAGAGGTCATTCCTTCTGACATAACCCTTAGTAATGCTGAGATTACTTTAAGTAATGCCATGAGTAGAGAAACCATATTAAATAGAATTTTAGGAGAAATAAAACAAAACTATGATTATATTTTAATTGATTGTCCACCTTCATTAGGATTATTGAGCATCAATGCATTAGTAGCAAGTGATGGGATTATTGTGCCTGTTGCTACAAGTTTTTTTAGTATGAAGGGAATCAAGCACTTGATAGATACAATTACTTTAGTTCAAGATAACTTAAAGCCAGAGCTGCAAATTATAGGTATTTTGATTAATATGTTTGATAAAAGAAAAAACATAGCCAAAGATCTTAAAGAACAACTTGAAGAAGTCTTTGGAGACAAAGTGTTTCATACAGCCATTCGAATCAATAGTCAAATCGAATATGCACAAGATAGCAAAACACCTATCATATATTTTGATGAAAAGTGCAATGGATATGAAGATTATATGAATTTGAGTCAGGAGGTATTAAAATATGAGTGGTAGTAAAGGAATTTTAGAAGGTTTGAATAAAACTTCCAAAGAATTTAAAAGTACAAATTCTTTGGAAGTTAAAAATTTGGAAAGTGAAGAACTGAAAGTGAAAAGAAGCTATACATTAAAACCAAGTACAGTGAAAAAATTACAAGAGTTAAAAGTATTTGTATATGATGATCCTAATATTACATTTAATGAAATTGTAGATGAAGCCATATGTTGTCTTTATGATTCTAAAAAAGAAAAGTAGATGAAAGCTCCTAAGAATTTAGGAGCTTTACTATTACTTGAAGAAATCAAAGTATCTGTCCCCTTTGACTCAAGATTTCAGAATAATGAGAAATGAAAATCATAAAAATATTTAAAAGGAAAATAACAAAAAATGTAGAATACAAATATAATATTAAAAAACCTTCTATTTTTTTATGAGAAAATTGAAGGTTTTTTAAATGAAAAATAAGGAGTTACTATTATTTACTTTATGAAATTGGATCTTATAGAAGATTGCAGTATGAATCAAATTTGATAAACAATAAGAGAGGAAGATATAGATGGATAAAAACAATATAGAAATGAATAAAATTGCAAAAGCAATTGAGTATATAGATAACGAAGCTATAAAACTAAGAGATCAAACGAAAGCAGTTAAAAATGAGCCTAAGAGTTTTGAATTTATAAACTCCAAAAAAAAAGAACTCTATAGTATAAAAGATAAAGTTTTAACACACTTATATAAACAAAACCTATTAATTACAAAAGGATATATAAAACAGGAAGTAGATAATCATAAAAATAAAATCTACGAATTAAGAATAATTGGTGATGAAACCAACACAAGCATACAAAGTATTTTTCCATATACATCTAATTTACAAGATAAAAACAAAGAAATAGGAAACATAGGTCTTATACCTTATAGAAATCTTGATGGAGATCTTACACTAGATGAAGCACTAACAATAGCAGAAGAATATTTAAAATCCAATTCTAAACCGAAAAAGAAAGAGTTTTTTACAAATAATTATACTATCAAAGAAACAAAGCTAGTTGAGCTATCTAAGATAAAAATCGTAAAAGATATACATAATCAGA
Source organism: Anaerophilus nitritigenes (assembly GCF_004138215.1). Classification (GTDB taxonomy): domain Bacteria; phylum Bacillota; class Clostridia; order Peptostreptococcales; family Thermotaleaceae; genus Anaerophilus; species Anaerophilus nitritogenes. The sequence goes on from NZ_RYYS01000019.1 coordinate 7,354, forward strand.
ATAATATAAATAAAGAAAAATACAAGCTAAAAAAAGATGATCTAGAGGAACTTATTTCTAATCATAAAGGAGTATACCCAAAGGCTAGAGCTATTTTGGTCTTAAAGAGAAAAGATCCAGAGGATAAAAGACGTGTCATATATCACCTAGAAGATGGACTTATAAGATACTTGATTTCTAAAGAAATTGGTCTTGAGAAAATATATGTCAATGTAATAGATGAATCTAAAATGGAATATCAATCAAAAGAATAGGTATTTATTTACATCAATCATATTTGTTAGGGAGGAACTACTGATGAAGTTTTATTAATGATCTCTGTATTGATAATGTATTATAAATATATTGTCCAATTTAAAAAATTGATAAAATAAATAAGGAAAAGAAAATAAAGTATCCTGCCCTTTGATTCTCATGTTTCTGTGATTCTTTAAACTTTTGTAAATATGTTGAATAAATGATCTTGATTATGGTATATTATAGATAAGTAAAGAACACTTATCGGGACAATAAGGTTCAAAAAAAGCAACTAGAAAAGCAGGTGTGGCTGCACCTGCTTTTCTAGTACTTATTTTACTGCATTGATTAGAGCTGCTATAGCTGTGATTAAAGCTGCTAATGATGTAATTATCGTTGCTATGTACTCTAATTTTTCTTTTGTTATACGGGACAATAGGGTTCACCTCCTTTCACAGAGGATAAAATTATTATAGCATATATTGAGGTTTTCCTTAGAATATAAAAATAGTATACAAAAATTATCCGAATCAAAGGGCGAATCAAAGCGACAGGGACCTTGATTCTATCGAAATCATTCTATAAAAATGATGAAAATATTTAAAAGGAAAATGAAAGAAAAAGTAGAATACAAGTATAATATAAAAAAACCTCTATTTTTATGAAAAAATTGGAGGTTTTTTAAATGAAAAATGATGAATTATTTATATTTGCTTCATTGAAGATAGATTTTTATATATTACCTATAGAGGATTGGAATATTACACAAATTTAATAAAACAATAGAAAAGGAAGATACAATTTTGAGATATTCATTTTAATAAAAGAGGTGGATCTTGTGAATGTAGTCATTAGCATTTTTGTTGTATTTTTTACACTAATTTTTTCAGTTTACAAAGGTATATTTGTAGGTTATCCATTACTATTAGGATTTTTCGTGTTTGTCTATATTTCATTAAGAAAAGGATTTTTATTAAAAGATATTATAAAAATGTCTATAAGTGGCATAAAAAAAGCTTTCATTGTTTTAAAAATATTTATCTTAATAGGTGCAATTACTGGTGTTTGGATGGCTTCAGGAACAGTTCCAGCAATAATATATTATGGAATTTTACATATGAATCCACATTTTTTCATTTTGTATACGTTTTTAATAAGTTGTATGGTATCTTTTCTTTTAGGTACCTCCTTCGGAACAATAAGTACTGTAGGTCTAGCCTTAATGTTAATAGCTAAAACTGGAAATATTAATGTGAATTTAGCTGCAGGTGCTATTATGTCTGGTACATATTTTGGTGATCGATGTTCTCCTATGTCTTCTAGTGCAAATTTAGTTGCAAATTTAACACAAACCGATCTTTATATAAATATAAAAAATATGTTTAAAACATCTATTATTCCTTTTATTTTATCTGTTATTATATATTTTATTCTTTCACTAAAGGCACCATTACATATTATTGATAGTAAAATGCATAATGAAATCATAAATGTCTTTCAAATTAACTGGATTGTTTTATTACCAGCAATTATTATTTTAGTTTTTGCTCTATTTAAAATAGATGTTAAAATATCTATGCTTGTTAGTATTGCAGTAGCTTCTATAATTGCTATATTTATTCAATACTATAAGCCGATAGAAGTTTTAAATTTTATATTTTTAGGTTTTCATTTAGATAAAAGCTCTTCCTTACAAAATATATTAAAAGGTGGAGGAATCCTATCAATGCTTAAATCTTTTGTAGTTGTTTTTATATCTTGTTCTTTAGCTGGTATATTTGATGGAACAAATATGCTAAGTAATATTGAAAATATTTTAATGAAAGCAAAAACACGTTATGATCTACTTGTTTATACAACGATCACTAGTATTATTACTGCAGCGTTTGGATGTAACCAATCTATTTCTACTGTTTTAACCAATCAGCTTATGAAAAAAAGCTATTTAGATAAAAACATTGATAAATATCAATTTGCTATAGACTTAGAAAATACAGGAATTGTATTATCTCCTCTTATCCCATGGAATATAGCTGTTTTAGTTCCAGCTACCATCATGGGAGTAGATAGTATAGGATTTATTCCTTATTCTTTTTATCTATATCTTATCCCAATAATTAATATTGTTTTGTTAAAATATAATAACAAGTACGCTTTTTCAGATGCATCTTCTTGATCAATCCCGTCAAATTCCTAAAGTCTTTTTTGAGGAAATTTGATTACATTTTTACCATGTTTTTGAATTTGATTTTCAATTTTCAAATTTGGTTAATTGGGTTAGAAATTATAAGGGGTGATTAAATGAGTATAAGTCAAATATTAATTAGAACAGGATTAATCATTATATTTGTATTATTATCTACTTTTTTCATAAAAAAAATAGGCAATTG
>NZ_RYYS01000002.1 GCF_004138215.1 Anaerophilus nitritigenes
TTATTTGCTACTAAAGCTGCTAATAACCCATCAAATTTCATATCCTTAATTTCAAGCTCTACTCCTAATTCATCTGCAATAACTTTTGCAATTTCAATATCAAATCCTACAATTACATTTTCTCCATTGATTTCTTTACGGAATTCATAAGGTGGATAATCGGCAGATGTGCCTAATACAATTTTCCCTTTTTTTTGAATTTCACCTAATTTACCTCCATCCGACTTACTAGCTTCTTGGCTACATCCTGCAAATACAAAAATAATACAAATCATCATAAAAATAGCTATAACTTTTTGTTTCAACATATTTTGTTCCCCTTTCTTTTGTCTTTTGTATTATTATACACAATTAATTATAATTATTCAAGTGTATTTTTATAAATTATTAATATTTCTTATACAAAACAAAAGACTCGATTTCTCGAGTCTTTTGTTTTTATTTTCCTACTATCATCTTTATCGCATTTTGATGTTGAGGATCTGGTTTATGATCTTTGTGTCTTGTACTATTTTTAAAATGAAGATCAACATGTCCATCCATTCCATTCCTTTTTACTGCATCAAAATTATAACCTGTCCCATATCCTCCACTTCTATTAGCAACAATTTTTCCAAAGGGTTGAGAATCTACTCCTGCATGAGGCATACTTGTCATAGAAGCTGCAATCATTCTATTATTCACATAAACTAAAACAGGTCTTCTACTCCAATTAAAACCTCCCCATATCCTCTTCATGATATTTGTATCTTCTATTGTTAAAGTCTCTACATCTGCATGATTTGTACCTGCTGTTACTTTTACTTTAAAACTTTCTCCTGTTTGATAATCTTTAATAGTAAGTATATCTCCTCGATTGATAATTTTATTTGAAACTTGTGTCCACCAATCTAAATTTTCCACTTTATTTGCTTTCGATGCTGTTTTACTTATTGAGATTCCACCTCTACTAACTATATTATTTGAAGAAGTACTGCTTTGAACTAACCCTAAGCTTATCATTTTATCTATTGTATTTTTTCCTACAATACCATCTACTTTGAGTCCATATTTTTTTTGAAACTCCCTTACCGCATTTTGTGTCACAGGTCCAAAATATGTAGTAGTTTGAACATGATTAAATGTTCCGTCTTTTTGTAATGCCTGTTGAATAACCTGTACATCTTTATGTCGCATATTTCTTCTATATATATTACTTGAAAAATTGTATCCATCTGCCATGGCTATAGTAGTAGAACTAATAATACACGTCGTTAAAATTAAACCTCTTAAGAATTTTTTCATGTAACTCTCCTCCTATTTCTATATATGAATTGGAAATATAGGCACCTTACGTTCCTTATCATATCATTTATAGAATCTAGGAATCAAGGGAATACAAGGTATTGACAGAATTTACCTTGTTTTTTAGTAATATTATCCAAAATAAATACCTTAATCTTATAAGATTAAGGTATTTCATCTATTAAATCTTTTACGACTACCGAAGCAATAATCATTCCTGCAACAGAAGGCACAAAAGCCATACTACCAGGAACTTGTTTTTTTTCTGTAGATAATGTCTTTTCTACTCTATTAGGTTTTATAGGTTCTTCCTTTGAATACACTACCTTTAAACACTTTACTTCTCTTTTTCTCAATTCTTTTCTTATGACCTTTGCCAATGGACAAATAGAAGTTTTATATATATCTGCCACTTCAAACTGAGTTGGATCTAATTTATTTCCAGCTCCCATACTACTAATTATTTTAATTCCTCTTTTGTAGCATCTTTCTATTAAATCTAACTTTGCAGAAACCATATCAATAGCATCTACCACATAATCATAATCATCTTTTAAAAGCTGTTCTGCTGTTTGTTCTGTATATAGCATTTGATACGTCTGAATCTTTGCATTCGGATTGATTTGTAAAATTCTTTCTTTCATAATTTCTACCTTTGATTGTCCTACTGTACTTCTTAAAGCGTGAATTTGTCTATTGATGTTTGTAATACATATATCATCATCATCTACTAATACAAACTGGCTTACACCTGATCTTGCTAACCCTTCTACAACAAAAGTTCCTACTCCACCAATACCAAATACTGCTACTTTACTTCTTTTTAATTTGTTTAAATTTTCAGTTCCTAGGATCATCTCTGTACGAGAAAATGCATGTAATTCCATAAAATTCCTCCTGTTTTATTCTAGCTATGATTATACTTAGTTTTTTGTCTTTGGGCAACTATCTGTGCAACTTTTTTGTTTTTCTTTGCAAGGATCAATATGCACGATTACTTCTTTGATCATGCTATCCTCTTTTAAAATTAAATTTTCTGCTTTTTCACCAATAGCATGACCTTTTTCAACAGATAATAGAGGATTTACACATATTTTTATATCTACACATGCCTTCGAGCCATGTTTTCTCACTCTAAGATCTGTCACTTTCATAATTCCTTCTATTTTTTCTATTTTTTCTATAAAACCTTCTATTTTCTCTTGTTCTATAGAAGCATCCATCAACTCATCTATAGAAACTATTAAAATCTGTACTCCAATTTTTATAACAATAAAAGATACTCCAATTCCTGCTAATGGATCTAAAAAAGTATAACCTAACTTCGCCCCTATAATTCCTACCAACACCGCTACAGATGATAAAGAATCTGATCTATGATGCCATGCATCACTCATTAACGCATTACTATTTAACTTCATTGCAGCATCCTTTGTTACACGAAACTGATATTCTTTTATAATAATAGATACTACTGCTACAACACCTGTATAAGTTTGAGGATTATCATAAGTATGCATAAAAATCATCTTGATGGATTCATATCCTATCCGAACTCCTACAAATGTAAGAATCATGGCCAATAAAAAAGCTGTTAAAGATTCTGCTTTTTCATGTCCATATTGATGCTTTTCATCTCTTGGTTTAGAAGCAAAAAACATCCCTACAATTACCCCTATAGAAGTAATAATATCTGATGCCGAATGAAGTCCATCTGCAATCATTGCCTTACTATTTCCTAATACCCCTGCCCCTACTTTAATAACAGTTAATAAAATATTTAGTAGAATGGTTATTTTTATAATTTTATTACCTATTTGAAGTCTTTCTTGATCTTTTAACCTATCCATTTAATTTCTCCTCCATTATCAATTGATATACTTATACTTATATTATATCCTTTTAAACTCCTTTTGTTAACAAATATTAAAACTTTTGTTTGAATACAATTCATTTTCAATTGATAATAATTATAATCTTCTTTTAATACTTTTTTAAAAAAAGTCATTCTTTTTTATTATTTTGGTAATAATAAACCTATCATTCATTACAACTACACTTATATTCATTTGAAAACAATATAAATAGAGGAGTGAAAAAAAATGAAGAAATTAGGATTATTACCTAAACTCATTATAGCCATTTTATTAGGTATTTTATTTGGAAATTTTGCCCCTAAATGGTTTGTACAAATATTAGCTACTTTTAATAGCTTATTTGGAAACTTCTTAGGATTCTCTATTCCTTTAATTATTATAGGATTTGTAGCACCAGGAATAGGTGAACTTGGAGGAAATGCTGGAAAACTTTTAGCTATTACTACAGGAATTGCTTATCTTTCTACTTTGTTTGCTGGTAGCTTTACTTATTTTACAAGCTCTATCGTATTACCTAATTTTTTAACTGTTGGACAGCTTACTATCAATGCTACAAATCCAGAAGAAGCTTTGCTTCCTCCCTTTCTCAGAGTAGATATGCCTCCTATTATGGGTGTCATGACGGCGCTTCTTATTGCCTTCACCCTGGGACTTGGTATTGCTGCTATTAAAAGCGCTACTATTAAAAAATTCATGGAAGAATTTCAACATATTATTGAAAAGCTCATTTCTAGTATTATTATTCCTCTTCTTCCTTTTCATATTTTAGGTATATTTGCCAACATAACCTTTGCTGGACAAGTAGCTACAATTATGTCTGTATTTGCAAGAGTATTTGGCATGATTATTATTCTACATATTACTATGATTTTAATTCAATATTTCATTGCAGGCTCTGTTGCAGGTGCAAATCCTTTTCGATTAATCAAAAATATGATTCCTGCATATTTTACAGCGATTGGTACACAATCTTCTGCAGCTACCATACCTGTTACACTAAAACAAACTAAATTCAATGGTGTAGAGGATGGTGTTGCAGAGTTTGTCATCCCTCTTTGTGCAACTATTCATTTATCTGGAAGCACTATTACTCTCACAGGTTGTGCTATGGCTGTAATGATGTTAAATGGCATGACTACAAATTTTTCTAGTGTGTTTCCTTTTATTGCTATGCTCGGTATTACTATGGTTGCAGCTCCTGGAGTTCCTGGAGGTGCTGTTATGGCTGCATTAGGTCTTTTAGAATCTATGTTAGGCTTTACCCCTACTCTTACTTCATTAATGATTGCACTATATCTTGCACAAGATAGCTTTGGGACTGCCGTAAATGTAACTGGAGATGGTGCTATTGCTATTTTAGTAAATAAAATATCTGGAAATAAACTTTCTTCTTAAGATCAATAAAACCTCTCTATATATAGAGAGGTTTTATTTAAATCTTTTCTAAAATATATTCTGGCTTTTTCCTATCTCCTAAGAAAACTTCTTTTTCTGTCTCTCGTAAAAACTTTCTTTTTTGATAAGTCATTTCTAAATATTGCTCCTGAGTGATCATTTTTTTCTTTAATAAAGTATCACAAAACTTCAAGAAACTTTTTACTAAATCTATTAGATTATCCAGGTCTTGATCTTCTAGTAACTTAGGATAAGAATTTTTCATAAAAATCACCTCATAAATCACTTATTCTATTTATATATGTTAGACACAAATTTTAAAAATCCTTCTTTTGTAAATTATTTTATTTATTTTTTATAATTTTCTCATTAATATAACAATTCTTTATAATAGAAACAACAATTTATTCGTTTATGTAACTTCTTAATGAACAAAAAAACAGCAGGATTGCTCCTACTGCTATATCAATATTTCCCTCATAGATTTTATAATATAATCAATATCACCTTGATTTATCCAATAGTTTGTTACATATCTCATCATTCCATCCTCTATAGGATTGATGATTATCCCTCTTTTGTTCATTTCTTCTACTAATCGATCTGGATTATATCCTGTTTGACTCATACAAAAATACACCATATTAATATGTATATCATCTAAGAAAACTTCTAATCCTGGAATTTGCGAAAGTTCTTTTCCTAATCTTAAAGCATTTTCATGATCTTCTTTTAATCTTTCTCGCATTTCTTTTAGTGCTATCAAGCCTGCTGCTCCTAAAAATCCTGCTTGTCTTAAACCTCCACCCATTAATTTTCTTTTCTTTCTTGCATGATCTATAAAGTTTTTAGTTCCTGCTAACATAGAACCTATAGGTGCACATAATCCTTTAGAGAGGCAAAACATAACCGAATCACAATATTTTGTAATTTCTACTACATTTACCTCTAGATAAGAGGCTGCATTAAATAATCTAGCACCATCCATATGAACAGGAATTTGTCTACTCTTAGCAATTTGATAAATACTTTTCATGTTTTCCATAGAAATTACTCTTCCATTAGAATGAGCATTTTCAATACAAATCAATCCAGTAGAAGGAAAATGAATATCATCTTCTCTTATTTTCTCTGCTACCTCGTTAGAGTTTAACTCTCCCTTATCACTCATAAGAGTTCTTAATTGCACTCCCGCAATTACAGAAGCTCCTCCTACTTCATGCATGACAATATGACAGTCATCCCCAAGAATTACTTCATCTCCCCTTTTGCAGTGTGTAAATAGAGCTAATTGATTTCCAAAAGTACCACTTGGAACAAATAATGCATCCTCTTTTCCTACTATTTTTGCTGCATACTCTTCAAGCTCTTTAATGGTTGGATCATCTTCATATACATCATCTCCCACCACAGCATGAAACATAGCTTCTCTCATTTTTTGTGTAGGTTGTGTTACTGTATCACTTCTCAAATCAATTTTTTTCATTAAAATCCCCCCTCATCTTATATATATTATAACAATATATTTCTATTAGATATAATTTTTTGTATCATATTCTATAAAAGCTACCAAAAGGTAGCTTTTATAAAATATGAATATTTACTTTTTCACATTCTTCCATCATCTCTTGTGGCCAAATAGCAGCTTGTACTTCTCCAATATGAGCCTTTTGAAGGAAGAACATACAAATTCTTGATTGACCAATCCCACCACCAATAGTTAATGGAAGTTTTTCTTCTAAAAGCATTTTATGATATTCAAGTTCCTTTCGATCTTCACATCCTGCAATTTTCAGCTGTCTTTCTAACGATTCTTTATCTACTCTGATACCCATAGAAGAAAGTTCAAACGCCATCTCCAAAACTGGATTCCAAAATATAATATCTCCATTTAATTCCCAATCATCATAATCTGGTGCACGCCCATCATGTTTTTGACCAGATTTTAGTATGTTACCTATTTTCATAATAAATACTGCGCCTTTTTCTTTTGCTATGGCATTTTCTCTTTCTTTTGCACAAAGGTTTGGATACATATCTTCTAATTCTTGAGTTGTAACAAAAGTAATTTCTTGTGGTAAAAAAGGTCTAAATACACTATACAAAGTACACACATATTTTTCTGTACTTTTAAATACTTTATAAAGATTTCTTACAATATCTTTTAATTTTTCTTCGTTTCTATTTTCTTTTTCAATCACTTTTTCCCAATCCCACTGATCTACATATATAGAATGAATATTATCCAAATCTTCATCTCTTCTGATAGCATTCATATCTGTATATAATCCTTCTCCAAAAGAAAAACCATATCTATATAAAGCCATACGCTTCCATTTAGCTAAAGAATGTACGATTTCAACTTCTTTTCCATCTATTCCTTTTACATCAAATACAACTGGTCTTTCTACACCATTTAAGTTATCGTTCATTCCTGTTTCAGGCAATACAAATAAAGGTGCTGATACTCTTGTCAAATTTAATTGCTCTGCTAATTTCATTTCAAAATAATCTTTCACTTGTTTAATTGCAACTTCTGTTTGTAAAATGTTAAGTTTTGGATCATATCCTTTTGGAATCATTAGTGTATAGTCCATATCAATTTCTCCTCCATTTCAAATTATATTTTAAATCTATATACAGTATAACCACACTCTTTCATGAAATAATAAAAAACCTCTCATCCTCATAAAAGGACGAAAGGTTATTCTTCCGCGGTACCACCCTCATTAGTAAAATACTCACTCCATACAGTACAGAAATTGATTCGATACTGTCCAATAGATAACGGTTTGGCTCCGTCTAAGCCTACTCTCCATAATGATTTCGGTTAGAAACTCTGAGATGTTCTTCAACATAAGCTTCGTATTGGTCTCTCACCATCACCAACTCGCTAAGACTACTTCTTAAGTTTACTCTTCTCGTCATTGTTTATAAAAATATTTTAATAATTATAAATCATTATAAGAAATTTAGTACAAAAAGTCAACCTGTTTTATTATTTTGTTCTACTTAAAAATATTTATACTATAAAAAACTATCTCATCCATTTTTTAAACAAAATAATCAAAGAGGATATACTTCCTATCGGACAAAATACACACCAAGTTCTTGGATAAAATAAAAAAGATAAAAAAGTTCCTATAGCTGTGGTAATTGTCACCATCCAATAAAACAAATCTGCTATTTTGGAAAAATCTAACCAATACCTTATAATTCCTTTTATAAATAAAATAATAAATAAAAAAACAATAAAACTTCTAAAATATCTAGAATAAAAAACTTTTGGTATAGGCCTTTTTCTACTAATAGGTGCTATCCTTTCATAAAAACTACCTCTAGGACAAATTTTTCTACACCATAATCTACTGCCTATTATACTGGATAATACAATGGGTATAATCATACAAAATGCAGTTCCTAATGGAATATACCTATTAAACATTCCTCCAATAATAAAAAATAATAACCATAAGAAAGAAAATCTATACCATATATTTAAAAATGGATTCATCATATCATCTCCCCTTATTTCATATGGAATAGATCCTGTGTTTATTCCACAAAAATAAAAGCAGGAAAATTTCCTACTTTTATTTTTGTATTTATATATATTTTTTTACAAATTGACCTTCTTTCATAATCACTTCCATTTTTTCACTGCAAATATGATGAATATCCTCTAAAGGATTATTTGTAAGAACTAGTAAATCTGCAAATTTTCCCTTTTGTAATGTTCCTGTTATATCATCTATTTTAAGCATCTCTGCACCATTTTTCGTAGCAGCAACAATCGTTTCCATTTCTGTAAATCCTGCTTTATGTAGAGCATACATTTCTGTAATGGCATATTTCCCATACGGAGTGAGACTACTACAAAAAGAATCTGAACCTACTGTAATTCGTATTCCTTTTTCTTTTGCATTTTGTAAATTATTAATAATGCGATTTAATTCCTTTTCTGCTGTAGTTTCACCAGGGTACTGATCATGAATAGGTCTATAAGGTGGTTCATATACGCGAAACCATTCATAAAAAAATTGCAGAGTTGGACAAAACGTAATATCTTTTTGTTTCATAATCTGTAGACATTCTTCATTTAATTCCTGTCCATGAATAATAACAGATACTCCTGCCTTACAAGAGTTTAGTGCTCCTTCATATCCTTCTGCATGAGACCATACAGGAAGTCCTACCATATCGCACTCCTCTACAACTGCTTGAATTTCTTCCATACAATAATGAGAATCTTCTTTTTTATCATGCCTCCATATGCCTCCACCTGTTGACCAAATTTTAATAGCATCAGGATTTTCACGTAATCTTTTTCTTACTGCTTTTCTTAAATCCCAAGGACTATCTACTCGTTCAGCCCAAGGATGAGAATCATCGTTATACTCTAGAGGTAACTTGTGAGAATCTCCGTGCCCTGATGTTCTGCAAAATCCAAGTCCTGTTGCAATTACACGGGGTCCTTTTATAATCCCTTCTTCTATCATATTTCGAATATGTATTCCTGCTCTAGATATTTCACCTACAGATGTCAACCCATGTTCTAATGCTTCATAAGCTTGAGCTACAGCAACAATGGTCTTTTGTATTACAGGCTCTAGTACCCACTCAGTATCATCATCTGTTCTATTTCCACTAAAATGAAGATGTGTATCAATAAGTCCTGGCATAATAGTTTTTCCAGTAATATCTACTTTTTCATATTCTTCATCTAAATTTATCATAGGTCCTGCATATTGAATCTTTTTATCTTTAATTAAAACTAATGAATCTTTTATAGGTTCCTCTCCTGTTCCATCTATGAGCAATCCACCTATAAATGCAACCTTACTCATAATTGTTCCCTCCAAACCCTTCAAAATATATTTTGTGCATTATATGTATTATTGGTTTATAATCTAGATTCTACCATATTTAAAACATTTATTCAAAGTAGATTTGATTGATCATGAATAATACTTTTGATACTATATATAAATTTTTACTTTCTTTTATATCATTAATTGAAATAAAACTAATTTCATTTACATATTGTAATAAAAAGTGTAAAAGGTGGTTATAGATATGTTTTTTATTAATAATCTAATATATACATTTTTAATAGCTTTAGGAGTAATCATTGGTGCTGGATTTTTTTCAGCAATTGGAGCTTTAATTAATAATCATCCTCCGCTCAAAACGATGATTGATATATGTAGTTCAATTAAAATTTGGGCAGTAGCAGTTAGTCTCGGTGGAACCTTTTCATCGTTTGAAATAATTGAACAAGGAATATTAAAAGGAGAAATTAAATCTGTAATAAAACAAGTAGCATACATTATTTCTGCTCTTACTGGAGCAAATCTTGGCTATTTAATGATTAAATTATTATGGAAGAGTAAAATCATATGGGACAAATAAAATCTATTCACTTTAAATATCTTATTTCAATAATATCAGGAATTATAATTGGAATTATAATAGGAGCATTTATTATCATTACACTAGTTAGTTATAGAGTTGATCAATATTACGAGGAAATACAAAAACTTACTATTTCAATTGAAGAAAAAAATGAGCGATTAAAAAAGCTTGAACTATCTATAAATAGTCAAAAACTGATTCTTAAAGATATCCAAATTATATTAATCAACGAAGAAGATGAAATTGATAAAATTACTATTGAAAAATATGCTGAAAATAAATATCATAAATTATTAGGGCGTGAAGTAGAGACTATCGATGCAGATATTATAGAAGAAATTATTGATAAAAGAATTTTTAAAATATCTAATAAAGAATATCATCTTCAAGTAACTAAAATATTTTTGACAGATATATTAAAAATTTGGATAAAAACTGAACTCATTCAATAATCATCTTTATAAATTTAGATCGTTATATATCTACTACCCAAATGTATATTTTTTCTCTTTTAATTTTTTTACAATCTTATTATATACCATCTCTTGATTTATATCTTTATATTCTATCTTAGTCATAAATATTTTTGTTAAAATCATTGCTAATTCTATTTTTTCTTTATCTTCTTCTTTTTTATTTAAAATGATTTTCATCATACTCCCCCTTTTTTTATAATTATTCTAAAAGAGGATTGTATCATTACTCTATTTATCAAAGAAAAAGCCAGAGAATTTTCTCTGGCTTTTAACTCTTATAAAATTTTTTGTAGTTCATTATACTGATGCTCCTTAATCATTTTTTGATTTAATTCATTCACAATTAATAAACTTACTTGATCATCTTGCATTTTAAATATTTTTCCCTTTTGTTTTGTACCTATTACATTTACAGGGGCTCCTACTTTCAAAGGCATCATATTCTCACTACTACAACAACCACACTGTAAATCATTTTTTTCAATTTTTCTGCATTCTTTGCAGTAATAAAGATTGGACATCCCCAATTCCCCCTTATATCTCTTTATTTTTTCTTAATTATATATATTCAATGAATTTTCTAAATTTCCTTCTTTGTTTAAATTTTCTATAAAATATTTCACAAAATAATAATAGTCTACATGAAGATGCAGACTATTATATATAATCAATTTGTATTTTTTTATTATTTTTCTTTGCAAGTTTTACAATTTCTTCTACTCGAGAAGCATCTACAATAACTTTATGTCCTATGTTTTCTTTTATAAAAAAAATCATCGCCTTATCATTTTTTGTATGTATAGTCATTTCACTCATTTCTTTAAATTTTATACTTCTTTGATTTTTTCTCCCTAGTTTCTTAATCTGAATTAATAATCCATCATGATCAATAAACATATTTTTTTCAAAAAAAGAAGCATAAATTAAAACAAGTCCAAATAATATTTTAAAATATTGTCCATCATATAACGCATATCCAATGAATAAAATTCCTATTCCTATGATCATATATTGATACATAGAAGATAGCCTTTTATGTGAATGAGTGTCAATCAAGTTTTTTTCATCTCCTTTTTTTCATAATATTCTTATATTTATATTTTATTCCACATCAAAACATATCTTCCTTCTTTTTTACATACTATTCTGTTCTTTATATTCTATTTTAAAAACTCTTTTAAATAAATAAAAAAATATAGCTAATAAAATACATCCATATATCAAAAGAGCATATGAAATATCCCTTAAAAAAATATGCATCACTACAGAAAACCCAATAAACCCTAAAGAGATAAGCAATATATCCAACTTATTATTTTGAATATGTGAAAAATCCTGAGAAAAAGGAAGGTCTTTAGAAGAAATCTTAAAAATTAATAAATCTAATATAAGCATATTCAAAAACATAATTATTACTTCTGGAAATATCCTTTTCCCACAAATCATGATAAAAAAACTACTTGGTATAATAAATGTTGCTATGTTGTATTTGATTACAAAACCCTTCCATGCTCCTTTATAAATAACAGATAAATTTTTAACAGGTAAAACATCATAAACCCATGCCCCTCTATGATTTTCACTATTTTGAATATATATATATATACTACATAACATTTGAATACTCAAATACAAAACTAGATATAATTTATCTTCATAGATTTCTTTTCTTATTTTATGCAAAGAATTAAAACTCCTAAAAAGAATAATAAATGGACATGCTACAGCAAAAGTAATACTTGGATATATCTTTAATTTTAATTGTCTTTCATTTATAATCATGGTTTGAGTAAATTTAAAAAGTGCCCGTTCACTAGAATCTTTACAAAATATTTTTCCTATCTGCGCATCCAGTCTATTAATCATGCTTTTTCTTTTTTTATTTTTACTTCCTGCTCCATTTAATTTTAATAAATTTTTCTCAAAATATGGAACTACTTTTTTTATGTAAATCATTACACATATACTAGGAATGATTATACTCATTATACTTAAAATAATATAAAAAGATTCATATCGATGAAATAATAGAACTTCAAAAGGAGCTGAAAACCAAGCTGTTGGAATCAAATAATTCCACCATTTAGGAGTAAACATCATATGAGCGTCTAATATATCAAACATTCTCCCCACAAATTGATATCCTATGGTCATTATAATAGATAACATAATTTGAAAGTAATTAATCATATCCTTTAATTTTTCTCCATCAAATAACTTTAATATAAAAAAGTAAAATAAAGCAGTAATAAAAATCATAAAACCTGCAATCCACACAAGCTCTACTAAAAACAATATAGAGAATAAAAGACCATGCTTTATAGTCCCTGCTATGCAACTAGGTCCTGCAATCGTTATAGTAATGATAAAAAGATAAATAGATATATGAACCATCTTTGCGACATTCATAGTCTTTTCATCTATGGGCTTTGTAAGTAAAATCATTTTGTCTTTTATGTCTAGCAAAACAGATGAAAAATCTGCAATCATAACCATCATCAACATAAACATAATCATTCCAAATGAAAGATTTAGCTTTATAAATAAAGGATTTGAAGAAATCATCATAAACATAATAACAACTCCAAACATACCATAGACCCATAAAGATTGTTTGAAATAATCTTTATCCTTTTTCTTATCTGTATTATTACTAAAAGTAGATACTCTTCTTGTATCCATAATGAGTTTAATCTGTATAATTTTTCTCATGACAGGATAATTGATCCCTAGTTTTTCAAAAAAGAAAGATACTTTATCTAATATCTTTAATGATTTAAATTCTTTCATCTATACCTCCTCCTGTAAAATATGAATAAATTCATCTGCAATTTCTTTATGCTTATGAAAGCCTGTTAATTGATTAAATATTTCTTCTAAAGACCCTTCTTTACTTTTATTCTTTAACTCTTCAAAAGTTCCATCTGCAACAATCCTTCCATCATGTAATAAAAGAATACGATGGCTTATTTTTTCTACAACCTCCATAATATGAGAAGAATAAAAAATAGTTTTTCCTTGTAAAGAAAGCTTAGCTAAAATCTCTTTTAAAATCATAACACTATTTGCATCTAATCCACTTAATGGTTCATCTAAAAATAATAGATCTGGATTATGGATAAGACTTGCAATAATTAAAATCTTTTGTTTCATGCCTTTAGAGTAAGAAGAAATTCTACTATGATAATATTCCTCTATATGAAACAAGCTCATTAGCTTTTGAGCTTTTTTATCTACAACCTCTAGCGGTATTCCATAAATTTCTCCTAAAAAAGTAAGATATTCACAAGCCGTAAGATTCTCATAAATCTCTGCTGTCTCGGGTACATACCCTATTTTCTTTTTATATTCAACCTTTTCTTTTGATAAATCTTGACCAAATATCTCTATATCTCCTTCATAATTTTCTATCATTCCTAATAGAATTTTTACAGTTGTACTTTTTCCTGCCCCATTCGGCCCAATATATCCGATAATTTGTCCTTTATATATATCTAAATCAATTCCTTTTAACACTTCTTTTGTATCATACTTCATCTTTAAATTCCTTATGGTAATAATAGGTTCATTTTTCATAGTAAGCCTCCTACTCTTAATATATGGAATATTATAACATATCCTTATACTTTACATACAAAAATCTAGTGTATTAATCTACACTAGATTTTTAAAAGCTTCTTTTCTATAAACAAAACAATTTCTTCATCTATATCCTCATACTTATCTTTAAAATAATTAAATACTCTTTCTTGTAATTTTTTTGCATCCACCAATACTTCTTCTTTTTCTTGCAAATAAGTCATAAATAATTGTAAATCTTCTTTTTCTAATTTATTTTTTATATCCTCTGGAATCAAATTCATAAGATATAATTTTTCTTTTTCTTCCTCTATTACCATCGTAGAAGATAAAATATCCCCTATTCTCAATTCATCCTTTCTAAAACACATCATAATAATTCCTATCATATAATTGTCTACAAATATCTTAAATAAATTTCTAATCAATGAATGTTTTATATCTAGTGGCTGTCCGTTTTTTCTGATAGCTCTTAATCCTAATACTTTTTTTCCTAAGGTTCTTCCATCCATGATCATTTCAGATATAGTAAAATATCCATAATTAATAAATGCAACAATCAGTATAGCTATGGCAATATGATAAGAATTTTGAGATTTAAGATCATAATTTATAGGATTCGTTTGTGTAAAAATAAAAAAAATCATAAAATATAAAATCCCTTGAACAAAATAATCTAAAAATCCTGCAACCACTCTACTCCCTACTCCTGCTAATCTATATTCTATTTCTATATTCTCTGGAGTAGTAATAAAAATTTTTTTCATAACAATTCCTCCTTTTTGCTTATATTGAAATTTGTTACAATAATAATGAGGTGATCATTTTGAACGAAAATATATTTATTGAAAAAAATCAAGAATACTGGAAAGAACTAGAGAGTTTAATCTCTCTATTTAGTAAAAATAAGATTTCAGCTATTCCTTCTCATGAAATCAAACGTTTTTTATACCTTTTTAGAACTGCTAGTCATCATTTAGGTTATGTTCGAACCTTTTATCCAAAATCTAATCTTGAAAAATATTTAAATTCTTTAGTAGGAAATGCACACCATCATTTATATACAGTGAAAAAAAATCCTTGGTATGATTTTAAAAATTTTATATATCATACATTTCCTCAAAAGTTTCATACATATTTTCCATTTATAGTCTCTAGTTTTTTTATATTTCTTTTAGGAATAATCATAAGCTTTTTTATGGTCCTTCATGATTCTTCCTCTAGTTTATACTTTTTACCTAAAGATTTATTAGATTCAATTGATTTTACATTTTCTCCAAAACAATGGGATTATCCTTTAATGTCTAGTCAAATTATGATCAATAATATAAGAGTCAGTCTATCAGCTTTTGTATATGGAGTCTTTTTAGGATTAGGTACTATATATATATTATTTTTAAATGGATGTATTTTAGGAGCTTTAACAGGTATGGTATTTTTAAAAGGAGATCTTCTTTTATATGCTTCCTTGATTCTTCCTCATGGTATACTAGAGCTTACAGCCATTTTTATTGCAGGAGGTGGTGGATTGATTGTAGGTAAAGCTTTACTTATTCCCGGGAAATATAAAAGATTAGATTATGTAGTAAAAATGGCAAAAGAAGGAGTAGCTCTCTTATTAGGTTCTGTAATTTTTTTAATCATAGCAGCTCTTATAGAAGGTTTTTTTACTCCATTATCTATTTCTCCTATCATTAAATTATCTTTTGCTTCCTTAACTTTTATAGGAATATTTTTATATTTTTTAACTCCTTATAGACGAAAGTAGATTTATAAGGAGTTTTTACTTTTTTAGATCATCTCTTTATTCTTTACTTTCATATATTCATTTACGGCTTTATAGATCATATCTTCTCTATCACATTCTATACAAATTATTCCTTTTTGATTTAGGGCTTTTATAATTTTTATTTTTTCATCTTTTATTTCATATGCCATTCCCTTTTGATAGATATCTTTTTTATCTTTTACTTCTTTATTAAGAATATCATCTATTTTTTCATCTTTGACCAAAAAAATGATCACACAATGCTTTTTCTTTATATATTCTAATCCTTTTTCTATATAATAAACTTCTTGCAATGTATCTATATCTGTAAAAATACATAATAAACTTCTTCTTTTTTCATTTTTACTTAAAGAAAATAATACTTCATCATAATTCGATGTAAGTTTTGTTCCCTTTACATGATATAGTGCTTCTAATATTTGATTTCTATGATAATCTCCTTTAGATGGTTTTATATAAGTATCTACTTTTGTATTAAATATCATAAGTCCTGATTGATCTTTGTTATGACACACTACATCAGATAAAAAAACAGATGCATTAATGGCTAAATCTAATTTGCTATACTCATTGACTCTATAACTCATAGTCCTTCCTGTATCTAATAAAATATAGATATGTTTATTATTTTCAGGTTCATATTGATTAACGATTAATTTATTTTCTCTTGCACTTTTTATCCAATTGATTTTTCGAATATCATCTCCTTTTATATATTCTCTTAAGCTTTCAAATTCTTTTCCCTCTGATCGTTTTTTAATAATATGATTTTGTCCATATAAAAGATTTTCTTTTTTAAGCATCATATGATACTTTTTTAAATTTTTAAGACTAGGATATACTTTATACTCTTCTTTATTTTTTAATAATACATCTTTTGTAATAAGACTTAATACCCCTCTTCGTCTTATATAAATTTCTTCAATAAAAAATGCTCCTCTTTCTGTAGGTTTTATATCCCATACAAATTCTTTTTGATCATGAGGTAAAATAACATCCTTAATTTTATCCTCTTTGCATAAAAAACATTTTGGAAACTCATGTAATACATAAATATCTACTTTCTTTTTACTTTTATTATATATTTTTATAGTAATCTTTTCTTCTTCTAGTAAAGATAATTTTTTATCTCCTATTCTTTCTACTTCAAAAATATTTTTAACAGGAGTCATAAAATAATCAACAACCATCAACATTAATAAAATTCCATTATAAAAAATAAAGGTTTCTATAAATAATTGAGCTTTAATACTTGCTCCTATAATAAAAATGCCTAAAGCCAATAACCCTAAAAATAATCTAGTAATAGACATATCTTCACCACCCTTAGCGGGGAACCTTCACATTAGATAAAATCTCACGGATTACATCTTCTGTTTGAACACCTTCTACGTAAGCTTCTGGTTTTAAAATCAATCTATGTCTTAGTACAGGATAAGCCATTTTCTTTATATCCTCAGGTATTAAAAAATCACGCTCCATCAATAAAGCATTTGCCTTAGACGCCTTAAGGAGTGCAATAGATCCTCTTGGACTACTTCCAACTTCAATAAAAGGAGATTGTCTTGTTTCTTTAATGATCTCTACAATATAACTAAATAAATCATCTTCAACCAAAACCTTTTGTACCTCTTCTTGGCAAGCTAAAATATCCTCTATACTTCCAATTTTTTCAATGCAAACCTTCTCTAATGTTTTATCAAAGCCTTCATGATATCTTTTAATAACTTCTATCTCTCCTTCTACTGAAGGATAATCTATATAAATTTTCATCAAAAATCTGTCTAACAGAGCTTCTGGCAAAGGATATGTTCCTTCATATTCTATTGGGTTTTGAGTAGCAAACAATATAAATGGATCAGAGAGTGGATAGCTTATTCCATCCATAGTCACCATTTTTTCTTCCATAGCTTGTAGTAATCCTGCTTGTGTTTTAGGAGGTGTTCTATTGATCTCATCTCCTAACAAAAGATTTGTAAATATAGGACCCTTTTTAAATTCAAATTCTCTTTCTTTTGTATTATAAATACTTGCTCCTGTAATATCTGAAGGCATTAAATCAGGGGTAAATTGTACTCTTTTAAAATCTATTCCCATAGTTTTTGCTAAGGATTTTATCAATAATGTTTTTCCAAGACCAGGTACCCCTTCTAAAAGAGCATGACCTTTTGTAAATATAGAAATCAGTATTAAATCTATTACTTCATCTTGTTCTACAATTACTTTTTTTAGTTCTTTTTTTATGTTTTTTATAAATTCTTTTGTTTTAGCTTCCTCCAACCCGCATCTCTCCTTTTGATCAATATTTGAGTAATCTTATCTAGATCATAAATAATACTTATATCTTTATTTTTATTTTGAAATACTCTCATAGCTTCTTCTTTACAGGAAAGATCATTTTTTTCCCATAAATTTATCCAATTCTTAGGTAAAGTTGATTGTTTAAAGCTCTTTTTATATTCATTTTCAAATTCTTTATAAAACAAATCATAAATTTCATGAATCCATCCTGATTTTTCATAAAGATTAGCAGATGCATATAAGTATTCATTTTCATCTCTTTCTATTTCATCTAAAATTTCTTTTGCTTTTCCAAATCTCTTTCCTAAATGCCAAAGGATTCCTATTATGAGTAGCATCATTTGAAAAAGTATTATTTTTATATGTATAGGTAGATTTTTATACAAAGATGGATGTTCTCCTTGTTCAAATCTATAATATTCATTAAAATAAATATTTCCCCCTAAATCTTTTATAACATTTAAAATAAAATAAGCTCCTTCTTTGTCTTTTAGTAAAGTTTTATTATTAATTAAGCTTATATCTCCTATTAACAATTTTCCCTTTTCTATTTTATATACATAAGCTTGATTTTTGTATTTTTTTACAATATTCGGATAAGAATATTTTTTATACTCCTCTGTTAAATAAATTAATTTCCCTCCATTTTTTATCCAGTCCTCTACTTTTTTTATATCAAAATTTTTATCATATTTTCCTTCAGTAATAATATAAATATCTTCATAACCCTTTTCCAAAAAATTTTGAGCATCTACTTGTACAGGATATTCTAAACTTTTGAGTGTATCATAAAAAATAGATATTCCTTCATATGAAGTATTTAGAGGCAGTGATTTATTGTTTTGACTATGTTTCCCAATATTTTTGTCTATAATATGAAAATAATGATTTGCAACTAAAAATCCAATGATGAGTACTAAAGCTATTCCTATTTTTTTATTCTTCATGATAATTTTGAACCTCCAAAAAAAGGTCATTTACAGTTTTTTTATAGTACATAAATCTATCTTTCATAACTGGTTTATTTCCATACCAAATATAATAAAAATAATCTCCTGCATTTTTAAATAATTGTACTTCTTTAAATTTTTTTATCTTTAATTCTTTTAGGATTTCATCATTTGTTTTTGTATCATCTAAAAAACATAAAGATTTTTCATTCATCAAAAACAATATGCTGATAAAATAATATCTTATTGCTTCTTTATAATTATTATTTTCTTCAAAGGTTTTGGCTTTTGTGCACAAGAGTTCATAAGTAGTAGCCTCATCAATTTCTTCTCCATAAATTTCTTTTTTATTAGTATTTTCATCTTTCTTAACTGAAAATACATGGTAAAGCAATATTCCTAAAACAATGAAAGCGATTATTAAAAAAATACTTTGAGAACCTGAAGAACTCATATGAGAATAAGTGTGTTCTCTTTCTAATCCCTTATCAAAAATTTTAAATTTTTCCCATATATTTTCCTTCTCCTGAAGATGTATATATTTAGAACTATTGATCACTTCATCTATAGCTTTTTCAAATACTTCTTTTTTAGGAATAAACATCATCTGCACTACTTTTCTCCTTTATTCATAATTTAAGTCTATAGGGTTAGGAATTTCTTCTTTTTCTTCTTTTTCAATCTCATCAATCATATTATATATTTTAAGTCCCTCTTTTTTATATTTCATATTGATATAATAAAATGTCCATATAATAGATGATATAGGAGCCAATAAAATTCCTATTATAAAATCTATTATAGGCTTAATAATACCTCCATAAAGTATCATTTGAGTCACTATAGACTCTCCCCCTGTTACTTTTCCTGATAAAAAATAAAATAAACCATATAAAGCTGCAAAAGCCGCATATAAAGATATATTTACACCCCACTCAAATATAAAGATACTAAAAACTCTAAAAGCATTTTTTAAAACTTCCCCTTTTGCAAATTGTATACTTTTTTTTATAGATGCAAACCCTTTTTCACCATCAAATACAGCAATATGAAGTGAATAAAATAAATAGCTTCCTAAAATAGCTGATATAGCTGAAAGCAATACTCCACCTATCAAAATAGAGACTAGTGTATTAGACGCCATTTTATTTTGCAATACAGTAATATTTGTGACAGTCATACCTCCCAATCCTATAATAATTAAAATAGGTAATGCACAAATAGCAAAGGCACATGTCAATCTAAACACTTGTTTAAAGCTTGAAAAAGCTTTTCCAACAGCCTCAGAAGCAGATAAATTTTCTCCATTTATATAGCTATACACCATATGAAAAACACCTGCTTTATTCATACCAGATATTATTCCAAATAATATAATCATTTTCATTGCAAAAAATACAAAACCAAATACTCCCTCTATAGACATCCATAACAGCATAGGAAGAATAATCAAGCCTCCTACTAAAGCTAATAAGCCTATGGCTATTGAAAATATTATTTGATAACCAATCAAGCTTTTTAATTTCTTTCTATATAACTCTATAGAAAGGTCTAATACAGTTGCATCAGATATTTTACTTCTAAACCATTCCTTCACTTATACCCCTCCTCCTAACATATATTTTTATTTTAACACATTTTCCCATAATTCTAAAATATCATGTTTGATATTTCTAAATATTTAGCTTATAAAAGTTTTTCACTTGTATTTCTTAACTATATATAATTTTTTATTTTTCTAATTTGTATTGACAATCATCGTTTACAATTGTAAACTAAAATCAAGATTTACATTTGTAAACAATAAACATATATGGAGGTATGCTCTATGAATCCTATTCCTAAGATATCAGAATCAGAATTAGAAATTATGAAGCTTTTATGGAAAAGTAGTCCTTTGTCATCTAATGACATTATATCTTTGTTAGACAAAAAAATGAATTGGTCTGATCAAACCATCAAAACCTTCATTAATAGACTTCTCAAAAAACAAGTAATCACTTTTGAAAAATCTGGAAAGAACTATCTTTATTCACCTTCTATCTCTTATGATGCATATCTAAAAATAGAAAATAGTTCGTTCCTTCAAAAAATTTATGATGGTGCCTTGAGTATGCTTTTTTCAAAATTTCTAGAAGAAGAAAATTTATCTACAAAAGAAATTGAAGACCTTCAAAAAATTTTAGAAGAAAAGAAAGAAGATCTTCTTTCTTTAAAAGAAAAGGAGAAGGATCTATGAATATGATAGAGATTATTTTTTCATGGATTTTTTCTGCTTCTTTTATAGCTACAATGATTATCACACTTATTCTTTGTATTCAAAAGATTTTTAAAAATCATCTTAATCCTAGGTTTTGTCATGCTTTATGGCTCTTAGTATTAATAAAATTATTAATTCCTTTTTCTCTTGAGAGTCATTTTAGTTGGTTAAATCTTTTACCTACAAGTTATAGCAATCTATCAGAATATAATTCATCCGTACCTTTTCAGTATGAATATTTAACTTATTTAGACAGAAACTTAAGTCCTATAAAACTAAATTTTGATTTAAACAATACTCAAAATACTGAAAAAGATCCTTCTTATATAGAAAATAGTATAAATGTAAAAACTAAACAAAATTATTGGAGAAACTTTTCCTTTAAAAATTTTTTCACCCTATGTTCATATATTTGGTGTATTGGTTTGTTATCTATTACCATCTTTTTTTTACTAGCTTTTATTCAGTTTAATAAAAAAATAAAATCCTATGAAAAAATCAGTAACCCACAAATCATAAATCTTTTAAATATCTGCAAAAAAAAATTAAATATCCATAAAGATATCTCAGTTTATAATGGCCCATCACTAAAAAGCCCATTTATTTATGGATTTTTTCATACTAATATTTATCTATGTAAAAATTTATTCAATGACTTACATGATCATCAGCTTATTCATATTTTTTTACACGAATTAGGTCATTATAAAAGAAAAGATCTATTTTTAAACTTATTTTCTACAATAGCTATTCTAATTCATTGGTTTAATCCTATTGTATGGTTTGCAATGAAAAAAATGAGAGTAGATAGAGAACTAGCATGTGATGCCTATGTTCTTGAAATTTTAAAACCTAATGAATCTATTTCCTACGGTCTCACTCTTATTCAACTCTCTAAGATATTTTCCAATCATCACAATAAAAAAATACTTTCTGCACATTTTTATCAAAGTCAACATGAACTAGAAAGGAGAATTATCATGATTAAAAATTTTAAAAAAGGCTCTTACCAAATATCTATTTTAGCCCTTAGTATATTAATTTTACTTAGTTCTATTACACTTACTAATGCCCAATTAAACAAAGATTTTAGCTTAAACACATCTAATAAGCATTTTAATACCCTAGAGCGAGCAATGGATTTTGTAGATTTTGACTTTAAAGTTCCTGATATCATAACAAACAAATATACTTTTGGTGACATCTCTTTACATAAAGATCAATTAAATATAAGCTTTGATGTAGCAAATGTTGTTGATACTTCTGCCTTTCATTTGATCATCTCTAAAACAAAACTTTTAGATCCTAAAATTTCTAATGATACATCTACAGGTTCTTATGGTGAAAAAATCAGTAGAAAAACTATCCTAGGGCCTATGACTATTGGGAATATTCATGGCACTAGTGTTACTACCGAAACTCACATTGAGTGGACAAAAGAAGGGATTCAAAAATTAGAAAAAAATAACACTAAAAATTCAAAACATATACCTATTAGTAATTTTATTCTCAAAGATTTTATATGGGAAGATGACGGTATTTGGTATAGTATAAATTATTATTTTAAAAATACTTCTTATTATGGAGACTCCAGTGAACGAGAAGTATCTAAAGATGATATGAATATAATTTTATCCTCTTTAAAATATCCTAATGAATTAAAAAATATGAAATATGAATCCGAATCATGGAAGAATCATTTGTATATATACGGAAGTAAAGACTTAAAAAGAACTGAAAAGATTATTGGTTTTATTCCAAAATTTCCTCTACAATTGCCAGGAGAATTTATCCCCACTTCTTCAAATACTAGCGATTCATGCTATTTTGATACGGAGCCTTGGTCTGAAATAAAAACTATATTTGAAAATAAAAATGATTCTACTCAAAAAATAGAATTTTATCAAACAAAAGCTCCTTATCGATATACCTTTTTAGAAGAAAATGGCTATGATCGAGATACAAAAGTCAAAGCAGATATCATCTATATAGATGATACGAAAATTTTTGCCTTTAAAGAACATTTACAACAATGCTATATATGGAAAAAAGATAATGTAATCTATACAGCTAAATTTGTTAAAAATATAGATTCTACAAAAGATATATTAAAAGCATTCATTTATGAACCTCCTTATTTTGATGAAAATGAAATGAAATAGACTTTAGTTAACTGGTCTAACTTCTACTAAATTCTAACTTTCCACTTGTACTTCTATAAAAACCTCTTAAGAAATAAAAATTTCTCAAGAGGTTTTTTATGTTCTATTCTAAAATTTAAAAAAGTGAAAAAGGATATTCTTCTGTTGGCTTTGATTCAAATGTCATAAGCTTTTGATCCTTTGGATGATAAAAAGAAAGACTATAAGCCCAAAGAGAAATTTGTGTCCATTTTTTTATTTTCACAAATGTTTTATTATATTTATTGTCTCCCCATATAGGTAAATTTGCATGAGATAATTGAACACGAATTTGATGATGCCTTCCTGTTTTTAGATCTACCTTTAAAAGACTTAAAGTTCCGTATTCATCTGTATCTACACTATCTATCCATTCATACTCTAAAAGAGCTTCCTTACCTGCTTTTGAGTTCTCGGTTACTACCTTTGACATGTTTAAATCCCTAAGTTTTTTTAAATAATTTCTTAACTCGCCTTGTTTATTTTCTGGTTTTCCACAAACTACAACATAATACTTTTTCTTAAACTTTTTTGTCCTAATTTGTTCAGAAAGCTTTGCATTAGAGTCTTTGCTTTTTGCAAATACCATAACTCCTCCAACAGGTCGATCAAGTCTATGTATAAGACCTAGATATGGATCTTTTGCATTTGGATACTTTTCCTTTAAATATTCTTTAATCATACTTAACATATCTAAATCAAATGTTTGATCACTTTGTGAAGGAACCTTTGGTGGCTTTTGTGCAACAATAATGTGTTGGTCTTCAAATATAATATTCATATGTATCCCCTTCTATTTATTTTTATAAACTCTATTCATTTTAGCATACTTTAAAATCTTTAATACACTTTATATATATAATTTTTTCTAAACAAAAACTCATGGATTATTTATTTCCATGAGTTTTTGTTTTATTCATTCTTTATATAACAAAACCTGTTTTTATAAGACGATTCTTTACCTTTGTTCCAATCACATAAGCTAAAATAATTTTTACAATATCAAAAGGAACATATGGTAACATTAAAACAGTAGCTTTTGGGATAGACATTTTAATAACTAGTGACATTTGAATAATTCCCATACTATATGAAACAATCAATGCTAAAGATAAAATAATACTTTTCATCCAAACACTTTTATTATTTTCAAAAGCATATCCTATAATGTATGCAATAATAGGAAAACTCATAATAAATCCTCCAGTAGGTCCTAAAATACTTTGCATTCCTGCTGAAAAATTTGAAAATATAGGTAATCCCATACCTCCAAGGACTACATAGATAATTTGTGATAAACACCCTAATTTTTTCCCTAAAATAATTCCAGATAAATAAATTGCAAAAATTTGTGGGGCAAACGGTATAGGACTAAATGGAATAGGAATAGCTATTTGACTCATAACTGCTGTAATGGCTGTAAAAATAGACGTAATACAAATTTCTTTTAAAGAATATTTTTGTTTCATTATAATCCTCCTATAATTATTGTTAACTTTTATTTTGAATCAGTTAACAATAATTATAAACATATTTTCTTTTCCTGTCAATATTTCTGTTTCTCAGAATTAAAAAATTCGCATATTCCTCTCGGAATTGCTCATGGCGCCAACGAAATTCTTTCATTTCATTCAGAATTTCCGTTGCTTAAAATTTGATG
>NZ_RYYS01000020.1 GCF_004138215.1 Anaerophilus nitritigenes
TATTTTTTTGCAAAAAATTAAATGTTGGAGTTATTCACCCCAACATTTATTATAGAACCGATTAATTATGGCTTTTTAATTTATTATTATACTCTTATATAGTGTAAAACAAAATATAAAATGATTAAACAATTGTTAAAATTTAAAAATAACAATCAATTCATCATAGATATAGTAAATTATAACTAAATTCTACAAAAAAAGTAGAAAATAGTAATAAAAAATAATATAATATCATTTGATACGATGTTATATTATGATATATTTTATACTATACGATAAGTATCTATGGAGAGAATTATAAATTATTTAAAGAAGAAAGGAAGAATAATATTGAAAAGGAGAATAATATCGAAAACTTTTTTTAAGAAGAATGATTTTAGTATAACCAAAAAAGTTCTTTTGGCAATCATCTTAGTAGTGGTACTTGTGTTTACTAGTACTGGTGTTTATTTTTATAATTATACAAAAAATATAATTACTGAGAGTATATTAAATGAAATTCAGTTACAATCTAGACTAGCAACTCAAGAGATACAACAAATACTTCAAAATCATCAAATTATTACACAACAGATGAGTACCAATCAAGAAATTCAAAAATATCTTAAGGAAGTAAATACTTATGATCAAGCTCAATCACATATACTCTATAAATCTATAGCGGATACATTAGCACAAATAAAAGAAAAAGATTCTTATATTCTGTCTGTTTGGGTAGGTAATGATCGAGGAAATTTTTATATTGATAGTGAATATAGTTTATCTAGTTCTGAGTTTGATGTAAAAACAAGAGATTGGTATGAAGTGCTTATGAACAATAGAGAAACAGTATTTATAAAACCTTATATAGATGAAGATACAAAAAAAATGATTGTATCTGTTATGCAACCCATACGAGATGAAAATAATGTTATTGGATTTGTAGCTTTAGACATTTCTCTTGAATCCATTCCTAAGATTATGAAGCATTATAGAATTGGAGAAGATGGATCGAATTTTTTAATTACAGAAGATGGAACGTATGTATATACAGAAGATGTTAAAAAAATTATGACAGAAAATATACTACAAGATCAAGATTTAAAAGAAATCGCTTCTCATATGATTAATGGAGAGACCGGAATCAAAGAACTTACATATAAAAATAAAGATTATTATGTAGCGTATAAGTCTATATCACTGAATAAATGGGCTATAGGGCTTTTTATAGATCAGGAAGAAGCCTTAGCACAATTAAATGAAGTAACATCAAGAATGTTGTATCTTTATATGATAGGTTCATTAATTTTAATATTGATTGTATATGTTATTGTTAAAAAGAGTCTTGCACCTTTAAAATTTACAACAGAGCATGCAAAAGAATTATCAAAGGGAGATTTAACAAAAGAAATTCCACAAAAGTTTTTAGAAAAAAGAGATGAAATAGGAGATTTGGTGAAAGCATTTGATGGAATGACACAGAATTTTAGAAAATTAATTGGAAACATTATAGAATCTTCTGAACAAGTGGCTGCTTCTTCACAAGAATTAACTGCAATTTCACAACAAGCAGCATCTAGTGGAGAAGATGTGGCAAAAACTATAGAAGAAATTGCAAAGGGAGCAACAGATCAAGCACAAGATACACAAATTGGGGCACAACGTTCTTTAGAATTAGGAAAATTGATAGAAAAAGATCAAGAGTATATAAAAGATATGACAGATTCATCGATATGTGTAGTTAAATTGATTCAAGAAGGACTTATTATTATTGAGGATTTGATTCAAAAAACACATCAAACAGATGGAGCAACAAAAGATATTACACAGGTAATTAGTAAAGCAAGTGAGAGTTCAAATAAAATAGGAGAAGCTAGCAGTATGATTGCATCTATTGCAGATCAAACTAATCTTTTAGCACTCAATGCGGCTATAGAAGCAGCTAGAGCAGGAGAACATGGAAGAGGCTTTGCAGTAGTAGCAGAAGAGATTAGAAAGTTAGCAGAGCAATCGAGTTTATTTACTATGAAAATAGATGAAATTGTAAGAGAACTTGTGGACAATACAAAACTTGCACAAGAAACGATCCAAAATGTATCTATGATTATTAAAGATCAAGGAGAAAGTGTGAAAAATACTGAAAATAAATACAAAGAAATTGCAAAAGCTATTAAAATAGCAGAAGAAATTGTAGAAGAATTAAATTTTTCAGGAAAAGAAATGGAAAAGAAAAAATCTGAAATTGTAGAGACTATTCAAAATTTGTCTGCTATTGCACAACAAAATGCAGCTAGTACTGAGGAGGTTACTGCTTCTGTAGAAGAACAGACTGCATCTATGGAAGAAATTTCAAATGCAAGTGAAGGTTTGGCAAAATTAGCAGAAGAACTTCAAAAGTCTATTACACAATTTAAAATATAAAATTATATAATAATAACTAATATAAAAACTCCTTGATTTTAAGGAGTTTTTATATCTTGATTTTTAATAAGTTCTAATGTTTCCTTGATGATTTTTATATATTCATTTTTACTTAGTGTTCCTATAATAGGTTTTCCTACGATATTTCCTTGCTGATCTACAAAAATACTAGTGGGGTAAGAAGCGATGGTATTTAAAAATTTAGTTTGAAGACTTTTATCAGGGATGATGTTAGTATAAGTAATTTTATTTTGAGATAATATTTTTTGTGTAAGTGATTCGTGATCTTGTGCATCTGCAATGATTCCTATAATATTGACATTTTGATTTTTTATTTCACAATATAGATTTTGAAGATCATTTATTTTATAAGTATCTACAGAGGTATCCCACACATTGATCATAGTAAGTGAATAATCTTTAAATATACTACTGCTTATACTATTATGATTTATATCCAGAGCTTCAAAGGAAGGAAATGCTCCCATTAGTTCTATATCATGCTCATCATGTATTGGAAGAGTACGTTTAAAAATTTTCACAGTATTTTTAATTTTTTTAATATCCTTGTAAAATTCATCATACATTTTTTGTGATGATTGGGATAAACCTACAATAGTCTTAGGATCTGGATAAGATAAGTAATAAACTAAATTATCTTGTTCTCCAAGAAAAATATTATGTGCAAGTCCAGATAAATTTTCTATAAGAATAGAATCTAATTTATCTTTATGATAAATATTAAAATGTACTAAAGGTTTTAATGTACTTAAAAGATTATTCCGTTCTTTTTCATTTTCTTGATTGATATCTGTAGTACAAGATTGAATTTTTGCTACATTTTCTTCTGGAATATAAGAAAGTTTAAGCCCTCCGTATAAAGGATTAGAAGCATCAGGAGAGGCTCCTAAAACGATACCATCAATATATTTTTCATGATCATCCCATTCTTTAGGCATGCTAAAGCTAAAACCTAATTCTTTGAGTTCAACAAGGTGACTTGCTTTAGATTGAGTTTGATTAGGTGTAGTGGATAGGTGTTTGTCTTCTTTAGAACAACCTATAAAAGTAAAGGGAAGTGTTCCTAACAATAATCCTAAAATAAATTTGTTGATCATATTATAGTTCCTCCTTCTTTCTCTATTCTATTATATAAGAAATTTCCTAATTCTTCTATATAGAATATTTTTAAAAGAGTATTCGATGACTAAAAGTATTGGTAAATGCTAAAAATCATAAATAATACTAGGATGTTTAATAAAGAAGAATTTTTATATTATTGATTCCTAAAGGAAGATACCATATAATAAAAAAAGAAATATATAGAAAAGAGGGGAAAATATGAAATTGTTTTTTATTTCTGATATACATGGTTCATTATATTACTTAAAGAAGGCGTTAGAGGCTTATGAAAGAGAAAAGGCAGACTATATAGTAATATTAGGAGATGCTTTATACCATGGACCTAGAAATGGTCTCCCAAAGGACTATGATCCAAAAGAAGTAGCAAAAGTACTCAATCAATATCAAGAAAAAATTATAGCAGTACGAGGAAACTGTGATAGTGAAGTAGATCAAATGATGATTGAATATCCTATGATGGGAGAATATTCTATAGTTTTTTATGAAAATAAAAAATTGTTTTTAACTCATGGACATATTTATCATAAAAATAATCTTCCAAAATTATCTAAAGGGGATGTATTTATTCATGGACATACGCATATTCCTGTATTAGAAAAAATGGACGATTGTTATCTTTTTAATCCAGGATCTATTTCTTTACCAAAAGAGAACAATCCTTATACTTATGGTATCTTAAAAGATAAAAGAATAGAAATAAAAGATTTAGATGGCAATGTGATTTTAGATATGGAAATAGAATAAAATCTTTTTAGTAAAAAAGTCTTACTTTGAAAGATTTATAAGTAGATTTTTTTGAAATATATTAACGAAAATTATATAGTTATCCATAATTTTATAAAGTATATAATTTTCTATGTAGTATAAAAGAATATTAAAAATTCCCTATACGTATCTTGTATAGGGAATTTTTAATATTCAATAAGAATCGTGCATATACTTTATTGAAATAAAAATAGAAAAGGTGATGGAGTGAAAAATAGAATATATATATGTACGATCAAAATGAATAAAAAATTCATATTTTTACTGTTTTTATTTATGCTAATACTATTGCTAGTGTGGATATATAAGATAAATTTTTTACAAACAGTATTTCATTCTTATGAAAAAAGAATTGTAATCGATCCGGGACATGGAGGGATCGATAGTGGAACAGGAGAGAAATTTGGTATTTATGAAAAACAAATTAATTTAGATGTAGCCCTTAGATTAAGGAAATTGGTAGAGAAAGATTTTAAAGTAACTATGACAAGAGATAAAGACATTTCTTTGGAAAATAAAAGTGATTTAAATGATTCAAGATATAAAAAAGATTTACATGCTAGAAAGACAATTATCAATCAATATGGTGATTTATTTGTAAGCATTCATGTAAATGCTGATCCGTACAATTCAAAAACTAGAGGAGTCAAAATTTTTTATTATCCTACATCAGAGGAAAGCAAGAAATTAGCTCATTCTATAAAAAAAGAAGTCGATAAAATTGTATATAAAGAGGATTTAAAAAAAGCAGAAGTTATAAAAGAAGACTATTATGTTTTAAGAGAGACTACATGTCCAGGCGTATTGGTAGAGATTGGTTTTATAACTAATGTACATGAGAGAAAATTAATGCAAAATAGTGAATACAAAAATAAAATAGTAAAATCTATTTCTGAGGGGATTAAAAATTATGCGAAAAAGAGCAGATGATGAACTGCTCTTTATTTCATATCATGTCTTTTATTATTTTGAACAATTTCAATAGCTTCTACAATTTTTTGTGTAACATTAATTTTAAATTGTCTATCTAACTCATTAGATTTTGCATAAGAATAACCTTGAGAAGTAGATACATATAAAGGTGGAAGATGATTTAAGGAGAATGCTTTAATGTCTTCTAGACATTGTTTGCATAAACATATATTTTCAAAATTTTCTAAAATAGAAGGTAGTAGATGATCTACGATATTTTCCATATAATTTTTAGGCATAGTAAAGTCCCTTTCTTAATTAAGTAATGGATTATTGTCTATGATATTTCACCTTGATTTTATCATATTTTATAAAAAAAACCTAAAAAAATATATAGGTAAAAGGTAATAATTTAGTTGAAATAAATACAAATTACTTTGAAAAGATAACAAAATACAAAAATTCTTTATAACTAAATAGTAAAATGTATAAATATGAAAAATACAAGTAGCCATTTGTAATCTATAATTTATCATATGTATTTAAAAAAAGTTCACTTATAAATAGTAGATAAGGAAGACTTTTTAAAATCTATATGATAATAGTATTATGATAAAATAAATTGGGTATCTTTATAAATAAAACAAATGAATAGGAGAATAAGTATGTTAGATATAACTAAATTATTATCTGCATATGTTGAGAAAGATTCTATCAGATATGCAGATACTTGTTCAAATACGTATACAGGAACAAATAAAGGAGCAGGTCCTGTAGTTGCATGGAATATTACTAAAAGATGTAATTATTCATGTAAGCATTGTTATTCTGGCTCAAATAATCAAAAGGGAGAAAATGAATTAAGTCTAGATGAAATAAAGAATATAGTAGATCAATTAAAGGAAGCTAATACTCCTGTAATTTTACTATCAGGAGGAGAGCCTATGATTCGTGAGGATATCTTTTCGATTATAGAGTATATAAGAAATAAAAAAATTCATGTAAGTTTATCTACTAATGGGAGTTTGATTGATAGTAAAACTGCCTTTTCTTTAAAGAAATTAGGAATTGGTTATGTGGGTATTAGTATGGATGGGAAAAAAGATACAAATGATCTTTTTAGAGGAACAAAAGGAGCTTTTGAAAATTCTATAAAAGCTATTGAAAATTGTAAAAGAGCAGGGCAAAAGGTAGGTCTTAGATTTACTCTTCAAAAGTCAAACTATAAAGAGGTAGAAGATATACTAAGAATTATGGAATATATGGATATACAAAGAATTTGTTTTTATCACTTAGTTCCATCAGGAAGGGGAAAAGAAATTAAGGATCAAATTTTATCTCATAAACAAACCAAAGAAGTAGTAGATATCATATATGAATATGCAAAGAAAGTAAAAGGGAAAAGAGAAGTATTAACAGTTGCCAATCATGCAGATGGACCGTATATTTATTTAAAAACTAAAAAAGAAGATCCTCATCAAGCACAAAATATATATAACAATTTATTAAAAAATGGAGGCAATCGATCTGGAATGGCTATTTGTAACATGGATTGGCAAGGAAATATTTATCCAGATCAATTTAGTAAATATTTATTATTAGGGAATTTAAGGGAAAATACTTTTAAAGAGATATGGATGAAAAATCCATTACTAGATGATCTAAGAAATCGAAAAGAAAAATTAAAAGGAAGATGTAGAAGCTGTAGATGGCTAAGTATTTGTAATGGAAATTTAAGAGCACGAGCATATACTATTCATAAAGAGTTATGGGCAGATGATCCAGCTTGTTATTTGGAGGATATAGACATATGATCATTTCATGGAATACTACAAAGAGGTGTAATCTTTATTGTGATCATTGTTATAGAGATGCATCAAATGAATATTTTTCTGATGAATTAAATACCTATGAAGGAAAAAAACTCATTGAAGAAATATCAAAAGCAGGTTTTAAAATACTTATTCTAAGTGGAGGAGAACCTTTGATGAGAAAAGATTTATGTGAGATTTCTCATCATGCAACAAAGTGTGGATTGATTCCTGTACTAGGAACAAATGGAACACTTATTAGTAAAGACAAGGCTTATGAGTTAAAAAAATCAGGAATACAAGCAGCAGCTATTAGTATAGATAATATAGATGAAAAAAAACATGATGATTTTAGAAAAGTAAAGGGAAGCTTTCAAAAGGCAATAGAAGGAATTAAAAATTGTATAGAAGCAGGAATTCGTGTACAAATTAATACGACAGTTACAAAGAATAATAAAAATGAAATTATAAAAATAATAAATTGGGCACAAGAGATGGGATCTTCTTCTTGTCATCCATTTTTTTTAGTAAAGGTAGGAAGAGGTAAGAATATACAAGATCAAGCTTTGGATGAAAAAGAATATATAAGACTTGTTCACAAAATTATAGACCATCAATTAAATGTAGATATAGAACTAAAACCAACCTGTGCACCTCAATTTATGTCCTTTGCCAAAAGCAAAAATATAAAGATGAGATTTAGTAGAGGATGTATTGCAGGAATTGGATATTGTTGTATATTACCTAATGGAGAAGTTCATGTATGTCCTTATTTGCCTATGCTAGCAGGAGATGTAAAAAAAACACCTTTTCATGTAATCTGGAAGAAAAGCTCTGTATTTCAAAGGTTAAGAGAAAAAGAAAATTATAAAGGTTCATGTAGAAATTGTGATCATTTTTCTATATGCGGAGGATGTAGGGCAAGAGCTTATGAAGAGACAGGAGATTATATGATGGGAGATCCTTTAGGAAAATATTGTTTTGTAAGAGAGGAAATCAAATGACAAAAGAAGAAAAAATGATTTTAAATGAATTACAAAAGGGTATTCCATTAGAGAAAAGACCTTTTTTAAAAATTGCAAATAAGCTTTGCTTAAGTGAAGAAAAAATTATTCGTGCCATTCATTCTTTAAAAAAGAAAGGATATATAAGAAGATTTGGAGCTATTTTGGATGTAAATCAATTAGGAGTTAAAAGTACTCTTGTGGGAATGAAGGTAAGAGGAGAAGATGTAGAAAAAATAGCAAATATAGTAAGTTCTTATGAAGGAGTGACTCATAATTATGAACGAGATCATATTTATAATTTGTGGTTTACATTAATGGAATCTTCTGACGAAAGATTAGAAAAAACATTAAAAGAAATAAAAGAAAGAACAAAAGTAGAAATGATTCATCTTCCTTCTGAAAAAAAACACAAAACCAATGTATTTTTTAAGTTTGAATAAAGGAGATCATATAATGGACAAAATAGATGAGAGAATACTTATAGAAATATCACAGAATATAGAAATTTGTATGGATGTTTATGAAGCATTGGCAAAAAAATTAAATTTATCAGAAGATGAACTCCTAAAAAGATTAAAAAATATGAAAAATCAAGGAGTTATAAAAAGAATTGCTCCTGTTCTTTATCATCAAAATACAGAATATAAGTATCATGCTATGACTGCATGGAAAATACCAAAAAATAAGATAGATACTATGCTTTATGAAATGCAAAAGATAGAAAATATTAGTCATATTTATGAAAGAAACATAAATAAGGATTGGCCATATAATTTATTTGGAATGCTTCATGGAAAAGAAAAAGAAGAGATACAAAATATTATTAAATTTTTATCTAAAAAAATACAAGTTACTGAATATACTGTATTATATACAAAGAAACAATGGAAAAAAACAAGTCCTAATATAGAATATTTTATTCGATGAATCCATATAGAATGGAGAGTAAAGTGTGAGAAAAAAGCTTCTTATAATTAGCAAAATGATAATTGTTATATTTCTTCCTATTGTGATTTTGTTAGGGAGTTTAAAAGCATATGCATTGAATGAAGAATTTTATATGAAGGAGTTTAAAAAATATGATATTGTTCAAAACATTCATATAAATGAGGCATCATTACATAAAATTGCCACAGGAATTGTGAATTATTTAAAAGACGATGAAAAAGATTTATTAATCTTTATAGAAAAAAATGGAGAATATGTAGAAGCTTTTGGTCAGAAGGAAAAACTTCATATGAAAGATGTGAAGATTCTTTTTCAAAGAGGATATATCCTCAAAAATATAAGTCTCTTCCTAGTAGGATTTGCTTTTTTGATAATAATAAAATTTTCAAATATATGGAAAGACATACTTGGAAAAAGTTTGATTCAAGCAAGTATAATATCTTTTGTCTTTATCTTTTTTTTATATGTATTAATGAATATAGATTTTTATCAATATTTTATATATTTTCATAAAATATTTTTTAATAATAATTTGTGGTTATTAGATCCTAAGACAGATTTATTGATTCAGATATTACCATTAGAATTTTTTATAGATATTGCTCAAAGGACATTGATGCTTTTTTTAGGGATTATGTTTTTGACTGGATGGATTGGATTTGTTTTGGTTAGACATGTTATGAAAATATAGGAATAAAAATTTCATTTAGAAGTTTAAAAGATTGCTATACAATTTTATCTAGTATATAATTTTTTGTGTATAGAATAAAAAAGAAAGGATGATTACATATGAGAAATCCTATAGTAACCATACAAATGGAAAATAGGGGACAAATTAAGGTGGAGTTATATCCAGAAATTGCACCAAATACAGTAAATAACTTTATAGCTTTAGTACAAAAGGGATTTTATGATGGACTAATTTTTCATAGGGTAATTCCAGGATTTATGATTCAAGGAGGATGTCCCGAAGGAATTGGAACAGGAGGACCAGGATATACCATAAAAGGTGAATTTAGCTCTAATGGATTTTCTAATGATTTAAAACACTCAAGAGGAGTTCTTTCTATGGCAAGAGCTGCTCATCCTGATTCAGCAGGATCGCAATTTTTTATTATGCATGAGAATTCTCCTCATTTGGATGGAGAATATGCAGCTTTTGGAAAGGTTGTAGAAGGAATAGAAGAAGTTGATAGAATTGCAAAGACAAAAACGAATTTTCAAGATAAACCATTACAAGAGGAAAAAATAGAAAAAGTAACGATAGAATTATTTGAAGAAGAATATAAAGATCCTGAAATGATTTAATAAAAGCTGGCATATGCCAGCTTTTATTAAATCATTTGTTTGATCAATTCCATAGCCTTTTGGAAGATTTTTTTTTCAGGAGAAAGAGGTGTTGGAAGGGTATCTATAGTAAACCATTTTACTTCTTTACTTTCAAAGCTACATTGTATTTCTCCTGCTATATACTCACATGCATAAACATGAATATGCGAATGACTATATTCATCTTTATAAGTAAAATCATGAATTTCTTCTAAGGCTTTGCATTCTATTCCAGTTTCTTCAAATACTTCTCGACAAATAGTCTCTTCAATGGTCTCTCCAGGATCAGAAAACCCTCCAGGGGGTCCCCAAATCATAGGATACCACTTACGGTGAACCAATAAAATATCATTTTCTTTTATCACAATACCAAGACCAGCAGTTTGCATAGAAATCACCTCTTAAAGGAAGTAGCCAGGAAAACCTGGCTATTCATCTATTTCAATGTATTGCTTGAACCTAAAACATTTTTTATTTTATGTTGTACCATCTTTTGGATAGCATCTCTAGCAGGTCCAAGATATTTTCTAGGATCAAATTCTTCAGGATGTTCTACAATGAATTTTCTAACAGCAGCAGTCATAGCAAGTCTTAAATCTGTATCTATATTTACTTTACATACACCAAGTTTTGCTGCTTGTCTAATCATTTCTTCAGGAACTCCTTGAGCACCAGGGATATTTCCTCCAAATTCATTACAAGCTTTTACAAATTCAGGTAAAACAGTAGAAGCTCCATGTAAAACAAGAGGAGTGTTTGGAAGAAGTTTTGTGATTTTTTCTAATCTTTCGAAGTCTAATCTTGGTTCTCCTTTAAACTTATAAGCACCATGACTTGTACCAATAGCAATAGCTAAAGAATCTACACCTGTTCTTTGTACAAATTCTACAGCTTCATCAGGATCTGTAAAAGTTGCATCTTTTTCACTTACTTTTACTGCATCTTCGATTCCTGCAAGTTTTCCAAGTTCTGCTTCTACTACAACACCTTTTGAATGAGCATACTCTACTACTTTTTGAGTAATAGCAATATTTTCTTCAAAAGGATGTTTAGATCCATCAATCATAACAGAACTAAAACCATCATCAATACATGCTTTACATATTTCAAAATCTTCTCCATGATCAAGATGTAGCACAATATCTAGTCCACTATCTTCAATAGCAGCTTCTACAAGTTTTTTTAGATAAATTGGACTTGCATATTTTCTTGCTCCAGCAGAAACTTGTAAAATAAGAGGAGATTTCTCTTGTTTTGCAGCTTCTATGATTCCTTGGATGATTTCCATATTATTTACATTGAATGCACCAATGGCATACTGTCCTTTTTGTGCATCCTTAAACATTTGAGTAGATGTAACTAATGGCATAATATGACCTCCTGTATTTAATATAATAAATATCTATATAAAGTATAACATAAAAATTATATAGAATATACTATTTGAAATTTAAAATAGAAATATGTACCTTATTGTCCATTTGACTTATCTAATTGTAATTATATAACAAGAAATTTAAAAATACCATAAAAAGTACTTTGAATTTATGAATTTTTTAGGTAAAATAATAATACATAGATATAATCTTTGTGATATTATAATATTATAGTATAATAAAGTAAAAGAAAAAAATACATGCACTAAAAATAAAAGTGTAAAACTATAGGAGGATGAAAAGTGATGTATAAAAGGCAAATACCAAATCTATTTACACTTTTGAATCTGATCTTAGGGATTTTGTCAATTCTTTTTATATTTGATGAAAAATATGTATTATCAGCAGTTTTAATTATTATTGCAGGAATGATGGATAGAATGGATGGAAAGATGGCAAGAAAGCTTGATGTAGTGAGTGATTTTGGAAAAGAATTAGATTCATTATGTGATCTTATTTCTTTTGGATTAGCACCTGCACTTTTAATGTGGCATTTAAATTTAATGGCGTTAGGAGATATTGGAATTATAGTAACACTTGTTTTTGTTGTTTGTGGAACAATAAGACTTGCTAGATACAATATTACAGATTTTGAGGGAGTATATTTAGGAATTCCCATTACCCTCTGTGGAGGGCTTGTCGCTCTTATGTCATTATATTCTACTAAGTATGTAGCAAATTTAAACTTTTTGTTAATTACGATGTTATTTTTATCCTATGCTATGATTAGTAAAAAGATCAGACTCAAAAAAAGATAGTAAAAAGCCCACCTATTATGGTGGGTATCCTTTTGTCTGAAAATAGAAATACTAGAAAAAAAGGAGAGCTTATTTATGAGATTACCTGAAAAGTTTACAGATAAAATGAAAGATTTACTAAAAGATGAGTATGAAGATTTTTTAGCTTCTTATGAAAAACAATATTTTAAAGGACTAAGAATTAATACTTTAAAAATTTCTGTAGAAGAATTTTTAAAGATTTCTCCTTTTTCTCTAAAACCTATTCCATGGTGTGAGGATGGATTTTATTTTGACGAAGAAAGTCCTGCAAAGCATCCTTATTATCATGCAGGACTTTATTATATTCAAGAACCAAGTGCAATGGCACCAGTATCTTTTTTATCTCCAAATAAAGGAGATCATGTATTAGATGTATGTGCAGCACCAGGAGGAAAATCAGTTCAGATTGCATGTGCACTAAAGGGAGAAGGCGTCCTGATTACAAATGATATAAACTTAAATAGAGTAAAGCCATTGATTAAAAATATGGAACTGTTTGGAATAAAAAATGCTATTGTTATGAATGAATCTATAGAAAAAATCAAAAGATATTTTCCAAATTATTTTGACAAAATATTAGTAGATGCTCCTTGTTCAGGAGAAGGAATGTTTCGAAAAGATTCATCTATGATCAAAAGCTGGGAAAAGCATGATCATAATTATTATATTCCTATACAAAGGGAAATTATGAAACATGTAGATGAACTTTTAAATGGAGAAGGAAAAATTGTTTATTCTACTTGTACTTTTTCAATAGAGGAAAATGAAGAAATAATAAATGAGTTCTTGGAAGAAAATGATAATTTTCATATGTTAGATATTGAAAAAAAATATGGTATATCAGAAGGGATTTCAAATAAAAGAGATGAGATTAAAAAATGTGCAAGACTTTTGCCACATAAAGTAGAGGGAGAAGGACATTTTTTAGCTTTTATGGGAAAAACAGAAAAAGAGTCTAATTATTCTTATAAAAATGAAAAGATAAAGATTCCTAATGTATTTTACGATTTTGTAAAAGAAAACCTTACTATTGATATAGAAGGAGATTTTCAAATTCATAAGGACAATCTGTATAGAGTTCCTAAGGAATTGCCAAATATGAAGGGCCTTAAAGTATTAAGATCAGGATGGCTATTGGGAACTTTTAAGAAAAACAGATTTGAGCCTAGTCATGCATTGGCTATGGGACTATCTATGAAGGATGCAAAAAGATTTGTAAATTTTAATAAAGATGATTTTGAAGTGATTAAATATTTAAAGGGAGAAACCCTTCATACAAAAGGAGAAAAAGGATGGACTCTTGTATGCGTAGATGGATATCCGTTAGGATGGTCAAAGCATACAGGAAGCATATTAAAAAATTATTACCCTCCTTCTTGGAGATGGATGGATTAGAGAAGTACTAAAGAAGAAAGCAAAAAGGGACACAAAGATATGTAAATCATTAGTGCATAAGAACTTTTTTGGAGAGTAAGAATTTTAATAATTCAATTTAACAAATAAAATGTTTAATATAGTGTTTAAATGCGAATAATAAATACGAAAATAAAAAAATAGGAGGTAAAAATATGAGAAAACTTTCGGATGCTGAAACATTATCATTAACAAATTTGCTAAAATTTGAAAAGGATGGACTGGCAGTATCTAGAGCTATGCAAACCTTAATAAATGATGAAGATTTAAAAAATCAAGCTGAATCTAGTATTTTAGCAACAGAAGGTAGAATAAAAGGTATACAGCAATTTATTAATGAAAATAGAGTAGCTGGAACAGAGGAGGTAAAATAATGGCTTCTTTTTTAGGAAATAGAGTAAAAAATATGACAGATATTAATGATGAGGTTATAGTAAATAACATGCTTGCTGCTGGTAAGGGAGCAGCTGATGCATATTTAAATGCTACTATGACAAGTCCAACACCTGAGTTAAGAGCAATGTATGGCTCAAGTTTAAACCAAGTAGTAGTAGGACATACAGCATTAATGGAACTTGCTGTTAAAAAAGGTTGGGAAAAACCCTATAATTCTCCTTCTCAACAATTGACAGATGCTTATAATAAATCTAAAACGACAACTCCAATAGAATAATAATAGAAAAAAGAGTTTTAAAGAATGCTGTTTATATAAAGCAATAGATATTAAAATTTTTAGAGGTTGATAATTGATTTTTTATATGTTAAAATCAAATGATATAATCATTATGTAAAGAAAGGGAGACTTTTATCATGAATATCTACATCCAATACAATGCATTACATCATCATCACCGCTAGAGACTTGTCCCTATGGAGATCCATAGATACAGGTCTATTTATGTTTTGATAGGCTGGTATCTATGGGGTGAATGTCTTTATTGGATTGAATGGATTTACCCATATAGGTTTACAGCCTATATGGGTTTTTTTATATTTAAAAAATAGGAGGAGATTGTATGAAAAATCAAATTATTAAACCATCTATATTACCAGGATTTATGGAGTTACTTCCATCAGATCAGATATTATTTAACAAAATACTTGATATCATTAAGAAAAATTATGAAAGATTTGGATTTATTCCAATGGATACACCTATCATAGAAAAATCAGAGATCTTACTTGCCAAAGGTGGAGGAGAGACAACAAAACAGATTTATAGATTTAATAAAGGGAAAAATGATATCTCACTTCGATTTGACTTGACAGTTCCATTTGCAAGATATGTTTCTCAGTATACTCAGGATCTAACTTTTCCTCTTAGAAGATATCAAATAGGCAAGGTATTTAGAGGAGAGAGAAATCAAAAGGGGAGATTTCGTGAGTTTTATCAATGTGATATAGATATTATTAATCGTGGAGAGTTAAATATTTTAAATGATGCAGAAATTCCAAGTATCATATATTCAGTATTTAGAGAATTAAACCTTGATTCATTCACTATATACATTAATAATAGAAAGCTTTTAAATGGTTATTTTGAATATTTAGAGATAGAGAATAAGATAGATGTTTTAAGAACAATAGATAAGTTAGATAAAATAGGGAAGGATCAAGTTAAGGAAGAACTTAAGTTACTTTCTATAGAAAGTAAAGCTATTGAAAATATACTAAAATTTATAAAAATAAATGGTGAAAATGATGAAATATTGACTCAGTTAAAAAATTTAGGTGTTGAGAATGAGTTATTTAAAGAGGGATTAGATGAGCTTGAAAAAGCAGTGTATTATATAGGTTGTTTTGGAGTTCCTAAAAAATTTTATAATATCAATTTAAAAATAACAAGAGGATTAGATTATTATACAGGAACAGTATACGAGACTATGTTGGATGATTATTTAAATATTGGTTCTATATGTTCTGGGGGAAGATATGATGATTTGGCTCAGAATTATACTACAGAAAAATTGTCAGGAGTAGGAATTTCTATAGGACTAACTAGGTTGTTTTATCAATTAAGAGAAGCAAATATTCTAAAGATGAGTAGTGGTTCTACGACTTCTCAAGTACTTGTAGTTCCAATGGATAAACAATATTTAGATGAATCTATAAATATTGTAAATAAACTAAGAAATAAAGATGTAAGAAGTGAATTATATTTAGAAGATAATAAGCTTAGTAAAAAGCTTAATTATGCCAATAAGCTAAGAGTTTCATATATTATTTTAATAGGAAAAGAAGAAGTAGAAACTGGATTGTTCACATTAAAAGATATGAAGACAGCAGTTCAATATAAGCTATCTATAGAAGAAATCTTTGAGATTTTGAATAATAGATAAATTGCTGCCTAATAATATGGTATAATTCTATTTAAGTATGGATGTATATCAATACAATCCATATTTAAATAGAATCTAAATTTATTTTTAAAATAGGAGCGATATGGATGAAAACTCAAAGAATAGATAAAATATTAGGCAATATGGGATATGGAACAAGAAAAAAAGTAAAATATATAATTAAAGATGGAAGGGTTAAGGTAAATGGAGAGCTTATAAAAAGTAGTAGCATCCATGTAAAGCCTAATGAAGATACAATAGAGGTAGATGGAGAAGTACTAGAGTATAAAGAATTTATATACATTATGATGAACAAACCTCAAGATGTGGTATCTGCTACATTTGATCATAGAGATGAGACAGTCATTGATTTACTAGAGCCTATACATCAAGTATTTGAGCCTTTTCCAGTAGGACGCTTAGATAAAGATACAGAAGGATTGTTAATCCTTACAAATGATGGAAAGTTATCTCATGAATTATTATCTCCTAAAAAGCATGTTCCAAAAACTTATTTTGCATGTATTGATGGAATGGTAGGACAAAAGGATATTGATTCTTTTGAAAAAGGAGTTATATTAGATGATGGATATAAAACTTTACCTGCAAAGCTTAAAATACTAAAAAGTGATGATACATATGAAATCGAGTTGACTATTGTAGAAGGAAAATTTCATCAGGTAAA
This sequence comes from Anaerophilus nitritigenes, assembly GCF_004138215.1. Taxonomy (GTDB): domain Bacteria; phylum Bacillota; class Clostridia; order Peptostreptococcales; family Thermotaleaceae; genus Anaerophilus; species Anaerophilus nitritogenes. The sequence goes on from NZ_RYYS01000020.1 coordinate 16,971, forward strand.
AAGAATGTTCGAATCTGTGGGCAAAAAAGTAACATATTTAAAAAGAATATCTATGGGAGAATTATCTTTAGATGAAGATTTAGAATTAGGAGAATATAGAGAGCTAACAGAAGAAGAGCTAGACAAATTAAAAAATAGATAAATTATTTTAAAAGAAGATTTTTTAGCAGTCTTCTTTTAATTTATCAATAGCTTCAAAGGAGATGAAAAAAATGGATCATTTAAGAGATGAAATAGATAAAATTGATCAAGAACTAATAAGATTATTTGAAGAAAGAATGAATATTGTTCTACAAATTGTATCATACAAAAAAGAAAATAATATTCCCATACTTCATTTCAAAAGAGAAGAAGAGGTAATTCGTAAAAATATGTCTTATGTAAAGGATTCATATTATGAAAAATGGGCAAGAGAGTTTTTACAAAATATAATGGAGATCAGTAAAGAAATACAAAAAGATAAAATTTCAAGAAAATAATGGGTAAGGGTATGAATAAAAAATATTAGTACTTCGGGAGTTGAAAAAATGAAAATATTAATTATTAATGGTCCAAATATAAATTTTTTAGGGATTCGAGAAAAAGATATTTATGGAGAAATGACTTATGATAATTTATGTACATATCTATACAAAGAAGCTAAGAAAATCAATATTGATATAGACATAGTTCAAAGTAATGTAGAAGGTGAAATTATTGATTATATTCAAGATGCTTATAAAAAATATGATGGAATCATTATTAATCCAGCAGCGTACACCCATTATAGTATTGCAATTTATGATGCATTAAAAGCTGTCAATATAAAAACTATAGAGGTTCATATTTCAAATATTCATCAAAGAGAAGAGTATAGAAAAATCTCTGTTACAGCTCCAGCTTGTATAGGTCAAATATGCGGAATGGGAGTATATGGGTATACACTTTCTATGATGGCATTAAAAAGGATAGTCAAATAACCTATCCTTTTTAATATGTTAGAAGCATATAAATTTTAATACATTATTGTGCATCTTCTATGGGCAGAATATCCTTTTCGTCTAGTACTTCAAGCTTTTCTTCTTTTGTATCTTCTATAAGTACTTTTTCATTACTTTCAATAGGAGATTCATCTTGTTTTTCTTCACTTCCATCAAATAAAGACATAAGCTTCATCATTTGTGCTATTTTTTTGAAATTATCTATATTTTTTATTTGCTCTTTAGGAAGCATAGGGCCTATGGCTTCGATAATATTATTGACTTGAGCAGAAAGATCTTCTCCACCAGATTGTATAGCTTTTTTGATTTTCATGACGTTTTTTACATCTTTCATTTTATCTACCATAGATATGACGTTTTGTATATTTTCAAGATTTTCTCTGCTTTTTTCATCCATAGAGTCACCAAAGATATTAAGCACTTCTTTAAATATATTGATATTACGTTTCATAGAAGAAGATTGAGATTGTGTCATGTTATTTTTAAGATCATGTAAATGACTCGCTTTCTTTAGATTTTCTAAAAGATGATATACTCGATCTAAAGTATTTTCGTTTAGAGCAGGAAGTTTTGGTTTTTCATAATGAGTTGTACTTAGTGCAGGAGTAAATTTTCGGTTTTTTAAAAAAATAAAAAGACAAAATGGAACCATAAACATAAAGATATTATTGTTTAAAAACGTAAGACTAGCAATACTTAGTTCTTCTTCAGGTATAAAAATCTCTTTTTTTTGAGTAGGAATCAGTTCATTCATATTCTTCCTCCTAAAAATCAAATCTTACTTTATCATATGCAATATAAAGAATAGTGTTACTAAAATGAAAAAGATTTGAATGTAATAAATATATAAAAATCATCATAGATTGAATTGAGAATAACAATTTAAAATATGGAGGTGTATAAATGAGTTCATTTGATAAAAGTAAAGTGGAAAAGTTAATGCAAAATATGGGGAATATAAAACCTACAGATGAACAGATGGAAATGATAGAAGGATTATCTGAAAAATATAAAAATCAAAATGAGGAAGATATGTTAGAGGAACTTAAAAAATTAAAAAGTAGCATGATGAAAAATACAAAAAAATACAAAAAACAAATGGAAGCATTGAATCAATTAAAAGATTTTTTAGATGAGGAACAAAAAAAGAAACTTGAAAAAGTGATGGATTTTTTAAATGAAAAATAGGCTAAAAATTTAGCCTATTTTTTCTTTCCTGCAACAATGTAAATAATGTCATCTAAAGAACTATTAGATGGAATATCAAATTCACCTGATTTTAGTTTGGAATCCATACCCAACTCTGTTACCCTATCAATAAATTTTTGAGGATCATCAATTAATCCATTTTCCTTTAATATTTGTGCAATACCCATTCCAAAGGTTCCATTTGGAATATTGATAAGCAAAGTAGATACTTGTTTAGAATTATTTTCTGTTTGAGAGCTTTTTTCTTCATCATCAACAGAAGGTTTTTGGGAAGATGGATCAGAGGATTGTTCAGTTTTTGTAGATTCTTTTTGTATATTTTCTGGTTTTGAAGAATGAGCTAATGAATCTGTAACTTTCCAAGTGATTATAGTAGACATAAACAGTATAATGATGAGTGCTAAAAGCAAATCGCTCGTTTCATATAGTACATCTTTAAATTTTTCCCACATGTATGATGACCTCCATTTTTGTTTTTGAGGAAAATATCTATTTCTATTAATAAGAATAGCACAAGTAAGGTATACTTTTCAATATAAAATAGAGGATACTATTAAAGAAAAGAAGTTTATGGCATAATAAAGTAGAGGTGAAAGAAATGAGAAAAATATACATAGAAAAAAATGAAGCAAATCAAAGAATAGATAAATTTCTACGTAAATATATAAATAAAGCTTCTTTAAGTTTTATTTATAAAATGATTCGAAAAAAAAATATAAAAGTGAATCATAAAAAAGTTTCAAATGATTATCTTTTACAAGAAGGAGATTACATAGAATTATTTCTGAGTGAAGAAACAATAAAAAGTTTTATAGAGCAAAAACAAATTCATCAAGTCAAAAGAACATTTCATATTATTTATGAAGATGACAATATGATTGTAGTGGACAAACCACAAGGGCTACTGGTTCATGAAGACCATAGTCAAGATAAAAATACATTAATCAATCAAGTGATTAAGTACTTATATGATGAAAAAAAATATGATCCACAAAAGGAAAAAACTTTCGTACCTGCTAGTGTCAATCGATTAGATCGAAATACTAGTGGAATTGTAATTATAGGAAAAAGCTATCAGGGATTACAAAGTTTAAATGAAATGATTCGAGAAAAGGATTGTATTCGAAAATATTATTTAACCATTGTAAAGGGGAGAGTAGAGCATAAAAAAGAATTAAAAGCGTATTTAGTAAAGGATGAAAAAACAAATAAAGTACAAATTTTTTCTAAAAAAGCTCTCAATGCAAAAGAAATTCATACTATTTATACACCAATTGAGTGGAATCAAGAATATAGTTTATTAGAAGTAGAGATTGTTACAGGAAGAAGTCATCAAATTCGAGCACATTTGTTGAGCATAGGACATCCAATTATAGGAGATCAAAAATATGGGGATTTAAAAACAAATAAGCTTTTTAAAAATCTAAAAAGTCAGTTTCTACATGCTTATAAAATTGATTTTATAACCTGCAATAAAAATTTAAAATATTTGGAGGGGAAAAGTTTTCACAGCCCATTACCAGAGGAATTTAAGAAAATTAAGAGCAGATTATTTCAATAGATGAGGCAAAAGGGGGGGAATAAATGGATAAAACAAACTATATTATAATAGAGCAATTCATCAAACATTATGATTATACAGGTGCTTTAGAATTTATAAAAAAAGAAAATTATCATCAAACAAATTCATTGTTATTAGTTTGTAAGGATAGCATGAATTTTGATTTTCAATCAGCTTACTATCATATTCAAGATGTAGAAAATGATGAATTTCATAAAAGATTACAATATTTAAAAAATAATTTAAAGGATTTGAGAAATGGAAAGCCAGATACAATTTTGTCTGAATTAATAGAGAATACTAAAATACAACTTTATAATGAACAGTATATAGATTTTTTAAGCAGAGTATATCGATTAAAGGAAGCTATCTTAAAATATATTTTTGCAATTCATCATGTAGAGAAAGATAAATTTTCTTTTATGAGTGATGTAGCTTCTAAAAGAATGATTTTAAAAGTTTTAAAAAGAAAATATAAAATATATAATCCAAATTTAAGCTTTTCTATTACCACATATATCAATAAATATCTTTTAAAGGATAGACGATATATGGACGCTTTAGAAGTTATTAATAGCTCTCAAATGAATGAAATTATTGAAATGAGACATGATTGTATTGCAGGACATGGTTTTAAAGGTGTAAATAAAAAAGATATTATAAAGGTATATAAAGATCCATATTTAATTTTAGAAGACTTTTGTGAGGTACTCAAAAGAATTGGGGTAAGGATTAGCCAAAATAAATATGATAAAATCAACAGACATATTCTTATAACCTTTGCAAAGGAAGATTGGTAATTGTTTAGATTGATCATAAGTGATACAATAATGAATAGAAAATCTGTAATAAGGGGAGATCAAAATGAAGAAAGAAATTTTAGAATGGATCAAAACCATTGTTATATCTGTAGTTATTGCACTTATCATTACAACTTTTATAAGACCTACTTTAGTGAAGGGAGAGTCTATGTATCCTACGTTGCATGAGTATGATTATTTGATTATTAATAAAATACCTTATATGATGCATACTCCAGAAAAGGGAGATATCGTTGTATTTCAGTCACATCTTTTGACAGAAGATGGAAAAGAGAAGGACTTGATCAAAAGGGTCATAGGAGTAGAAGGAGATCAAATACAAGTCAAAGATGGAGACGTATTTGTAAATGGAAAAAAATTAGAGGAGTCTTATATTAATGGAGATTATACATCAGGTGAAGTAGATATGAAGGTTCCAAAAGATATGATTTTTGTTATGGGAGATAATAGACTCAATAGTTTAGATAGCCGTGATGAAAGTGTAGGAGCTATAGATATTGATACAGTTAGAGGAAAAGTACTTGTTCGCTTGTTTCCATTTAATAAAATAGGAAAAGTGTATTAAAAACTTAGATGACTTTATCTAGGTTTTTGTTTATTTAAGCAACGGAAATTCTCGATCAAATGGAAGAATTTCGCTTAGGCTATGAGCAATTTCTCTAGAAATATGCGAATTTTTTGATAAAACTTGCACATCCTAAATAGTGAAAATAGAAAGGAGGTATTTTATGAAAGTAAAAGATTTGATGACCAAAAAAATTGCAATGGCAAATCCTGATACGCCACTTTCTCAAGTAGCAGAAAAAATGAAAGAATTAAATGTAGGTTCTATCCCAGTGTGCGATGAGTCTAAAAAGGCTATTGGGATTGTTACAGATAGGGATATTGTTTTAAAAGGTGTATCAACAGGAAATATTAATATGGATGCTCAAAGTGTAATGTCTAATCATTTGATTTATGCAACACCTGAGATGGATGCTCATGAAGCAGCAAACATTATGGCGAAACATCAAATAAGAAGATTGCCTGTTGTAGAAAATAAAAAATTAGTAGGAATGTTAGCCATAGGAGATTTGGCGACTATCAATATTTATGTGAATGAAGCAGGAGATGCACTTAGTAATATATCTCAACCAAGTAGACCCATTATGTAATAGAAAAAAGTTCCTGAAATTTCAGGAACTTTTTTAAAGATAGAAGTTTTAATTTGAAATATTGGGTATAATATAAGAATATGATTTAAAATAAGAAGTTTCTTATAAGGGGGATCATACATGAATAAAATAAATATCATAGTAAACAATCAAGAGAAAATAGAAGTGCAAAGAGGAATTTCAATTGAAGAATTAAGTGATCGTTTTAAAGATGATTATTTATCTACTATTGTAGCAGCTAAGGTAGATCATGATTTAAGAGAATTAACTCATACTCTACATAAGGATTGTAATATTGAATTTATTGATCTTTCTTCATCGGATGGTATTCGTATTTATCAAAGAAGTCTTTCTTTTGTTTTCATAAGAGCTGCTAAGGAAATTCTTTCAGATTGCAAAGTTACTGTAGAACATTCTTTAAGTAAAGGATTATATTGTGAAATTCACTATAAAAGACCCATCACAGAAGAAGATGTAGAAAAAATTGAAGATAGAATGAAAGAAATTATTGATGAAGATGTACCTTTTACCAAAAGTAGTATAGCTGTAGAAGATGCAAAAAAAATATTTAAAGATCTTGGTATGGACGCAAAAATGGAGCTTTTAGAATTTAGAGAAAATGATGAGATGAATATCTATAGCTGTGGATGGTTAAGAGATTATTTTTATGGATATATGGTACCAAGTACCAGATATTTAAAATTATTTAAGTTAAAATATTACGAACCAGGAGTAATTATACAACATCCTGAAAAAACTCATCCAAATGAAATTCCTGTATTTGAAGAACAAAAAAAATTAGCTACTATATTTAGAGAGGCCGAAAAATGGGGAAAGATTTTAGAAGTTCCTTATGTAGCCAATTTGAATAAAGTAATTTTAAATAAACAATATGCAGATATTATTCGTATTGCAGAGGCTTTACATGAAAAGAAAATTGCACAAATTGCAGATATGATTACACAACAAAACAAAAGGATTATTTTAATTGCTGGACCTTCTTCTTCGGGAAAAACTACTTTTGCTCAAAGACTGGCTATTCAATTAAAGGTAAATGGTTTAAAACCAGTAGCTGTATCTATAGATGATTATTTTGTAGATAGAGAACATACTCCAAAAGATGAAAGTGGAGAATATGATTTTGAAGCCATAGAAGCAGTAGATTTGGAATTGTTTAATGAGCATTTAAAAAAATTAATTCAAGGAGAGAAAATAGAACTTCCAAGCTTTAATTTTCAAAAGGGAAAGAGAGAATACAAAGGAAGATTTATGAAAATTAAAGAAGATCAACCTATTATTATAGAAGGTATACATGGACTGAATGATAGACTGACAGAATATATTCCCAAAGATCAGAAATTTAAAATTTATATTAGTGCGTTGACTCAATTAAATATTGATGATCATAATAGAATTCCTACTACAGATACTAGATTGATTAGAAGGATTGTAAGAGATAGCAAATATAGAGGACATTCAGCTCTTACAACTTTAAAATTATGGCAATCTGTTCGTAGAGGAGAAAAAAGAAATATATTTCCATTTCAAGAAGAAGCAGATATTATGTTTAATTCTGCTTTAGTGTATGAATTATCTGTTTTAAGAAAATATGCAGAGCCTCTTTTATTAGAAATTAAACAAGAGGATCCAGGATATATAGAGGCAAAAAGATTACTAAAATTTTTACATTATTTTTCTTCCATTAAAGAAGAGGATGTCATTCCTCAGACTTCTATTATTAAAGAATTTATAGGTGGAAGTTGCTTTGCAGACTAAACATATAAAAGATCCATTACAAAATTGTAATGGATCTTTTATATGTTTATAAAGAATATGGAAGGAATTATAAGATTTTTGTAGAAATTTATAATAAAATATATATATTGGAAATGGAGAAATAATATGATAGAAAAAACAAAAGAACATTATTTTTTTCCATTAAAGTATACGTACTTCATATTACTATTTATACTGTCTATTGTAGTATTTTATGTAAATATAAAAGTGAAAAATACAATTTCACATCTACATTCAGACTATATTTTTATTGGAATGAGAGCCTTAAAGTTTATAGGAATTATTATCTGTTTTATGATTTTTACTATTACAAATTACAAATATCGACAAAGTAAAAAAATAAGAATTATTATATTTTCGTATACTTTTTTTATGGTAGGAAGTTTACAATTTTTAGATATGCTTTTTTATACAAAAAAAATGATTACATTACAAATTGATACTGTGCCAAATACTCTTTTATTTTTAATTGTAGAGAAAATAGTATTGGCTTTAGGAATGTTGGCTGCATGTTTAAATCCTTATGATAAACAAGTGAAATGGAGAAGAAGAGCTTGCTTTGGAGTAAGTATATTGATTTTAACTTTTATTACATATATATTTTTTTCTATGTATGAAAATAATGGTTATAAAATATATACAGATCTCTATCAATATAGAAAGGCTTCAAGAATATTCATTAGTATATCTTTTTTGATTTGCATTTTTCAGTCTATAAAAGACTATAAAATGAATAAAGATAGAAATTTTATTATTTTTGCTGTAGGATTGAGTATATGTATTCTTTCAGAGGTTATATGTATATTTTGTACTGAAAAAGATAATTTATGTAAAATAGTAGGATATATTTATAGGGATATAGGTATTTATTTATTATTTCAGAGCATTTTTTTATATCATATAGAGAAACCTTATAAAACATTAAAATATTCAAAAGATAAAATAAAAAGATATGCTCAAGACTTAGAGAGAGTAGTAGAAAATAGAACTTGTCAAATTCAAAGTATTCATGAAAAGATGCTAAAAGATTTAGAGTATGCAAAAACAATTCAAGAATCTTTTTTACCTCCTTCATATTTTAAACTAGATCAAGTTAAGTTTGTATCAACTTATATACCGTGTGAAAAATTAAGCGGAGATTTTTATAATATATATCCTATAGGAAAAGAGCATATAGGAATGTATATTGCAGATGTGGCAGGGCATGGTGTAGCTGCTTCTATGATGAGTATTTTTGCAGATCATATTATGAAGCCTCTAGATTTTAATCATAATATGAGGGAAGAACTTTATCCAGATATAAATATATCTAATTTTTACAAAAAGTTTAATGAATCAAATTTTCCAAGTGAAATGCACATTGTTGTTTTTCAAGCAGTGTATCATAAAGAAAGCAAAATACTTTCTTATTGTTCAGGGGGAATGAATGTATTACCTATTTTAATGAATAAAGATGGAAAAGTAAGAATGCTGGATCAAAGTATTGGCTTTCCTATTTGTAAATTTGGAGAGTTTTTTATACCTCCCTTTCAAAAAGCACAAATTCAGTTAAAAAAAGGAGATCGAATTATTTTTTATACAGATGGACTGGAAGAAGTTTTAAGACATAATGAACTTTTAGAAAAAGAATATTTAATTCATATTTTACAAAAATATAGAAAAGGCTCTATAAATCAATTAAATGAAAAACTCAAAGATGAGATCAGAAAAATAGAAAAAGAATCCGTAGAAGACGATATTACATATTTTATTATTGAAGTATAAAGACTATGATGTTGTTCATAGTCTTTATACTTTAGAAGATAAAAAAGTTATGGAATCATATAGGGGATAGGGATTGTATAAGGCATAGGGGGTTGTTTATACAAGTGTCTTAAAATTTCATTGTAGCGATATTCACAAATATTCCAATTGATATTTTTTATAAATATGTCTAGATATTTATTTCGATCAATACCAAAATCAATCATATACGCATGCTCGTAGACATCTAAAACAAGAATAGGAAGTGCATTCCATATGCCTCCTTGGTCATGGCTGTCACACATATAATTTCGTATCTTGTGATCTATAAAATCATAAGAGGTTACAACCCAACCTCTTGCTGATTTTCCTGCATTTAAGAGATCTCTTTTAAAATTTTCATAGCTTCCAAAGTCATTTATCAATTTTTTTAATAAATTGCCATAAGGTGTGTGTATATTTCCTCCTAAATTTTCAAAATATAACTCATGAAGTTTTACTCCATTTAGTGCATAGCTTTCTCCTAGTTTTAAACATCTATAAGGGCTATAGGTAGGATTTGGATTTTCAAACTTTTCTTCTTTTAGTTTTCTCCAAATTAAATTAATTTTTTCTACATATCCTTTATATAGGGTATAATGTTGGGTAAGTTGATTGTTTGATATTCCTTTTATATCTTTAAAATCAAATATCTTAGGCGCAATAGGATTCATTATTTTATACCTCCGTTATAATAGTTAACACTATTATACAATATGCAGAGAAAATAAAAGAGGTTCATAAAGGTTAGGATCAAAAAGATAGGGTATATGAGAAAGGAGATATATAATGATTTATGTAGTTATGATTTTGATGTTTATAGGATTATTAGGAATTTTCATACCAGGAGTTCCTGGAAACGGATTGATTTTTTTATCTATTCTTGGATATGGGTTTTTAACTCATTTTGAGAAAATTAGTATAACTATGGTTATTATATTTAGTATTCTTACAGGATTATCTTTCTTATTAGATTATATATCGAGTGTTATGGGGGCAAAAAAGTTTGGAGCTACAAAAGCGGGTCTTATAGGAGGTTTTTTAGGAGGGATTTTAGGAATATTTATTTTAAGTTTACCAGGAATGATTTTAGGTCAGTTTTTAGGAACACTAATAGGAGAGCTGTATTATGGGAAGGAACTAAAAAACTCTATTTTCTCAGGAGTAGGAACCGTAATAGGTTTTATAGTAGGAGTCATTTTGAATATGACCATAGGAATTGGTATGATTAGTTTGTTTTTATGGAAAATTTTTAGATAGAATAGGAGGAAGTATTTTGATCAATATTGGATGTCATTTATCTATATCAAAAGGTTTTTATAAAGCAGCACAAGAAGCACTAAGTATCGATGCTAATACTTTTCAATTTTTTACAAGAAATCCAAGAGGAGGAAGTGCGAAAGCACTAGATATAGAGGACATTAAAAAATCAAACGAATTTATGAAACAAAATAATTTTGCACATATATTAGCTCATGCTCCTTATACAATGAATTTATGTTCATCCAAACCAGATATTCGTGAATTTGCAAAGACCATGTTAAAGAATGATTTAGAAAGGTTAAAACATATACCAAATAGTCTATATAATTTTCATCCAGGTTCACATACAGGACAGGGAGTAGAAAAGAGCATTGAGCAGATTATTCACGCTTTAAATGAAACCATAACAAAAGATACAGATACTTGGATTTTGTTAGAAACTATGAGTGGAAAAGGGACAGAGATTGGAAGATCACTTGAAGAAATCAAACAAATTATAGATAAAGTTGAATATACTAAAATAGGTTTATGCCTAGATTCTTGTCATTTGTATTCAAGTGGTTATGATATTGTGAATAATCTTAATGGGGTTATTGAAGAGATTGATTATATGATAGGAATAGATAAAGTAAAAGCAGTTCACTTAAATGATAGTAAACATGAATTAGGAAGTAATAAAGATCGGCATGAACTCATAGGAGATGGAAAGATCGGATTAGATGCTATTGTAAATATTATTACTCATCCTAAGTTAAGTCATATTCCATTTATATTAGAAACACCTAATGATGTAAAAGGACATGGAGAAGAAATAAAAATGTTAAAAGATAAATTAATAAAAACATGACCAAGAAATAAAATTCTTAGTCATGTTTTTATTATATATTAGGAAATATGAATTGTTATATAATTTTAGATAATAGAATAATTTTGATGACTATGGAATTTTAAAAATATTTTTCAAGTATATGGAACCTTATGCAAATCTTATCCATCTAATAAGTGTAATACTTAGCTAAGTAAAAAATAGGAGGATAACATGATGGAACTTATATCATTTTTCGATCATCGAAAAAAGACGTCGGTATATAAAGCAAAGAATGGAGATCAACAAGCATTTTTATCACTTATAGATGAAAATCGATTAAATGTGTATAGAGTGGCCAGAGGAATTTTAAAAAATGAAGAAGATATGAAAGATGCCATTCAAAATACATTGATCAAAGCATTTGAGAATATGTGTACTTTAAAAAAAGATGAATATTTTAAAACTTGGTTGATAAGAATTTTAATCAATGAGTGTAATGAAACATTGAGAAAAAACAAAAGAAGTATTTCTCTAAATGAAACTATGGATCACATTAATGAACAATACGATGATTATTATAAAAATATGGATTTAATTTATGCGATACATTCATTAAGTGAAGAATTAAGGGTGACAATTACGTTATTCTATTTTGAAGATATTTCTGTGAAAAGTATATCAGAGATTTTAGAAATTCCCCAAGGAACTGTTAAATCAAGACTCAATAGAGCAAGGACAAAGCTTAAAGAAATATTAGGGGAGGATGAATAATGATGATAAATCATGATAAGTTATTTGATATGAAGATGAAAGAAAAATTTAAAAATGAAGTTTATGAGATTCCAGAAAATATAAATGAAGAATTTGAGAAGACATTAACAATGATTATAAATCAGGAGGATAAGAATATGAAAAAGTTTAATAAAAAGAAAAAATCAACTGTTATAGCTGCATCTATTGTGTGTGTATTGTGTGCATCTACAATTATTATGCAAACTACTTTTGCACAAGAGATAGTCAATAAGATTATTAAAAGCTTATCTTTAAACAATATAACAATATTTGAAAACAAAGATTATAAATGGGAGGATCAAGAGATACCACAAGCAGCCAAGGGAAAAGTATTTGATAAAGATGGAAAAGTAATAGGAAAAATTACATTAGATAATAAAGATGAAATGTATAATGCAAATGGAGAACAAGTTTTTGGTATCGATACGGATGGAACATTAATAACAGAAGCAGTACAAAGGAAAAATGCCGAAAGAAATGCACAAGAGAATCCAGTAGATGATGTGATTGTAAAAGATTCTAAAAAGTTAAATGGATATACTCGTTTTGATGTAAAGTTACCAGCTTATGTACCAGAAGGTTTTGAATTTGATTATGGGGAGTTTTATAAAGATGATGATGGAAAGATCGTTGATGAAGCGTGTGCTTTATATTTTATAAACCACAAGACAGAAGAAACAATATTTATATCTCAAACTTATATATGCGAAGAATCATCAGCAGAAACTGCATTTAATAACATTAAAAAGGTTAAAGTGAATGGAAAAGACGCCATTGTAGGTGATGAAGGAATTGTTTGGGAATTTAATGGAGTAAGATATTTAATGTATACGTATAATCTAGGTAAAGATGAAAGTATAAAAATTGCTGAATCAATTCAATAAAATTTTAAAATAAATTTAGTTATAAAAGAGAGAGATATGTATAAAAACATATCTCTTTTTTCAATGCAAGAGTTAAAGCATTTCTTTTTTGTGAAGAATATAGAGAATAAAAAATCCTACCACAATAAATATAGCTGTAAAAATTGCTTCGTATAATAAACTCATAAAAACACCTCTTTTATGTATAGTATTTACAAACATAAACAAAATAAACTAAGACTAAATTGAATAAGGAAGGTGTGAAAATGAAAATTCTAATAGAAGTAATCATTCAAACTTTTTTAGCTTTTTTTTCAATACTTTTTATTACAAGGTTATTAGGACGTCAGCAGGTATCTGAATTAACTTTATATGAATATATCAATGGAATCACATTTGGATCTATTGCAGCAACTTTGGCTACAGATGTGAATCAAAAAACTTATCAACATCTTGTGGGACTTGTTTTATTTGGTCTTTTAACAGGAATAATTTCTATTATTTCTTTAAAAAGACGAAGTTTTCGTAAAATAGTAGATGGAGAACCTATTTTAGTGATTCAGGATGGAAAAATATTAGAGCATAATATCAAAAGAGCAAGATATAGCATAGATGATATCAATCAACTTCTTAGAGGAAAAGATTGCTTTTCCATAGATGAAGTTGCTTATGCTCTTTTAGAGATTAATGGAGAAATTAGTGTTATAAAAAGAGAAGATAAAAGAAATGTTACTTTAGGGGACTTAAATTTAAAAGGACAACAAGAAAGTATACCTACAGAAATTATTATAGGAGGCCAAATAATTTATGAAAATTTAAGAAAAAGAAAGATAACAGGAAAAAGTTTAATAAATCAATTAAAAATGTATGGAGTAAAAAAAATAGAAGAGGTTATGTATGCAAGCATAGATGAATATGGAAATTTATATGTAGATAAATATGACGATAAATTTAACAATTCATTAGATATGAGTGAAAATAACGAAGGGATATAGGACTGCAAAGAGCAGTCCTATTTTTGTAAAGGTTGTTTTTTGATAAAATAATCCATAATATCTTCAAAGGAAATAATACCTATTACCTTATGATTTTCAATAACAGGCATGGCAACAATATTATTTTCTCTCAGACGTCTGGCAATAGGTAAAATATGTTCGTTCTTTGTAGCAGTAATTACACTTTTACTCATTACCCATTCTATAGGACAACTTCCATAGTGTCCTGGATCGATTAAAAATCTATAAATATCTGCTTTTACAACCATTCCTACTAATTCATTTTCTTCATTGATGATAGGAGCGCCGTTGATATGATGTTCATTCATGATCTTCAAAACATCCTCAACAGTATCTTTCATCATAAAAGTAATAGCAGGGCAACTCATAATTTCTTGTACGATCATAAAAAAACCTCCTTTATTGCTTTTTTATTCATGAGAAAATTATGTATTTAATATAAATACCCTTTTTTAGTCAATGTAATCAATTTTATAAGAAATTTTATATTTACTTGTTTCATACAACTCTATTTCAATCCTTGGATTTTCTTTATCTATGCTATCAAATAGAAGTACTGGCTTTAATTGCTTATCATTTTCAATGATTCCACTTTTTTCTATACCATCACAAATACTCTTTGGATAATTGTGTAGATCCCCCATTCTCTTATCTGGAAAATATAATTTAATAATGGTAATAATATTTCCTGTTAAAGTAGATCCATCATACTGTTGATTGATATATCCTGCAATTTTATTTTCATAGGCAATATATTTACTGTGTTTTCCGTCCTTAGGCATCCATACTTGTCCATGAATATTTTTAAGTTTAAAATTTGATTTACTAATTGGTTTTCCCGGGACAGTAATTTTAATCATTTTTACACCTCCAAGGATATTTTAACATATAAGGTGCATATAATAAATTAAAGAAATGGCAATAATCTAGTCAAATATACATAAGGATGTGATCATTTTATGGATAGATTATTCAAGTGGATTAAATATATTTTTATAGGATTAACTATTTTTGTTGTAATTGACAAATTTATATTTGGACTGACTATTGTACAAGGAATGTCTATGCAACCTACCCTTCATAATCATGATAAAGTTTTTGTGAATAAAATAGCATACTTTTTGAAAAATCCTCATTATGGAGATATTGTGATTTTTCATCCTCCCATTGATGAAAGAAAAGATGAGCTTTTTATCAAAAGGATTATTGCAGTGGAAGGAGATGAATTTGTAATGAAAGGAGGAATATTATATATTAATGGAAAAAAAGTAGAGGAATCATATATTCAGCACGAGAACTATGAAGAAAGACTATATGAAGTAACCAAAGGAAAAGTACCACCAGGTATGGTATTTGTTATGGGAGACAATAGAAATGACAGTAATGATAGTAGATGTTTTGGATTTGTTCCTAAAAAAAATATAAAAGGAAAAGCAAATATAAGAATATGGCCTATGGAGGCTATACAAAGTTTTTCAAGCATTGAGAAGACAAATTAGTCTTCTTCTTTGTTTATTACTTAAAGAATACATGAACTTTTCTAAAAAATATGCATAAAGATAAGTAAAAGGAAAAATTGTAGAAATAAATGAAAGGATTTACATGTTTTGAATAAACTATACTAAAGGTATGGATCATGATAAAGGGGGAAGTTTATGAAACAAAGAAAAGAACTTTCTTATTTACAATTAAAAAAAAGTTATAACCCCGAGGATTTTTCTTTTTGCTCTACGGAAGAGTTAGATGTATTAGACGGAATTATAGGACAAAATAGAGCTGAAAAAGCAATGGAATTTGGACTTCTTGTAAAAAATTCAAAATATAATATATTTGTAACTGGACTTAAAGGAACAGGAAAAAAAAGTTATATTCAAAAAATAGTAAATGAAAAAGCAAAGAAAGAGAATATTCCAGATGATTGGTGTTATGTGTATAATTTTTATAATCCCAATCATCCTATTGCAATTCATGTATCTGCTGGAATAGGGAGAATATTTTCAGAAGATATGGATGAATTAGTAAAAAATCTTTTAGAAGAAGTTCCAAAGGCTTTTTCTGATGAAGGATACGAATTAGAAAAAGCAGAAATTGTAAAAAAATATAAGGAAAGTAGAGATATTCTTTTAGATGAATTATCAAAATATTGTTTAGAGAATGGATTTACTATAAAAAATACAACTAAGGGATTTGCCCTAACACCTACTCAAGATGGAGAAGCAATGAGTGATGATGTTTATGAGAAACTAGATGAAGAAGAGAGAGAGAGAATAGAAAGAAAAGCACAAGATGTTGAAATGAAGGCTGTAGAATTTTTAAAAAAGATAAAGCAAATTGAAAGTACTACAAAGGAAAAAATTTCACAACTAGATAAAAGTATCGCTATAAATACAATAAAACCTTATATAGATTATTTAGTCAATAAATATAAGAAGTATGAAGAAATTATGAGCTATTTAGAAGATATACAAGAGGATATGATAGAAAACATATATGTTTTTGATAGATCAGAAAGTGAACAAGAAGAAAAGGAAGAAAATTTTTTAAAAAGATATAGAGTGAATTTATTTATTGATAATAGTGAAAATGAAGGAGCTCCTGTAGTTGTTGAATACAATCCTACTTATAATAACCTTATTGGAAAGATTGAATATGAAAATGAACAAGGCTCTCTTAGAACAGATTTTACAATGATTAGACCAGGAGCTATTCATAAAGCTAATGGAGGATATTTGATTTTACAAGCTAGTGAAGTTTTAATGAATGTAAAATCTTGGGATAGTTTAAAGAGAATTATACGCACAGGAAAAATTAAGATAGAAAGCTTAAGAAGTCAATTAGGAGTTGTAGATATTGCTTCTTTACAACCACAGACCATTCCTATTTCTATGAAAGTGATTTTAGTAGGAAACCCATATTTGTATAATATTTTATATGCTTATGATGAAGATTTTGAAAAATTATTTAAAATAAAAGTAGATTTTGATTCTGTTATGGATGCGACAATGAGTCGTGCAGAAAAAATGGCAAGATTTTGTAAGTTTTTTTGTACAAAGGAGAATTTAAGACATTTAGATCCTAGTGGAGTAACAAAAATATTAGAATATAGTCATAAGATTGCTGGAAGTCAGAAAAAATTTACCACCAGATTTAATAAAATTGTGGAATTGTTGATTGAAGCAGATGCATGGGCAAAACTAGACAAAAGCTCTTTAATTACAAAAAATCACGTAAAAAAGGCATATAAAGAAAAAATCTATAGGAATAATAAAATAGAAGATAAGCTTGAAGAAATGTATCATACAGGAAAGATTTTATGTAATTTAAAAGGAAAAGAAATAGGAAAAATATATGGTTTATCAGTTTTGGATCTGGGTGACTCTATATGTGGAAAGCCTGCTGCTATAACAGTTACTACATTTTGTGGAAATAAAGGGATCATTAATATTGAAAGAGAAGTAAAAATGAGTGGAAGTATTCATGATAAGGGAGTAATGATTTTAGAAGGATATTTAAGTGAAAAATTTGCTCAAGAGTATCCTTTGAATTTAACTGCAAAAATTTGCTTTGAGCAAAGCTATAATGGAATAGATGGAGATAGTGCTTCTAGTACAGAACTTTATGGAATTTTATCTAGTTTAAGCAAAATTCCTATTTCTCAAGGAATTGCTGTAACGGGATCTGTAAATCAAAAGGGTGAAATACAGCCAGTAGGAGGGGTAAGTGAAAAGATAGAGGGTTTCTTTTCTCTATGTAAACATTTTGGTTTAACAGGAGAGCAGGGTGTAATTATACCTTGTCAAAATATAGATGATTTGGTCTTGTTTGATGAAGTAATAGAAGCAGTCAAAGAAGGAAAATTTCATATTTATCCTATTGCTAATATTCAAGAAGGAATAGAAATTTTAACAGAAAAATCATTTGATGAAATTTATAAAAGATGTAGAGAAAGATTAAACAAATTTAGAAGTAATATAGAAAATAAGAGTAAAAAAGCAAGACGAACAAAAAGATAGAAACTCTATTGAGTTTCTATCTTTTTGTTATCTTTTAAAGCAATGGATAGATCAATATGGGAATTCTTTATACCGTTTAAAAGTGCATCATATAGATCCGTAAGCTGTATTTGTCTTGCAAAAGTATCTTTCATAAAAAATTTACTAACCAAAATTTGATGAACACTTCCTATAAAGATTAATGCAGAAAGATAAGGATCTATATCTCTAAAAAGATTTTGATGAATCCCCTCTTTGATAATACTTGCAATAAATTGTACTTTAGCTTCTCTTTGTCTTTGCATTATTTTTTTTATTTCAATACCAATGTGCTGAGATTCTTGTATAAATATATGTGCCAAATCTCCATATTGTTTAATACATTCTTCTTCAAGAACAATATAGATTTTTAATTTGTCAATAACAGATTCTTCATTCTTCATAGATTCTACAAGTTGATGAAAATATACATCCGTATAGTATTGAATCATTTTCAAAAATAAATCTTGTTTACTTTTAAAATATTCATAAAGGGTTCCTTTACCAATACCTGCTTTAGAGGCTATCTCGCTTACCTTTGCTTTATGAAATCCATCTTTACAAAAAATTTTCATGGCTGCTTGAATAATTATTGTTTGTTTTTCATTTATATTTAGCATCATAAACCTCCAATGTTATAATACTAATGACTTTCTTGAATAGGTTCTTTTTTTCTTTTAAATTTAGATTTTATTTTTGATGATAAATCATCAAAAATAGTATACACAACAGGAATAAAAGATAAAGTAAGAACCGTAGATAAAGTAAGTCCACCCACTACAACAGTAGCCATTGGAGCTTGTGTTGCTGCTCCTTCTCCCAATCCTAATGCTAAGGGCAAAAGCCCTAATACAGTAGTTAAAGTAGTCATTAAGATAGGTCTAAATCTAGTAGATGCAGCTTCTTTAATAGCTTCTTTTCGATTCAGACCATTGCTTCTTAATTGATTGATATAATCTACTAAGACAATAGCATTATTTACTACAATTCCAGCTAACATGATAATTCCTATAAAGGCTGGAACAGATAAAGCTCTATTTGTTAAGAAAAGACCTATAAATCCTCCTGATAAAGCAAAGGGTACAGAAAGCATAACAGTAAAAGGATGTAGTAAAGATTCAAATTGAGATGCCAAAATCATATATACAATGATGATAGATAAAGCGAATGCTTTAACAAGGCTTGAAAATGCGTTCATCATCTCTTCTTGTTGGCCTGTAAAATTGTATCCATATCCCGATGGAAGAGGATATTCATCGATCTTTCTTTTTATATCATCTGTTACAGATTTTAAATCTCTTCCATTTAAATTAGAAGAAACAGTAACAGTTCTTATTTGATCAATTCTTGAAATTTGAGTAGGAGAATTTCCGTACTCTATTGTAGCTACCTGTCCCATAGGCACCATTCCTGTAGATGTTTTGATTAAAATGTGTTTCATATTTTCAACAGATGATTTTACTTGATCATCTAAGGAAATTTTTACATCGATTTCATCACCAGAAATTTTCAAAGTAGTAGCTTTTGTTCCATCTACTGAGGATTTTAAACCATTAGCCAAATCATCAGTAGTAATACCATAAAAGGAAGCTATTTTTCTATTTAAGGTAATTTTTGCTTCAGGAGCTCCTTCCTCTGTATCTAAAGATACATCAGCAGTTCCAGAAACAGATTTTGTAATTTCTTTAAAATCTTCACCAATAGATTTTAAAATATCTATATCAGCTCCTTTGATTTGGATGGCTATAGCAGAACTGTCTCCTCCTCCGCCTCCTGACATAGAAGAAGATTCATTTACGGTAATATGTGCACCAGCGATGATTTGTACTTTTTCTCTCACTTCATTTACTATTTCCTCTGTAGATCTTTTTCTATCTTTTTGATTTATCAGTACACAATTTACAGTAGATGTATTAGAAGCTGAGGTTGAAAAGCCTTCTTTAGAAGAAACAGTTGTAAATATTTTTTCTTTTTCAGGAATATCTGTTATCATTTTTTCTACTTCTGCAACGATTTCATTTGTATCTTCAAGACTAGTTCCAAATGGAACTTCAATATTTACAGTAAAAGATCCTTCATCTTCCTTTGGAAAAAATTCTCCTCCTACTAACCCAATTAAACCAAGAGAAGAAATAAATATGAATAATCCTATAAAGATAGTAGTTTTTCTATGGCCTAAAGAAAAGTCTAATATTCTTTGATAGAAGTTACCTAATTTATCAATCAAATAGGAGAATATATCAAGGAATTTTCCAATAGAAAATCCTGTATGTTTTCTAGATTTTACTTCTCCTACTTTTAATATTTTTGAAGAAAGCATAGGTACAATAGTTAAAGAAATTACTAAAGATGCAAGTAATGAAAATGTTACAGTAAAAGACAATTGCTTAAATACAATAGCAGTAAATCCTTCTACAAATACAATAGGTAAAAATACTGCAATGGTAGTCATAGTAGAAGCAAATACTGCCATACCTACTTCTTTTGCACCCAATATAGCAGCTTCTTGAATGTCTATTCCTTTTTCTTCTCGTAAACGATAAATGTTTTCTAAAACAACAATGGAGTTGTCTACAAGCATTCCTACTCCTAGGGCTAATCCTCCTAAAGAAATAAGGTTTATGGTAAGTTTACCAAAATACATAAGAGCAAAGGTTGAAACAATAGATACAGGAATTGCAATCCCTACAATGAAAGTAGAGCGTATATTTCTTAAGAAAAGATAGAGAATAACAACAGCTAAAACTCCTCCAAATAAAGCGTTTTTAGTAACATTATCAATGGAATTATTGATAAATTCTGATTGATCTACTCCTACTGTAATATCAATTTGAGAATAGTCTTTTTTTACAATTTCCATTTCTTCTAGTATTTTTTTAGCTACAGTTACAGTATTTGCTATAGACTGTTTTTTTATGGAGATTCCTATTGAATTTTTATTATTTACTCTAATTAAACTTTCTTTTTCTTTGTAATCCAAGCTAACGCTAGAAATGTCTGAAAGTTTAATGATATCTCCATTTTTTAAAATGATAGGAATATTTTTAATATCATCTATAGATTTAAATTCTCCTGTAGTTCTTATCAAAAGTTCTTTTGAACCATTTTTAACTTTTCCTCCAGGAAGATTCATATTTTCAGATCTTAATATATTTTGAATTTGAGACAATGAAAGTTCATATCCAGATAATTTTTCTTGATTGATTTTAATTTTCACTTCTTGTTCATTTCCTCCATAAGTGTCTACAGAAGCTACTCCATCAATTCTTTCAAATCTAGATACAATCTCATCCTCTACTAAGGTTTGGAGTTTACCTTCTTCTAAATCAGAAGAAATTCCTAATTGTATAATTGCTTGAGCATTAGGGTCAATTTTTAATACCATTGGAGTAGAAGCATCATCTGGAAGCATTTTTTTGATTAAATCAACCTTTTCTCGCATTTCAAGAGAGGCCATATCCATATTTGCACTAGATTCAAATTCAGCAACTACAATAGAACTTCCTTCTCTAGAATAAGAATAAATCTTTTTAAGCTTGCTTACAGTTGCTACAGATTGTTCTATAGGTTTTGTAATTAATGTTTCAATTTCCTCAGGAGCTGCTCCGCTATAGTTTACAGATACGATAGCTACAGGAATTTCCATTTCAGGATAAAGATCGATAGGAATTAAGGTAAGAGAAACAATACCCAATAATACAGCAATAAGCATGAACATGAGGGTGGTGACAGGTCTTTTTACAGATGTTTTTGATATATTCATATAATCAACTCCTATTTTTTGATTTTTACTTTACTACCCTCATCTAAATAATTTTGACCTTTTGTTACAATTACGTCTCCTTCATTTAATCCTTTTATGATTTCTACTTCTTTTCCATTATCTAATCCTAAAGATACTTCTTTAGATTTTGATGTATTTTTATTTACTACAAAGACTACCTGTTTTCCTTCTTTTGTAATGACGGCATCAGATGGAATTGCAATAATATTATCTTTTTTCTCAGAAACAATATGAATTTCTGCAAACATACCAGCTTTAATTAGAGCATCTTTATTTTCTAAAGAAATTTTTAATGGATAAGTCAGTTCATTTTTATTTGGGGCAGGGGATAGAGCTGATATTTTTCCACTGAAAGGTTTTTCGCTTGCAGATTTTATAAATATATCTACGGAATCTCCTAAATGAACTTTGTTAATCATATTTTCTGATATATTTGTTTCAATCGTAACCGTATTGATATTTGCAATAGTAAGAGCAGGGGAACCTACAGATGCCATTTCTCCCTCGTTAATATCTACAGAAGTAATAAACCCTGATATAGGAGCCGTAATGCTACAATCTACAAGCCGAGAATTTGCAGTATCTAAAGCTACTTTTGCTTGATCGATTTGTGCTTTTATTACTTGCAGATTTGTATCAGAGGATGAAAGCTCAGCTTGTTCATATTGTTGTAAAGATATTGCACCCTCTTCATATAAATTTTTTGTTCTTTCAAAATTTTTCTTTGCTAGATCTATTTGCTCCTGGGTATGAGCTAAATTTGCTAAAGCTACTTTATAGGCAGATTCTGCCTGCTTTATAGAATTGATTACATCTTCTTTATCTAATTCAAATAAAACATCTCCTCTTTGAACTTTATTACCAATTTCAACATATACTTTGGTTACTTTCCCAGGAATCTTTGGAGTAATACTTGATTCTTCGATAGGTTTTATTTTTCCTGATAAAGTTGTTTTTAAAACAATTGATTTTTTTTGTGCATTAAATGTTTTTACTGTAACTAGTTTTTCTTCTTTTGCAGCAACAGGTTCTTTTTTTGTGCACCCAGTAAAAAATAATGTGATGCAAAGAATTGCTGAGATTAATAAAGTAATTTTTTTGTTCATCTTATCCCTCCAGAACTGACCAGTCGGTCAAAATATTTCAAGTTTAATTGTATCTACATAAAATATAGAAGTCAAGGAAAAAATATAAATATTTGGGTATATACAATATAAAAGATTTTGTATTTTAATGTATAATAGAGATAGTATTTTAAAAAGAGGTGATCCTATGATTATAGGTGCTTGTAGTGTAGAATTATTGATGTATGAACCCAACTCCCTAAAAGAAAAAAGACACATTATAAAAAGTTTAATAGGAAGAATACAATCAAGGTTTAATGTATCAGTGGCAGAAGTAGGTGATAATGAAAAATGGAAAAGTGCAGTGATTGGATTTGCTTGTGTGACGAATACTACAAAACATGCCAATCAAATGATTAATAATATTATAAAGTTTATAGAAGGAGATAGCAGGGTAGAGATTGTAAAGTGGGACATAGAAATTTTATAAAAAGAGAGGAAGAAAACTTTATGAAAAAAAAATCTCTTACCAAAAAAGAAATAAATATTGTATTAGATAAATTGTATCAAATGTATCCAGAAGCTGTCTGTGAACTAGTATTTAAAAGCCCATTCGAACTTTTGATTTCTACTATATTATCTGCTCAATGCACAGATATAAGAGTGAATAAAATTACAAAAGAATTGTATAAAGAATATAATACACCACAAGCTTTTATAAGATTAACAGAGGAAGAGTTAGGAGAGAAGATTAGAAGCTGTGGATTTTATAGAATGAAATCAAAGAATATATTAGCTACTTGTAGAATTTTGATAGAAGAATATAATGAAGAAGTTCCATCAAATAGAGAAGAGCTTATGAAACTTCCTGGAGTAGGCAGAAAAACTGCAAACGTTGTGATGAGCAATGCTTTTTCAAAGCCTGCTATTGCAGTAGATACCCATGTGTTTAGAGTGTCTAATAGAATTGGGCTTGCAAGTAGTGATAATGTAGAGGAAACAGAACAGCAGCTTATGAAAAATATAGAAAAAGAGAAATGGTCCGATGCACATCACTGGATCATTTATCATGGAAGAAGAGTCTGTAAAGCAAGAAAGCCTTTATGTGAGGAATGTCTTCTTTGGGAGGAATGTTTATATTATAAAGGGATGAAGAGATGAAAGGAATTCATATATGGGATATACAGTGGGATATGTTTATGGCATTATGTGGAGCTGTCATTTCTTTAGTAGTTCTTAACAAAGTACATGATCGTATTTTAAAGAAAAACAAAAATCGTACTTTAAGACTATAGACTTTAATCTATAAGTAAAATATCCTTTAGAAAATACTATTCTAAAGGATATTTTTTAGATAATAAGAGTAAAAAGGAAAAAAGGAAATTGTAAAATCATGAAGAATATAATAAAATTAAGTAAAAAGAAGGTTTAAAGTTGAAAGAGGTGCAAGCTATGACAAAATCCATAATGGAAAAAATATCTTCTCATGAAGCTGTTTTTTCATTGGATATTGGAACAAAGAGTATAACTGGAATTGTTGCAAAAAAACAAGATGAAAAGTTTATTATAGTAGATACGGAGATCATGGAATATTCTGAACGTGCTATGTATGACGGACAAATTCATGATATTGATAAAGTAGCTTTGGCAGCTAAAATAGTAAAAGAAAAATTAGAAGAAAGATTGGGATTTCCTTTAACAGAAGTAGCTATTGCAGCAGCTGGTAGAGCATTAAAAACTCATAGAGTTCAAGTGAGTATGGAGATTGATTCTACAAAAGAAGTTGATCAAGCTATGATTCAAAGCCTGGAAATAGAAGGAATTCAAAAAGCTCAAACAATATTAGATGGCGAAAATATGAAGGATGTAAAATACTATTGTGTAGGACATACAGTAATTAATTATTATTTAAATGGAAGTATGATTACATCCTTAAAAGGACATAGGGGAGATAAAATAGAAGCAGATATATTGGCTACTTTCTTACCTCATGTAGTTGTAGATAGCTTGTATGCAGTAATGGATAAAATAAGACTTGAGGTAGTTTATTTAACTTTAGAGCCTATTGCAGCTATTCATGTAGCTATACCCCCTAAAGTAAGACTTTTGAACTTAGCTTTAGTAGATATTGGAGCAGGTACATCAGATATTGCACTTACACAAGATGGGACTATAATATCTTACGCTATGGCATCTGTTGCAGGAGATGAGATTACAGAAGCTATTGCAAGGGAATTTTTACTAGATTTTGATACAGCTGAAAAATTGAAAATAGATTTAAATCAAAATGAAAGCCATACCTTTGAAGATATTGTAGGTATTTCTTATACTATGACTACAGAAGAAATTATAAAAAAAATTGCTCCATCTATAGAAAATCTTGCAAGAGAAATTTCACAAAAGATTATAGAATATAATGGAAAAGCTCCTAGTGCTGTATTCTGTATAGGGGGAGGAAGTCAAATTCCAACACTAACTCAATATATAGCAGAGGATTTAGGATTAAAGAAAGAGAGGGTAGTAGTAAGAGGAACAGAGATTATACAAAATATAGAGTTTTTATGTGAAAAATTACAAGGACCAGAGTTTATTACACCTATAGGGATTTGTATGATTAGTACGAAAGAACAGGACGAAAATTTCATTAAAGTTGGTGTTAATGAAAAAACAGTAAAATTATTCCAAACAAAGGAACTGTTTGTATCTGATGCTTTAATTAAAGCAGGAATCAGTGCAAAGCAATTGATTGGAAGAAGAGGAAAAAGTTTAAATATTTTTATAAATGGTGAAAAAAAATCTATCAAAGGAACTTTTGGAGAATCATCTAAAATTTATGTGAATGGAAAATTAGCTAATTTAGATGAAAAAATTAATCATATGGATCAAATTATATTTCATCCTTCGGTAGATGGAGAGGATGGAGCTTTGTCTCTAAAGGATTTTATAGAAGATATAGGAGTCGTAAGATTTAATAATTTAGATATTCAATTGGTGAGTAATGTATTAATCAATGAAGAGAAAAAAGATATGGATTATATTTTTGAGGATGATGATAAAATAACTACGATGGAGATTTATCAGGTATCAGATGTTTTAAATAAATTTAATATAGAAGAAGATAAATATGATATTTATGTAAATGGAATAGAAACCGATTCAAATTGGATACTTAAAAATAAAGATGAAATTGTGATTTGTGAAAAAAAAGAGAAAATAGATAAACAGACAGTTAGTGTGAACGAAGATACAATAAAGATAATAGTAAATAATAAAGAAATAGAAATGCTTAAAAAAGGAAAAGAATTTATTTTTGTAGATATATTTGATTATTTTGATTTTGATAGAACAAAAGCTCAAGGAACACTCATTATGGAATTAAATGGAGAGAGAGCCGCTTATACCGATTCTATTCAAGATGGAGATAGGATAGAAATATATTGGAAAAAATGAACTAGAGCATAGCTCTAGTAATTTTTTGTGAAATTAAAAAAAGAGAGGGAAAAAATTCCCTCATCTTAAAAAGGGGGAAAAAACTGTGGGGGGGGGTTGTTCACTACATAGTATGCATGTACAAAAAAAATGTTACACAAAATGGAAAAGCGATATAAAATAATCCTCTATGCTATGAAATAAATATGATGTATAGTAATAAGGAAAACTATATTATTTGTACTATAGATATAAGTTATTTAATACAATAGTATATATAATATTGATCGCAGAATTAGAAAGGAGGAGTTAGTTTGAGCGAAAATGTAAAGAGTAAAGAAAAGAAATTAAAGCTTGGTACTGGTCTTATTATTGTCTTATTAAGTTTTCTTTTGTCAATTACGGCAATTGGATTCTTTTTATTATATCAAGATACTATTTATGATGGTGTAACAATAGAGAATCTAGATGTTGGGGGAATTTCTATTACAGAAGCTCAGCAAAAAGCTAAAAAGTATTTTGACAATATGTCGATAGAAGGAAAAATTGATTTTTCATATGGAGATAAGAATTGGGAAGTGAATAGTAAAGAGATTGGATATACGTATGATTATACAAAAGCTGTTCATGAAGCTTATCAAATTGGAAGAGAGGGAAGTTATTTTGAAAGATTGCAGACTATTCTTTCGTTATATAAAAATCCTCATTCTATAAGATTAAAAGCTATTTATGACAATGAAAAAATGAATCAATTTATATATGCTATTGAAAATGAAATTAATAAAAAGGAGAAGGATGCAACAATCATAAGAAGTGGTGGAAAATTTCATATTACAAATGAAGTGGTTGGATTGCAGTTGGATGTGAAAAAAACTCAAGAGCTTTTATTGGAATCATTTAAAAATACAAAACTTCAAGAGGATATATACATTCAATTACCTATATCTAATATTTCGCCTAAGATTAGTGCAGAGAGTTTAAGTATGATTCAAGATTTACTAGGAGAGTATGAAACTACTTTTAATGCTTCTAGTACAAGTAGAACTGAAAATATAAGATTGTCTTCACAAGCTATCAATGGAACTATTTTAATGCCTACAGAAGTTTTTTCTTTTAATGAAATTGTAGGACCAAGAAGTAAAGAAAAAGGATATCAAGGAGCTATAGTGATCTTTGAAGGGGAATTTGTAGAAGGATTAGGAGGTGGAGTGTGTCAGACTTCTAGTACTTTATATAATGCAGTACTTTTAAGTAATTTGGATATTGTACAAAGAGTAAAACATACTATTCCTTCTACGTATGTTCCAAAAGGAAGAGATGCAACTGTATCTTATGGAGTATTAGACTTTAAATTTAAAAATTCAACTGCAAATCCAATTTATATAGAGAGCTATGTTAGTGGAAATAAGGTTAAATTTAGAATTTATGGACATAAAGCAGATTCAAGGAGAGTGCAAATTCAATCTATAGAAAATGAAGTGATCAAAAGACCAATAGAGGTAAAATATGATCCTACACTTTTGGAAGGAAAAGAACAGATAGTAGACAAAGGAAGAGATGGATATAAAGTTACTACCTATAAAATTGTATATGAAAACAACCAAGAAATAGAGAAGAAAAAAATTTCAAGTGATTACTATAAGCCTAAAAAACAAATTGTTATGAAGGGAACTAAAAAAATAACTCCATCTAATTCTGTAAAGGTTCAAAATAAAGAGGATCATAAGGATACAAATATTCCTTCTCATGATCAGACTATTTATTGATACAAAAGATAAAGAGGTGAAGGAATGGGAGTACCACCATTATATGATAAAGAAGTTCATTGTCCTGTATGCAAAAATATATTTTCTACAAAGAAGGTAAGGAGCTCAGCCATTCGAATAGATAAAAGAGATACGGACTTTTGTGTTTATTATAAAGGGGTCAATCCTATTTATTATGGAGTATTTGTATGTCCTAATTGTGGATATAGTGCACTAGAGAGTGTATTCCAAGAAATTAATCCTTCAGGAAAAAAAATAATCCAAGAAAATATTTCAAACTATTGGGTACAAAGAAGTTATGGAGAGGAAAGAACTATTTATGAAACGATAGAAACCTATAAACTTGCTATAGCTTGCGCTCAATTGTTAAATCAAAAAAGAGGAATCTTAGGAAACTTGTGTCTTAGAGTGGCTTGGATGTATAGGTATATTGGGAATGAAAGAGAAATACACTTTATTGAGCATGCAACAATTTGTTTTGAAGAAGCATTTCTTTATGAGTCATTGCCTATAGGGAATATGGATGAAGTATCTTTAATGTATTTATTAGGTGAACTCAATAGAAGACTAAAAAAGTATGATGAGTCTATTGATTGGTTTAATAAAACAGTGAATAACAGAGCAATTAAGCAAAAAAAGAAATTAGATGTACAAGCAAGAGAACAATGGAGAATTGCTAAAGAAGCATATAGACAACAAAAAGAAGAAGAATAAAAGTTACTACAAATAAGTAGTAACTTTATTTTTTTAGAAATATAAAGAACAAATTTGTAGTATATATGTACTAAGAGTGTGGAAAAAATAGAGAGATGATATAGGGGGGAGAATCATGCATCCACTTTTTGTTACCATAGGAATATTAGAGCTTATGAGAAGAGGAGGGCAAGAAATAAAAAAGCCTATTGTATTTGTACCAGGCCTTTATGGATCTATGGGAGAAGATATTATTCCAGGTACTGGTGAATGGGGATTTGGAATGGCAGCTTCTATTTATGAACCTTTTATACAGATACTAATGGATATGGGATATGAAAAGGACAAAGATTTATTTACTTGCTTTTATGACTGGCGAAAAGATTGTGCATTTTGTGCTCAAGAATATCTTCAAAAAACAATTGATCAAGCTAAAACTCAAACAAAAAGTAAAAAGGTGAATTTGATTTGTCATAGTATGGGAGGATTAGTAGCAAGGGCTTATGTACAAGGGCAAGATTATGGTTATGATGTAGAACAGTTAATTTTTATAGGAACACCCAATGGAGGAGCTGCAAATGCTTATTATTTTTGGGCAGGTGGAAAACTTCCATATGAAAAAAATATAAAATCTAGTATATTTTCTACATTATTAGAAGGGTATCTTTGGATATTGGAAAAAAAATATAAAAATGAAAATACTATGGAGGTGATTTATAAGCATTTACAAGGAGTAAAAGATTTACTACCTAGTAAGACATATGGAGATTATCTTTATTATATAGATCATAATCAAAATATGAAATATATTCCTTATGAAAAAATGAATCATCATAATAATTTTTTGGATGAATTGAATGAAAAAAAACACATTCTTAAAAATAGAAAAATAAAAGTTACTTTAATTGGAGGAAAAAGTATAGATACCAATCAAAAACTACAAGTAGATAGAAGATACAAAAGCGAGGAAGAGAAATGGAAGGATGGAAAAGTAGTGAGTTCATCTCAATCAAAGGAAGGGGATGGAACAGTACTTTTAAATAGCTTGTGTGAGATAGAAGGAGATACTTATGTTTTTGAATCAAATCATACTGATATTTTACAAAAATGCAAATTTATTCTTCAGGAAAAATTAGGAATAAAAGAAGTTGTATCTTATAAAGAAACAACACCATCATTCAATGAATATGTAAGCATTTTAGTAAGTGGAAAAGGACAGATTTGGATTAAAAGTTATGATAGAGGAGATAATATCTTATTATATGATGGAACAAAGCGTCATAAAGATGTATATGTACAAAAGATGGATGAGAAAAATATATGGATATTTATAAAAGGTTTCTCTCAAAAATATTTGTATATGGAATACATTCCTATGGAAAAAGAACCAATAGAGATTATGATTAGGGATCATCTAGGGAGAAAGAAAAAAATTCAAGAAAGAAAAGGATACATGCAACAAGCTTATAAAATTAGTTTATCCTAGAATTGCATATACAGAAAAAATTTGATATAGTTAAGAAGATATTTTGTCCCTTATAGGGGCATATTTTTTTGAAGATCTATATAATTTTACAATATTAAAATAATAGGTAACTTAAAAAAAGTAAGAGGTGATTTTATGGAAGGAAAAATTACTCTTGTAACAGGTGGAGCCAGAAGTGGAAAAAGTAGTTATGCAGAAAATCTTGCAAAAACTTCAAAGGGTTTGGTAGCTTATTTAGCCACAGCTATTGCATTTGATGAGGGAATGAAAGATAGAATTAAAAAGCATAGAGACTTAAGACCTAGTGAGTGGACAACTTATGAAGGATATAAGGATTTATATAAAATAATAGGAGAGATAGGTACAAAACATAAAACTATTCTTTTAGATTGTGTAACCATCATGACAACAAATTTAATGTTTGAGTGTGAAGAAGATTGGGAAAATATAAGTCATGAAAAAATAGATGAAGTAGAAAACTATATTCAGGATCAAATGATCAAACTGATAGAAGAGATTAAAAAAAATAATATTTGGGGTATCATGGTTACCAATGAAGTTGGAATGGGTATTGTTCCTGAAAATAGAATGTCTCGTATTTTTAGAGATATAGCAGGAAGAATCAACCAAATGATTGCAAAAAAAGCAGATGAAGTATACTTTACAGTATCTGGTATTCCTATGAAGATTAAGTAGGAGGGGGCTTATGAAAAGGTTAATTTTAATGATACAATTTTTTACAAGAATTCCTATTTATGCAAATTTAGAAGTGACAGAAGAAGATTTTTCAGAGGGAATTATTTACTTTCCTTTGGTAGGATTGATTATTGGAATGTTTATGGTATCGTTATATTATATAGGGTATCGATTAGGAGGGATTGTTTTAGGAAGTGTTCTTTGTGTAACAGGAGAGGTGTTTATTACAGGAGGACTTCATTTGGATGGATTAGGAGATACTTTTGATGGGATATATAGTAATCGTCCTAAAGATCAGATTCTAGAAATTATGAAAGATAGTAGACTTGGAACCAATGCTGCTTTAGCTATATTTTTAACGCTTTTATTAAAAATATCATTTATTTCTTCACTTCCAATTCCATATGTTTATGGTATATTGATTGTGATGCCTACTTTTGCAAAATTATGTGTTATATATGCAGCAAGATTTTCTACTTATGCAAGAACAAGTGGAATGGGAAATTTCTTTATAGGAAAAACAAATAATAAACATGTGATGATCGCTATTTTATTTTCTATACTTATAGGTTTAATTCATGCACAGTCTCTTCCGTTCATACTAGTAGGGTATTTATTTAGTATAGGATATGTAAAACATATTACAGGAAAGATTGGTGGTATGACAGGAGATACTTTAGGTGCTATATCTGAACTTGCAGAAATTGTTTATTTATTTTATTTTTTAATTTTAGAAAAGGTGATTTTATGAATCTAATTTTAGTAAGACATGGAGAAATAGAAGAAAATCATAAAGCATTATATTGTGGATTTACAGATTCTGCTTTAACTGAGAGAGGGATTTTACAAGCTAAAGAGATGAGTGAGCAATTAAAAGAAGAAAAGATTGATATGATTGTGAGTAGTAACCTAAAAAGAGCAATAAAAACAGCTCAGATGATTCATCAGCATCATAAAGTAAAGATCATTGAAGATGAAAATTTAAGGGAAATGAATTTTGGACTATGGGAAGGATTAAGTTATCATACAATAAAAGAAAAATATCCAAAAGAACTGCAAAAGTGGCAAGAAGATTGGATAGGCTATAGAGTTCCTAAAGGAGAAAGTTTAGCACAAATGTATGAGAGAGTAGTAGAATGCATAAAAAGAATACGAAAAGAGTATAAAAATCAAAACATTTTAATTGTATCTCATGCAGGATGTATTCGTGCTATCATATCTTATTTAGTAGGAAACGGGGTTGAGGATTATTGGAAATATAAAATAGAAAATTGTAGAGTAACCAAAATTGAAATTGTAGATGATTTTCCTGTACTAACAGCCCTAAATCAATAATAAAAAATAAATACACATATATAATATTGAAATAAAAAAGATATTTTGATACCATGAAATAAGACAAATAAGTGAGAACAGGTGTTATAAGATTTAAAAAGGAAGTTCGGTGAAAATCCGACACAGCCCCCGCTACTGTAAGTGAGGATGAAATCGACAAAATGTCACTTGGTGATTGATCTGAGGAAGGCGTCGAAAGTAAGGTGATTCACGAGTCAGGATACTTGCCTGTTTTTATAAATTTTGTACCTTCGGCGGGAAGGGGAAATAGAACGATTCTACGTTTATGCCCTGACCATTGATGGTTGGGGTATTTTGTTTATGAGGGGATGATCAATATGAACTTATCAAGATTTGTACTTGCTGGAACCCAAAGTGGCGTTGGAAAAACTACTGTGTCTATAGGAATAATGGCTGCTCTTACTAAAAGAGGCCTCGATGTAGCTCCATTTAAGGTAGGACCAGATTATATAGATCCAGCTTTTCATACATTTGTAACAAATAATCAATCAAGGAATCTAGATAGCTGGCTTTTAGATGAAGATATCATTAAAAAATTATTCGTAAAAAATGCAAAAGACAAGATTTCTATCATAGAAGGAGTTATGGGTCTTTATGATGGATATGGCACAAGTAAAGATGAGGGCAGTACGGCTCATGTATCTAAAATATTAAAATCACCAGTTGTTTTGATTGTAAATGGAAAAGGTATATCTACTAGTGCAGCAGCACAAGTTTTAGGATATAAAATATATGATGAAGATGTAGATATTAAAGGTGTTATTTTAAATAATATATCAGGAGAGGCTCATTATGAGCTTTTAAAAGAAAGCATTGAAAGAGATACAAATATAAAATGTGTTGGATATTTAAAGCCTAATAAAAATATTTCGCTAGAAAGTAGGCATTTAGGACTCATTCCTAGTGGAGAAGTAAAAGATCTAAAGGAAAAAATAAATACAATTTCAGATATGGTAGAGGAGACTATTGATTTAGATGCTTTAATACAAATAGCTCAAGAAGCAGAGTCTGTAGAAGATTTTATATATGAAGAAGAAAAAACTGTAAAAGATGTAAACATTGGAGTAGCTTTTGATCAAGCATTTAATTTTTATTATCAAGACAACTTAGATCTTTTAAAAGAATTGGGAGCAAATCTTATTTATTTTAGTCCTTTAAGAGATAATGCTCTTCCTAAAAATATTCATGGACTATATATAGGAGGAGGATTTCCAGAAGTTTTTGCAAAAGAGTTATCAAAGAATATTTCAATGAAGGAATCTATTAAAAAATCTATACAAAATGGAATGCCCACTTATGCAGAATGTGGAGGATTTATGTATCTTACAAAAGCCATTACTACATTAGAGGATGAAACTTATGAAATGGTTGGAATTTTTGATACGGTATCAAAGATGACAACAAGGCTTCAACGATTTGGATATGTACATGTAAATATAGATAAGCCTTGTAGTATTGCAAGGGAGAAAAGTTATATCAAAGCCCATGAATTTCATAGATCATTGATTGAAGAAAATGACACAATAGAATATGCTTATATTGTAGATAAAATTAAGAATGAACAAAAGATAAAAAGCTGGAAATGTGGAGTGAAGAAGTATAATGCATTAGGAGCATATGCTCATATTCATTTTTATAGTAATAAAAATATTGCAAAATCTTTTTTAAAAAATTGTTCGAATGATCAGGATAGGAGTGGTATAACTTATGAAAAATAAATCTTTGATGTTTCAAGGAACAGCATCTTCTGTAGGAAAAAGTTTACTTACAGCTGCTTTTTGCAGGATTTTTCATCAAGATGGATACAAGGTAGCACCCTTTAAATCACAAAATATGGCACTTAATTCTTATATTACAAAAGACGGATTAGAAATGGGGAGAGCTCAAGTAGTACAAGCAGAAGCCTGTTATATGGAGCCTAATGTTTTAATGAATCCTGTTTTGTTAAAGCCTACTACAGATAAAAAATGCCAAGTAATTTTAAATGGAAAAGTATATAAAAATATGTCTGCTGCTCAATACCATGATTTTAAGCCTGAACTTTTAGAAATGGTAAAAAAAACTTTTGATAAGCTTTCAAGTAAAAATGATATTGTAGTTATAGAGGGAGCTGGAAGTCCAGCAGAAATCAATTTAAGAGATAAAGATATTGTGAATATGGGCATGGCAGAGATTTCAGATTCTCCAGTTATATTAATTGGAGATATAGATCGAGGAGGAGTATTTGCTTCTTTATATGGAACGATTATGTTACTTACAAAAGAAGAAAGAAAAAGAGTAAAAGGTGTTATTATTAATAAATTTAGAGGAGATATTAATATATTAGAGCCTGGAATTAAAATGCTTGAAGACCTTATTCATATTCCAGTACTAGGGGTAGTTCCATATTCTAATGTACAAATTGAAGATGAAGATAGTTTGGCTGAAAGATTTAGATACAAAAAAAATGAAGGAGCACAAATAGAAGTAGGGGTATTGTATCTTCCGCATGTTTCAAATTTTACAGATTTTAATGTGTTTGAAACACAAGAAGATGTACATGTACGATATATTATGAGAGGGGAAAGAATTGGAGATCCAGATATTTTAATTATACCAGGGTCTAAAAATACTATTGAGGATTTGGTTTATTTAAGAGAAACAGGACTAGAAGAAGAAATTTTGAGACTTCATAGAAGAGGGAAACTCATTATAGGTATTTGTGGAGGCTATCAAATGCTTGGAAGAAGAATATCAGATCCTCATGAAACAGAAAGTAGTATAAAAGAAATAAATGGATTGGGACTTTTAGATACAGAGACTATATTTGAATTAGAAAAAACAACAACACAAGTAAATGCAAAAGTTATTGCTAAGAAGGATCATTTCTTTTCAGAAGTTTTTGGCATGAATATTGAAGGATATGAAATTCATATGGGGCAGACCAAATTAGGAAAAGAAGCCACTTCATTTCATACTATTGTAAAGAGGTTAGATAAAGAAGTAAATATAGAAGATGGAGCTATCAATAAAGAAGGAAATGTAATGGGAACTTATATTCATGGAGTCTTTGATAACATTGGATTTACTAGAAAAATATTAAATAATATTAGAAAGGCCAAAGGATTGGATGAAAAACAAAGCAGTGTAGAAACTTTTAGAGAGTTTAAGGAAAAAGAGTATGAAAAGCTTGCAAAGATTGTTCGTGAAAATGTAGATTTAAATAAAATATATGAAATTTTACAAGGGGATAAAAAATGATTCACATATGCATAGGTTATTTATTCGATCTTTTATTTGGAGATCCTTACTTTATTCCTCATCCTATATGTTTAATTGGTAAATGTATTTCTAAAACAGAAACTTTTTTGAGAAAATTGGTAAAACATAGTAAAGATGAAAAAAATTTTGGAATTCTTTTGACTATGATTATTGTAGGTTCTACCTATGGAATTACTGTTGCTATTGTATTTTTTGCAAAATCTATTAATATTTATTTAGGATATGTGATAGAAGGATTTTTGATTTTTCAAATTCTTGCAGCTAAAAGTTTAGATAAAGAAAGTAGAAAAGTTTTAAATGCACTAGAAAAAAGTGATATAGTAGAGGCTAGAAAATATTTATCTTACATTGTAGGAAGAGAAACGAGCAATTTAGATGAAAAAGAAATAATAAGAGCGACAGTAGAAACTATTGCTGAAAATGCTTCTGATGGAGTAATTGCACCTCTTTTTTATATTTTTATAGGAGGAGCACCTCTTGGTATGGCATATAAGGCTGCTAATACATTAGATTCTATGGTAGGATATAAAAACGAGAAGTATATTAATTTTGGATGGGCTTCTGCCAAATTTGATGATCTACTTAATTATATACCTGCAAGATTGACAGCGATGTTTATGATTATAGGGTCCTTTTATCTTTTTTATGATTATAAAAATGCTATAAAAATAGTAAGAAGAGATCATAAAAATCACAAAAGTCCAAATTGTGGGTATCCAGAATCTGCCACAGCAGGAGCGTTAAATATTCGGCTAGGAGGAACAAATACTTATTTTGGACAAGAAATATACAAGCCTACTATTGGAGATGAAATAGATTTATTAGAAAAAGATCATATAAAAAAATCTATAAAAATAATGTATGCATCTTCCGTAGTCGGATTTTTAGTATTTTATTTTATGTTTGGCTAAAAGAATAAAGGGAGAGGTAGGATGAAGCGAGCAGAGCATGGCGGAAATATATATGAAATTGTACAAAGATTAGGGATAAAAGAAGAAGAAATTATAGATTTTAGTGCAAATATCAATCCACTGGGAATTCCAAAAGATTTTAAAGAATGTTTACTTTTGAATATAAATAAGATTCAAAAGTATCCAGATCCTACATATAAGGATCTGATCAAGGAGATTTCAGAGTATCACAAAATAGATTCATCTTGGATTAGTGTAGGAAATGGTGCAACAGAAGTAATTTTTTCTATGGTTCGTGAAATAAAACCCAAAAATAGTTTGATTTTATCACCTACTTTTTTAGAATATGAAAGAGCACTAAAAAAAGTAGGAAGTCACATAGAATATTATGAATTACAAGAAAAAAATAATTTTCAAATAGAGGATGACTTTTTTAATAAGCTACATGATGATATAGATCTAGTGATTCTTTGTAACCCCAATAATCCAACAAGTCAGTTAATTGTCAAAAGTCAAATGAAAAAGATATTAAATATATGCAAAGCTAGAAATATTCATCTAATGATGGATGAAGCTTTTATGGAGTTTGTAGAAAATGGTGATCAAGAAAGTATGATCCCACTTTTAAAAGATTATGAGCGTATGTATATCATTAAAGCATTAACAAAATTTTATGCATTGCCAGGATTAAGAATAGGATATGGATTAAGTTCTAATATGAAAATATTAAAAAATATCAGAAATAACCAAGAGCCTTGGAGTATTAATAGTTATGCAGCTATGGCAGGCATGGTTTTAAAAGATGAAGTTTATATACAAAAAAGCAAAGAATGGATTACAAAAGAAAGAAAAAGACTATATGAAGAGCTAATAAAGATCAAAACTTTAAAAGTGTATCCTCCGAGTTCAAATTATATATTATTTAAATACTTGGGATCAAATAAAAATTTAAAAGAAGCTTTACTCAAAAGTAAAATATTGATTAGAAGCTGTGATAACTATAAGAATTTAGATGATTCATTTTATCGTATTGCCATTAAAGATAAAGAGTGTAATCTAAAATTGTTAAAAGCATTAAAAGAGGTATCTTATGAAGATTAAAGCAATTTGTCCTGCTTCTTGTGGAGAATTATTGCAAGGATATATAAAAGATGGAGAAAAATTAATATCTTATCCCATAGACATTTATTCTGTAGTTACTTTGGAAGAATGTAAAAATCCAATAAGGGATAATAATAAGAAAAAAGCTATAGAGGCTATGTATAAAACTCTTAATTTTTTTGGACAATCTTTTCAAATAGGAGATAACATAAGTCTAGACATTCATTCAGATATTCCTATAGAAAAAGGTATGGCAAGCAGTACAGCAGATTTAGCAGCAACAATTCTAGCTACAGCTACTTATTTAGGTAAACAAATAACAGATGAAGATTTAGCAAAAATATGTACTCAAATAGAGCCTACAGATAGTACTATTTTTAAAAAATTGACTTTATTTGATCACTTAAAGGGTATAAAAGTAAAAAGCTTTGATTGGAATCCTAATCTTGATATATGGGTATTGGAATCAAGAGATCAAGTAAATACCCAGACTTTTAGAAAAAATAATTATGAAGCTCTACGAATACAAAATAAAGAAAATATAGAAAAAGCATATGAAGTTTTTGAGAAAAGTTACTTGAAAAAAGATTTTCATCTTTTAGGGAAATCTGCAAATATAAGTTCAATGACAAACCAAAATATACTTTATAAAAATAGATTAGAAGAAATTATAGATATAGCATTAAATATGAATTGTTATGGAGTGAATGTAGCTCATAGTGGGACAGTGTTAGGTATTTTATTTCAAAGGGATCAAGTAGATATAGAAAGGCTTATGAAAGAAATGGAACGAAAATACATTTTTGAAATTTATTACAAAAATTATTTTGCAAAAATGGTAGAAGGTGGACCGAAAATTCTATACAAATAATAGGAGGCATAACATGAGTGAATATATAAAAATTCCCCATTTAATAGAAGAAAGAAGTTTTGAAATTATTACAGAAGAATTAGGAGATAAAACTTTTCCAGAGGAAATTGGAAAAATTGTAAAACGTATTATTCATACTACAGCAGATTTTGAGTATGCAGATCTTACGATTATTTCTCCTGATGCAATACAAAAAGGAAAAGAAGCTATAAAATCAGGAGCTCATATTGTTACAGACACAAAAATGGCAATGTCAGGAATTAATAAAAATAGAGTAGCTCAGTATGGTGGAGAAGTACATTGCTTTATTTCTGATGAAGATGTCTCTCAAACAGCAAAAGAACAAGGGACTACAAGAGCTATGGCAGCTATGAAAAAAGCAGTGAAAGACCCTAAAAATAAAATATTTGTAATTGGAAATGCACCTACGGCACTTTTCACTTTAAAAGAATGTATAGAAAAAGGAGAAGTAAAGCCAGACCTTGTTATAGGAGTGCCTGTAGGATTTGTAGGAGCGGCTGAATCAAAAGATGAATTTTCAAGCTTGGATGTTCCATATATTATTGTAAAGGGACGTAAAGGTGGAAGTACAGTAGCAGCAGCTATTGTAAATGCCATTTTATATATGCTATAAAGAAGGAGAGAAAATGGATAAGTATATTATAAAGAATGGTAAAAAAATGAAATATGGATATACAACAGGTTCCTGTGCAGCAGCAGCTTCTAAAGCTGCTGCTTTGATGGCTATTAATGGAGAAAAGGTAGATTTTGTAAGAATTGATACTCCAAAAGGATGGATCATAGATATAGAAGTACAAGAATATGAAATGAAAAAGGATTGGGCCTTTTGTGCAGTACAAAAAGATGCAGGAGATGATCCTGACAATACCCATGGCATATTTATTCATGCAGTGGTAGAAATTATAGATGAACCCAAAATCCAGATCAAAGGAGGAATAGGAGTAGGAGTAGTTACAAAACCTGGGCTTTCTATATCTCCTGGCAATCCAGCTATTAATCCAGTTCCTCAAAAGATGATTCAAAAAGAAGTAAGAGAAGTTTTGCCTAAAGATAAAGGTGCCATTATTACTATTTCTGTACCCAATGGAGAAGAAATTGCAAAAAAAACATTTAATCCTAGACTTGGAATTGTAGGAGGTATCTCTATTTTAGGAACCTCTGGAATTGTAGTTCCTATGTCAGAGGAAGCTTATAGAGAATCTTTGGCTATAGAGATGAAAGCTGCAATTTATGAAAATCCAGAGAAGATTATTTTGGTACCAGGAAATTTTGGAGAAGATTTAGCGATCCATTATTATCATTTAGAAAAACAAAAGATAGCAAAGATAAGTAATTTTGTAGGTTTTATATTAGAAAAATGTGTAGAATACAAAGTCAAAAAAGTGCTTATGATTGGACATATAGGTAAGTTTGTTAAGCTAGTAGGAGGTATTTTTCATACCCATAGTAAGGTTTCTGATGCAAGAATAGAAATATTAGCAGCAAACATGGCTTTAATGGGAGCACCTAGCTTTGTAATAGAAGAATTATTTGATTGTGTCACAACAGAAGCTGCAATAGAAGTCATTGAAAAAAGAGGTTATGAAGGAGTTTATGAAAAACTATGTAACAAAGCAGAAGAAAGATGTAGAATTAGAGTGCATGATGAATTAGAAATAGGAGTTATTATGTTTGGGATGGGGCAAAAGATTTTAGGTGAAGGGAGAATTGCCCAAAAATTATTGGAGGAATTTAAAAATGAGTAAGATTTATGTACTTGGAATAGGCCCTGGTCATAAAGACTACATTTTACCTGTTGTTATGAATACAATTTATAATTGTGATGTATTAATTGGAGGAAAAAGACATTTAGAGGATTTTAAAGATTTAGGAAAAGAAATGCTTTATATAGGATCGAATTTGAAAGAACTTATACAGTATACAAAAGAAAATCAACAAAATAAAAAAATAGCATATCTTCTTTCGGGAGATACAGGTTTTTATAGCATGTTGAGTTTTTTAAAAAAGTATTTTAAATCAAATGAATTAGAAGTAATTCCAGGAATTAGTTCGTATCAATATTTAATGGCAAAAGTAGGACAAACTTGGCATGATGCATATATAGGAAGTCTTCATGGAAGAGAATTTGATTTTTTAGAGGTAGTAAAAAAATATAAGAAAGTAATTCTATTGACAGATCAAAAAT
The DNA here is from genome assembly GCF_004138215.1 of Anaerophilus nitritigenes. GTDB lineage: Bacteria > Bacillota > Clostridia > Peptostreptococcales > Thermotaleaceae > Anaerophilus > Anaerophilus nitritogenes. The sequence continues at coordinate 57,672 of NZ_RYYS01000020.1, forward strand.
ATTCTCCAAAGGAAATTGCAAGAAAAATGATCAATGATCATATACAAGGAAAAATCATGATTATAGGAGAAAATCTTTCTTATCCAAATGAAAAAATTACGATTGCTTCTTTAGAAGAAGTAATTCATATAAGTGAATTTAATATGTGCGTGGTGGTGATTGTAGATGAATTGGAAATTTAAAACTCCTGGAATACCAGATGAACATTTTATTAGAGGAAAAGTTCCTATGACAAAAGAAGAAGTACGAGCTCTTACTATTTCTAAACTTAGATTAAAAGAAGATCTAGTTATGATAGATATAGGAGCAGGAACAGGATCTATTTCGATTGAATCAGCTCATATTTGTAAAAAGGTAATAGCTATTGAAAGAAATCCTGAAGGAATAGAACTCATAAAAAAAAATAGTGAAAAATTTAATGTATCTATAGAAATTATTCACAACAATGGAATAGATGCCCTAAAAGAAATAGATACCTTTGATAGAGCTTTTATTGGGGGTAGCGGAGGAGAGTTAGAAGAAATTATAAAGTTATGTTATGAAAAATTAACAAATGAAGGAATTTGTGTAGTCAATTGTATTACTATTGAGACTTTATATAAGTCTATGGAGTTTTTGAAGTCTACTGGATTTAAAGATATAGATCTAAGTTCTATCAATATATCCAAAGGAAAAGCATTAGGAAAATATACACTTATGGAAGCTTTAAATCCTATTTATATTATAGCAGCTAAAAAACAAAAGGAGGAAATATAATGGTATATTTCATAGGAGCAGGACCAGGAGATCCAGATTTAATCACAGTAAAGGGAAGAAAAATTGTAGAAAAAGCAGATGTGATTATTTATGCAGGATCTTTAGTAAACAAAGAAATCATTAATTGCAGAAAAGAAGAAGCACAAGTTTATAATAGTGCATCTATGACACTAGAAGAAGTTATTGAGGTTATAGAAAAAGCAGAACTAGAAAAACAATTAGTAGCCAGAGTTCATACAGGAGATCCAAGTATTTATGGTGCCATAAGAGAACAAATAGATATATTAGAGGAAAAGAAAATTTCTTATGAAGTGATTCCAGGAGTAAGTTCTTTTGTAGGAGCAGCAGCGGCTATCGGCAAAGAATTTACTTTACCAGGAATTACTCAAACTGTTATTCTTACAAGAATGGAAGGAAGAACTCCAGTTCCTGAGAAAGAAAGCTTAGAGAGTTTAGCTAAGCATAAGGCTTCTATGTGTATATTTTTATCTGTTCATATGATTGGTGAAGTAGTTAAAAAACTTTTAACTCATTATGAGAGTCATACACCTATTGCAGTGATTCAAAAGGCTACTTGGGAAGATCAAAAAATTGTATTAGGAACATTAGAAGATATTGAGAAAAAGGTGAAAAAAGCAGATATTAAAAAGACAGCTCAAATATTAGTAGGTCATTTTCTAGGAAATGAGTATGAATATTCTAAGCTTTATGATAAGACATTTTCTCATGAATATAGGAATGCAAAGAAATGAAAGCAATTATAACCCTTACAAAAGGAGGGGCTTGTTTAGGATATAGATTATTAAAGAATATGGATAATACTGTATTGTATGTAAATTCTAAATTTATAATAAAAGAAGATAATATATATCCTATCAAAGAAAAATTTTCCGATTTTGTATCAAAACTATTTAATCAATATGAATGTTTGATATTTATTATGGCTACAGGGATTGTAGTAAGAACTATTGCTCCAAATATAAAAGATAAAAAAGCAGATCCAGCAATCCTTGTTTTAGATGAAAAAGGAAAAAATGTGATTAGTCTTTTATCTGGACATATTGGAGGAGCTAATGAGTATACAAAACATATTGCTATAATATTAGGGGCTAACCCTGTGATTACTACAGCTTCAGATGTAAATGACTCAATAGCAATAGATACTTTATCTATGATGATCGGTGGAGAAATTGAAAATTTTAGTGATGCTACAAAGATTACAGCTCATATTGTCAATGGGGAAAAGGTAGGGATTGATTCAGATATTCCAATAAACATCCCTTTACCTGAGAATATAGTATATATTAAAGATCATATAAAAAACTGTATAGGAATGATTTATATTACAAATAAAGAAAAAATAAAACCTATTGCAATAGATCAGGTAATCATAAGACCCAAAAATATTATACTAGGGATAGGTTGTAGGAGAAGAAAATCAAAAGAAGAAATATTAAAGGCCATTGATGATTGTCTAGAAAAGCTTAATATTTCAAAAAAATCTATCAAACATATAGCAACTGTAGATTTAAAAAAAGATGAAAAAGGACTTATAGAAGCAGCTAAAGAATTAAAAATTCCACTTATGATTATAGCTAGAGAAGAGATCAAAAAAGTACAAGATCAGTTTGAAGGATCTGAATTTGTAAAAAAAATTACTGGAGTGGGAGCTGTTTGTGAGCCAGTAGCTTATTTAAGTGGTAAGGATGGGAATTTTATTCAAAACAAAAAAAAGTATGATGGAATAACCATAGCAGTCTTTGAAGAAGGTGATAATAATGGAAATCGTAGTAGTAGGTGTAAATCATAAAAATGCACCTGTTGAGATTAGAGAAAAAGTATCTTTTGGTAACAATGATTTACAAAATGCATATGAATATTTAGAAGAAAATTCTTATATCGAAGAAGTAGTGATCTTATCTACTTGTAATAGAAGTGAGATTACCGCTTTTGTAAAAGATGAAGAAAAAGGAATTGAAATTCTAAAAAATTTTTATAAAGACTTTTTTTCATTAAAAGATATGATGGATGATTATTTTTTTGTGAAAAATTCAGATGAAGCTGTAAAACATGTATTTCAATTAGCAGCTGGGCTTGAATCTTTAATTTTAGGAGAAGATCAAATTTTAGGACAAGTAAGAAATGCTCATGAATATGCTTTAGAAATAGGAAAAACAGGAAAAGTTTTAAACAAACTTTATAGAGAAGTCATTACTACTGCTAAAAAAATTAAAAGGGAAACAGCTATTTCACAAAATTCTCTATCAATTAGTTCTATAGCAGTAAAATTTATTGAAGAAATATTTGAGGATTTAAAAAAGAAAAAGGTGTTAGTCATCGGTGTTGGAACTATGAGTCGTATTGCTATTGAAAACTTAATTGCTAAGGGAGTAAAAGAAATATATGTAACAAATAGAACTGTAGGACATGTGATTGATTTATCAGAGAGATATAAAGAAATTCAGGTAGTAGAGTTTTCTAAAAGATATGAATGGATTTCAAAAGTGGATATTATTATAAGTTCTACAAGTGCGCCTCATTATGTTTTAAAGAAAGATAAATTTATGAAATATCATGATGGAGAAAAAGTCTGTATGGTGGATATTGCTATCCCTAGAGATATTGAGCCTCAAATAGGAAAATTAGAAGGGGTATCTTTATATGAGTTAGATGCTTTAAAAAGAGTATCTCTTGAAAATATGGAATCACGATTAGAAGCAGCAAAAGATGCTATTAAAATAATTATTGAAGAATGTATTGAATTTGAAAATTGGTACAATTGTCTTTCTATTTTTCCTGTTATAGAAGAACTTCAAGAATATAGTACAGAAATTTTAGAGACAGAAATAGAAAGTTTAATAAATAGACTTGAAGATGCTTCACAGAAGGATCAAGAATTAATTCAAATTGTTATGAGAAGTCTTACGAAAAAATTGTTAAAAAGACCTATTCTTAATTTAAAAAGGGCTGGAGAAGATCGAAAAGGAAGATTGTATGCTCAAATTGCTAGTGAATTGTTTGGAATGAATATATACAGTTGTAAAAAAGACAGGAGGCAAACAAATGAATAAAGGTAAAATATATGTAGTTGGATTAGGACCTGGAAGCTATGAACATATGAGTCATAGAGCTAAAAAAGCAATAGAGGATTCACAAGTAATTGTAGGGTATAAAACTTATATAGACTTAATCAAAGATTTATTACATGAAAAAGAGGTCATTGATTCTGGAATGAGAAAAGAAGTAGAGAGATGTAATATTACTTTAGATGAGGCTTTAAAAGGAAAAAATGTTTCTATTATAAGTAGTGGGGATGCAGGAATTTATGGAATGGCAGGAATTATGTTAGAGGTAGTCAATGAAAAAGATGAAGATATAGAAGTGGAAGTAGTTCCTGGAATTACAGCTTCGAATGCAGCAGCATCTACTTTAGGAGCTCCGATTATGCATGACTCGGCTGTTATTTCTTTAAGTGATCTTTTAACAGATTGGGAATTGATTAAAAAAAGGATTGAATGTGCTTCAATGGGAGATTTTGTTATATCTTTATATAATCCTAAAAGTAAAGGAAGAATCCATCAAATAGAAGAAGCAAGAGAAATCATGTTAAAATACAAATCTCCAGATACACCAGTTGGAATTGTAAGAAATGCAAAAAGAGAAGAGGAAGAAGTTTTTATTACCGATTTAGAACATATGTTGAGCTATCCAATTGATATGCTTACAGTTGTGATTATAGGAAATCAAAAGACTTATGTAAAAAATGGAAAAATGATCACACCTAGAGGCTATGTATTATGATCATGATTCTTAGTGGTACACAAGATGGAAGAGAAATTGTAGATATGTTGCAAAACTTGAAATATCCACTTTTAGTGACCACAGCCACAGCTTATGGAGCAGAATTAATTCCAAAGAACAACAGATCTATAGTCATTCACAAAAAACTTTCAAAAGAGGAAATGCAAGAGATGATTATCAATAAGAATATAAAAATTCTTATTGATGCAACTCATCCTTATGCAGTAGAGGTTTCGCAAAATGCAATAGAGGTTTGTAAAAAAAAGAATGTTCTTTATATTCGATTTCAAAGAAAAGAAAGTCTTTTATCTCAATATGAACATAGAATTTATTATGCTTCTGATTATGAAGAAGCAGCAAATAGGATAAATACTTTAAAAGGAAATGTACTTCTTACGACAGGAAGCAAAACACTAGAAATTTTTACACAAAGTGTGGATACTAATAGACTTTTTCCAAGAGTGTTACCTGTAAGTGATGTCATTAAAAAATGTGAAAATTTAGATATAAAACCTTCTCATATTATTGCTATGCAAGGACCTTTTTCTACTCAAATGAATGTAGAAATCATAAAAAAATGCAAAATAGATATCTTAGTTTCTAAAGATAGTGGAGATTATGGAGGAACCATGCAAAAGCTAGAAGCAGCTAAACTTATGAATATATTTGTAGTGATGATTCAAAGGCCAAAGCTTAATTATCCTCATGTATTTGATAATATAGAAGATATGATAAATAAAGTGAGGATAGCTTATGAATAAATATTATCCTATGATGTTAAATATTTATAATAAACAATGCTTAGTAATCGGAGGAGGAGAAGTTGCTCAAAGAAAGATATTTTCTCTTTTGCATTATGGTGCAAATGTAACGTTAATAAGTCCTTATATAACCTATCAATTAGATCATCTTGTAAAGGAAGAAAAAATTAAGTATATAAAAAGAGAATATAAAAAGGGAGATATAAGGGGTTATTTTTTAGCTTATATTACTACAAATCATAAACAAATTAATGAGTTATGTATAAAAGAAGCAAGAGAAGAAAGAGTTTTAATCAATGTAGCAGATGATCCAAAAAAATGTGATTTTGTTATACCATCAACCTTTAATAGAGGAGATCTTCAAGTTTGTATTTCTACCAATGGAAAAAGTCCTATGCTTACTAAAAAAATGAAAGAAGACTTAAAAGAGATTTTTCCTAAAGAATATGAAGAATTTATTAATGCATTAGGAGAGATAAGACAAATAATTATAAAAGAAGTAGATAATATTCATCTAAGGAAGGAAATTTTTGAAAAATTAGTGTATAATGATGTATTAAAGAAATATATAAACAAAGAAGTTAAAGATATAAAAAAAGCTTTAATTTCTTTGTATAATGAAAATATAAAGTGAAAAGGTGAAAAAAATGAAAAAAAGGATTGTGATTGGTTCTAGAGCAAGTGATCTAGCTTTAAAGCAAACTTATTGGATCGTAGAATGTCTCAAAGAAAAATATCCTGATCTAGAATATGAAGTAGTAAAAATTAAAACTATGGGCGATCAAATTTTAGATCAAACATTAAGCAAAATTGGAGGCAAAGGACTTTTTGTAAAAGAAATTGAAGCAGCACTTCTTGAGAATAAAATAGATTTAGCAGTACACAGTATGAAGGATGTTCCTACTCAAATGATAGATGAATTAATTATTGGGGCTATTACAGATAGAGAAGATCCAAGAGATGTACTTATTACTAAAAATCATATTAAATTAGATGACTTAAAACAAGGAGCCAGAATTGGTACAAGTAGTTTAAGAAGAGCAGCTCAAATTCTTGCATATAGACCAGATATTTCTATTGAACCTATTAGAGGAAATATTAAAACAAGAATAGAAAAAATAGAAACTATGAATTTAGATGGAATTATTCTAGCTGCTGCAGGAATTATTCGTATGGGATGGCAAGATAAAATTACAGAGTATCTTTCTACACAAATATCTACTCCAGCCGTAGGACAAGGAACATTAGCTATTCAAATCAGAAAAGACGATCAATGGGTGCAGTCTATTGTGAAGGCATTAAATAACGAAGAAGTTCAAATGAGTGTATTAGCAGAAAGAAGTTTTATGAAAAAATTAAATGGTGGATGCCATGTACCTATTGGAGCTTTTGCCAAAGTAGACGGGGAAAAAATTCATATGACTACTATAGTGGCAAATGAAGATGGAAAAAAGATAATAAAACTTAAAAATTCTTGTAGAAAATGGGATGCAGAACAATTAGGAGTCCAAATGGCACAAGAAACACTAGAAAAGGGCGGTCAAGATATATTAAAAAATTTGTAGGCAGGTGATAAGATGAATAAAGGAAAGGTTTTCTTAATTGGAGCAGGTCCTGGAGATTATAAACTCATTACTATAAAAGGGTTAGAGTGTATTAAAAGGGCAGATGTAGTACTTTACGATCGATTAGCAAGTCCTAGACTTTTATCTTTTGCAAAAGAAGATTCAGAAATGATTTATGTAGGAAAAGCTCCTAATAATCATGCCTATACTCAAGATGAAATTAATGAATTGATTTTAAAAAAAGCTTTAGAAGGAAAAGTTGTTGCAAGACTTAAAGGGGGAGACCCTTATGTATTTGGAAGAGGTGGAGAAGAAGCAAAGGTTTTAAAAGATCATCAAGTGCCTTTTGAAATTGTACCAGGTATCACATCTTCTATAGCGGTTCCATCCTATGCTGGCATTCCAGTAACCCATAGAAATGTAAGTTCTTCCTTTCATGTGATTACAGGAAATGAAGATCCTACAAAAGAAGAAAATGTAATTGATTATGAAGCATTGGAAAAGGTAGAAGGTACTCTTATTTTTTTAATGGGTATTAAAAATTTAGATAAAATTTGTAAAAGTCTTATAAAATTTGGACAAGATCCGAATAGACCAGTAGCTGTAATTATGAAAGGAACTACTTCAAATCAAAAAATGGCAAAAGGCACATTGTCTGATATTTATCAAAAAGTGAAAGAAAATAATATTCAAAATCCGGCTATTATTATTGTAGGAGAAGTAGTAAATTTATCTGAAACGTTAAATTGGTTTGAAAACAAACCATTATTTGGAAAAAACATATTAGTTACAAGAACGAGAACACAAGCAAGTGCTTTGTCTGAAAAATTGGAGGATTTAGGAGCAAATCCAATAGAGTTTCCTACGATTCGAGTTGAAAAACCTAAAGAATATGAAAAAATTGATAAAGCCATAAAACAAATTGACAAATATAAATGGATTATATTTACTAGTGTCAATGGAGTATATGCCTTCTTTGAAAGATTAAAAGAGTTAAAGATAGATGTGAGAAATCTGTATAATGTGAAATTAGTAGCTATAGGAACTGCCACTCAAAAAGCTTTAGAAGATAAAGGATTATTGGTAGAGTATGTACCAGATGTATTTAGAGCAGAAGCTATCATAGAAGGATTAAAAGATAAAATCCATAAAGGAGATCATATTCTTTTACCAAGAGCAGACATTGCAAGAACTATTTTAATTGAAGAATTAGAAAAAATGGGTGCTTTGGTAGATAATATATCTATTTATCATACAACAATTCCAAATGTAGATAAAGAAAAATTAATCAATATATTAAAAGAAGGAATAGATCTAATTACTTTTACTAGTTCTTCTACTGTTAAAAATTTCATAGAGATTTTAGGAGAAGAAAATAAAAAATTATTAAAAGATATAACTATTGCAGTTATAGGACCTATTACAGAACAAACTGCAAAAGATATGGAACTAAAAGTAGATATTAGTGCAGATGAATTTACAATTGATGGACTTGTAGATTCTATTTTAAAATGGAATAAATAGGAGAGATAAAAATGGATTTTATTCACAGACCAAGAAGATTAAGAACAAATAAAGCTATAAGAAGTTTAGTAAGAGAGACTATACTTAATGTAGATGATTTTATTTATCCTTTATTTGTAGTAGAGGGAGAAGGAATCAAAGAAGAAATTGAAAGTTTAAAAAATAATTATCATTTCTCAATAGACATGTTAAAAGATGAGATCCAAGAGATTGTAAGTCTTGGAATAAAAGGAGTTATTTTATTTGGACTACCAAATAAAAAAGATTCTTATGGAAGTGAAGCTTATAGTGATGAAGGAATTGTACAAAAGGCTATAAGAGAAATAAAAAAAATAAATGAAGATATTTTAGTTATTACAGATGTTTGTATGTGTCAATATACAGATCATGGTCATTGTGGAATCATAAAAAATAATTATGTACAAAATGATATGACTTTAGAATATATTGCAAAAATTGCCCTATCTCATGCTAAAGCAGGAGCAGATATGGTAGCACCATCAGATATGATGGATGGAAGAATAAAAGCTATTCGAGAAGAATTAGACAATAATGGATTTGAGGATGTATCTATTATGGCTTATAGTGCAAAATATGCTTCAGCTTTTTATGGACCTTTTAGAGCTGCAGCTCATTCAACTCCTAGCTTTGGAGATCGAAATACTTATCAAATGGATCCTGCAAATACAGATGAAGCCATAAGAGAAGTTAAATTAGATATAGAAGAAGGGGCAGATATTGTCATGGTAAAACCGGCGCTTTCTTATCTAGATGTAGTAAGGAGAGTAAAAGATACATTTGATGTTCCACTAGCTGTTTACAATGTAAGTGGCGAATATGCAATGGTAAAAGCGGCTTTTGAAAGAGGTTGGATTGATGAAAAAAGAATTGTCTTAGAAAAATTACTATCTATGAAAAGAGCAGGAGCAGGAATAATCATTACTTACCATGCAAAAGATGCAGCTAGATGGTTAAGAGAGGAGTGAGCATATGGAGTTTACAAAATCAAAAGCTTTATTTGAAGAAGCAAAAAAGTTTATCCCAGGAGGAGTAAATTCTCCTGTAAGAGCATTTCCTTCTGTCAATATAGATCCTCCCTTTATTCAAAGAGGTAAGGGAAGCAAAATATATGATGTAGATGGAAATGAATATATTGACTATGTAGGATCATGGGGACCTCTGATATTAGGACATGCTCATCCTGAGGTGATAAGTGCATTAAAGGATGTTATGGATCTAGGAACAAGCTATGGAGCTCCTACAGATCTTGAAACAAGACTCTCAAAGCTTGTTTGTGAAGCTGTACCGTCTGTTGAAATGATAAGAATGGTAAATTCAGGAACAGAAGCAACTATGAGTGCCCTAAGACTAGCAAGAGGATATACCAAAAGAGATATTATTGTTAAATTTGAAGGAAATTATCATGGTCATTCAGATAGCTTGCTGATTAAAGCAGGATCAGGAGCGTTAACATTTGGAGTTCCTAATAGTCCTGGGATTCCACAAGATATTGCAAAAAACACTATTACAGCAAAATATAATGATATAGAGGGCATTACAAATATATTTGATAGATTTGGAAAAGATATAGCAGGAGTAATTATTGAGCCGATCTCAGGAAACATGGGGGTAGTTCCTGCTACAAAGGAATTTATGAATCATCTTAGAAAAATTACGAAAGAATATGGATCACTTCTCATTATCGATGAGGTAATGACAGGTTTTAGAGTTTCTTTTCATTGTGCTCAAAGCTTATATAATATAGATCCAGATATTACAACTTTTGGAAAGATCATTGGTGGAGGACTTCCTGTAGGCGCTTATGGAGGGAAAAGAGAAATTATGAAGCATATTTCTCCAATAGGAGATATTTATCAAGCTGGGACTTTATCTGGAAATCCATTAGCTATGACAGCAGGATATATAACTTTGAAAATATTAAAAGAAAATCCTTATATTTATGAAGAATTAGAAGAAAAGTCTAAAATGTTAGAAAATGGTTTTGTAGAGAACACAAAAAAAATAGGAGTAAAAGCCACATTTAATAGAGTAGGATCCATGCTTTGTATGTTTTTTACAGAAAAGAAAGTCGTAGATTTTTCATCTGCTATGACGAGTAATACGAGTCAGTTTGCTATCTATTTTGAGGAAATGTTAAAACAAGGGATTTATTTAGCACCTTCTCAATTTGAAGCAACATTCCTAAGTGCAGTGCATACAAAAGAAGAAATACAAAAGACAATCGAAGCAAATTATCATGCACTCAAAAAAGTTATTTGATAGATATGAAATAGATGATATAATGAATGATGAAAATTTAACGAAGAAGGAGAATTAAATATGAGTATATATGAACAATGGAAAGCTATAGCATATGAACATGAAAGTCAAGAGAGTTTTAATAAATTTTGGGACAAATATGCTATTACAGAAAAAAGAATTTATGAAGATGTGTTAACAAATTATAAAGAGAATGTACTAGGAACTATAAAAGAATTAGTAGAAAAATATGACACTACAGGACCAGATTTTATGGGATTTTTGGATGGAATTAATGAAAGTTTAAAAAAATCTTTAAACTTAGAAGAAATTAATGAAGACAGCTCTATTCATCTTGAAATTGATTTTGAAAAACTTTACTATAATATGTTAGAAGCAAAAGCTGATTATCTATATACACTACCACAGTGGGATGTTATTTTAGATGAAGAAACAAGAAAAGCAATTACAAAAGAACAAAGGAATTCTAAAACTATCATAAAAGAAGATAAAATAGGAAGAAATGATCCTTGTACTTGTGGAAGCGGTAAAAAATACAAAAAATGTTGTGGAAAATAAAATTTAAATAAAAAGACTACTGCATTAGGGGTTACTTTAAGGCAGTAGTCTTTTGTTGTTAAGGAAAGTTAATTATTTTTTGTTTGGATACTTTTCAAGGGCTATTTTTAAAATTTCCATAGCTCTTTTTAAATCTTCTTCTTTTAAAATATGTGCAATCCTGACTTCATCTTTTCCCATGCCTTTTGTTGTATAAAAGCCTTGACCAGGAGCAAACATGACTGTTTCATTATTTAAGTCAAAATCTTTCAAAAGCCATATTACAAATTCTTCAGCATCTTGTACAGGAAGCTTTGCGATTACATAAAAAGCTCCTTTTGGTTTTTGACAAAAAACTCCTGGAATTTTTATAAGCCCTTCATAAACTGCATTTCTTCTTTTTTGGTATTCACATAAAACTTTTTCAAAATAATCTGTCTCTACATGATAAAGCTCTGTAGCTCCTATTTGTTCAAGGGTTGGACAACAGAGTCTTCCTTGACATAGCTTTAAAATTTGTGCAATCAATGCTTTGTTTTTACTTAAAATAGCACCTATTCTTGCACCACAAGCGCTAAATCTTTTAGATACACTATCTACTAAAATTACTTGTTCACAAATATCTTTCATATCACAAAAGCTTGTAAATTCTAGATCATCATAAACAAATTCTCTATATACTTCATCAGAAATAATGAAAAGACCATGCTCTTTTGCCACATCAGCTAAAAGTCTAACTTCTTCTTTTGTATAAACTACTCCAGTAGGATTGCCTGGATTAGAAAGAAGAATAGCTTTTGTACGAGAAGTAATTAATTTTTCAATATTTTCTTTAGGTGGAATATGAAAGCCATCTTCAGCTTTTGTAACAAGAGGAATAGTTTTGATTCCTGCAATAGTAGAAAAGCCTGCATAATTAGAATAAAAGGGTTCAGGAACAATTACCTCATCTAAGGGATCAGCTACAGCTTGAAGTGCAAAGGATAGAGCTTCACTTCCTCCATTTGTGATTAAAATTTCATCTTTTTCAAAAAATAAATTGTATTTTTCATAATAATCTATCATAGCAGCAATTAGTGTTGGCATTCCTTCAGAATATGAATAAGCTAATATTTTTTCATCAAAGTTTTTAATTGCTTTCATAAAACCTTCAGGAGTAACAATATCTGGTTGTCCAATATTTAAATGATAGATTTTTTTCCCATTCGATTTTGCTTCTTCAGCATAAGGAGTTAACTTTCGAATAGGAGATGCGCCCATAGTTATGATTCTTTTAGAAAAATTTTTCATAGGTCCTCCTAATTGGTATAATATTTTGTGAATTTTTTATAATTTAGTCGAAATATAAAGAATAATGTAAAATATATAATATTATTATATTAGCAAAATCAAATGATACAGTCAAGAAAAAAGAAAAGCAAACTACTATCACATCCACCAAATAATCCCCCAAAGCTAGATTGTGTATCCGTCATATTCAAGTACCCCTTTTTAAGAAGATAACATATTTTTTCTATATTAAAATACGCAATAAGAAAGATATATGTTACACTTTAAATAGATTTTTTATTTAATTAAGAGGTGAGAAGAGTGGATTTATTTGAAATATTAAAAGAAAAAAATATGAAAAAAGATGCTCCTTTAGCAGAGCGAATGAAGCCAGAATCTTTAGATGAATTTTTTGGACAAGAACATATATTAGGACAAGGAAAATTGTTAAGAAGAGCTATACAAGCAGACAAAATTACTTCTTTGATTTTACATGGATCACCTGGAACAGGAAAAACTAGCTTAGCAAAAGTTATTGCTAATTCTACAAAGTCAAATTTTGTAAAGTTAAATGCAGTTACATCAGGAATAAAAGAATTAAAAGAAGTTGTCAAAGAAGCAGAAAATGCATTAGGTATGTATAATAAAAAAACTATTCTTTTTATAGATGAAATTCATAGATTTAATAAATCACAACAAGATGCATTGCTTCCCTATGTAGAAAATGGAACTTTGACTTTGATTGGAGCAACTACAGAAAATCCATATTTTGAGGTAAATGCTGCACTTTTATCTAGATCTATGCTTTTTTCATTAAAACCCTTAGATAAAATATCTATAAAAAAAATGATTCAAAAAGCACTGACAGATTCGGAAAAGGGAGTAGGTATGCTTCCTATTTATATGGAAGAAAAGGCATATGAATTTTTAGTAGATATTTCTAATGGAGATGGAAGAAGAGCTCTAAATACTTTAGAGTTAGCAGTACTTACTACACCAAAAGGAGAAAATGGAAAAATTCATATTACATTAGATATTTTGCAAGAATGTGTTCAAAAGAAACATATTACTTATGATAAAAATGGAAATGAACATTATGATGTGATTTCTGCCTTTATTAAAAGTATGAGAGGATCAGATCCTAATGCAACTATACATTATTTGGCTCGAATGTTATATGCAGGTGAAGACCCTGTATTTATTGCAAGAAGAATTGTAATAGCAGCAGCAGAGGATGTAGGGCTTGCAGATCCAAATGCATTAGTTATTGCTAATAGTGCAGCACAAGCTATAAAGTTTGTTGGAATGCCTGAAGCTAGAATTATATTAGCAGAAGCTGCATTATACACAGCTACTGCGCCTAAAAGCAATAAAGGATATGAAGCAATCAATCAAGCATTAAAAGACATAGAGAGAAAGGATATTGGACAAGTTCCTCCTCATTTAAGAGATATGACTTCTCAAAATATACAAAATAAATATAATAATAAGATACAAAACAGTTATCTTTATCCCCATGATTATAAAGGAGCATATGTAAAACAGCAATATATGCCTGATCCATTAAAAAATACAAAATATTATAATCCTAAAGAAAATGGATATGAGAAAAATATTTTTGAAAGGTTAAAGAAATTAAAAAGTCAGCTTTAGCTGACTTTTTAACTTAAATTCTCTACTTTTAATATACTAGAGATTTCAATTACCATTTGATTTTTAAGAATTTCTTCTAAAGCTTTATTTAATATAGATTTTTTTACTTCATGAGTAACCACTACCAAAGGAATGGAGAAACCTTCTTTTCCTCTTTGAACAACAGAAGATAAACTAATACCATATTTTCCGAAAGTAGATGAAATTTTTCCGAGCATTCCTGGCTCATCATCCACTAAAGTTCGTATATAGTATTGACTAAGTCCTTCTTCTATTTTTGGAAGATTTTCACAAGGAGTAGGGCAAATTAAAAGATGATCTTTGTTTACAATACCCTTAGCAATTTCTAATACATCTCCCATTACAGCACTTCCAGTAGGCAGAGAGCCTGCTCCTTTTCCATAAAGCATTAATTCTCCTACAGCATTTCCTTTTACAAACAATGCATTAAATTCATCGTTAACAGAAGCTAGTGGATGATTATTAGGAATAAGTGTAGGATATACATAAAATTCTAGTTGATTATCCATCTTTTTTGCTGTAGCAAATAATTTAATTCTATAATCTAATTGTGTTGCGTAATCTATATCTTTTTTAGATATTTTGCTAATTCCTTCTTTTTGAATTTGATTTGGAGAGACATAAATACCAAAAGCTATAGACATCAAAATAGATAATTTAAAGGCAGCATCTTCTCCTTCTATATCGGATGAAGGATCCGCTTCAGCATATCCTTTTTCTTGTGCGAGTTTTAGAGCCTCATGAAACTCCATTCTATTTTCTGTCATCTGTGTAAGAATATAATTTGTTGTTCCGTTAATGATTCCTACCATTTCTTCTATTTCGTTGGCTGCAAGACTTTTGGTTAAAGTATTGATAATAGGAATCCCACCACCTACACTTGCCTCATATCTTAAAGCTACTTTATGTTTATGAGAAAGAGCATGAAGAGTTTCTCCATAAGTTGCAATAACTGCTTTATTTGCTGTAACTACATGCTTATGATTTTCAATAGCTTTTTTTATATACGAAAATGCAGTATCTATACCTCCTATAAGTTCAATGATTAGATCTATCTCAGGATCTAGAAGTATTTCATCAGCATTTGTAGTTAAAATTTCTTTAGGAACTTCATTATGTTTAGCTGGATTTCTTACAAGTATTTTTTTTATTTCCAACTTAGCACCTGTATAAGATTGAATCTTTGACATGTTTTTTTTTGTAATATCCCATACACCTTTTCCTATATTTCCTAATCCTAATAATCCTATTTTTATTGTTTGCATAATTAGTGCCTCCTATTTTAAGTGTTTGCATAATAAAAACAAATGTATTTGTTTTAAAAACTATAGGATTAATAGTACCATATTTATGAAAGATAGACAATAGATTTTGTGAAAAAAGGAAAAATGGTAAAGAAAACGGGACGGTTAAACATTAAGAATAAAAAATAAATAAAGATAAAAACTATTATTATGTTAGATAAATTTTTAAGAAGTGTGTAAATTGAAATAAATACTAGATAAAGTGAAGGGGTTATTGAGTGTGCCTAAAAATAAAATAACAGCAAATATAGGAATATTTTACCTAAAGATAAAGGATTTTTTAATTGAATAATCAATAGAAATTATTAACCGTATTCCGTTTTTCCTCGTTCTTCATTTTTTTTAGAAATCTCGCCTCATGCTTGTTTCCACAGTATCTACGATTACTTTAGAATATCCATGAAAATCTAAAAATCGTTTTAAACCACTATACAAAGTTTCGGTTTCATTAAAGGGAGAGATAATAACTCTTTTAATAGGAAGCTGTTTATTTCCTCGAAGCTTGATGACTGGTCTTATAGTATCATTAGTATTATAAAAACCTAGTGATAAATTTTTTGTAATCTGTTTTTCTTCTTTATCAAAATTACATTGTTCTTCAAAATATTTTTTATCTAATCGAATTACAAATCTTGTTTCTCGTTCATATTTAAAAATTTCATCTTTGAATGCATAGGAATATTTTAATGCAGATTTCCAAAAGTGTGGTTGCATTTCTTTGATTCTTTCTATAATATAGGTTCTTAAGATATTATATTTTTCTTCTTTTTCATAAATACATTTATAATCTACAAATATTGATTCACCACAATCTTTGATACAGTACTCAAAAAAATTACGCAATTGATGGAGATCAAATTCTATGCATATCCCTGAACTTTGAGAATAATAATTCCACATGGGTATTGAATTATCATATTCTGATGCAGAAAATATAAAATATGAAGCATGATAATAGTAATCAGTGTGTTTTTGCTCATTTCTTTCTAGAGCTTTTTTATATTCTTCTAACAAAATTTTATAATTATTTTTGATTTGCTCATCTTGTTCTGTATCAATTAAATTTCTTACAGTATCACACATGGAATGTAAAAAATCTGCGAATTCATTTCTATCGTTTAAATACATGGAATTAGTCAATCGTAAAGAATGGGTTTTGATCATTGAATATAAGGCTGATACAGAAGTAAAATGAAATACTGTAGTTGCATTGGACTTAGAAATTTTTTCTCCTAATACATCATCAATAATATGTTCATAAAAAGATAGCATATCTAATCACTTCCTTCTCTATAATTTTTTTTGTTCAATAATACTCTAATTTTTTTGAAAAAAGTCTAGTTTTTTATAGCTTGAAAGTTAGTATCACTATATTAAACTTATAAATTTATTAACCGTCCCCAGTGTTTCAGTGTTTTACCCTTGTCTAAAAAATAAGATAGATTATTTCTATTATAAAATGTATTGTAAATATTGGCAAATGAATGTTTTGATCAAAGTAAATATAATAAAGATTTATAAATTATTTCATAAAAACAAGGGTATCTTTTTTCGCGTGAAATGAAATTTTTGGCATGAAGTGTGCAAATAAAAAATATAAGGAGGGGTGTGAGGATTGCTCGCAGCTATTTTTGTTGATTTTGTATATTTTTATGATGATATGGCTAGTGTATAGATATTGATAAAAGGAGTGATCATGTGAGAAAAGATAGAAAAATAAAAGAACCTATTATTGCAATTATGAAAGATACAAAAGAAGAAGAGTCTCTTACAAAGGCTTTAGATTTACTTCCTATGAACAAAATTATCCATACAAGTGATATAGTATGTATTACTCCTAATTGGGTAAAAGCAAAGCCTCCTTATACAGCAACAGTAGTAGGACCATATACATTACAAAGATTAATACAATATATAAAAAAAAGAAACCCTAAAAAAATATATATTGCCACAGGCTCAGGAGGAGATCCTACACCTAAAGTTATGAGTACTATAGGTTATGATAAAATTATAAAAAAAGAAGAAGTCGAATTTATTGACTTAAATTATGGTCCATATACAGAGGTTTTTTTAGACCATGATCAACCGATTAGTACCAAAATAAATCAATTAATCGAAAAAATAGATGTTTTAATATCTTTTACACAACTTAAGTATCATGAAGAAGCTACTATAAGTGCTGGAATGAAAAATATTGCTCTTGGATGGCCACCAGCAGAAATTCATGGTTTTCCCAAAAAAAAATTAGGAATTCACGAAGATTTACATGGGTTTATAGAAGCTATGATAAAAAAAATTCCTATTGATCTTACAATTGTGAGTGCAGACAAAACTATGATTGGAACAGGTCCTTCGTCAGGAAAAGCCATAGATACACCAGGACTTATTATAGCGGGGACAGATCCTGTTGCAGTAGATACTATCGGAGCAAGATTACTAGGATTTTTACCTCAGGCTATTTCCTATTTATATAAACTACATAAAGAAGAGATCGGAACAGCTCTTCCAGAAAGAATGGATTTAAGGGGAATTTCATTAGAAGAAGCTGAAAGGATATTTAGTAAAGCTGCATTTGGACAAGAAATTATATTAGATAAAGGGCATATAAAAAATATACATGGAAATAGATAAGTAAGAAACAAATAGTAACCTAGTTTGAAAAATGTAAAAAAAATACGTAAAAATATGATATAATTACAAAAATGTATAAGATAAGTGAAAAAAGGAGGGAATTTAAAATGAAGGTAGAATGGGTAAATCCTTTTATTGAAGCAAGCCAAATGATTTTAAAGCAAATGGCGAATATATCTTGCGAGAAAGGTACAATTCATATAAAAGATGGATCTTTTGATGCTCCAGATGTAATGATTTTAATAGGACTTACAGGAAAACTCAAAGGACAAGCTATTTTAGGAATGAATGAAGAAATGGCAAAAAAAATCGCTTCTCATATGATGTGTGGTATGCTTGTAGATGAATTAGATGAAATGGCAAGAAGTGCTATTTCGGAACTTGGTAATATGATTTTAGGAAATACAGCTACCCTCCTTAGCAACCAAGGTTTTGAGGTAGATATTACACCTCCAACACTATTGGTTGGCAAAAAAGTTTCAATTTCTACAAATTCTAATCAAACAATTACTGTACCTCTAAATACAGATTATGGTATAATTGAACTAGATATTGCAATAAAGGAGTAATGCATATGGCGATTAATGTAGTTTTATTTGAACCGGAGATCCCTCCAAACACAGGAAATATTGCAAGAACTTGTGCAGCCACAGGGAGCAGTCTTCATTTAATTGAACCTTTAGGATTTTCAGTAGATGATAAGCATTTAAAAAGAGCAGGACTTGATTATTGGGATTTGTTAGATTTGAATATTTACCCAAATATAGAAGAATTTCTAAAAGCACATCCACAAGGAAAATTTTTCTTTTCCACTACAAAGGCAGAGAAACTTTATACAGATGTGACTTATGAAGATGAATGTTTCTTAGTATTTGGAAAGGAAACAGCAGGATTACCTAAGGAACTACTTCATAAAAATATGGACAAGGCCATTAAAATTCCTATGATTGAAAATGAAAAAGCTAGATCTTTAAATCTTTCCAATTCGGTAAATATTGTACTCTATGAAGCTTTACGACAAACTGGGTTTATGCATTTGAAATAGAGAGGTAAAACTCTCTTTTTTTGTGAAAGGTAAATGATTCTAAAAATTCAAACAATCAAAATGATATTTTGATTGATATATGCTAAAAAACTCTAAAAAATTAGAATAATGAGTTTTATAAACTCTATTTTAAACTTATCAACATAATACGACATATTTTAATAAATTTAACATAGATTTAACAAAACTAATAAAAAATAGTGTATTATAGATAAGGTGTGAATGCATAATAGAATATAGGAGGGGCATAAATGGAAATATTTTTTGGAGTACTTGGAGGCTTAGGGTTATTTCTTTATGGAATGACCATTATGGGAGATGGTTTGCAAAAATCTGCTGGAGATAAGATGAAGAGAATCATCGAGGTACTTACAAATAACAGAATCATGGCCGTAATTGTTGGATCATTGGTGACTATGATTATTCAAAGTAGTAGTGCGACGACTGTAATGGTAGTGGGATTTGTAAATGCAGGAATCATGAATCTTACACAAGCTACTGGAATCATTATGGGAGCGAATGTTGGAACAACTGTAACGGCTCAAATTGCATCTTTAGAACTTAGCTATATTGCTCCTGCTGTAGTAGGACTTGCAGTTGTAGTTTGGTTATTTACAAATAATAAAAAAACTAAAAATATGGCAGAAATTTTTATAGGTTTTGGTATATTATTTATTGGAATGGATTTTATGAAAGAAGCTGTAAAACCTCTTCGAGAATATTCAGGGTTTAGAGACATGCTATTATCCTTTGGTAGTGGGAATTTTACAGATTCTTTGATGGCTATATTTACAGGGTTTTTTATTACTGCTGTTGTTCAGAGTAGTAGTGCAACTACAGGGATTTTAATTGCGTTAGCTAGTGAAGGCCTTCTTCCTATAGAAGCTTCTTTGCCTGTTATATTTGGAACAAATATAGGAACTTGTGTGACGGCTATGTTATCTAGTATTGGAGCAAATCGTACAGCAAAAAGAGCTGCATTTATCCATTTTACTTTTAATGTGGTTGGAACGCTTCTTTTTATGTTACTTTTTAAGAATATAACAGTGGCTTTTGTACAGAAAGTTTCTCCTACAGATGCAGCAAGACAATTGGCCAATGCCCATACATTATTTAATATTATGAATACGGTGTTGTTGCTTCCATTTGCAGCAATATTAGTAAGATTAGCAAATAAAGTAATTCCTGTGAGTTTAGCAGAACAGAAACAACAAATTGGTATCAGTCATTTAGATGACAGGATGTTAGAAACTCCATCTATTGCTATTGTACAGGTTATAAAAGAAATTTTAAATATGGGAGATTTAGTATTAGAAAATTACAAAACTTCTATGGAAGCTTTCTTTGCACAAAGTGAAAAATTAGCAGACACAACTTTTGAAACAGAAAAAATGATAAATAGAATGGAAAGACAAATTGCAGAATACTTGGTAAAATTATCAAGTACACCTTTATCTGGAAAACAACATGAATTAATAGATGGTCTTTTTAGTACTATTAATGACATTGAAAGAGTAGGAGACCATGCAGAAAATTTAGCAGAACTAGCTGTATTTAGTTCAGATAATAGGCTCATGTTTAGTGAGAAAGCTTTTAAAGATCTACAACATATGCATGATCGAGTAATTAAATCTTATGAGCAAGCAATATTAGCTTTAAGAATAGGAGATGTAAATCTTGCAAGAAGAGTTGTAGAAAGAGAAGGGGAAATTGACCATATGGAAAAATCCTTAAGAGCAAATCATATTGCAAGATTAAATAAGCAACAATGCGCACCGAGTGCAGGAATTATATTTTTAGATATTATTAGTAATTTAGAAAGAATTGGAGATCATGCAGCAAAAATTGCTTTTTCAGTAATTGATTCAGTAGATAAAAAATAGACTTCTTTTCATAAAGAAGTCTATTTTGTTGTAAAATTTCTACATAAATAATAAAATATAAAGAAGGAAACAATGCACTAGGGGAGGAGATCAAAGTGAAACCTATAAAAATTATGACTACGAGTCTAGCAGATGTACCAAAAGAATTAGCAAAAGAATATGATATTACCATATTACCACTGTGTATAAGATTTGGAGAGGAAGAATTTAAAGATGGTGTAGATTTGCATTCAGAAGAATTTTTTCAAAGATTAAAAGATACTGGGGAAGTTTCACAAAGTTCTCAGATTCCTCCAAGTATTTTTATAAAAGAGATGAAAACACTTTTAGAAAAAGGGTACCAAGTCATTTTAGTTAATGGTTCCTCTAAAGTAAGTGGTACTCATCAATCATCTATTATGGCTCAAAATGAGATAGGAAATGAAGATATAACTATCATTGATACTATGGCTTTATCGTATGGATGTGGAATGATTGTAGTAGAAGCTGCCAAGATGGTCAAGGAAGGAAAATCAAAAGAAGAAATTATCAACAGGATAGAAGAAATGAAAGATAAGGTAGATCATATTTTTTCTGTGGATACATTAGATTACTTACAAAAAGGAGGCAGACTAAGTGCAACAAAAGCTACAATAGGAAAAATTTTAAATGTAAAGCCTATTTTAACTATACAAGATGGAATAGTAGAGCCTTTTGATAAAGTAAGAGGAAGTAAAAAAATTATTCCAAGAATGATAGAACTTGCACAAGAAAGAGGTCTTAAAAAAGGATCTGAATATATTTGTGTAGCCCATGGAGGAAACAAAGAAAATTTTAAAAAATTAAAGGAAGAAATAGTACAAGTTTTTGAGACTGAAAATATGATAGAAATGGAAATAGGATGTACCATAGGAACTTATACAGGACCAGGATTTTTAGCTATTATATATATAAAAAATGAATAATAAATTTCCACATTCCTATAATTGTATAGTCCATATAAAAGTAAAATATGAAAAAAATGTTAAAATGTATTGTCAATAGAACTACTTTTATAATATAATGATTATAAAGAAAGTTAATAATAAAAAAAAATAAATGAATATTCTTAATTCTGAATGAAAAATGCGGGAGAGAATCCATAGAGGATCGCCGAAGGGACAAGCAAAAGATATTGCCTATCTTTTGTGAAATTCTCAGGCAAAAGAACTGTATTTGGACAGAACTCTGGAAAGCTTATGAATGGCATCAAAGGAGTATATTTCAATTAAGGAGAAATTCTTAGGGTAAAGACAGAGACATATGGCAATCTAATATTTGTCATATGTCTTTTTATATTCATTAGGGAATTTGATAAACGTTTTCATAAGTTGAGGTGAAAAAATGAAGAATACTATCATTACAAATAATCCTAAAGTTTTTGAAGGAAAGCAGGATAAAACGGATATAATTTATTTAAAGGACGATTCTTATCTTTCAGTACTTTTGTTAGCAAGAGATAAGATACATAAAGGACATAAACTTTTAACACATCCCTTATCTGGAAGTGTAAAGCCCAATGAAACCCCTTATAAATCTATTATAGTAACAGAAAAAAAGAAAGAGGTAGATATAGATTCTATAAGAATAATAGAAGAAAGTATTCAAACGGTTAAAAAGTTTTTGAGTACAAAAAAAACTCCTCTTTGGACAGACAAAATTTTAAAAGACTTTCAATTGATTGATTATTGTTTGATTCAAAGTGCAATTGAAAGTATGACTCAATTTTAGTAAAATTTCAATATGAAGGAGGTAATGAAATGGAAAATTTATATGATGTAGTAATTATTGGAGCAGGACCTGCTGGTCTTTCAGCTGGTCTTTATGCAGCAAGAGCAAAAATGAAAACATTGATACTAGAAAAAGAAAGAGTAGGTGGGCAAATTGTTACTACAAATGAGGTGGTTAATTACCCAGGTTCTATAAAAGATGCTACAGGACCTAGTTTGGTTGCTAGAATGTTAGAACAATCAGAAGAATTTGGAGTGGAAAGAAAAAAGGATACTGTAGTAGATGTAGATTTTACACAAAAGATTAAAGTAATTAAAGGAGAACAAGGAGAATATAATGCTAAAGCTGTAATTATAGCTAGTGGAGCAAAGCCTAAATTGATTGGATGCCCTGGAGAAAAAGAATTAACTGGAAAAGGGGTATCTTATTGTGCAACTTGTGATGCGGATTTTTTTACAGATCTTGAAGTTTTCGTAGTAGGAGGAGGAGATTCGGCTGTTGAAGAAGCTCTTTATCTTACTAAGTTTGCAAGAAAGGTAACTATTGTACATAGAAGAGATGAGTTAAGGGCTGCAAAATCTATTCAAGAAAAAGCTTTTAAAAATTCAAAGATTGAGTTTATGTGGGATACAGGAATTGAAGAGATTAAGGGAGATGGAATTGTAGAATCTGTAGTATTTAAAAACAAAAAAACAGGAGAAGTAACAGAATATCAAGCAAATGAAGAGGATGGAACTTTTGGAATATTTCCTTTTGTAGGTTATCAACCACTAAGTGAAGTTTATAAAGGGAAGATAAATATGAATGATGTAGGCTATGTTATTACAGATGTAGAAATGAAGACAAATGTAGAAGGAGTTTTTGCAGCAGGAGATATTAGAGAAAAATCATTAAGGCAAGTAGTAACTGCAACAGCTGATGGAGCAATAGCAGCTGTGAATGCAGAAAAATACATAGAAAGTCATTTTGAATAAAAAAGGAGGTAGTAGTATGTTATCTGTGAACAAAGAAACTTTTCAAGGAGAGGTACTAGAAGCAAATGGCTATGTTTTAGTAGATTATTGGAGTGATGGATGTGAACCTTGCAAAGCATTAATGCCTGATGTAGAAGAAATTGCTAAGGAATACGAAGAAAAGGTAAAATTCACAAAATTAAATACTACAAAGGCTAGGAGATTGGCTATATCTCAAAGAGTATTAGGACTTCCTACAATTGCTTTATATAAAGATGGTCAAAAGGTAGATGAAGTAACAAAAGAAGATGCAACAAAGTCAAATATTCTTTCTATGCTTCAAAAACATGTGGATTAGAAAATAATCTGTACAGGGGAAACATTTCCCCTGTTGCAGGTTAAAATATAAAGGGAGGTGAATGATGTGCGCCTAGAGTTAGGAAAAATTAATATTTCAGATGTCCAGTTTGGAAGTATTACCAAATTGGAAAATGAAACCTTGTATGTAAACAAAGATGAGATCATAAGTCTTATAATGCAAGACGATCACATCAAACATGTAGAGGTAGAGATTGCAAAACCAGGGGATGAAACTAGAATTACTCCTGTAAAAGATGTCATAGAACCTAGAGTAAAGGTTTCTGGAGAAGGGGGGATATTTCCTGGGATTGTAAACAAAGTTACTACAGTAGGTTGTGGTCGCACACATGTATTAAAAGGAGTTTCAGTAGTTACCTGCGGTAAAATTGTAGGTTTCCAGGAAGGTATTATTGATATGAGTGGTCCTGGTGCAGACTACACTCCATTTTCTAAACTAAACAATATTTGTTTAGTCATTGATCCCATTGATGAACTTAAACAACATGAATATGAAGCTGCTGTAAGAATGGCAGGTCTAAAAGTTGCTACCTTAATAGGGAAAGCAGGAAAAGAAGTAGAGCCTAATGAAGTAGAAATTTATGAAACAAAACCATTGTTAGAAAGTATTGATGAATATCCTGATCTACCTAAGGTTGGATATGTTTATATGCTTCAGACACAAGGACTTTTGCATGATACGTATGTATATGGAGTAGATGCTAAAAAAATTGTTCCCACAATTCTTTATCCAACAGAAGTAATGGATGGGGCAATTCTTAGTGGAAATTGTGTATCAGCTTGTGATAAAAATACCACTTATCATCATCAAAATAATCCTATTATCCATGATTTATATAAAAAGCATGGAAAAGATATCAATTTTGTAGGTATAATTATTACAAATGAAAACGTATATCTTGCAGATAAAGAAAGATCTTCAAATTGGACTGCAAAACTTTGTAAATATCTTGGATTAGATGGAGTGATTGTATCTCAAGAAGGTTTTGGAAATCCAGATACAGATTTAATTATGAACTGTAAAAAAATTGAATCACAAGGAGTAAAAACTGTTATTGTTACAGATGAATATGCAGGAAGAGATGGAGCATCTCAATCTTTAGCAGATGCAGATCCTTTGGCTAATGCAGTTGTAACAGGTGGAAATGCCAATGAAATTATTGTACTTCCACCAATGAAAAAAGTGATTGGAATGTTAGATTATGTAGATAAAATTGCTGGAGGCTTTGATGGAAGCCTAAGAGAAGATGGAAGTATTGAAGTTGAGCTTCAAGTGATTACAGGAGCTACTAATGAATTAGGGTTTAATAAATTATCCACTATAGAAT
Organism: Anaerophilus nitritigenes; assembly: GCF_004138215.1. GTDB lineage: Bacteria > Bacillota > Clostridia > Peptostreptococcales > Thermotaleaceae > Anaerophilus > Anaerophilus nitritogenes. The sequence goes on from NZ_RYYS01000020.1 coordinate 83,110, forward strand.
TTTAATAAAAAAAAGAGAGGATGGTAAATATGGGTATGTTTGATGGCAAGAAAGTCATCATCATCGGTGACAGAGATGGTATACCAGGACCTGCTATTGAAGAATGCCTAAAGGCAACAGAAGCAGAAGTGGTATTTTCTTCTACTGAATGCTTTGTCTGAACGGCTGCAGGCGCAATGGACCTAGAAAATCAAAATAGGGTAAAAAATATGACTGAAAAGTATGGTGCTGAAAATATTATCGTACTTGTAGGTGCAGCAGAAGCAGAATCAGCAGGATTAGCTGCTGAAACTGTTACAAATGGAGACCCTACTTTTGCAGGTTCATTAGCAGGAGTCCAGTTAGGACTCAGAGTATATCATGCAGTAGAGCCAGAGTTTAAAGAAGCTGTAGATGAAGATGTATATGAAGAACAAATAGGAATGATGGAGATGGTTTTAGATGTAGATGAAATCATTTCTGAGATGTCATCTATTAGAGAACAGTTTTGTAAATATTAATAATTCCCGTTCAAAAGCCGAAAGGGGGGAAACATGAATGAGCAAAATTAGAGTTGTTCATTATATTAATCAATTCTTTGCAGGAATTGGTGGAGAAGAAAAAGCAGATACAAAACCTGAATTAAGAGAAGGTATAGTAGGACCAGGGATGGCTTTAAAGGCTGCATTTAAAGAAGAAGCAGAAGTTGTAGCTACAGTAATTTGTGGAGATTCTTATTTTAATGAAAACTTAGAAGAAGCTAAGGCTGTTGTTTTAGATATGGTAAAAAAATATGATCCAGATTTATTTATTGCAGGACCTGCTTTTAATGCAGGAAGATATGGTGTAGCTTGTGGAACAATTAGTAAAGCTGTGCAAGATGAATTAGGTATTCCAGTTGTAACGGCCATGTATCCAGAAAATCCTGGAGTAGATTTATTTAAAAAAGATGTATATATTGTACAAACAGGAAATTCAGCTGCTACTATGAGAAAAGCAATTCCTGTTTTATCAAAATTAGCTTTAAAATTAGGAAAGAAAGAAGAAATAGGTTCACCAAGTGAAGAAGGGTATATTTCTCGTGGAGTAAGAAAAAATATTTTTAGAGAAGAAAGAGGATCAAAACGTGCAGTAGATATGCTGATTCAAAAACTTAAAGGAGAAGAATTTGTCACAGAATACCCAATGCCAAACTTTGATCATGTTACACCAGGTAAAGCAGTTGAAGATGTTTCTAAAATAAAAATTGCACTAGTTACTTCTGGTGGAATTGTTCCAAAAGGAAATCCAGATCATATTGAATCTTCAAGTGCATCAAAATATGGAAAATATTCTATTGAAGAATTTGATGATTTAACACATGAAACACATGAAACAGCTCATGGAGGATATGATCCTGTTTATGCCAATGCCAATGCAGATAGAGTACTCCCTGTAGATGTTTTAAGAGATTTTGAAAAAGAAGGGAAAATTGGTAAACTACACAAATATTTTTATACTACTGTAGGAAATGGTACCTCTGTTGCTAATGCTAAAAAGTTTGCAGCACAATATGCAAAAGAATTAATAGCAGATGGAGTAAAAGCTGTTATTCTCACATCTACCTGAGGTACCTGTACACGTTGCGGTGCAACAATGGTAAAAGAAATAGAAAGAACAGGCATTCCAGTAGTACACATGTGTACAGTTGTTCCAATATCGTTGACAGTTGGGGCAAATAGGATTGTACCTACTATTGCTATACCTCATCCACTAGGCAATCCATCCTTAGATCCTATAGATGAGAAAAAATTAAGACGTAAATTGATTGAAAAAGCATTAAAAGCATTAGAGACTGAAGTTGTGGATCAAACTGTTTTTGAAGATTAATCATAAGGCCAGCTGTGTTTTACAGCTGGCAGCTACTTGACTAAAAATAAATGGGTGGTTTTTGATCACCCATTTTATTTTAAATAATATATTTTTACAAAAGCAATTATCAGAAATTTCAATATTTATACATGTAGTCTGTGGCTGCGAGCTGAGAAAGCCTTGCGGCATATGAAATTTTCAAACTATATGGAGGTGGAGAAAAAATGAGTTATGCAGTAATAAAAGGTGCTGGATATGCACTAATCCATACACCAGATATGATTATTCATAATGGAACAACTCAAACAACAGAAAGAAGTACAAATCCTGATTCTGAATATTTAAAAGAATTAAAAAAGCATATCAGAACTTATGAAGAAGCACTGAAATATCCTCCAAATCAAGTTTACATAGGAAATATGACACCTAATGATTTATCTACTTATGAAATGCCATGGTATGATAAGGAAGCCGATATAAAAGAAAGATTTGGAAAGCTTGGAGAAATAATGCCCCAAGATGAATTTATTACTTTGATGAAATTAGTAGATGTTTTTGATTTGGTAAAGCTTGAAAATAATTTTATGCAAGACGTAAAGAAAAAGCTTTTAGACCATCCTTTATTCAAAGAAGATGCAGAAAAATTAAAAGAAGGAGAAACCATAGAAGAAATAGAAAAATTTATTCAATCACAACATGCAGAGGCAATTTACAATGAAGGGAAATTAGTAGGGTGTGTAAAAAGAGCTCATGACCTAGATCATAACTTAACGAGTCATATTTTATTTGAAAATTTAGTTGTAAAAGCATCTGGAGTACTAGCTTTTAAACATTTGATTGATAAAAATAATATTCCTATTGAAGATATAGATTATGTTATTGAATGTTCAGAAGAAGCTTGTGGAGATATGAATCAAAGAGGAGGAGGAAATTTTGCAAAAGCTATTGCAGAGTGTTCAGGGGCTAGTAATGCAACAGGATCAGACACAAGAGGATTTTGTGCAGCGCCTACTCATGCTTTGATTTTAGCAGCTTCATTAGTAAAAGCAGGAACTTATGAAAATGTAGTTATTGTAGCAGGGGGAGCTACTGCAAAGCTTGGTATGAATGGAAAAGATCATGTTAAGAAAGGACTACCTATACTAGAAGATGTGGTTGGAGCATTTGCAATTTTAGTAAGTAAAAATGATGGAATTCATCCTATACTTCGTACAGATTTAGTGGGAAGACATACGGTAGGAACGGGTTCATCTCCACAAGCTGTTATTACATCTTTAGTTACTGCTCCACTGGATAAGGGAAACTTAAAAATAACAGATATCGATAAATACTCTGTAGAGATGCAAAATCCTGACATTACAAAACCAGCAGGAGCAGGAGATGTACCAGAAGCAAATTACAAGATGATAGGTGCATTAGGAGTAAAAAGAAAAGAATTAGATAGAAAAGATCTTTTGAGCTTTGTAAAAAAACATGGTATGGTTGGATGGGCTCCTACTCAAGGACATATTCCTTCTGGTGTTCCTTATATTGGATTTGCTAAAGAAGATCTGACCAATGGGGAATTGAATAAAGTTATGATTGTAGGAAAAGGTAGCTTGTTTTTAGGACGTATGACCAATTTATTTGATGGGGTATCTATTGTCATAGAAAGAAATAATGGAAAAGTGGAAAATGATAGTCAACAAGTATCAGAAGAAAAAATAAAAAGCTTCATAGCAGAGGCTATGAAGGATTTTGCATCACATCTACTTAAAGAATAGGGGGTGATGATTATGAGTGAAAAAATAATAAAGCAAATGATCGGAAAAGCATTTTTAGAGATAGCAGATTCTTTAGAAACAGGAAGTTTTGAAAAAAAAGTAAAGATAGGAGTAACTACTTTAGGAAGTGAGCATGGAGTAAAAAATATGATAAAAGGTGCAGAGTTAGCTAAAAAAGAAGAAAATGTAGAAGTTGTACTTATAGGACCAAAGTTAGAAACTTCATTAGAACTAATAGAAGCAAATACAGAGGAAGAAGCTCACAAAAAAATGGAGGAACTTTTAGATAGTAAATATATTCAAGGTTGTGTAACTATGCACTATAATTTTCCTATAGGAGTTTCTACGGTTGGAAAGGTTATTACTCCTGGATTTGGAAAAGAAATGTATCTAGCAACTACTACTGGAACTTCAGCTACTAATAGAATAGAAGCAATGGTAAAAAATGCTCTATATGGGATTGTTACTGCAAAAACTATGGGAATTTTAAAACCTACTGTAGGAATTTTAAATCTTGATGGGGCAAGACAAGTAGAAAGAGTATTAAAAGAATTAAATTATAATGGTTATGAAATTCATTTTGCAGAGTCTATGCGCTCAGATGGTGGAGCCATCATGAGAGGAAATGACCTTTTAGGTGGTAGTGCAGATGTTATGGTCACAGATACATTGACAGGAAATATTATGATGAAAGTATTTTCATCCTATACAACAGGAGGAAGTTATGAAGCCTTAGGATATGGTTATGGTCCTGGAATAGGAAAAGATTATGAAAGAGTCATATTGATTTTATCAAGGGCATCAGGTTCTCCTGTAGTTTGTAATGCTATAAAATATGCATCTAAGCTTGCTCGTGGAAATCTAGTAGATATAGCAAAAGAAGAATTTGAAAAAGCGAGTAAAGCAAGGTTAGATGATATTTTAAAATCTTTTAGCAAAGAAAATAAAAAAGAAGATGAAAAAGATATAAAAGTACCTCAAAAAGAGGTAGTTACAGGTTCTATAGCTGGAATAGATATTATGGATTTAGAGGAGGCAGTAAAAGTTTTATGGAAAAAAGGAATTTATGCAGAGAGTGGCATGGGTTGTACAGGACCTATTGTACTAGTCAATGAACAAAAGTTAATAATAGCTACAAAAATTTTAGGAGAAGCGGGATTTGTTGCAAAAAAGGGTGATATTTGTTAGAAAATATAAAAATGGCTAAGTAATTTTTACTTAGCCATTTTTATATTTCAATAATAATTGGTAAGATCATAGGCCTTCTTTTGGTTTGACTATAAAGATATTCTCCTAATGATTTTTTAACATTATTCTTAATCGTACTCCAGTCTGAACCTTGGAATTTTTCAGTTGTATTTTTAGTGATATGTCTCATCTCTGATATTAAATCCTCTGATTCTCTTACATAAATAAATCCTCTAGATATAATGTCAGGAGTATTCATAGACATGCCTGTTTCTTTATCAATAGTGATCATAACAATTACCATACCATCTTGGGATAAAAGCTTTCGATCTCGTAATACAATGTTTCCTACATCTCCTACTCCAAGTCCATCTACAAAAACTTGCCCAGAAGGAACACTACCAGTAATTTTTGCATTGAAAGAATCTAATTCCAATACTTTACCAATATTCATAATAAAAATATCTTCTATGGACATTCCTAATTGAAGAGCCAAAAGTGCATGATGTTTAAGGTGCTTGTATTCACCATGAACAGGCATAAAAAACTTTGGTTTCACAAGACTATGAATTAATTTTAATTCTTCTTGACAAGCATGTCCTGAAACATGAATATCTGCAAGAGATTCATATATAACGTCGGCCCCTTGCTGAAATAATTTGTTAATAGTTTTTGAAATCATTTTTTCATTTCCTGGTATAGGTGTTGCTGAGATGACAACCAAATCTCCAGGAATAATTTCTAATTGCCTATGGGTAGAGGATGCCATTCTAGATAATGCAGACATTGGTTCTCCTTGGCTTCCTGTAGTGATAATCATTAATTTTTCTGGTGGATATTTATTAATATCTTTAATATCAATAAATAGTTCTTCAGAAGCACTTAAATAACCTAGTTCAAGTGCAACATTCACTACATTTACCATACTTCTACCACAAACAGCTATCTTTCTATTAAAGTTTATGGCGGCATTGACAATTTGTTGTATTCGATGAATATTGGATGCAAAAGTAGCAACGATAATTCGACCTTCTATATTTATGAATATTTTTTCAAAAGTCTCACCTACAGTTTTTTCAGACATAGTATAACCTTCTCGTTCTGCATTAGTACTATCAGACATAAGAAGCAATACTCCTTTTTTTCCTAGCTCTGCAAAACGTGCTAGATCTATAGGTTTTCCTTCTATAGGAGTATAATCAATTTTAAAATCTGAGGTATGTACTATTACACCGATAGGTGTGTGGATAGCTAATGCTGCTGCATCGGCAATGCTATGACAAGAACGAATAAACTCTACTTGAAATACTCCTAATGAAATCGTTTCACCAAATTGAACAGTTTTAAGTGTTGTATCAGAGAGCATTCCATGTTCTTCAAGTTTGGTTTTTAGTAAGCCTAAAGTAAGTTTTGTTCCAAAAACAGGTACATTGATATCTTTTAATACATAGGGTAAAGATCCTATATGATCTTCGTGTCCATGTGTTAAAACAATACCTTTAATTTTTTTTTGTTTACTTTTCAAATAAGTAATATCTGGAAGAACCAAATCAATACCCAACATTTCATCTTCTGGAAAAGCTATACCACAATCTACTATGATAATATCCTCATCATATTCAAAAACAGTAATATTCTTTCCTACTTCACCTAGTCCGCCAAGAGGTATTACTTTTAAATTTTCTTTGTTTTTAGACATATGAACCTCCATGTTAATTATATTTTTATATAGTATTAATTCAATATTTATTATTGAATAAGAATAAAGGGAACTTTATATTTTGAAACATCATGATCTACATTTTTAGGAAATATTTTAAAATTATCTCATATATAGTATTACCCATTATATCACTATAAAAATTATTTTTATTTTTAAATTTTATAAAATATTTAATAGCTAATTATTATTTGTTTGTGTAAGAGTATTTCTTGTAGTATAAGTAGAAAGTTTATCAAATAAAGTAGAACAGTTTTTATTTAATCCAATAATATTTACTTTTATATTATTTTGATTGAATTTCATCAAAATCTTATCTATAGCACCTACAGCTGAGTCATCCCATAAACGAGCATGTGTAAAATCTATATCTATTTCACTTATCTTTTCTTTAAAATCAAAAGCTTCTATAAAGTCTATAGTAGAAGCAAAAAATATTTGACCCGTAACTGTATAAACTTTTTTATCTTCTTTTTCTGAGTAAAAACTTATAATATGTAGTTTAGATATTTTAGAAGCAAAAAAAAGTCCACTAAGAATAACTCCTATAAAAACACCTATTGCTAAGTTATGAGTAAAAACTACAGTTACAACAGTAACAATCATTACAAAAGCATCACTTTTAGGCATTTTATATAAATTTTTTAAAGAATGCCAATCAAAAGTTCCTATAGAAACAACAATCATAACAGATACTAATGCTGCTATTGGAATTTGAAGTACAAAACTTTTTAATACTAGGATCAGAAACATTAAAAATACACCTGCTGATAATGATGATAAGCGTCCTCTACCTCCTGAGTTTATATTGATTAAAGATTGTCCTAACATAGCACAACCAGCCATTCCTCCCAAAAATCCTGTTACAATATTAGATAGTCCTTGACCTATACATTCAATATTTTTATTGGTAGTTGTATCAGTAAGATCATTTACTAAAGAAGAAGTTAATAATGACTCCAATAACCCAACGATACATAGAGAAACAGAATAAGGAAGTATAACCTTTAAGGTCTTTAGATTAAAAGGAACTTTAGGGATAGAAAATTTAGGGAGTGTTGTTGGAAGACTTCCCATACTTCCAACTGTTCTGACAGAAGCATGTGTATAAATAGAAAAAATGGTGATAGCAATAATAGCTACTAGTGGAGCAGGAATTTTTTTGGAAAACTTAGGAAATAGATAAATAATCAAAAGACCTGCCCCTACCATAAGATACATATTTAAAGAAGCACCTTTAAAATGTGATATTTGAGAATCAAAAATTAGAATTGCTAATGCGTTTACAAATCCTATCATAACAGGACGAGGAATAAACTTCATGAGATTACCAAACTTAAAAAAACCTGCAATGATTTGAATTATCCCAGTGAATAAAGTGGCTAAAAATAAATATTCTACGCCATAATCTTTAACTAATGAAACTACTAAAAGAGCCATAGCTCCAGTAGCAGCAGAAATCATACCAGGAGTAGAACCAGTAAAAGCAATGATTGTTGCTATACAAAAAGATGCATAGAGTCCAACCATTGGATCTACTCCTGCTACGATAGAAAATCCAATAGCCTCTGGAATAAGAGCAATAGCTACTACGATTGATGATAGTAAATCTCCCTTTATATTGTGAAACCATTCTTTTTTATATTTAATTAGATTCAATGTTTGACCTTCTTTCTATAAAATTTGAAATGTAATAGCAATTATTTTTTACAAACAGCAACCATTAGATAATATTTTTTATCTATTTTAGGTATTTCTAATTCTATATCTCTTTGGTGATACATAGTAACTTTTGTAAAGGGCTTTAATATATCTATAAATTCGTATTCTGTGTATTGATAGACATGATATGGATTAGAGCAAGAATGATTTTTTCCCCCAGTATATTTCATTTCACTATCCTTTCTATTTATAATTATTTATAATGAATTATAATTATAACAAATAATGAACAATGTATCAATATGACTTATAAATTTTCTTGTCTCATTATAATAAGTTATATATAATAGGTTTAGTAAATAGTAAAAAGAAGAGGTGGTTTAAAAATCCAATTTGAAGAAAGGGAGATATAAATTGAAGAATGATCAACATCAAGAAGATGAGATTATGACTGTAAGTGAAGTCGCTGAGTATTTGAAAATTAGTGAAGTGACAACTTATAAGTGTGTTCAAGAAGGAAAAATACCAGGCTTTAAGATTGGACGTCATTGGAGAATAAAAAGAAGTGATTTAGTAGAGTTTATTGAAAAACAAAAGCAGGGAGAAAGATTATAGATAAGATATATGATTAAGAAATTAATCCTATTTATTTTGAAGTGAGAAAATTTATAGATATAAGATACTTGATATTTAAACAGTCTGAAACTTCGGCATAGCCGAAGTTTCTTTTGTATATAATAACAAAAGATAGGAAAAGAGAAGGAATTTTAAATATTTTGAAGAATACTAATATTGTAAGAAATGAAAAATATAGGGAGGGGTTTATATGTTTAAAAGAGGGGGTACCTTATTATTGGTATTGCTTTTAACGATGGGTATATTTACAGGGTGTGGAGGGCAACAACCACAACAAAAAAATGAATCAGAAGATAGTCAAGAAAGAGAAGTCTTAAAAATAGGAATGGTAACAGATGTAGGCGGAGTTTATGATAAAGCATTTAATCAATCTGCTTGGGAAGGATTACAAAGGGCAAGAGATGAGCTAGGAATTGAAATAGGATATCAAGAATCTAAACAAGAAGCAGATTATGAAGATAATCTAGAGAGATTAGTAGAACAAGAAAACGATTTAGTATGGGGCGTTGGATATATTATGGGTAAGCAAGTTAAAGAAGCAGCTCTTAATTATCCTGATATAAAATTTGGTATTATTGATAATACATATGATGAGATTCCTAAAAATTTACAACCTGTAATATTTAAAGATCAAGAATCTTCATTTTTAGTTGGATATATTGCAGGAAAGATGACTAAAACAAATAAAGTAGGTTTTATTGGAGGCGTAAAAGGTGATGTAATTGATCGATTTGAATATGGATATATGACAGGAGTAAAATATGCAAATTCTGATTGTGAATTATTATCACAATATGCTGGAGCTTTTGATAAACCAGCAATAGGAAGAAGTATTGCTGAATCTATGTATGGAAAGGGAGCAGATATTATTTTCCATGCATCAGGAGATACAGGAAATGGAATGATAGCCGTAGCCCAGGAAAAAAATAAATATGCTATAGGAGTAGATAGAGATCAAAGTAAAGAAGCTCCGGACCATGTGATTACTTCTGCTATAAAAAAAGTAGACAATGCTATGTTTAATGTGGCTAAAGATTTAAAAGAAGGAAAATGGAACGGAGGAGAAACAATTGTGTATGGATTATCAGAAGGTGGTGTAGATATTGCCCCTACATCTGATAAACATGTTCCAAAAGAAATTTTAGATGAAGTAGAAAAATTAAAGAAAAAAATTATTGATGGAGAAATAAAAATTCCTCAAAATGAAGCGGAATATAAAGCAATGAAATAGTTTCATAGCCCAGAACTATAGTTCTGGGCTTATTCCTTAGAATGTAAAGATCTAATAAATGAAGAAAAGGAGGATTTGATTTGGATTACTTAAAAAGCCATATAGATTTAAATGAGCTAGTGATAGATATGAGAAAGATTACAAAGAAATTTGGAGATTTTGTTGCAAATGATTGTATTGATTTAAAAGTTTATAAAGGAGAAGTACATGCTCTTTTAGGAGAAAATGGAGCTGGAAAATCTACACTTATGAATATATTGTATGGCTTATATACACCTACAAATGGAGAAATCTATATTAAAGGAAAAAAAGTAGATATTAAAAATCCTAATGTGGCCATTCACCATGGAATAGGAATGGTACATCAACATTTTATGCTCATAAAACCTTTTACTGTAGCAGAAAATATTATATTGGGAATAGAGCCTATTACTTCTTTTTATCAATTAAATATGAAAAAGGCTATTGAGGATGTAGAAGAGATTTCAAAAAAATATGGACTTTATGTAGATCCAAGGGCAAAGATAGAAGATATTTCCGTAAGTATGCAACAAAGAGTTGAAATTTTAAAAGCTTTATATAGGGGAGCAGAAATATTAATATTAGATGAACCTACAGCAGTACTTACCCCTCAAGAAATTAAAGAACTTATTCAAATTATGAGAAATTTAACAAAACAAGGAAAATCTATTCTTTTAATTACTCACAAATTAAAAGAAATAAAAGAAGCTGCTGATTTTTGTACCATTATCAGAAGAGGAAAGAAAATAGATATGGTAGAAGTATCTAAAATAGATGAAAATCAATTGGCAGCTATGATGGTAGGAAGAGAAGTAAATTTTAAAGTACACAAAGAAGAAAAAAGACCAGGAAAAGTTATACTACAAATTAAAGAGTTAACGGTAGAAGACAATAGAGGTATTTCTACTGTAAAGGATTTGAATTTAACAGTACAAGCAGGAGAAGTGCTAGGGATTGCTGGAGTAGATGGAAATGGACAGACAGAACTTATAGAGGCTATTACAGGGCTTCGAAAAGCAAAGTCAGGACAAATTTTAATCAAGGATTATGATATTACAAATAAAACCCCAAGAGAAGTTTTTGAATCTGGAATTTCAAATATTCCAGAAGATCGACAAAAACATGGGTTAGTTCTTGATTTTACAGTTTATGAAAATATGATATTAGAAAATTTTAGAAAAAAACCCTTTTCAAAGAAATTTAAATTGCAGAAAGAAAACATTATAAATTTTTCAAAAAAATTAATAGAAGAATTTGATATACGTCCAAAAGATGAGAATAATTTAGCACGTTCTTTATCTGGAGGAAATCAACAAAAGGTAATTATTGCAAGAGAAGTAACAAATGACCCAGAACTTTTGATTGCAGTTCAACCTACAAGAGGACTTGATGTGGGAGCTATAGAATTTGTGCATAAGTCTTTAGTGGATCAAAGAAATAAAAATAAAGCTGTACTTTTAGTTTCTTTTGAATTAGATGAAATTATGAGTGTTTCAGATAGGATTGCAGTAATTTATGAGGGGAAAATTGTAGGAATTGTAGATGCTAAAAAAACTACTGAGAATGAATTAGGACTTATGATGGCAGGAGGTGGCTATAAGTGAAGCAAAAGATCATAAACGAAACTTTTTTATTTACTATTTTAGCCATTGTTATGGGACTGTTAGTAGGAGCTGTTGTGATTTTTATTTCTGGATACAATCCTATTGAAGCGTATGGGCTTATGATCAAAGGAATTTTTTCAAAACCTAAGTATATAGCAAGAACTATTATTCGAGCGACTCCATTAATTCTAACAGGATTGTCCGTAGCTTTTGCTTTTCGAACAGGGCTTTTTAACATTGGAGCAGAAGGACAATTTATTATAGGAGCACTAACGGCAGCCTTATTAGGATATTTCATACAGCTACCCATGATTCTTCATGTTCCTATTGTATTTTTAGGATCTGTATTTATTGCTTCTTTATGGGGAGCTATGGCAGGTTATATGAAGGCAAAATTTGGGGTACATGAGGTAATTGCAACAATCATGCTAAACTGGATTGCCCTTTATACTTCAAATTATATAATATCTTTAGAAAAAGTAAAAATGCCTGGAAGTGAATCTTCTTACGACATTCAAGAAACAGCAAGAATGAGTATAGATTGGTTTAAAGGGATTGTAGGAGCCTCTACAAAAGTAAATTTTGGAATGGTCATTGCAGTGTTAGCTTCCATTTTAATTTATTATATATTATTTAAAACTACTTTAGGATATGAATTGAGGGCTGTAGGCTATAATAAGGATGCAGCAGAATATGGAGGAATTCATATAAAAAGAAATATTATTGTTTCTATGAGCATAGCGGGTGCCCTAGCAGGAGCTGCAGGAGCTGTTCATGTGATGGGAGTTTCTTATCGTGCATCCACATTAGCAGCTATGGAAGGATATGGATTTAATGGAATAGCTGTTTCTCTCATTGGTAATAATTCTCCTTTTGGAGTTGTTCTTTCATCATTTTTATTTGGAGGTATTACTTATGGGGGAGCAAATATGCAGCTTTTAGGAATACCTACAGAAGTGATTAATATTGTAATTGGATCGATTGTTTTCTTTGTAGCTGCGTATAGAATATTTCAGTGGATTACTATATTTTTCAATCATGAAAAACCTCAAAAGGAGGATCGATGATGCTTAAAGATATAGCTTTTATATTTGGAACGACTTTTATGTATGCTACCCCTTTACTTTATGGTGCTTTAGGAGGAGTTTTCTCAGAAAATAGTGGAGTTGTAAATATTGGAATTGAAGGTATGATGACAATTGGTGCATTTAGTGGAGCTGCATCTACCTTTATACTATTAGAATTATATGGAAATGCATTATGGGTACCTTGGGCAGGGTTTTTGATTGCAGGGTTAGCAGGTTGTTTTTTAGCACTATTACATGCAATTGCTTGTATTACTTTTCGTGCAGATCAAGTAGTATCAGGAATAGCTATAAATTTTTTAGGACCAGGCCTGGCTATGTTTTTAGGAGGAAGAATATTTGGTGGTTCAGGTACAACTCCTACTATTCCATTAGAAGCAAAATTAATAAGACCCTTTGATACCATATTAAAAGGAAAACCATTATTAGGGATGATGTTGAATCAATACATTTCAGTATATATTGTATTTTCTCTGGTAGGTATATCTTGGTATATCTTATATAAAACTAAGTTTGGAATTCGACTAAGAGCAGTAGGAGAACATCCTAAAGCTGCTGATACCTTGGGAATAAATGTATATCAAATGAGATATATTGCAGTGCTCATATCTGGATTTTTATCAGGACTTGGAGGAGCTTCTTTGAGTATGGCGATTATTGCTAACTTTAGACCTACTCTCGTATCAGGGCAGGGATTTATTGCATTAGCTGCTATGATCTTTGGAAAATGGAAGCCTCAGGGTGCTATGTGGGCATGTCTTTTATTTGGAGTTACAACAGCTTTGCAGATTTATTTAGGAAGTCCAGCAGTAGGACTTAAGATTTCTACTCATTTATTATCTATGATTCCATATATTATTACATTGATTGTATTGATGGGATTTGTAGGAAAATCTAGCGGACCTGCTGCAAATGGCATACCTTATGAAAAGGGAAAGAGATAAAATAGGCAAAATACAGCCTATTTTTTGTTATGATAGAATGTTAATATACAATTATTTGTTGAAACTTTATTTACAGTCTATTTAATGTTATAATGATATAAATCGGTGAAATGATTTACAAAGGAACGATATAAATTTGAACTAGGGAGTGGGTGAGGGTTTAAGATGAGACTAGGATTTCAATTAAATATTGAACAGGTACAAAAGTTGGTGATGACTCCTGAATTAAAGCAAGCTATTCAAATCTTACAGTTTAATCATCAAGAATTAAATGAATTTATTGATGAGCAAGTACTCACCAACCCTGTTCTAGAGATAGGTTTACCTAAAGATGTAGATATAAAAAAGAAAGAAGAGACAGTTGAAAAAATAGAAAAAGTAGAAAAAGAGGATATAGATTGGAAAGAATATATTAGAGAATATGATGATATAAGCTATAGACAATATAATTCTTATCAAGAAAAAGAAGACACATCCTTTGAACAATTTGTATCAGCAGATATTACTTTAACAGAGCATTTATTATTTCAATTACAGTTTGCTGTATTAAAAGAAAAATATAAAAGTATAGGAAGATATATTATTGAAAGTTTAGATGTAAATGGATATTTAAATACAAGCATTTCTGAGATCGCAGAGTGTTTTCATACAGATGAAAATATGATAGAAAATATTTTAACGGTGATCCAAACCTTTGAGCCCACTGGAATTGCTGCTCGCAATTTAAAAGAATGCTTATTGATTCAAGTAAGGCAAAAAGGAATAACAGATCCATGTATTATAAAAGTTATTTCAGAGCATTTAGATGATGTAGCTCAAAATAGATTATCTAACATTGCTAAGGTAGTAAATGTTTCTACAAAAAAAATACAGGAAATAACAGATTTTATAAAGACATTGGAACCAAAACCTGGAAGAGCGTTTGCTTCAGGAGAAGAAATAAAATATATTACTCCTGATGTGACTGTTGAAAAAATCGATGGAGAGTATTTGATTTGGGTTAATGACACAACAGCTCCTAGACTATCTATTAGTTCTTATTATAGAAAAATACTTTTATATGAAAGTAAAGATTCCAATACGTCAAAATTTTTAACAGGAAGATTAAACTCAGCTATGTGGTTGATTAAAAGTATAGAGCAAAGAAGACAAACGATTTATAATGTAGTAAAAGCGATTGTAGATTATCAGATGGACTTTTTTGAATACGGAAGAAAGCATTTAAAACCCCTTACCTTAAAACAAATAGCTGATGAAGTAGGAATTCATGAATCTACTGTAAGTAGAGCAGTCAATGGAAAGTATATGCAGTCTCCTATGGGAGTATTTGAAATAAAATTCTTTTTTACCAGTGGGGTTTCTAATGATATGGGAGAAGGAATTGCATCGGAAAGCATTAAGACTATGATTAAAGACTTAATTGAACAAGAAGATGTTAAAAAGCCTTTAAGTGATCAAGCTATATCTGATGTATTGCAAGTAAAGGGAATTCAGATTTCTAGAAGAACGGTTGCAAAATATAGAGATGAAATGAAGATATTATCTTCATCTAAAAGAAAAAGATTTTAAAATCACGTGAGGATCACGTCTAGGACAAACGCATGAAATAAATTTAATTTAAAATCTCCTTTCTAAATTATATTGACAAATTTACAAAACTTATATATAATCATATTCAATAAATTTTAAATAAAATATCAATTGAATACTCTTATCAAGAGAAGTGGAGGGAACGGGCCCATTGAAGCTTCAGCAACCAGCATTATGCCAGGTGCTAAATCCTGCAGAACGTTGTTCTGAAAGATGAGAAAAGGTGTATATTATGCTCATAGAGCGATATTAGGTAAAGACCTCTTCATCTTAGAAGAGGTTTTTTTGTTTATAAATTTATTTTATTATGAGGAGGAGTTTTTATGTACATAAAAGATATTTTTACAAAGAAAAAACCAGTTATTTCGTTTGAAATATTTCCACCAAAACCATCGGCTTCGATTCAAACCATCTATAATACGATTGATGCTTTGGCACCTTTACGACCTGATTATATTAGTGTGACCTATGGAGCAGGGGGAAGTACAAGTAAAAAAACTGTTGAAATTGCATCTATGATCAAAAATACATATGATATAGAAGCTTTGGCACATCTTACTGGGATTACATATAATAAAAAAGAAATTGATCATATATTAAAAGAATTAAATGAAAATAATATTGAAAATGTATTGGCTCTAAGAGGAGATTTGCCACAAGATCCTGAATTTAAATTATCAGAAGAATTAGATTTTAAATATGCTTCTCATTTGGTAAAACATATAAAGCTTAATCAAAAATTTTGTATAGGAGGAGCTTGTTATCCAGAAGGACATATGGATACAACAAAAGAAGAAGATTTGTCCAATCTATGTAAAAAAGTAGATGCTGGAGTGGATTTTCTTATTACTCAATTGTTTTTAGATAATCATTTTTTCTACGAATTTAAAGAAAAAACTATCAAAAGGAATATCAATATTCCTATACAAGCTGGGATTATGCCGGTGATTAATAAAAATCAGATTCGTCGTATTATATCTTTGTGTGGTGCATATATTCCTAAAAAGTTTTTAAAAATTATAGACAAATATGAAAACAATCCTGAAGCATTAAAGGATGCAGGAATTGCTTATGCTACAGATCAAATTATAGATTTATTATCTTCAGGAGTAGATGGCATACATATTTATACTATGAATAATCCGGAAGTAGCAAAAAGAATTGTATCAAACACTAGCTCTATTGTATACGCTCTCAATAAAAAGCATGCAGTGTAAGGGAGATGAACGAAATTGCATATTCATAAAGATGAAGTACTACGGTATTTAGGATATAGACATCAAAATATAGATGAAAATTTAGATAGGTTGATGGATACATGTATAGAGGAAACAAAACAATGTGTACAATGTAAATATGTAATAAAAGTTTTTGATATAGAAAAAGATGATAAACATATTGAACTATTAGGGAGTAGACTTATCTTTAGAGGAAAAGATATTATAAATCATCTACAGGATTCAAATACTTGTGCCATTATGGTTGTAACTCTTGGAAATCATATAGAAAATAAAATCAAATTATATGAAAAAACAAATTTAACAAAAGCTGTTATTTTAGATGCTTGTGCTACTACAGCTGTAGAGAGTCTTTGCGATGAGGTGCAAAAGGAAATAGAAAAGCAAGCAAATAGCAGAAATTTAGGAATTACCCATAGATATAGTCCAGGGTATGGAGACTTTTCTATAGATATACAGCCTATGATTTTAGATACTTTAGAAGCATATAAAAAAATTGGACTTACTTGTACGAAAGAAAAGATTTTAATTCCTAGAAAATCTGTAACAGCTATTATTGGCTTTAAAGACAATAATATTACCACAAAGTACTCAAGTTGTAAGGAATGTAGTAAATATAGAGATTGTACATTTAAAAGAGAGGAGAATTTTTGTGGGAATTAAAGATATATTAAAAACAAAAAGATTATTTTTTGACGGTGCTATGGGTACACAATTGCAAAAAAGAGGATTATGTGCAGGAGATATACCTGAAATTTATAATTTTACTCATCCAGAGATCATTACAGAAATTCACCAAAACTATATTCAAGCAGGTGCAGATATTATAACAACCAATACCTTTGGAGCTAATGAACTAAAGCTTGAAAAAACCACATATACAGTAGAGAATGTGATCACAAAAGCAGTAAATGTAGCAAAGGATTCTATAAAAGATATGAAAGATAAGTATATTGCATTAGATATAGGTCCTATTGGTCAATTACTGGAACCCATTGGAACACTAAGCTTTGATAGAGCATATGAGATTTTTAAAAGACAAGTAAAGGCAGGGGCTAAAGCAGGATGTGACTTAATTTTGATTGAAACCCTATCTGATATTTATGAAGCAAAGGCTGCTGTTCTTGCTGCAAAGGAAAATAGTGATTTACCTATATTTTGTACTATGACTTATGATGATACAGGAAGAACATTTACTGGAACAGATCCTCTCACAATGGTTATGGTCCTTGAAGGATTAGGGGTAGATGCTTTAGGAGTAAACTGCTCTTTTGGACCAAAAGAAATACTGCCTATTGTTGAAGAAATTATAAAATATGCATCTATTCCAATTATGGTACAGCCTAATGCAGGTCTTCCAAAAGTAGATAGGGGTAAAACTGTATATGATATTGATCCTTGTGAATTTGCTTTTTATGCAAAAAAAATTGCAGAAAACGGAGTAAATATTATAGGCGGATGTTGTGGTACGGATGAACTTTTTATCAAAGCTATGATAGAAGTAGTAAAGCCTGTTCCTTTTGTCATACCAAATAAAAAGCATATAACAGCAGCTTGTTCTGCCAATCAGACAGTTGTACTAGGAAATGAAGTGAAGATTATAGGGGAGAGAATAAATCCTACAGGAAATAAAAAGTTAAAAGAAGCATTAAGAAATTATCATATGGATTATATATTAAATGAAGCTATTCTTCAAATGGAAGCAGGTGCAGATGTATTAGATGTAAATGTGGGGCTTCCTGAAATTGATGAACAAAAAACAATGATTCATTTAATTAAAGAGATACAATCTATCATTCATATTCCTCTTCAAATAGATAGTACAAATAAGGAAGTCATAGAAGCTGCTGCTAGAATCTATAATGGAAAACCCATTATCAATTCAGTGAATGGAAAAGAGCAGGTCATGAAGGAAATATTTCCTATTGTCAAAAAATATGGAGCTTGTGTCATTGGTCTAACACTAGACGAAGAAGGAATTCCTAAAAAGGCAGAAGAAAGAGTAAAAATTGCACAAAAAATTATTCGTACCGCTCAAGATTATGGAATACCTAAAGAAAATATTATGATTGATTGTTTGGTGTTAACAGCTAGTGCACAACAATCTGAAGTTATGGAAACCATTAAAGCTGTAGGGATGGTCAAAGAAAAATACAATGTAAAGACTTCTTTAGGGGTAAGTAATGTATCTTTTGGATTACCAGATAGACAGTTACTCAATCAAACCTTTTTAGCTATGGGACTGACACAGGGGCTAGATGCACCTATTCTAAATCCTTTGGACCAAGGAATGATCAATACCATCCATGCATTTAAAGTACTTTCTAACCAAGATAAGGAGGCAAAAAAATATTTGCAAGAATACGAAAATAGAAAAGGTGAAAAAAGAATAATAGAAAAAGTTCATGTTCATGAAAAAGATTTAAAAGCTATTATTATTCAAGGATTAAAAGATGAGGCAACAAAAGAAGTTACAAAACTTTTAGAAACGATAGAGCCTTTAAAAATTGTAGATGAGTATTTAATTCCTGCATTAGATATGGTAGGAATTAAATTTGAAAAGGGAGATATATTTTTACCACAACTCATTCAATCGGCAGAAACGGTCAAAAATGCTTTTGGGGTGATTAAAGACAAGATGCTCCAAGATGGAGATTGTAAAATTTCAAAAGGAAAAATTATATTGGCTACAGTAAAAGGAGATATCCATGATATAGGGAAAAATATTGTAAAAACAATTCTTGAAAATTATGGATTTGAGGTGGTAGATTTAGGAAAAGACGTTCCGATTGAAACTATTGTAAATACGACAAAAGAACAAGGGGTAAGGCTTGTAGGATTAAGTGCCCTTATGACCACAACAGTAAAAAGTATGGAGGAGACAATTACAGCATTAAAAGAAAGTGGGATAGAGTGTAAGATATTTGTAGGAGGAGCTGTTCTTAACCAAGAATATGCAGATATGATTCAAGCAGATTATTATGCAAAGGATGCACAAGTAGCTGTTGAAATTGCTAAAACTGTATTAGGAAGTTCATCAATAGATATATAGTTTGAAAAATAAAAAATTTGAAAACATATTTTCATACAATAAAGAGATCAGAAGGTGGATTGAATTATAAAAGATTTTAAAAAATCAAAAGAATCAATAGAACTAGCAAATAGGATAGCTCAAGCAATGAATGAAAATCAGTACACGATTCACTATGGAATATAAAAAAATTGGTACTATAAAAGCTTTTATTTATTGTATAATATAATAAAGAAAAAAATAGAGAATAGAAAGATGTTGTGATAGGTTTTGAAAATAGAACGTATTGTTATCCTATTGTGATATGCAGGAGTCTATGAAAGATAAAACTATTTAGATGGTGGTATAAATAATCATGAGCAAAAATTTAAATATTCTTGTAATAGATGATAATGAGGAAATATGCGAAATTATAAATATACTTTTAACCAAGGAAGGTTTTTGTGTTTATACGGTTAATAATAGCACCATGGCTATGTCATTGGTAGATAAATCAATAGACCTTATAATTTTAGATATTATGATGCCAGATAAGTCAGGATTTGAACTATGTAAGGAAATTCGTGCAATAACAATGGCACCAATTATGTTTTTATCTGCTAGGTTTCAGGATGAGGATAAAACCTATGGACTTTCTTGTGGTGGGGATGATTATATAATAAAACCATTTTCTTCAAAAGAGCTTATAGCTCGTGTTAAAGCATTGTTAAGAAGGTATTTAATATATCAAGGAAATAACCAAAAACATAGAGAGAATGGAGTCGAAATAGGGGAGTTGTGGTTTGATGCTTCAAAGAAACAACTAACAAAGAAGGGGAAGGATATCAAACTTACAGACATTGAGTATAGGATATTTGAACTTTTTATGAAAAATAGACAAAGGGTTCTATCTGCAAAATATATATATGAGCAAATATGGAATGAAAAATATTTACCAATATCCAACAATACAGTTATGGTACATATAAAAAATCTTAGAAAAAAGATAGAAAATGACTGTGAAAATTTAAAATATATTACAACAGTATGGGGAAAGGGCTATAGAATTGATTAAATATAAGGACTCTATGAAATTAGCACATAAACTGATAATAGGAGTGATAATAGCCTTTTTTATATCTTCTTTTTTGTTTATGCTCTTTAGATTCATGGGAAATATGATACTTCATAACTATTGTAAAAGAACTGAGGTTATTTTAGACAATGAGCAAAAAGCAATAAGTGATATGCAAAGATACATATTTGATCATAAATTGGGGATAGAAGATGTCCAACATATTGATAGATGGATACAGCAAAGAGAGTTAATAATGGTATCGATATATAATAATGATACACTTATATATAGTTCTTATTTTAATAACAATGATGACAAATCTATTAAAAACGTTGTGCCATTAAAAAACTCTTATAAGCTATATTTTAAAGATGAAAAGGTTGATGTATTGATATTGTATTTATTTGAACATCACTATAGAGATTATGTAATGTATTTTGGTCTTTTGATATTTTTCTTATTGTTTACAGCTATAATGTTTTTTTTGATAAAGACAAAAGTCAATTATATAAATGAATTAGAAAAAGATATAAAAGTCCTTGAAACCGGAGCTTTAGAGTATGAAATTAGTATTAAAGGCAATGATGAATTATCAGCTTTAGCCAATAGTATTAATGAGATGCGAAAAGCCTTTATAATAAGAGAGGATTATTCAAAAAAGTTAAAGGAATCTACAAATGAGCTTATGGCATATATTTCACATGATTTAAGAACTCCTCTTACTACAATGATAGGATATTTAGAAATTTTAATAGAAGAGGATAATATTAAGAATACAGATGCAGAGAAGTATATAGAAAAATCTAAAGATAGAGCCTATCAGTTAAAGAAATTAATAGATAATCTATTTAAGTATTTCTTTGCATCTATTAAAACAGAGTCACAAATACAGCTAATAACATATTTTGGTACAACTGAGCTATATCCAATGATTGAAGAGAGTATATCAGTTTTAAAGGATGCAGGCTTTAGTGTATATAATAAAACTACTAATGATAATTATTATATACAGATGAATTTGGATCTTATTAGACGAATTTTTGATAATCTACTATCTAATTTTTTGAAATATGCTGATGTCAATGAGCCTATTGAAATAATAAACTATATTGAGAACCACCAAATGATATTTGAGTTTAGAAATAAAATTGCACAAAAAACAAGCATGTGTGAAAGTACAGGACTTGGCATAAAAACCTGCGAGGAAATAATGAAATCTCACAAAGGGACGTTTTACTACGAGGAGAGAAATGATAAATACATATCAAGGTTGATTTTTCCTATAATATAAAGAAACCACAGTATTGTGGTTTCTTTATTCATTTTTGTTTTAATTTGTTTATTAAAATGCAACCTACAACAATAAGTATTCCACCTAGAATAGCATATAAATCAGGGGTTTCATTAAAAAAGGCAAATCCCCAAAAGGCATTATAAACAATGCCGATATATCTTATGATTTCTACTACTACAGGGTTTTCATGAGTAAAGGCTTTAGTTAAGAATACTTGTGCTAATAAAGAAACAACACCTATACATATAAGGTAGAATAATTCTAGTGAGTTTGGTACTACAAAGCTATTCGACATAAGAGGAATAGAGGTTAAAGTTGCTGTTAACATAAAGTAAAAAATTATCTCGTAGGTGTGATGTTTTTCACTCAAAAAACGAATACACACACCTGCAGCACCTGAAAATACTGCTGACAAGATACCAAATATGGCAACAATAGAAAATGTAGAATAACTAAAGGGCTTTATAGTTAATATTGCACCTATAAATACTATGGGCAAAGCACCATACATTTTAGGAGGCAGTTTTTCTTTTAAGAATATACTAGAAAAAAGTAAAACAAATATAGGAGACATATTAACTAGCAGTATGGCATCAAGTAAAGGCATATTTGAAATAGTATAAAAGTAAGCTATCATGTAAAAGGCACCGCAGCAACCTCTAAGCATAAGAATAGGTATGCCAGCTTTGGAGAAAGATACACTATCTTTTTTCATAAGAATCAATATAAGTATTGTTCCTATTATGCTTCTAAAGAAAACAATTTCATTGGAGGATATGGATGAAGCAGTTGCTTTTACAAGTGCATTCATAATACTAAAAGTTAATGAAGATAACAAAGCATATATAATGCCGTTATTTTTAATATTTTGAACTATGATAATCCCCTCCTAGCTTATTAAAGTACTAGGTTTTATTGGGGTAATGGTTGTGTACCCTTTTTTACTTGTGGTTACGTCAACCTCTACTTTATAAGCTTTTTCTAATAAATGTGCATCTAATACATTTATAGGGTCTCCTTGCTTTGACGAATATCCTTCATTTAAAAGAATCATATAGTCACTATATCTAGCAGCAAGACCTAAATCGTGAATAACCACAATAGTAATAGCACCAGTGTCTTTAGTATATTTTTTTGCAATATCAAGAACTTGAAGTTGGTGGCGAAGGTCTAGAGCACTTGTAGGTTCGTCTAAAAGAAGAATTTTGGGAGATGAAACTAGTGCTTGAGCCATTATTACTAATTGTTTTTGACCACCGCTTAGACTTGAAAATGGAGTGTAACACAGATGTATAAGTTCAAGCTCCTCTAATATTTTTGTTACAGCATGAAGATGTATCTCTTCAACCTTCCACGATAAATCCTTAACTCTACCAAGAAGAACCATTTCAAAAACTGACAAATCTGTTGTGGTTACAGTCATTTGTGGAACATATGCAATCTCATGTGTTAAGATATTTGTTCCATCTGTGTTTTTTGCATGAATAGTACCTTTAAATTTAATTAGCTTAGCAATAGCTTTAATGAGAGTGGTTTTACCAGTACCATTAGGACCAATTATCGAAACAAGCTGACCACCATATAAGAGAGAGGAAACACTCTTTAAAACAGATTTGCTTTGATAACTTACAGAGATATCAGATAATTCCATTGAAATCATTATTTTGCCCTCCTTAAAATCATATAAATCAAAAATGGTACTCCAATTAGAGAGGTTACAATACCGATAGGAACAATAATACCAGGTATTACAAGCTTTGATATGATTGAGGCACAAGTCATAAGTAATATACCAAGCAAAGCAGACATTGGAGATAAATAACGTTGATCCTCACCAATCATCATTCTAGCAAAGTGAGGAGCTACAAGACCTATAAATCCAATAGTTCCAACAAAAGCGACAGCACCGGCTGTCATTAAAGCACTTATAATAAAAACATGAAGTCTTAATTTATTTGTATCTACTCCTAAGCTTTTAGCTCTCTCTTCTCCAGCGGATAAGGTAGTAAGCTTCCAAGCATATCTTGTAAGCAACAAAGAACATAATATAAAAATAGCACCACTTACATATACTCCAGTCCAAGTAGCCTTCAATAGACTTCCGAACATCCAATATACGATTTGGGCTGCAACTTCAGGAGTTGAGCGAAACTGTACCAGTGATAAAAGTGCTTGAAACAAGAAGTGAATTACTATACCAAATAAAACCATAGACTGTGCTTGCATTCCCTTTACCTTTCCTAAAAAATAGATAGCAAGGCTTGATAGTACTGTCATGAAGAAAGCAAGAAAAGGTGCATTAATCCAAGAATAATTTCCTCCAAAAGGGAAACCAGTTATAAAGGCAATTGCAGCTCCAAATCCAGCAGCAGAGGAAACACCAAGAGTATATGGACTTGCTAGCGGATTTGAAAGTATGGTTTGCATTTGTGTTCCTGATAAACCTAAGGAGGCTCCTACACATAAGCAAATAAGTGTCATAGGTAGTCTAACCTTCCATATTATAGTAGATTTAATAGTATCACCATTAGGACCATTAAATAGGGATGTGAAAACATCTGATATGGTAAAACCAGAAGAACCTACTGCAAGATCTATAAATAAAGCAAGTAAAATAGATATTATGGTTATTATAACTATAGTATTTCTCTTTTGATTTATTTTTTTATAAATATCTAGCCCATTTTTTATATTAGGGCTAGAGTTAGATATATGTTGCATAATGGCTCCTTTCTAAGACTTTTTCAAAAAAGCCCAATTATTATTTTTCGTATTTTGTCATGAAGCACCCAGTTGCTTTAATTGGAAGATAATTTTCATAGAATTTAAGAATGTTTTCTTCTGGATTTACATCCTTAAATAAATCAGGGTACATAGATTTTGCAATAAATTGCAAGTAAACATAGTCATAAATACTTCTAAGTCCTGCGTGGTCTACAGCATAGATATTATCATTTTTAATAGCGGATATTTTATTCCACCCTGGTCTTTTTGTATAGGGTTCAATACGATTATTTGTTTCTTTTGAATCAACACCATAACCTATTTTAACTCTATTTCCAGTATCATTTGACCATATCGATCCTGCTAGGAATATATATTCTGGGTCAGAGGATAAAATATATTCAGGGCTTAGAGGACCATAACTTTCTATTTTTCCAAAAGCAATATTGTTTCCACCTGCAGTTATTGCAAGACCACCCCACATATAATCTCCATAGCTGTTACCATATTCTTGCGCTCCTAGATTTCCAAGTTCTATGTATACTCTTCTTTTTTCATTATCATTAAGATGTGCTACACGATTTTTTACATCTTCTACAGCAGCTACATATTCATCAGAAAGCTCTTTTGCACGCTCAGTTTTACCAGTAATCATACCGATTATTTCAGTACTTAATACATGTCTATCAACTTTTTGAGCATTATAATCTACTACAACAATCTTTGTTCCTGCTTCCTCTAGCTTCTTCACATTTTCTCCAAGGGTTTCAAACTGAAAAGGAGCTAAGATTGCAACATCTGGAGCTAGGCTTATTGTTGTTTCCATACTGAAGGAACCTTTATATATAGAACCTGTATCGATTATATTTTTTAACTCAGGAACACTTGCTTCATAAGCTTTATACTGTGCATTAAAAAACTCTGACCACTCTGCTTTAGAAATACATACTACATTATCAACTCCACCATTTATAGCTATGAAACTTTCTGCATAAAAGCCTAAAAAAATTCTTTTAGCAGGTCCATCCAGCTCTACCTTTCTTCCTGAAAGATCAGTGAAGCTTATTTTGCTTTTTTCTGAAGTTGTAGCAGTACTAGAATTAGATTTACTTGCTGGACTGCAACCTGCGATACTAATTATCATTATCAATGACAAAATAGAAATCCAGATTGATTTTTTTGATTTAAACATTAATTAATACCTCCTAAAAATAAATTATTTTACAATAACATTGTTAGTGCTATCTAACTTTACTAAAATTATATAAACTTAGCAATATTATTTGCTTATTCTTCAGATTTCTTCATAATTAGCAAAGTATACTTTATATTGGTGAAGTTTGTAAAAGTTACATGAAAAACATCTCATAAAAAATTTTTATGAGATGTTTTTCAAATGATTTAGTGAACTGCAAACATGGATTTTGGCAGTGTTTGTCTAGTAATATTTGTTGTTCATTATCTTTATACTCCATTATGATGCTTTATCTTGAATCACTTGTTTATCTTTAGTCAATTTATCTGTTTCCCATGCCTGATAAGTGTTAAGTAGATTTAATGCTCTTTGAATTGTTTTATCATGTACTTTGGATCGGTTTTTAAGAATATTTGACATTTGCATTAATTGAATGTTTACATATTTAGGATTGTTAAGTTTATTGGAAATAGAATTTTTATCTTTTTTGTTTTTTGATGACAAAAGAGATTCTTTAAACATCAGTAGTACAAAACTATTTTTCTTTTGTTTTGGGATTTGCTTTGTCATTTCATATGTTTGAGTGAATAACTTTTCTAAATTTCGCTTTTTGTAACGAAAAAATGTAAAACCTCCTCCAATTGCTAAACCGACAATTGCTCCAACAGCAAATAAATGCGTAATGTCCATTAATATCACTCCTTTATAAAATATACTTTATCATTTTATCATAAATCATTTGTAAATACATCATCTATAAATGATATAATAATTTATCATGCTAGTTTTATAAGTATTAGATAAATAGATAAACCTTAGAAAAAATATATTTAAAAAACAAGGGAGTTCTATTTTTATTGTGATAGAATTAAAAATATCATAGATAAAAATTGTACTTATAATTGTACTTGCAAGGAAGGAGAAATTGAATTGGATATACTAAAAGTTAAGGGAAATACTTACTGCATTGATACTGGAATGATTTATATACCATTTTATAAAATGAATGATCAAGAAATTATTATGTTAGATACAGGGTTGGAAAAAGAAGACCGTCAGGGTATAGAAGAAGTTTTGGAAAAAAACAATTTTAAGGTTACAGCTATTTTAAACAGTAAACAATAGTTTATAAAATCTTATAAAAAGATTATAAAAATATAAACTATACTGCGTATGTAGAGAAATCTGCATAGGACACCACTTTAAAACCAGTAAATCCTAAAGCCTTACTACCACAATAAGAGATAGAATCAGAAACTCTTATGAAGGTGTGAAAACATAACAAGTGTAAGGATAGCATATGGTTAAATCCTAAGTGCTGATACAATGGAAATTTGGTCGCCAAGCCTAGAAATAGGAAGGTCAAACGACTATTCCGAGAGGAAGTAAAGCCCTAAGCGATTGAGGGAGGAAATGGGTGGCTCTTAACGGGTAATGCCGAAGATGAAGAAATAGTCTTTGCACGTTCTGAAAGGAAGTGGTCATTAGCGTGAGCGAAATGGCATCTATGAGGTAGCGTTCATAGATAAAAGAGTATAAACTTTATAAAAAATATAAATACTTTATAATTTTTATAGACTTCTTTCTGTAGTTATATTAATATAATTGTAGGAGGTGGTCTTGTGAGAAAATATTCGATTGGTCAATTTGCTAAAAAAATAAATAAGACACAACAAACTCTCCGAAATTGGGATAAAAGTGGAAAACTTAAACCTCAAATAGTTGATGAAAATACAGGATATAGATACTATACTGAAAAACAACTTAAAGAATTTTATGGAGAAGTGAGCAACAAAGAAAGAATAGTTATAGGATATTGTAGAGTTTTTAGTGCTAAACAAAAAGAAGCACTTGAAAGACAAATAGAAAATGTAAAAACTTATTTAATCTCAAAAGGATATCAGTTTAAAATAATATCCGATATTGGAAGTGGGATAAATTATGACAAAAAAGGCTTAAACCAACTAATTCAAATGATTCTACAAGATGAAGTTTCTAAGGTTGTTGTGCTATATAAAGATAGACTTGTTAGATTTGGATTTGAACTTATAGAAAATATATGTGAATTTAAATCAATAGATATAGAAGTTATAGATAGCACAGAAAAATCAGAAGAACAAGAAGTTGTAGAAGATTTGATACAAATAATCACAGTTTTTAGTTGCAGACTTCAAGGTAAAAGAGCAAAGAAAACTAAAGATATGATTAAGGAGTTGGCGAATGATGATTAAAGCTATTAAAGTTAGACTATATCCTACTAAAAAACAAGAAGAATTGATGTTTAAAAGTGCAGGTGTGGCTAGATTTTCTTATAATTGGGGACTTTATTATCTTAATAACTGTTATAAAGATAATAAAAAATCTTTATCAATAGGTGAATTAAGAAAAGTTTTCACTAAATTAAGAAATAGTAATGAATTTCCTTGGCTAAAAGAAGTATCAGCAGAAATACCACAACAAGCACTTAAAGATTTAGGAGAAGCTTTTAGTAAATTCTTCAACAAAGAAGCTGATTATCCTAAGTTTAAGAAAAAGGGAAAATGTGAAGTTTCATTCTTTCATTTAAATAACAAATTCAAAGTTGAAAATAAACATATCAGCCTTGAAAAAATAGGCTATGTAAAAATGAAAGATGAAGACAGACTTCCTGTTGGTAACTATAAAAAAGATAAAATTAAAGTCTTAAATCCGAGAATAAAGCATAACGGAAAGTTTTGGTATCTATCATTAGGATTAGAATTTGATGATATGGAGAAACAAAAACTTACTAATGAAAGTATTGGAGTGGATTTAGGAATCAAGGATTTAGCAATAGTTAGCAACATAAATAAACCTTTTAAAAACATTAATAAATCTAAAGAAGTTAAAAGATTAAATAAGAAACTTAAAAGACTACAAAGAAAAGTTTCAAGAAAATATGATAAGTTGAAATCTGAAAAAGCCTTCCAAAAAGGTGAAAGACTTACTAAAACCCAAAATATCATAAAACTTGAAAAAGAGATAAAACTTGTTCATAAAAGAATTGCAGATATACGCTTAAATCATATACATCAAACTACTAATGCGATAGTGAAAACCAAACCGTCAAGAATAGTAGTTGAGGATTTAAATGTAAAAGGAATGATGAAGAACAAACATCTATCTAAGGCAATTGGGGAACAAGGTTTTAATAAATTCCTAACTATTCTTAAATACAAGTGTGAGTGGAGAGATATAGAATTTATAAAAGCAGATAAATTCTTTCCAAGTAGTAAAATGTGTTCTTGTTGTGGAACTATCAAGAAAGATTTAAAACTTAAAGATAGGACTTATAAGTGTCCTAATGAAAAATGCAATCTTGTGCTTGATAGGGACAAAAATGCAAGTATTAATTTAGCAAATTATAAATTAGTAGTTTAATCACTAAAAAGATACTACTAATATGTAGACATTGACGAGGTCGAATTTAAGCCTTTCGAGTGTTACATCAAACCAAAGTAGCTAATGCAAAATGGGACACGATGAAGAAGGAAATAAATCTATAAAAATTATAAAGTATTTATAAAAAAATTATAGAGTTTATACGTCAGTCATGCTCATATAGATCATATTGGGAATAATGCATATTTTAAAAATAAATATAATTCTATCGTTGCTATGTCTGTTTATGAAGCTCTTATTTGTAGTTCAGAGGTTAATCTTAAGCTTTTTTATGGAAATTATACCCTAGAATCTATAAAGAGATATTATGGGCATATGGTTTGTAAAACAGACATTACAATAGAGGATAGTCAAGATGAAATATTATTATGTGGTGTTCATTTTAAAATTATGCATACACCAGGGCATAGTCCTGCTCATATATGTATTATAACCCCTGATGATGTTGCTTATATAGGAGATGCTCTTATAAGCTATGAAGTAATGGAGAGGGCAAAAATGCCATATGCATATATATTAAGTGAGGACATAAAGAGTAAGAGAAAACTTTATAACCTAAATTGTAGCAAATATATAGTTGCCCATAAAGGAATATATAACAATATTACAAAATTAATAGATGATAACATAAATTGTTATGAAAGTAGAGCAATGAGAATATATGAAGCAATAGACGGATCTATGAAGATGGATGACATTTTGAAAAGTGTCATTAAAAGGTTTAATATTCATGTAAATAATATATATAGATATTATTCTATAGAAAGAAAGCTAAAATCTTATGTGGAATATTTATATGAAATTAAAAAGCTTAAGTTAATTATGGAAAATGGATTTCTTAAATATACAAAATAAGATCTAAGGTTGCTTATATATTTATAATCTAATAAAAATAATTTTACAAATTTTATTGACAAAATAACAAAATAATCATATAATTATTTTCAACATCATAAACTTAAATCGATGAATAAGAGTAGTAAGTATATTGAAGGATTGTAGAGAGTCGGTGTTGGTGAAAATCCGATATTTGTAGATATACTGAATGGACTTATGAGTTGGAGCTGAAAAGTTTAGTAGGCAACACGGGTATCTCCCGTTATAGAGATAAGATATCGGAACAATTCCCGTATCTGAGAAAGTGGGTTATTTATTTTGATAACCAATTGAGGTGGCACCACGTATATAGCGTCCTCTATGTGTTTGTATAAACATGTAGAGGATTTTTTAATTTCCGGAAATGATTATTTTTAAACGCTATATTCATACTTAATTATAATGACAATAGTATGTATGGTCTTTTTATGAACTATTTCTAACTGGTATTTTTAGAATATTCAATCAATAGGAGGTTTTTTATATGATTAAAAACAATAATGGTTATTTTGGAGAATTTGGAGGAAGCTATGTTCCTAAAATATTAAAAGAAGTTTTAAAGGATGTAGAACAAAACTTTTATCACTTCATTAATGATTCTACATTTATGGAAGAATTAGCTTATTATCACAAGCAATATATTGGTAGAGAAAATCCTCTTTATTTTGCTGAGAGATTATCCAAAAAAATAGGTGGAGCCAAAATTTATCTTAAAAGAGAAGATTTAAATCATACAGGTGCTCATAAAATTAATAATGCTATTGGACAAGCTCTTTTGGCAAAAAAAATGGGAAAGAAAAGAATTATTGCTGAAACAGGAGCTGGACAGCATGGCGTTGCTACTGCGACCGTTTGTGCTTTATTTGGAATGGATTGTACTGTTTATATGGGAGAAATTGATATCAAAAGACAATCTCTAAATGTGTTTAGAATGGAGCTTCTAGGAGCCAAAGTTGTTCCTGTAACAAAAGGATCAGCTACATTAAAAGATGCTGTAGATGCTGCTTTAGAAGATTTTGTTGAAAATGCTAGTGATACCTTTTACTTGTTAGGATCGGCAGTTGGTCCTCATCCTTACCCTACTATGGTAAGGGAATTTCAAAGTATTATTGGAAAAGAAGCAAGAAAACAAATACTGGATATGGAGGGAAAGCTTCCTAATTATGTTGTTGCAGCTGTAGGTGGTGGTAGTAATTCTATAGGTCTTTTTTATCCATTTGTAGAAGATAAAGATGTAAAAATAATTGGAGTAGAGCCAGCTGGTAAGGGCCTTGATACACCTGATCATGCAGCATCCATCATAAAGGGAAGTGTAGGAATTATCCACGGTTTTAAATGCTATACACTTCAAGATGAAAAGGGAGAGCCTCTTCCAGTTCATTCTATAGCAGCAGGACTTGATTATCCTGGAGTAGGTCCTGAACATAGTTATTATCATTCTATTGGAAGGGCTAATTATGTAGGAATTACAGATGATGAAGCTTTAGATGCATTCTTTGAACTGTCTAAAACAGAAGGTATTATCCCTGCTATTGAAAGTGCACATGCTGTTGCTTATGGGATGAAGCTTGCAAAAGATTTAGATAAAGATAAAATTATTATTATTAGTCTTTCGGGCAGAGGAGATAAAGATGTAGCACAGATCAAGGAAATAATGCAATAATATATTTACAACAGGGTGATTTATAATCACCCTGTTGTAAAATAGTGAGTTGTATAATAATATTTAAATAACGTATGATAAATTAAGGTATTCTTAAGGTAATAAAATGATTTCTAGTATAGGGTAATTAGTTATTGAAAAGGGTGAAAAAATAATGGCTAAAGGTCTTTGAATTACTAATGTGGGTATAGAAAAAATAAATTATATTAAGAGGAGAATCAGTGCATGGTTTGTTATAGGGACATATCATTTAATGAGGTTTCAAAGATTAAAGAGGTATGGGAGAGAAATAGAAAATTCCATGAAGAGATATCAAAAATTTTCAGTAATCTGTATTCAGATATTGTATTTCTACCTTTGAAGGAAATCATGGACAGCCACAAACTCTTCATGTTATAGAAGAAGCTAGAGGAAGAGGAATAGGCAAAGAGCTTATGAATCGCAGTATAGAATGGCTAAAAAGTAATGAATGTGAAGTTATTATCCTTACAGTTTCTTGTGAAAACAAATATGCTATTGAGTTTTATCAAGCTATGGGTTTTAGACCAAATACGATGGAAATGAGACTACAGTAAGATGCCTACATGTATTCGTAGGTATCTTTTTTATTAAATAGGAAAGTTCTACTTTTATATTTAATAAAAAACTTGCTACTAGAGATTTATAGCAAGACAAAAAGATCTAACGTAAAAGTGCTAGATTATTTTTTTGTATTCGTAATGTATGCCCCTAATACCTGTATAAGATATTGGAGTCATAGTACCATCACAAACCTGACAATAAGGTTGTGGTGGAATTGATGGATTAAACCCGTTTAAAATATTATCTTCTTATAGTTGTTCAACAATGAAACGAGGAACCCATAGGGAATAGTTACATTTTTATTTCCACATAAACAACAAAGAGGATCAACACCAAAAGAGGTTGCGAAGTTCAGAAGGAATAGTAAAAACAAGATGACGATGTCTACAATTAATAAGCTTAAAAGAAATATTCTTAGCACGTTCAGAAACATAAGCAGCACCACAAGTATTGCAAAAGCGACTTTTACAGCGAAAAGACACATACTTAAATTGATTACAGTGATCACAAAAATAAAGAGCATGACCAAAAGCGGGGTCACCACAATGAATAACCTTTTCAACATTTTTAGGTATAGCAGGCCGTAAATCATATCCTAGAGAAAGGAAGCTATCCCAATGGTCAGATAAAATTTGTTTAATAGTAAAAGATTTATTAGTCATAAACAATCACCAATATATTTATATCAAAATAAAGAAAACTACTCAAGAAAAAACAGCAATCTAAAAGAAAAAAGTCAGCCATTAGGTGACTGACTTTTAACGTGGCGCTAGCCACTTTTTTTATATTGGTAGAAAATTTTAATAAATGTGTATTATTTATAATTTATGGAAAAAATAGACTGTAAGAGAGGTGGTGCTTTAAAATTTATGTATTAATCATAATATTTATAATCCCTTTATTATTTATTCCTATAGTTTTTGAAGGTAAGGTTTTAAAGAATCATGAAAATGACAAAATTATATTAAATTTTAAAACGTTTTTTGGACTACTTAGATACAATACAGAAATTCCTTTTTTGGATTTTGATATAAAAAAAAATACAAAACCTTTTTTAAAAATTAAAAAAGAAACCAATAAAAATATAGGAGAGTCACAAGAAGAAAAATCAATTTTTACTATGGAAGAGATGAAAAAAATTTATAAACAAATAAAGTATTTTAATCGTTTATATAATCATGTGATTAAATATTTGAATAAAAAGATTGTAATAGATGATTTTTTCTTAGAAATTAAATTTGGAATAGGAGATGCAGCAGTAACTGGAATGGTAGCAGGATTTTTGTGGATGATAGAAGGACAAATTTTTACATTAATAAAAGAAAATATGAATTGTAAAGAAATGAACATAAAAGTATGTCCTAATTTTAATCAACAAATTTTTAAAATGAATCTTGATTGTATAATAAGTATTAAAATAGGCTATATTATTATTGCAGCCCTAAAGATTTTTTATACATTTTTGATAAAAAGGCGGTGAAAAAATGAGTAGTCATCCTATAGAAGCATTAATGAAAACTACAATGGAAAGTTTAAAAGACATGGTAGATGTAAATACCATTGTAGGAGATCCAGTAGAGTCTCCAGATGGTACAGTAATTATTCCTATATCTAAGGTATCTTTTGGCTTTGCTTCTGGAGGTGGAGAATATACGAAAAACAATTCTTCACAAGTAAGTAATACAAATGAAGAAGAGGATAAAAAATTACCTTTTGCTGGAGGAACTGGAGCGGGAGTTTCTGTTCAACCAGTGGCATTTATGGTAGTAGGAAATGGAGAAATGAAATTACTACCAGTGGATCAAAATGCAAATATGGTAGATAATGTAATTAATTTTATTCCTAAATTATTAGATAAAGTTCAAGGAATGTCTAGTAAAAAAAATAAAAGTAAGATACAAAAAAATATACAAGAAGAGGATACAGAAGAATAAGGAGTGAACATTTCAACTCCTTATTTTTATATAAATGAATGTTTTTTAAAAGATGTGAAAATAATATAGATAGGCAAGAAAACAAATGGAGTGATGAGTTTGAAAAGAAAGATTTCTATATATTTCCTAGTAGTAATATTGATGTTCCAATTTACTACTTTAACCTTTGCTAAAGAAACAGTTTCAAATTCTGCAAGTAGTGCCATTGTAATGGATGTAAAAAGTGGTAGAATTCTTTATCAAAAAAACATCTATGAAAAAAAACCTATGGCAAGTACTACCAAAATTATGACTGCTCTTTTAGGAATAGAAAAATCAAAACTAGATAAGGAAGTAAAAATTTCTAAGAAAGCCGTGGGGGTGGAAGGCTCATCTATTTATTTAGGCTATGATGAAAAAGTAAAAATGAAAGATTTACTTTATGGGTTAATGCTTCGATCTGGAAATGATTCAGCAACTGCAATTGCCATAGAGCTAGCAGGATCTGTGGAGAAATTTGCACAATTGATGAATCAAAGAGCAAAAGAAATTGGTGCAAAGAATACTAATTTTGTCAATCCTCATGGATTACATGACGAAAATCATTATACTACAGCTTATGATTTGGCCCTGATCAGTAGGGAAGCTTTAAGAAATAAAGATTTCAAAGAAATTGTGAAAACCAAACTCTGGATAGCAGATAGAGAAGGATATAAACATTTTTATAATAAAAACAAAACCTTGAGCCAATATGAGGGTGGAGATGGAGTAAAGACAGGATACACAAAAGCTTCGGGAAGATGTCTTGTAACTTCAGCCACAAGAGGTGGTATGCAGCTTGTATGTGTAGTTTTAAATGATTACAATTGGTTTGAAGATTCATATAGATTGTTAGATGATGCATTTAATCGCTATGAACCATTTTGTATGATGAAAAAAGATGGTGTGATTCAAACGGCATCTGTAGAAAATGGAAAAAAGAAAAATACAAAAATTGTAGGAAAAGAAGATGTGATATTGCCATTGACAAAAGAAGAACAAAAAAAAATAATGATGATTTTAAAAGTGAATGAGAAAATACAAGCTCCAATAAAAAGAGGGCAAAAAATAGGAAAAGCAAGGATATATCTAAATAATCAGCTTATTTATACTACAGATTTAGTATTTAGAGAAGATATAGAATGCAAGAATATAAAAGATAAGATACTAGATTATTTTTCAAATAGTAACCAATTTTAAAGTAAAAAAATACCCTATTATATAGGGCATTTTTTTATCCTTAAAATTGGAGGGATTAAATTTGAGCGATAAAGATCATATATGTGTGGATATGGGAAGTGAATATTGCCCATGCTATCTAGCGGAAATGAAAGAATGTATTATGTGTAATCATTTACAAGGAAAAGAATTATGTGATTGTAATTGGCAAGGGATATGTATATATCAAGAATTTTATTGGAATGGACAAAAAAGAAAAGATATTCGAAAAACTGTAGAAGGAAAGATTATTGAGAAAAAAGTGATTCAAGAAAATTATGTTCTTTTTAAAGTAAAAGTAGATGTAGATTTGGCATTAAAACTAAAGCATCCAGGGTCTTATATTTTTATTAGACATATAGAAAAACCATACTTTTTTGATACACCAATGTCTATTATGGATGTAGATGAAAAAAATGGAGAAATACAATTTGTAGTACAAATTTTAGGACCTAAGACAAAAGATATTTTATCTTGTGAAAACAAAATATTTATAAGAGCTCCTTATTGGAATGGTGTAATAGGTTTGAAAAAATTAAAGGAAACAAAAGAGAAAAAAGTTTTATTGATTGGAAAAGGAGTGGGATTGGCACCTGCTATTTTGGCTATCAAATATCTTCTTAAAAATAAAAATCATATTACCTTTGTCATAGATCCGGGAAAAATAGGGGTAGATTTTATAAATGAGTATATCAAAGATTTTAAAATAGAGCCTATAGAAATTTCTCTAAGAAATCAAAAAGGGGTAGATATACTCATCTCTTTATTAAAAGAAAATTATGATTTAATTTATAGCTTAGGATCTGATAAACTTCATAAAATAGTAAAAGCTGAAATTGAAGATACTTCTAAGTTTGTTTGTACAAACAATTCATCTATGTGTTGTGGAGAAGGAATTTGTGGCGCTTGTACTTGTAAAACAAAGAGCGGACAATTGGTGAGAATGTGTAAAATGCAAGTAAAAGCTGAAGAAATTTTGGAGGAGGGAAAATAAATGGCAAAGGTAGTAATCATTGGGGGAGGATGGGCAGGTGTAGCAGCTGCTGTAACTGCAAAAAAATCAGGAGCAGATGTAATGATACTTGAGAGAATGGATATTTTGTTAGGACTTGGAAACGTAGGGGGAATCATGAGAAACAATGGTAGATATACGGCAGCAGAAGAGAATTCATTATTAGGGGCCAAAGAATTATTTGAAGTGACAGATCAAGCTTCAAGACATGTAAATATTGAATTTCCTGGTCATAAACATGCAAATCTTTATGATGTTTGTAAAGTTGAGCCTATGGTAAGAAAGTTACTTCAAGAAATGTGTATTGATCTACAATTTAAGTCAAGAGTTGTAGATGTAGAAGTAGAAGATCAAAGAATTGTATCCATTGTTTTACAAGATGGAACAAAAATAAAAGCAGATGTATTTATTGAAACAACAGGATCTACAGGTCCTATGGGCAATTGCCTAAAATATGGGAATGGATGTTCTATGTGTATATTAAGATGTCCTTCTTTTGGTCCGAGAGTAAGTATTACGAGTAAAGCAGGAATCAAAGATGATATAGGAAAAAGAAAAGATGGCACTTATGGAGCATTTAGTGGATCATGTAAGTTAAACAAAGATTCTTTAAGTGAAGAAATTGTAAAAAAGCTAAATGAAACAGGGGTAGTGCTACTACCTGTTCCAAAAGAAGAAATCAACATGAAAAAATT
Source organism: Anaerophilus nitritigenes (assembly GCF_004138215.1). Classification (GTDB taxonomy): domain Bacteria; phylum Bacillota; class Clostridia; order Peptostreptococcales; family Thermotaleaceae; genus Anaerophilus; species Anaerophilus nitritogenes. The sequence continues at coordinate 120,341 of NZ_RYYS01000020.1, forward strand.
AGATATGAAAGTTTGTCAGCAATATGCACTCAAAGAGTTTGCAGAAAATATTGTTTTATTAGATACGGGCCATGCAAAGCTTATGGCACCTTTTTATCCACTAGATAAACTAAGAAAATTTAAAGGATTAGAAAATGCAAGATATGAAGATCCTTATGCAGGAGGAGTAGGAAATTCTATAAGATATTTATCTATTGCACCAAGAGATAATAAAATGCAAGTAAATGGACTTAAAAATTTATTTTGTGCAGGAGAAAAATCAGGATTATTTGTAGGTCATACAGAAGCCATTGTTACAGGAAGTTTAGCAGGACACAATAGTGTAAGGTTTATAAAAGGTATTCCACTTTTAGAGCTTCCAATTAACACCTGTATAGGAGATTTGATTTCTTATGAAAGAGAACAAAGAAAGACGGAAGAAGGATTAAGAACAAGATATACTTTTGCAGGAGCAGATTATTTTAAAAGAATGAAAGATTTAGATCTTTATACAACAGATACAGGGAAAATTAAAAAAAGGATTGAAAAAATGAATTTACTCAATATTTATGAAGAGAAGATTATATAAAAATTTATGACATGAGTATAGGGGGCTGTGAAAAAATAAAAACATTGTAAGTTTTCAGAGTTATTCTGAAAGCTCACAATGTTTTGCAAGTAATGAAAGTGCTTGTTCTTGGACACGGTAAACAGTCCACTCATCCATTGGTATAGCACCCATTTCTTTATAAAATTCAATAGAAGAGGTGTTCCAGTCTAGGCACCACCAATCTAGTCTACCACAATTTCTTTCAATAGAAATTTTTGCAAGAAATGAAAGTAGTATTTTACCAAAACCATTTCCTCTCATTTCTGGTTGTACAAAAAGATCTTCTAAATAAAGATTTGCTTTTCCTAAAAAAGTAGAAAAATTATGAAAAAATAATGCAAAACCTACAGGTTTTCCATAATATTCACCTATAATTACTTCGGCTTGATTTTTTACAAAAAGAGATTCATGTAAAATAGCTTCTGTTGCTTCAACTTCATGAAGTAATTTTTCATAATCAGCTAATTGTTTTATAAAATTTAGTATCATGGGGGTGTCTTTTTCATTTGCAAAGCGTATTGTAAAATGCTCAACAGGTGTTTTGTAAAGTTGACTCATAATAGCCCTCCTAAAAGTAAATTTACTGTATTTATATATTATATCAAATAAATTATTTTTTCAAATTTTGTGTTAAAATAATATTATCACAGAAAGATGATGTTTATGAAAACGATACTATGTTATGGAAATTCTAACACTTGGGCATATGATTTAAAAAATAAATATTACAAAAAAACTATATAATGAAATCAAAAAAATTAAATCTATGTATAAATCATCAGTAAGATATTATTATATTATTATTATAACAATTTATTAAGATGAGGAGAATATTCTTGAAACAGATGTTTACAGACAAAAAAGAGTTAATGGTTATTTTTAGTGAAACAGGATTTGTAGTGGATTATGAAATAATTGATAAAAAATTTATATCAGAAGAATATCAAAAATATCAATTAATCTGGTATGAACGTTTTGAACAAGATAAATATAAAGCGTTATGGGATTTGGGATTTATTGAAAAAAAAGGATGGATGTCACCTACAATTCATTTCTTGAATTTTTTATCCAGTCAATTTATATTAAAAATTTCGAGGCAATCAGATATTGAATTTACTAGAGAACAAGCAGATTTAACATTATTGGAAGAAGAAGTTGAGGATATTAAACAAAGAATTCCTTTTGCAATAGGTATGGAATTTATAAATGATGAATGGATTTTTTTAATATGGGAAAAAATTGCTGAAATATATATAGAAGAAATCTCTAATTATTCTGGAACAGTTGAAGACTTTTTAATAGAAAGAAATGCAAATATAAATATTGTGGGAAGAGTATTTTTTCACTTAGTTGAAAATAAAAATATGGATTATCCCTTTGCGTTTTTAGCTACATATTCAACACAAAATTATAATATAAAGAAAGATAATGCTGATGTATCACATAAAGCAAAGCATATGCCATTGAAAAATGCTTTATTAGAATATAAAGACGATAAAGAAAAACTTCTTCAACTAATGTCAACAATAAGTAAAGCTGCTGATAAAAGTAATTTTATATCAGAATTAATGGAAAGTGGAGAATTATTTTCTCCATTAAAACTTACAAAACAAGAAGCATATATCATTTTAAAGGAGTTATCAATTTATGAAGAGTCTGGAATTATGTGTAGAATTCCAAATTGGTGGAGAAGAAAAAGTAATTCATTGAAAGTTTCTGTAGCGATTGGAAATAAAGAACCTTCAAAAATTGGAATGAATGCATTATTATCTTTTAAACCAGAGCTATTTTTGGGAGAAGATAAAATATCTAAAGAAGAATTAAAAAAACTGCTTCTAGAATCAGAGGGATTAGAACTTATTAAAGGGAAATGGGTAGAGATAGACAAAGAAAAGCTTCAAAAAGTTTTAGAAGCATATAAAAAAGCCGAAAAGTTAGCTAAAAAAGAAGGAATTACTATTGCAGATGCTATGCGTATGGAGCTAAATGCAAGAGAAAAATTAGGTATTGATGATGAAAGTGTAGATATAGAGGTATCAAATGGAAACTGGTTAGAAAGTATAAAAGATAAAATGTGTAATCCAGAAATAATAAAAGAAATTAAACCTCAAGGAAGTTTTAATGCTACTTTAAGACCTTATCAACAAACAGGATATTCGTGGTTGTATTATATGCAAAAGCTTGGATTTGGAGCTTGCCTTGCAGATGATATGGGACTTGGAAAAACTGTACAAATTATTGCATTGCTTGAGAAGATCAGAGTAGAGAAACAAGGACATGCATTGTTAATTATTCCAGCATCTTTAATAGCAAATTGGAAGAAGGAAATAGAAAAGTTTGCTCCTGAAATGACGGTATGTATACTTCATGGAAAAGAAGCAAGTGTTGAGTTAGATCAAAAAAATACTTCATTTTTATATATTACTACATATGGTATGGCAGTGCGTTTAGAAAAATTAAAAGAAATAAGATGGAATTTATTAATATTAGATGAAGCACAAGCAATTAAAAATCCTAGTACAAAACAGACAAAGATAATTAAGCAAATCAAAGCAGAAACTAAAATAGCAATGACAGGAACTCCTATTGAAAATAAACTTTCTGATTTATGGTCATTATTTGATTTTTTAGATCCAGGGTTACTTGGCAATGCTAAGGAATTTACAAATTTGACAAAAAAAATAAAAGAGAATAATAAAGCTTATTCAAAACTTAGAAATATTGTTAGTCCATTTATATTAAGAAGACTAAAGACTGATAAATTGGTAATAGCAGATCTTCCAGAAAAGATTGAAAAGAAGGAATATGCATCTTTAAGTAAAAAACAAGTTGTATTATATAAAAAATTAGTAAAAGAAATTGAAATAAAGTTACAAAATACAGAAGGAATAGAGAGAAAAGGACTAGTCCTTGCAAGTATAATGAAATTTAAGCAGATTTGTAATCATCCAGATCAATATCTTGGATTAGAAGAATATAAACCACAACAGAGTGGGAAATTTGAACAACTTCAAAATATTTGTGAAAATATATATGAAAGAAGAGAAAGAGTTATTGTGTTTACTCAATTTAAAGAAATGACTGAACCTATTTCAAATTTCTTGGAAAAAATATTTAATCGAAAAGGATTTATTCTACATGGAGGTACACCGATTAAAAAGAGAGGAGAGATGGTAGAGATTTTTAATGGAGAAGAATATGTTCCTTATATGGTACTTTCACTTAAAGCAGGGGGTGTAGGACTTAATCTTACCAAAGCAAACCATGTGATTCATTTTGATAGATGGTGGAATCCAGCTATTGAAAATCAAGCTACAGATAGAGCTTTTCGTATAGGACAGACAAAGAATGTAATGGTACATAAATTTGTTACATTAGGAACAATTGAAGAAAAAATAGATTTAATTATAGAAGAAAAACAAAAGTTAGCAGGAGATATAATAGCATCATCGGAAGAAAAATGGATTACAGAGTTTGATAATAATGAACTTATGGAATTATTTAAACTAGGTGGTGAAAAATAGATGAGTTTCTATGGCTTTGGTGAGTATATTACAGTTGCAAAGAAAAAAGAAAATGCTCAAAAGAGTATTGAAAAACTTAGAAAGAAAAATCCCAATATTTCTCCAGTTATAATAAATGGTAATGCAATAGCAAAAAAATGGTGGGGAAAAGCCTGGAATACAAATTTAGAAAGCTATGCAGATTTAAAAAATAGAATAGGAAGAGGACGAAGTTATGTAAGACATGGTGCAGTTTTAGATTTACAAATCAAAACAGGACAAGTTGAAGCACTTGTTCAAGGAAGTAGTTCTAAGCCATATAGTGTTTTAATTCAAATAGATGAATTAGATCAAGGAAAATGGACAAGAGTAATAGAAATTTGTAACCATAGAATAGATACAATGGAAACATTAATAGCAGGTGAATTCCCAAAGGAATTTGATGAACTATTTAAGGAGTCAAAGAACGGATTATTTCCATCTTTAAAAGAGATACATTTTCAATGTAGTTGCCCTGATTCAGCAGTAGTTTGTAAGCATATTGCAGCAGTATTGTATGGAATAGGTGCTAGGTTAGATAATGATCCTATTCTTTTCTTTAAGCTTAGAAATATTGATTTTGAATCATTACTCAAAAAATCAATAGAAGAGAAAATGAAAAGCATGCTTCAAAATGCAGATAAGAACAGTAAGCGTGTTATTGATGAAGATGAAGTATTTGATTTGTTTGGTATATAGTTGTCAAAGTTCATGCGTTTGTCTTGAGAACACGTCATTTTTCTATTGAAAATTTTAGGAAATTATGTTAATGTATAAATAGATATTTTAGAATGAATGGGACCTAAAAAGTCTATAGGGACTATTTAGGTCCCGAAAAACAAGGTAGATTATAAGGAGATGAAAAAATGACTGAAAAAGAAGAATTTTGTGTTGCCGATTTTATACAAACACAAAAGAAAATAGCTCCTGAAATGGTAAAGCTTTTGATGGATCGGTATCATATTCTTCGTTTAATTTCTTATCATCAGCCCATAGGAAGAAGAAGTTTATCTGCTTTTTTACAAATAAGTGAGAGAGTTATAAGAAAAGAAGTAAATATCTTAAAGGATCAAAATCTTATAGAGATAAAAGCTGAGGGAATGAACATTACTGAATCTGGTTACACTAGTTTAGAAGTATTAAGAAGCTTTATACATATTTTAAAAAATTTAAATTCTATTGAAGAAGAAGTGGCTCAAAAGCTTGAAATTAAAAAAGTAATAGTTGTGCCAGGTCTTTATGATGAAGATGAATTTATTTTAAGAGAAATAGGAAAAGTTGCAAGTAAGTATTTTAAATCTATTTTGAAGGATCATATGATTGTAGGAGTTACAGGAGGAACTACTATATCTATGGTAGCTGATGAAATGATAGAAGAAGATTTAAAGCACCACATGATGATTGTTCCTGCTAGAGGGGGCTTAGGTAAAAATGCTGAGAATCAGGCAAATCATATTACCGCAAAAATTGCAAGAAAATTAAATTGTCCATACGAACTTTTGCATATGCCTGATAATATTTCAAAAGATTTATTAGAAAGTCTTTCTAAAGATCCAAATACAAAAGAGGTTGTAGATTATATAAAACAAATTCATGTATTATTATTTGGTATAGGAAGAGCTGACAAAATGGCTAAGAGAAGAGGTCTTTCTAATGAAAAAATTGAAGAGCTCAATAAAAAATGTGCTGTTGCAGAAGCTTTTGGGTATTATTTTAATCTAAAAGGAAAAATTATAGAAGAAGTTAATTCTGTTGGAGTTAGTTTACAAACCTATAAAAATATAAAAAATCCTATTGGCGTAGCAGCAGGAAAAGAAAAAGCTCTAGCAATTATGCCAATAAGCAAATTAAATACAAATCTTACTTTGATAATTGATGAAGGCTTAGCTCAAGAAATATTAAAATAAATACATGATGAGGGAGGATTTTGCATGAGTGTAAAAGTTGGTATTAATGGATTTGGAAGAATAGGAAGAAATGCTTTTAAAATAGCTATGGAACAAGGAGGAAAGGATTTTGAAATTGTAGCCATTAATGATTTAACAGATGCGTATACTTTAGCGCACTTGTTAAAATATGATAGCTGTTTTGGGAAATTCAGTAAAACTGTAGAAGTGAAAGAAAATACTATTGTAGTTGATGGAAAAGAAATTAAAATTTATGCAGAGAGAGATCCAGCAAATATTCCATGGAAATCATTAGGAGTAGATATTGTTATAGAGTCTACAGGAGTATTTACAGATAAAGAAAAGGCAATAAAACATATAAGTGCAGGTGCAAAGAAGGTAATCATTAGTGCTCCTGCTAAAAATGAGGATACTACAATTGTACTTGGAGTGAATGAAAAAGATTATGATCCAAAGGAGCATCATATTATATCTAATGCTTCATGTACTACAAATTGTCTTGCTCCTTTTGCAAAGGTCATCGATGAAAAATTTGGCATTAAAAGAGGATTGATGACTACAGTGCATTCTTATACAAATGATCAAAGAATACTAGATCTTCCTCATAAAGATTTAAGAAGAGCAAGAGCTGCTGCAGAATCTATTATTCCTACTACTACAGGAGCTGCAAAAGCAGTAGCATTAGTACTTCCACAGTTAAAAGGAAAATTAAATGGAATGGCTATGCGTGTGCCTACCCCTACTGTTTCAGTAGTAGATTTAGTTTGTGAATTAGAAAAGGAAACAACAGCTGAACAAATTAATGATGCTTTGAAAAAAGCATCAGAAAATGAATTGAAAGGAATTTTAGGCTATAGCGATGAACCTTTAGTATCTATAGATTATAGACAAGATTCTAGATCTTCTATTATAGATGGACTTTCAACTATGATGATGGATGGAAATTTAGCAAAAATCGTTTCTTGGTATGATAATGAATGGGGTTATTCTACTAGAGTAATAGATTTAGTAAAATATGTAATACAACAAGGATTATAGAAAAAAGGTTCAATCTTATTTAGGTTGAACCTTTCTTTAAAAGTATACAACATAAATCATTGACTAAGGTTAAATAGTATGTTACATATATTAATAGGAGTATACAATTATAAAAAGCAGAGGTGAAAAAATTGAAAAAGAAAAATATTGAAGATGTTCAGGTAAAAGGGAAAAAAGTATTAGTACGATGTGATTTTAATGTACCTATGGATGAGGATAAGAATATAACAGATGATATTCGTATAAGGGCTGCTCTTCCAACTATACAATATTTAATTAAGGAAGATGCAAAAGTAATTTTGATGTCTCATTTGGGAAGACCAAAAGGGCAATTTAATGAGAAATACACTTTAGAGCCAGTAGCAAAAAAACTTGCAGAGCTTTTACAAAAACAAGTAACCTTTGCAGCTGATAAAGAAGTAGTTGGTGAAAGTGCCAAAAAAGCTGTAGAACAAATGAAAGATGGAGAAATTGTTTTACTTGAGAATGTAAGATTTAGAAAAGAAGAAGAAAAAAATGATGAAGCTTTTTCAAAGGATTTATCAAGTTTGGGAGATTTATTTGTAAATGATGCCTTTGGAACAGCTCATAGAGCACATGCTTCTACGGCAGGAATTGCAAAATTTTTACCATGTGTATCAGGATATTTGATTCAGAAAGAAATAGATATTATAGGAAAAGCTTTAGTAAGTCCAGAAAAACCTTTTGTAGCTATTTTAGGAGGAGCCAAAGTATCTGATAAAATAGGAGTCATTACGAACTTATTAGAAAAAGTAGATACCCTTATTGTAGGTGGAGGAATGGCGTATACGTTTTTAAAAGCAAAAGGATATGAAATCGGAAATTCACTTTTGGAAGAAGATAAAATTGATCTTGCAAAAGAGCTTATGGAAAAAGCAAAAGAAAAAAATGTAAAGTTTTTATTACCAGTAGATATAGTAGTAGCAGAGAAGTTTAAAGCAGATTCAGTACATAAAACAGTAAAATCAGAAGAAATTCCAAAGGATATGATGGGTCTTGATATAGGAGATAAAAGTGTTAAAATATTTGCAGAAGAAATAAAAAATGCAAAAACAATTATATGGAATGGACCTATGGGTGTATTTGAAATGCCTGCGTTTGCATTTGGTACAAAAGGAATTGCAAAAGCTATGGCAGAGTCTTGTGGAACAACTATTATAGGTGGAGGAGATAGTGCGGCAGCTGTAGAACAATTAGAATTTAAAGATGATATGACACATATATCTACAGGAGGAGGAGCTTCCTTAGAATTTTTAGAAGGAAAAGAACTTCCAGGTATTGCTGTCATAGAAGAAAAGTAAATTAGGAGGCATTTAATATGAGATTACCGATTATTGCAGGAAATTGGAAAATGCATAAAACAATCAAAGAAGCTACTGAATTTGTAGACAAAATAAAAGATCAAGTGGTTGGTACAGATGTAGAAGTTGTTTTATGTGTACCATATACAAGTTTAGAAGCAGTAAAAAAAGCAGTGGATGGAACAAATATAAAAGTTGGTGCTCAGAATATGCATTGGGAAGAAAATGGTGCATATACAGGAGAAATTTCTTCTACTATGTTAAGAGAAATAGGTATAGACTATTGTATTATTGGTCATTCTGAAAGAAGACAGTATTTTAATGAAACTGATGAAACAGTTAATAAAAAAGTACATATAGCTCTAAAGCATAAAATCAATCCCATTCTTTGCGTAGGAGAAACACTAGAACAAAGAGAGAAAAATGAAACAGATCATGTAGTAAAAAATCAAGTGATGAAAGCGCTAAAAGATATAAGTGCACAACAAGTTAAAGAGATTGTAATTGCATATGAGCCAATATGGGCCATAGGAACAGGAAAAACTGCAACACCACAGGAGGCTAATGAAGTAATTTTTATAATTCGAGAAGGAATTAAAGAACTCTATGGAGAAGATATATGTTTAGAAGTACGTATTCAATATGGAGGAAGTGTAAAGCCTTCTAATGTAGAAGAAATTATGAATCAAGAAGATGTGGACGGAGCTTTAGTAGGTGGAGCAAGTTTAGATCCTGAAGATTTTGTAAAACTTGTAAATTTCTAAAAGAGAGGGGAAGTACATATGTCAAGTACAATTATAGATGTTTATGCAAGAGAGGTATTAGATTCTAGGGGAAATCCAACAGTAGAGGTAGAAGTCTATCTTGAAGATGGAAGTATGGGAAGAGCAATTGTACCTTCTGGAGCATCTACGGGAGCTTTTGAAGCTGTAGAATTAAGAGATGATGATATAGAAAGATACTTAGGAAAAGGTGTAAGAAAAGCAGTAGAAAATGTAAATGAAGAAATAGCAGATGAAATTATTGGTATGGATGCATTAGACCAAGTGGCGATAGATTCATTAATGATTGAGTTAGATGGAACAGATAATAAAGCAAGACTAGGAGCAAATGCTATATTAGGAGTATCTATGGCAGTTGCAAGAGCAGCAAGTGAATATTTGGGATTGCCACTTTATCAATATATAGGTGGTGTGAATGGAAAAACTCTTCCAGTTCCTATGATGAATATATTAAATGGTGGAGAGCATGCAGATAATAACGTAGATATTCAAGAATTTATGATTATGCCTGTAGGTGCAAATTCTTTTAGACAGGCATTAAGAATGGGTGCAGAAGTATTCCATAATTTAAAGAAAGTGTTAAAAGAAAAAGGACTCAACACTGCTGTAGGAGATGAAGGGGGATTTGCACCAAATCTTACTTCTAATGAAGAAGCTTTAGAAGTTATTATAGAAGCTATTAAGAAAGCTGGATATGTGCCACAAGAAGATATTATGTTAGCACTAGATGTAGCAGCTACTGAATTATATGATAAAGAAGAAAAAAAATATAATTTAGCTGGAGAAGGTGTAGTAAAAACATCCGAACAAATGGTAGAATTCTATGAAAAATTAGTAAGCAAATACCCAATTATTTCTATAGAAGATGGATTAGATGAAGAAGATTGGGAAGGATGGAAAATGCTTACTGAAAGACTAGGAAGAAAAGTTCAATTAGTAGGAGACGATTTATTTGTAACTAATACTCAAAGACTGGAAAAGGGAATTGAAAGAAAAACAGCAAACTCTATTTTAATTAAATTAAATCAAATAGGAACGATTACAGAAACACTAGATGCTATTGAAATGGCAAAGAGAGCTGGATATACAGCAGTAATATCTCATAGATCTGGAGAGACTGAAGATGTAACGATTGCAGATTTAGTAGTAGCAGTAAATGCTGGTCAAATCAAAACAGGTGCTCCATCAAGAACAGATAGAGTAGCAAAATACAATCAATTATTAAGAATTGAAGAGATGCTGGATGTTACAGGAAAATATGGAGGAATGAAAGCCTTTTATAATTTAAAATAAAGGTATAGATTTAGGATAAATTGGAAAAGATTAAGGGTAGAATCTCTACCCTTTTCTTACTGTTTTCATCTATGAAAATATATTAAAATATCTTGTATGTGTGAAATATGCTTCAATATAGAGAGGGATAATTATTATTGATTTTAAAAAATACCTATGTTAAAATAGGTATGTTAACGAGATGGAGGAGGTGTGGATATGAAGACTGTATTTATGATTATACAAGTAATTGCTAGTCTTATACTGATTGGAAGTATTTTACTACAATCTGGTAAAAGTGCTGGATTATCAGGTTCTATTTCTGGTGGAGCAGAACAATTAATGGGAAAACAAAAAGGAAGAAGTTATGAAGGAATGCTAAGTAAGCTAACTACTATTGGTGCATCTATATTTATTATTACTTCTATTATTTTAGTTAGTATTCAATAATATCACAAAGTTATGGGGGCACAAAGGAGGATATAGAAAATGAATTTTGAAATACTAGCACCTATTGTGGGTGTAGTGGCGTTGATTTTTGCTTTTATGCTTGCAGCAAAAATTGATAAAGTAGATGTAGGGACAGAAAGAATGAAGGAAATCTCTACATATATTTATGAAGGATCTATGGCTTTCTTATCAAGAGAGTATAAGACTTTGGTTATTTTTGTAATCGCTTTATTTGTAGCCTTAATTTTTGGTGTTGGAGTACAAACCGCAATATGTTTCTTAGTAGGAGCATGTTTTTCTGCATTAGCAGGATTCTTTGGTATGAAAGTTGCAACAAAGGCAAATGTTAGAACCGCCAATGCAGCAAGAGAAGGTGGAATGAACAAAGCATTAGGAGTAGCTTTTAGTGGTGGAGCCGTTATGGGTATGAGTGTTGTGGGACTAGGACTTTTAGGAGTAGGTGTTTTATATTATATCTTTAGAGAGCCAAGTATTATTACAGGATTTGGACTAGGTGCATCTTCAATTGCATTATTTGGACGTGTTGGAGGAGGAATCTATACAAAAGCAGCTGACGTAGGAGCTGACTTAGTTGGTAAGGTAGAAGCAGGTATTCCAGAAGACGATCCAAGAAATCCAGCTGTTATTGCAGATAACGTAGGAGATAATGTTGGTGACGTAGCAGGTATGGGAGCAGACCTTTTTGAATCTTATGTTGGTTCTATTATATCAGTTATTACATTAGGAGTTGTAATGGCACATATTGATCCACAAAGTGGAGCTATATTCCCATTAGCATTGGCATCTTTAGGAATTATTGCATCTATTATAGGAAGTTTATTTGTTAGAGGGGATGAAAATACAAACCCTGCATCAGCACTTCATAGAGGTACTTATATAGCAGGAGCTATTGTAATCGTAGGAACTTACTTTTTAAGTAAAATGTTTTTTGGAGATTTAAATGCATTCTTTGCAATTGTTGCAGGACTTATTGTAGGAATGGCAATTGGTAAAGTTACAGAAGTTTATACTTCAGGAGAATATGCATCTGTTCAAAAAATTGCACAACAATCAGAAACAGGACCTGCTACAACAATTATTAGTGGTTTGGCAGTAGGTATGTATTCTACAGCGATTCCAATTTTATTACTTGCAGTAGGAATTTTAGTAGCTTATAAATTCTTTGGATTATATGGTATTGCACTATCAGCAGTAGGTATGTTATCTACAACAGGAATTACTGTAGCAGTAGATGCGTATGGTCCTATTGCAGATAATGCTGGTGGTATTGCAGAAATGTGTGAATTACCAAGTGGAGTTAGAGAAATTACAGATAAATTAGACTCTGTAGGAAATACAACAGCAGCTATTGGTAAAGGATTTGCAATCGGATCTGCTGCACTAACATCTTTAGCATTGTTTGTTTCTTATGCTCAAGTAGTAGGATTAGACACTATTGATATATTAGATCCACTAGTAGTAGTTGGTTTGTTAATTGGAGGCATGCTTCCATTTTTATTCTCTGCTATGACTATGGAATCAGTTGGTAAAGCAGCTTTTCAAATGATTGAAGAAGTAAGAAGACAGTTTAAAGAAATTCCTGGAATTATGGAAGGAAAAGCAAAACCAGATTATGCAAGATGTGTTGATATTAGTACAGGTGCTGCATTAAAAGAAATGATGGTTCCTGGAATTATGGCAGTGTTAGCACCTTTAGCAGTAGGGATACTTCTTGGAACTGCTGCTTTAGGAGGATTACTTGCAGGATCATTAGTATCAGGAGTATTACTTGCTATTATGATGGCAAATGCTGGTGGTGCTTGGGACAACGCTAAAAAATATGTTGAAGAAGGACATCATGGTGGAAAAGGTAGTGAAGCACATAAAGCAGCTGTAGTTGGAGATACAGTAGGAGATCCATTTAAAGATACATCTGGTCCATCTATCAATATCTTAATCAAATTAATGACTATTGTTGCAGTTGTTTTTGCACCATTGTTCTTAAAAATAGGCGGAAAATTATTCTAATAAAAAGACCCTTTAAGGGTCTTTTTATATTGGTATCTAAAGTTATATGTGATTTTTTTTGTATAAAAAAAGCTTTCAGTAGAAAAATAAAATTACTGGAGGTGGTGGAGTGAAAACTATAGGAGTACAACAAGAGCTTAATGAAATTGCAGAAGAATTAGTAAGACAAGGATTTGATGTAAGAAATTTAAGCAGTATAAATAATAAAGTAGATGCCATTGTTTATTATGATGATAAAAGTATAAGAGATAATCCAAATAAAGATAAGATAATAAAAATTAATGCAGCAAAAATAAATATTGATCAAATTGTAAGAAAGCTTAAAGACATTTAAAATAAATACCATCTGTGCTATAATTACAGATGGTATTTATTTTTTATGGAGGGATAAAATGGATAATATAAAGATTTTATTAAAAATGAAAGAATTTTATTTTATTACTTATTTGATTTTTATAAACCTTTATTCTTTTTTACTCACTTTTATAGATAAATATAAATCGAAAAAGGATGCATGGAGAATAAAAGAACGGACTTTTTTTATTGTATCATTTTTGGGAGGAGCCATTGGTGTGATAATGGGAATGAGTATATTTCGTCACAAAACTCAACATAAAAGCTTCTATATAGGTATCCCGCTCATTTTTTTATTACATATGATCGGTATTTTATTTTGGCTATATAAAATAGCTATTTCCTAGGAAATATAGGAGTTTTAAAAATAAATGAAATGGGTAAAATAAGCATAATCTATAAAAAATATATAGGAGGAATTTGATTGAATATTAAAGATAAAATATTAGAGTTTATGAGAGAAAATGCATATAGTCCTATGTTAGATGTAGAGCTTTCTAATGTATTTGAAATACAACCTACAGAAATAGGAGAATTCTATGAAACATTAGATGAAATGGAAAGAGAAGGACACGTCATTAAAACTAAGAAAAATAGATATGCAGCTCCTGAAAGAATGAATTTAATAGTAGGGAAGATTCAAATTCATGGAAGAGGATTTGGATTTATTTTATCAGAGATAGAGGGATATAAAGATATATTTGTTTCTGCTAATGACTTAAATGGAGCTATGCACAATGATAGAGTCATTGGAAGAATTGTAAAGAAGGGTACAGATGGAAAAAATGGAGAAGCAGAAGTTATTAGAATTATTCATAGAGCCAATGATGAAATTGTAGGAACTTTTGAAAATAGTAAAAATTTTGGATTTGTAGTTCCAGATGATTCAAGAATCAATATGGATATTTTTATTCCTAAAAGTGAAGTAGGAGGGGCAAAGGATGGATATAAGGTAGTTGCAAAAATTACAAAATGGCCTCAACCGAGAAGGAATCCAGAAGGAACAATTATAGAAGTATTAGGACATAAAAATGATATAGGAACAGATATTATTTCTGTCATTAAAAAATATAAGCTTCCATTGAATTTTCCTAAAAAAGTAGAAGAAGAGGCAGCAAATATTGAAGAAATCATTCTTGATGAAGAAATAAAAAGAAGAAGAGATTTAAGAGAAGAAAGAATTGTAACTATTGATGGATCAGATGCAAAAGATTTAGATGATGCTGTAGGTGTGAAGATTCTTCCAAATGGAAACTATCTCTTAGGGGTACATATAGCGGATGTAACCCATTATGTAAGAGAGTACAGCTCACTAGATAAAGAAGCTTTAAAAAGAGCAACAAGTGTGTATTTAGTAGATCGAGTAATTCCTATGCTTCCTAAAAAGTTATCCAATGGAGTTTGTAGTTTGAATCCTAAGGTAGATAGATTAACTTTATCTGTAGATATGGAAATTGATCAAAAAGGAAATGTAGTAAGACATGAAATTTATGAAAGTGTCATTAAAACTAGTGAGAGAATGACTTATACAGATGTATCGGATCTACTTGAAAAAGAAGATGAAAAATTAAAAGAAAGATATGATTATTTACTAGAAGATTTTAAGACAATGGAACAATTAGCGAAAAAATTAAGAAAAAGAAGAGATGTAAGAGGAAGTATAGATTTTGATTTTGATGAATCAAAGATTATACTTGATGAAAAAGGTGTTCCTATAGAAATAAGAAAAGCAGAAAGAAGAATTGCAAATAGAATTATTGAAGAGTTTATGCTTATTTGTAATGAAACTGTAGCAGAACATTTTCATTGGGCAGATATTCCATTTGTATATAGAATACATGAAGATCCAGATATGGAAAAGATAGAAACTTTTAATAAATTTATTCATAATTTTGGATATCATCTAAAGGGTGCAAACAATCAAATTCATCCACATGCTCTTCAAGATTTGATAAAAAAAGTAGAAGGAAAAAAAGAAGAAAGAATTATTAGCACAATTATGTTAAGGTCTTTAAAGAAAGCTAGATATTCTCCATACAATACAGGACACTTTGGACTTGCAGCAGAAAATTATTGCCATTTTACATCTCCCATTAGAAGATACCCAGATCTTCAAATTCATCGAATCATAAAGGAATCTTTATCAGGAGATATGAATGGAAAGAGAATTAAAAAATTAAAAGGAATTGTAGAAAATGCATCAGATGTTTCTTCTGAGAGAGAAAGAATTGCTATTGAAGCAGAAAGAGAAACAGATGATTTGAAGAAAACTGAATATATGACTCATCATATAGGGGAAATATTTGAAGGGATCATCAGTAGCGTAGTGTCCTTTGGAATGTTTATACAACTTGAAAACACTATTGAAGGCTTAGTAAGAATTAGTTCACTAGTAGATGATTATTATATTTATGATGAAGAAAATCATTTGTTTAGAGGAGAGAGAACTAAAAAAGCTTATCGAATAGGAGACGAAGTAAAAATAAAAGTTATAAGAGCAGATATATCTCAACGAGAAATTGATTTTACGCTTATTCAGTAGTACAATAAAAAAAAAGATATATAAATATCTTCTGAACTTGTAGACAAAGTCATAAAAAACGTCACTAACTTTCAAATTTGGAAAATATATAGAAACGGTCGAAAATAGCATTACAAACTCGCTTTCGCTCAAACAGTGTAATGCTAATGATTTTCTCACTTATTCTATATTTTCACAAATTCTCAATAA